>CAZCOG010000019.1:0-102686 GCA_964500445.1 uncultured Persicitalea sp. | reverse complement strand
CCGGTTGCGAATGCCCTCAACCGTGACGGAGTCCAACGTCACGGTACGGACGGGATTTTCCTGAGCCAAAACGGGCAGGATGGGTGCCAGGATGATTAAAACAAGACAAATATTTTTCATGAGATTAAGCTATAAGAGAGGCTTCTACGAGCAGGCAATACGATGTTCGATACCCGGCTATGGAGCTTTTAGCCTGGGATTGACGATACCGAATGACCAGCATTCGGCCAGCTAGCTAGTGCGTATTTGTTTTAAAACAAAAGTACTGATCCTTAAAGACTAGCCAAAAACATACCAGTTTTGCGACATAGGCCAAGATCTACACCGAGTAGCAGCAGCCCTACGATTCACGAATTAAATATTGGCATTCAGTAGTTGATACCGGATTGTCTAGCAAAATAAGAAAGTCGCTCCGGTAATTATGTTAGAACAACGTACCCTATCCCTTTCTAGGAAGAGCATACTTGATAAAATCATAGTTTATGAAATTTGTCCTTACTTTTTTTAGCGCCTTGCTGCTTGCGCCCTGTCTCTACGCACAGAATTACGACGAGTCCATGGTGGGCCACTACACGCTGCCCGATGTGCTCACCGCGGCCAACGGCCAGAAGATCACTACCCGAAAAGCCTGGGAACAGACGCGCCGCCCGCAGATACTTTCCCTATTCGAAGAGCATGTCTACGGGCAAATGCCCAAAAAGTACGACCGGCTGGAATACTCAATCACGAACGAGGACAAAAAGGCCATGAACGGCAAAGCCCACCTCAAGGAAGTCGAGCTGGTGGCCCACAATAACGGCAAGTCCGTACGAATCAATCTGGTGCTGTTCGTGCCGACGAATGCCCGCCAACCAGCGCCAGCCTTCCTGCTGATCAACAACCGCAGCCAGCGCAACACCGCCCCCCAGCGCGATACGCTCAGCGGCTTCTGGCCCGCCGAGATGGTCATCGACGCCGGCTACGCCGTGGCGGCCTTCCAGGTGGGCGATGCGGCCCCCGACAACCGCAACGCCTACCAGAATGGTGTCCTGCAGCTATACCCCGAGCAGCTCGCGGCCGCTGACGGCATGAAGGCCATCGGGGCCTGGGCCTGGGCGGCCAGCCGGGTGATGGACTACTTTGAGAAGGACCGCGATGTCGATGCCGCGAAGGTGGCGGTGGTCGGCCATTCGCGGGGCGGCAAGGCCGCCTTGTGGGCCGCGGCCCAGGACCAGCGGTTCGCCATCTGCGTTTCCAACTGCTCGGGCAATACGGGAGCCTCGCTGTCGCGCCGCAACTTCGGTGAGCGCGTCGAGCGCATCAACACCTCCTTTCCCCACTGGTTTGCCGACAACTACAAAAAGTACAATGGCAAAGAGGATGCCCTGCCCGTGGACCAGCACATGCTCCTTGCGCTGGTAGCCCCCCGGCCGTTGTATGCGACCAATGCTTCCAAGGACCTGTGGGCCGATCCGAGGGGTACTTTTCTGGCCATGAAGGAAGCGGAGCCGGTGTACGGATTGTTCGGGTTACGCTCAGCCCTGCCGGCCAACGCGCCTGCTATTGATACGCCGGTGAAAAGTCCGCCGCTGGGTTACCACAACCGGGAAGGCATCCATGACCTGACCCGCTACGACTGGGCGAACTTCATTGATTTCGCTAACCGGCATTACGGCAAGAAGTAAGGTCAGCTAATAGTATAACATCGCAAACTACCCGTCCAGAACCTGCCACGGCGAACAGAAATAGAGGAGCAGGATTAAAAGAGTAGTGACTTTTTAATCCTGTTCTCTATTATTCATACTCACTGGCTAACCTTTCGTTGATAGCGGCAGAACCTCGCCTTAGGGCCTGAATAATTTCTTTCTTACGCAAAGGAGTAAATCGTATTTCAGGCAGAAAAACCCCAATCGCGGCGATCACTTTTTCTTTTTTCCGAATAGGTACTGCCAGTCCGATGATGTGCTTGGCCGATCGGGATATTACCAGCTCTTCACTGACCGCTTTATTCAAAGCCGCCTCAAGCGAATCACGCTCACTGGCCTCTTTCCAAACATTAGAAGAAGGAATTCCATGAGCGTTTATAAAGTTATCACGCTCCTTTTTAGGCAGATAAGCCAGCAGCAGCCTGCCGGTGGCCGTTTCATATACGTCCCGCTCTGTGTGGCTACGCACTTGTAAATCCTGATCACTGTTTACCAGGTGCAAAATATACCGCTTTTGATTGCGGAGGACGCCCAGCAAAGATGTTTCGTTAAGTTCTTCTGTAATCTCGAGCATCACATCCTTGGCAGCCACGATAATCTCCCGGTTATAATCCAGATTATTGGTGAGATTAAATGCCATCGGACCAAGTTTATATCCTTTCCTGCGTCCCAAGTGCTCGACGAAGTTCTTGCTGACCAGCGTTTTGAGAATATTGGCGCAGGTCGCCTGATTTAAATTCAGACTTTCCGAAATTTCTGTCAGAGTAAATGCCCGGTTTGGCGTTTGTGCCAGGTATTCGAGGATATCAAGAGCCTTTATAACGACTAAAACCATGAGAAATTTGGTGGGGTGATTGTCCCCAAAGGTAAGTTATTTGCCCAATATAAAGGTAATTTACTCTCATGATGCTGAATTACCGGCCCATCCATCCCCCATCTACTGTCACGATACTACCGTGGACATAGCGGGCAGCATCGGACGCCAGAAACACGGTTACTCCCTTAAAATCCTCCGGAGTGCCCCAGCGCCCGGCAGGTATACGCCCGAGAATTGAAGCGCTGCGCTCGGGATCATTACGCAGGGCTTCGGTATTATCCGTACTGATATAACCGGGAGCGATGGCGTTGACATTTACTCCCTTACCAGCCCATTCGTTTGCCAGGGCTTTCACCAGGCTGCCCAGCGCCGCCTTGCTCGCAGCGTATCCGGGTACAGTAATTCCTCCCTGAAACGTGAGCAGCGAAGCCGTGAAGATGATCTTACCTTCACCCCGCTCCACCATTTTCTTTCCCAACTCACGACTCAATATAAAGGGTGCCGTCAGGTTTGTTTCCAGCACCGTATCCCAGTATTCATCGGGATGCTCGTGCGCAGGCTTGCGCAGGATGCTACCTGCATTGTTTACAAGTATATCAACTATAGGAAAGTCCGCCTTTACCTCATCCAGAAAAGCGTATAGAGAGGTCCGGTCATTAAAATCACACCGGTAAGCCCGGAAAGTTCGCCCTAAGGCAGTGACCTCCTTCTCTACCCCACTGTTTTCCAGTTCCAGATTGGCCGACACGCCGATAATGTCGGCACCCGCCTCAGCCAACGCCACGGCCATGGCCCTTCCGATCCCTCTTTTACAACCGGTAACCAGCGCAACTTTTCCAGTAAGATTAAATGATTCTACTAAGCCCATAATTCAGTAATGATATATTTTTTCAGATAAATAATTTCACAATGTTATAGATAAGACTTCAAATCTCCAAATTATATAGATAAGTTTCTCTTTGTACAAAACTAATGCAAAGCTTCAAATTATCGATTTTCAAGGCACACAAATAAAATAATTCCAATGTCGCTCTATAAGAATCATAGATTTTAAGAAAAAATAATAATCAAAAAAATTTGATCATTTTATCAATTTACGATAGTATTGCATTGTGAAATTAAAATTTACTATTGTTGAATAATAACCCTTAAACTATGAAAAAGCATTTTACCTTTTGGTGCCCGAGTTGGTTGTTATGTCTCCTTCTTTACGCAGGAGCAACCACGTCGGCGGCCTGGGCCCAGCAAAAAATCACTGGCGTGGTTACTGACGATAGCGGGCAGCCCCTGCCTGGGGTGAATGTGGTAGAGCGCGGAACTACCACCGGGAGTTCTACCGACGCAGATGGTTCCTATTCGATCAGTGTCTCGGGCGACAATCCGGTACTTGTGTTCTCCTTCGTAGGCTACGAATCGCAGGAAGTACCCGTAAACAACCGAAGTATCATTTCCATTACCATGAACACCGACAACAAGTTACTAAACGAGGTAGTGGTAGTTGGCTACGGTACCCAACAAAAGAAGGATTTGACCGGAGCCATTGCCTCGGCCGACTTGCAGGCATTCAAAGAATCGCCCAACGTCAGTATATTACAGTCTTTGAAGGGCTCCCTGCCTGGTCTGACCATCGGGCAAACCAATCAGGCGGGCCAGGAAGCCTCGATCAATATCCGGGGCGTATCCACCCTGAACGGCAACACCTCGCCCCTCATAATCGTGGATGGTCTCATATTCAATGGAAGGCTTTCCGACATCAATCCCAGTGACGTAGCCAGTGTGGATGTGCTGAAAGATCCCAGCAGCAAGGCCGTATTCGGCTCTCAGGCCGCCAACGGGGTCATTCTGATCACCACAAAAACAGGTAAAACCGGCCAGAAGCCTACCATCACCTATTCAGGAAACTACGCCATCTCTACTCCAAGTGTTAATGCCAGGTTGCTGGATCGCGAAGCCTACCTGGAAAAGGTACGGGACATCGAATACCTACAGGCTTTTACGAAGGAATCGGGCTACCTCGATCCCAATCCCGCCTGGACCTTCGCCAACTCCGACTTCTTTCCCAGCGTGCTGGCCGGGGTAGACGCCGGGAACAATTACGACTGGTACGGCAACCTGACCCAGCCTTCGCGGCTTTCCAATCATACGCTGGGAGTATCGGGCGGATCGGAAAAGACCAACTACTTTCTGTCGGCAGGCTATACCAATGAGAAGGGATTCATTAAAAACGACGACTACTCGCGCCTATCTCTCCGTCTGAATCTGGATACCGAAGTGACCAGGTGGCTCACCCTTGGAGCTAATACGGCGGGGACCTTTACGGACTTTTCGGGCGAAGCACCCAATATGAGTTCCCTGATCGCCATGAGCCCGCTTGTACAGCCACGGGATGCAGACGGTAATTTCATCATCAATCCCACGGGCGACCTGAACACGAACCCGTTTTTGCCGGCTACCAATGACAACTACGAAGTGCAGAATCGTTTGGTGGGTAACTTTTACGGTATTATCCGGATTCCGTCCGTGCCAGGCCTGAGCTACCGGGTGAATATGGGGAACAACCTGAAATACTTTAAGACGTACGGGTCGAGTATCTATGGCGCCGGGCTAACGGGTTCAGCCTTTAAAAATGACGCTACCCAGTACGAGCAGACCCTGGACAACATTCTTAATTATACCCGGACGTTTGGCAAGCACTCCATCAACGCTACGGGGGTGTACGGCTACAACACCGCCAAATTTAACCGCACGGCGGCCAATGGCTCCGGATTCTCGGACTTGAACCTCTCTTACAACAACCTGGCCCTGGCCGAAATCCAGAAGATATCGTCTGAAGCCTGGAAGGAAGTACTGCTCTACCAGATGGGGAGTGTGGCCTATAACTACGGCGGCAAGTACCTGCTGAAAGCTACGGTGCGCCGGGATGGATTCAGCGGTTTTTCCAAAAATAACAAAACGGGCATATTCCCTTCGATCGGTTTTGGCTGGGTGCTCTCCGAGGAGAGTTTCTTTAAAGTACCTGCTATCGACTTCCTGAAAATCAGGGGTAGCTACGGCGAAAATGGCAACAAGGTGGCCCGGTACAGCTCGTTGGCTCAGGTGGAGTCGGCCGATGCTTCCAAGTACGTGTTCGGTGATGGCGGCTCTACCTCCATTGGCCGCTCGGTCGCTACTCTGGCCAACAACGATCTCCGCTGGGAGCGTACCCGCGGGATCAACATCGGAGCCGACTTTGCTATACTGAACAACCGCATCGACGGTAACGTGGAGTACTATAACTCCAACACCAACGACCTGCTATGGTCACAGATCCTGCCCCAGACTTCCGGCTTTGGCAGCGTCTTGACCAACATTGGTGAGATAAACAACACCGGTTTTGAGTTTTTGCTGCACGGTATTCCTGTTCAGAAAAACGACTTCACCTGGGATGTGTCGGTGAACTTCTCGCGCAACCGCAATAGAATCGTGCGCCTGCTCGGGGAGGACAATGACGGCGACGGCAAGGAAGACGACCTGATCGCCAGCGGCCTGTTTATCGGTCGGCCCATTGGTACCATTTACAACTATCAGATAGACGGCCTCAACCAGCTTACCGATGAGCGTCTGCCGGGTTTTGATCCGGGTAGCTACAAGGTAATTGACCAGAACGGCGACGGCAAAATCACCCAGGAAAATGATCGCGTGATCCTGGGCAATACTGAGCCTGCCTACTCCTTTGGTATCCAGAACAGCCTCTCATTCAGGCAATTCACGCTCCGTTTCTTCATCAATTCCATTCAGGGGGGCAAGAACAGCTACCTGGGTGTCAACCACCCAGATGGCTATAATGGTACCAAAGGCATTGCCACCAGCTCCAACTGGTTTGACTTCTACCGGATATGGTCGCCGCGCAACCCCGACGCCAGGTACCCCAACCAATGGGTAGGCTCGCCGGTGGGAGCCCGCGCCTTTTACCAGCGCAACTTTGTCCGTTTGCAGGATATTTCGCTGGCCTACAATTTCGACCGGAACATCAGCAAAAAACTGGGTGCCCAGAATCTGAAACTATTTGTGAGCGGCAAAAACCTGCTCACCCTGACCGACTGGGACGGCTGGGACCCCGAGACGGGGCAGGGCGTATCGGCCTACAATGCCTTCCCGGTGATGAAATCCTACTCCTTTGGACTCGAAGTTTCTTTCTAACCCCAGATTCTGAAACAACATGAAAACGAAATTTGTTAAAATCATACTGCTGGCGGGTACCATACTGTTCAGCGCCAGCTGCAACGAGGAGGAATTCCTCAACGAAGTGCCCCTGGATTTTTACAGCCCCGAAAACTCCTACGTGAGTGAGGCCAACTTTAATGCCGCCCTCACCGACTTGTACGCCCGGGTGCGGGAAATATACAGCGTAGATGGCGGAGCTGCCTACAATACGGAGTTTGTGGCTACCGATCTGGCTTTTAATGCCCGCCTCGACAACGCCCGCGTGGGCAATTATAATTCGGCCATCACCCCCCAGGGAGCGATTCCGCGCTACCATTGGGTAGGCTGGTATAAGGTGATTTCCAACGCCAATACCGTCATTTCACGTTTGCCGGCTTCACAGGTGCCCGAAGCTCGACAAAAGGTACTGGGAGCCGAAGCAAAGTTGTTCCGGGCCTGGGCCTATCGGCATTTGGTACACCTCTATGGCGGTGTTCCTCTGATTCTGGAAGAGGCTACCTCTCCCAAAAGTGATTTTGGCCGGGCCAGTCGCGAAGAGTTACTCAATCAGATTGTGCTCGATGCCACCGACGCAGCCACCAATCTGCCCAACATCGGCAATGTACCAGACGGTAAGCTCAGCAAAGCTGTTGCCAACCACCTACTGGCCGAAACCTACATCGTACTGAAAGAGTACGACAAAGCTATAGAAACCGCCACGGAGGTGATCGAGAAATCGAACCTGAGCCTGATGGAGACCCGTTTCGGTAGTCTGCGCAGCAGCCCCGGCGATGTGTTTTATGACCTTTTCCGGGCGGGTAACCAGAACCGTAAGGCAGGTAATATGGAGGCAGTCTGGGTGATTCAGTACGAAGTAGACGTCATAGGGGGAGGCCTTACTGCCGCCGGTGGGATGAATCAGCTTGAGCGGGCCGTAGGCCCAGCGGTGTTTTCCATTGTGGACCCCGACGGTAAGGGAGCAATGATCGATAATGCTTCGGCCTCTACGCTAAACGGTGGCGGACGCGGCGTTTCCTTTGTGCAGCCCACCGACTATTTCCTCTATGATATCTGGGGACTGGACCCTAAAAAAGATAACCGTGTGGTGACAAACCCCGACATCCGGACCTCACCCTTCAATATCGTTCGTGACTTTGTGTATACCAATCCAGCTTCACCCAAGTACTTCGGTAAAAGTATCATCGATTTCCCGGCACCAAACTGGAAAGCCCAGGGTTGGCGCTGGTATCCATACCCTTCCAAAACCACCACACCAGGCCAGCATCCGGCCGGTCTGTACGCCGACCCGGCCAAGTTGACCCTGAAAACGACTGCCGGCAACACGTACCGGGACATTTATATGATTCGTCTGCCCGAAACCATCCTGCTCCGGGCCGAGGCCTACTTCCTGAAAGGAGATGCAACCAAAGCAGCTGCCGACATCAATATAGTGCGCAACCGCGCCAAGGCCGTTCCGGTAACCCCTGCCGAAGTAAGCCTGGACTACATTCTGGACGAACGGGCTCGCGAGCTGATTTTCGAGGAAAACCGCCGGATTACCCTTTCACGGATGGGTAAACTTGTGGAACGCGTGCGGAGATACAATCCGCTTAACAAGAGTAACATCAACGATTATAATGCCCTTTTCCCGATTCCCTATTCGGAAATTGAGGCGAACAAAAACGGCAATCTGGAACAGAACCCAGGCTATTGATGTGGTCCGGGCGATCCGTCGCACGGCGGTCCGACCGGCTATCCTCACGATTCAGTGTATCGTTTTCAATGCAATGCTGATGAATTTAAAACGGCTTTTACTTTTCTTTTTAGCCTGGTTGGCGTTATGCGCCCCGGGTCAACCTTCTCTGCTTTGGGCTCAGAATAGCGACCTGCCTATTCTTGTAAAGCCTCTGCAAACAGAGGAAGTGGCCCGGTTGGTGCTTCAAAAGGGATTAAAAGAAATTGACCTAAGCCACTATACCGGCAGCTTGCTACTGCACGGAATGTCAGAATTGGCGGTGGTTCAAAACGACCCAAAGCTACTGAAAGATGCCCTGAACTTGTTTGCCAAATTCAAAAGCAAAGAAATCAGCGCCCAGGGAAGTTTTATCAGCTACGGAGTAGGAGGAAGTGGGGGCGCCTACCTTAACTATCTCAGAAAGACCAGCCAGCTGGCCGATCAGGTGCGCGACGGGGCCGACCGCATGGTGCAGAACCAGAAGCGTTCATCAGAAGGCATCCTCACCGCTCATTGGGCCAAGGATAGCCTCGATCAGGTATTCATTGACATAGCCTTTGCCGTTACACCTTACCTTTTATACAGTGGCCTGGCGTTCAATAAGCCCGAATACGTGGATCTGGCCGTGTTTGAAACGTTGGAACTGTTCAAAATTCTGGCCGATCCCAATGGGCTCATTCATCAGGCGCGGGGGTTCAAAGCTTACAATTCTATTTCGGAAGACAACTGGAGCCGAGGCAATGGCTGGGGCGCTTTTGCGCTGGCTACCCTGGTGCGGGATTTGCCCAAAAACCACCCCCGCAATAAGGAAGTAAACCGGCTGGCAAAGGACTTCTTTACAACCATTCTTCGCTTCCAGGATTCGGAAGGGATGTGGCATCAGGAGATGAGCGATACTACTTCCTACGTAGAAACCTCCGGTACCGGGCTGCTGCTGTATGGGCTGGGTATTGCCATCGAGCAGGGGGTACTTCCCAAAACGCACCTGCCCGCTTTCAAAAAAGGGCTGAGCGGGTACTTGTCTTACATTAGCCCCGAAGGCTCGGTGAGTCATACCTGCATTGGCTGTCTGGCGCCGGGGCAGGGTACTAAACAAGATTACGTCCGCCGCACCTGGAAACTCAACGATCCCCATGCCTTCGGGCCTGTGGTATTGGCCTTTACACAGGCCGCCAAAATGGGAATCAAGGAAGTAAAACCTCTCCGTAGCCTGGGGTACTTTGTCGCGTTGGATAGCGCCACGCCCCGTACCTACCTCCGCTATATGCCCGAAGCCAACGGCAATATTTTATGGGAAAACGACCGAATTGCCTTTCGGGTGTACGGACCGCCGGTCAAAAATCGGGTTGGCAGCGGCATCGACATCTGGTCCAAATCGGTAGACTACCCGATCATCGACAAGTGGTACCGGCTTAACGCCGAAGGGCAGGAATATCACGTGGACCGGGGTGAGGGCTGCGATTTTTACCAGGTAGGCTTCGGGCGAGGCCTTGGTGGCACGGCCATTTGGCACGAGGGCAAACCCTACGGTTCGGAACCCTACGCCACGCACCGGATTCTGAAAAATACTGCCGAAGAAATAGCTTTCGAACTGGTGTACGATCCCTGGCAGGTGGGCAATACCCAGGTACGTGAGCGCAAGGTTGTCAGTATGCGGATGGGTACCAATTTTTTCAAAGTAGTGAGCACCTTCGACACCGACCGTCCGGGTCCTCTGACCGTGGCCGTCGGTATTTCCTACGCAGAGAAGCCCGAAGTACTGACCGATGTACCGAAGGGGGTACTTGCCTTATGGGAATCCTACGAGCCCAATTACGGTCAGCTGGGTACTGCCGTACTTGTCAATCCGGCAAAAGTACAAGAGTTCGCTTCTCATCAGAAAGAGAAATTTCTTTTGTTGAATGCCCGGCCCGGTCAGCCGGTCACCTACTACGCAGGGGCAGGCTGGACCAGAAGCCCAAAGTTTAGTTCTAAAGAAGATTGGCTTGCCTATGTGAATCAGGAGGTCTCCAAACTTACTTTTGAGGGATTAAAACAAGACTAGACTCTTCCTAACAAGCACCGATTAAATGAAGCTATATAACCTACTTTTTATTTCACTCCTTCTGAATTCGAATCTGGCCTTCTCCCAAAACCTCGATACCTCACCGGATCGGGTCAGGACGGACTTCGCCATTTCGTACAAAAGAATCGGGACCTTAGTGCCCCGCAACGCCCGCGACATTCAATCATCCAACTGGATCATAGGCTGCGAAACCCTGGACCGCGACCTGACCGACTATGAGCAGTACAAAGAGTATCTGGCTCCCCTGGGTATCAAAAGGCTGCGGATGCAGGCAGGATGGGCCAAAACCGAAAAAGTAAAAGGGCAATATGACTTCGCCTGGCTGGATAAAATCATCAACGACGCCCACCAACGGGGCCTACAGCCCTGGCTCGAAACCTCCTACGGCAACCCCATCTACCCAGGTGGCGGGGGCATCAACCTCAGCGCGGGTATTCCTACTTCCCCCGAAGCTCTGCAAGCCTGGGACAAATGGATAACGGCCCTTGTGACCCGCTACAAGGATAAAGTAACAGACTGGGAAGTGTGGAATGAGCCCAATTTTGGCGATAACGAAACCAACAAGCCCAGGGACGTAGCCGAGCTCAACATACGTACAGCCGAAATCATCAAACGTTTGCAGCCAGAGGCAAAAATTTCGGGGCTTTCCATGGGCCACATCGACCTGAACTACGCTGACACGTTTTTCAAAACGATTTATGAAAAAGGGAAGATGTACCTGTTCGACAACATGACCTACCATGATTACGTCTATAATCCCGATGCGAATTACGGTCGCGTGGCGGACTTGCGGCAGGTGCTCGACAAGTATGCTCCGAACGTGAAGCTGCGGCAGGGCGAAAACGGCTGTCCTTCCTTTAGTGGTGGTGGCCGGGGTGCTCTGGGCAACTACGACTGGTCGGAATTGTCGCAGGCCAAGTGGAACACCCGCCGTATGCTGGGTGATCTGGGCCACGACATTGAATCGAGCATTCTCGGAATCATCGACATGAGCTATGGCGTCACTTCCGGGCCCATCACCCGCCTCAACGTCAAGGGCATCATCGAATCTGACTCCACAAAACGGGCCATCCGCCCCAAAATGGCCTACTACGCCATGCAAAACGTAACCTCGGTTTTTGACCATCAGCTAATGCGTATCAAAAATCTGCACGATACTCACAACCTGAATGCCCCGGTAAAAGCTGATGAAGTAAAGTACAACAAGGGTACCGACCGGAGCCTGGCCGTGTACGGCTATGAAGCTAAGAATTCCGGGAAACAGCTGTTTACAATCTGGGTAGATGAGTACATCCCGACAAATACCAACAAAGTTCGAAATATTAACTTCTCGGTCCTCAATGGAAAGCTGGAAAAGCCGGTCTACGTGGATATTTTGACCGGAGGAGTCTTTGAAATACCCGAAAACCAGATCGTTCGCCAAGGAAACCTTATTACGTTCCGGGGCCTTCCGGTGTACGATGCGCCCATATTGATTGCGGATTTATCCATTTTAACCATCAAGAAGCTATGATCAAGAAAGTACTATCCTTGTTCCTGTTAGCCGGTTCCTGGGCTCAGGCGCAGGTGTCGCCCGACTGAAAAGTCATCGGGCGACTTGTTGCCCACAATGCGAAAGACATTAAAAGTACCTGGTCTATCGGCGGTGAAACCCGCGATCGCGACTGTGCGGATCATCTGTCCACGAAAGTGATGACGAGGCCACGCAGGTCGGACAATACTAAAGTAGGGCCAGCAGATCGATGCCCGGGCCCACGCATCGGTTTTTTCTAAGATTCACATTGAAGACATTGGCTTTCAAAGCGCCCGGACAGCCGAAAGCATGCGGAAACTTTCCGGCGGCAGGTACCTTGCCGATTTGAAGTTCAAAAGTTGATGGATTAAAAAAAATAATGCGCGTGCTTTACCTACTTATTGGTTTCCTGATGATCCTATCGGCGCCTGATTGGGCACAGACGACGGCAAATAGTCCCTTCACGCTGGTAGGCACTGCCCAGCAGGCTGTGGTGGTACTTCCGGCTACCGAGCCCGAGTGCGTGCGCCTGGCGGTGCAGGATCTGGTGAGCGACGTGGCCAAAATCACGGGAAAAACCTTACGCGTGGTGCCGGATGAGAAGAACCTGTCGGGCCAGCCGATGGTGGTGGTAGGTACCTTAGGATTGTCCGATCAAGCCATAAAAAAATATTATAAACAAGTAGAAGCCCTACGAGAAAAATGGGAAGCCTACGAAGTACTTTCCTCCCATAAAAATCTCCTGATCGCGGGCAGCGATGAGCGGGGAACAATGTTCGGGATTTACGATTTTCTGGAAAAGTACCTGGGCGTGGACCCGTTGTCCTTCTGGTCGGACCGCGCGCCGGAGCCGCGCAAGGTACTTCAATGGGATGACGTCGTCCTTTCCCAAAGTACCCCCAGCTTCCGGTACCGGGGATGGTTTATCAATGACGAAGACCTGCTTACCGAGTGGTACGAAAGCGGCGGCGTACGCAAGATCGACTACCCCTACTACGGACAGGTAGTCAACCCGGCTATTATGAAGCAGGTGGTGGAAGTGCGGCTGCGGATGAACCTGATCATTCCGGCCAGTTTCATCGACATTCGTAATCCCGCTGAAGCGGCCCTGGTGCAGGAGGCCGCCCGGCGCGGGGTGTTTTTGTCGATGCATCACGTCGAGGCGATGGGTGTCAGTGCTTTTACGTTTTTTAATTACTGGCAGGAAAAAACTGGTAAAAAACCACTCTTTTCATTTTACAGCAGTCGCGAAAAACTGGAAGAAGTATGGCGCGTCTACGCGCAGGAGTGGGCCAGGTACCCCAACGTGATCTGGCAGATTGGCCTACGCGGCATCGCCGACCGGCCCATGTGGATGGCCGATCCGGGCATACCGCAGTCCGACGCTGATCGAGGGAAGCTTATCTCGGAAGCTATGCGGGTACAACGGGCGATAATCCAGGAAGTAGATAAACGGCCCAATCCACCCATCACTACCACGCTTTGGGCCGAAGGTTCTACCCTCAACCAGGCGGGCCATTTAGAAATACCCGACGATGTCACCATCGTTTTCTCGGACAATTCGCCCGGCTGGAAGTGGCAGAAAGATTTCCATGAGACGACCCGCCGTTCTGAGCATACTTACGGCGTGTACTATCACCACCAGTTGTGGGGGGCGGGACCGCACCTGGCGCAGGGCATTCCGCCGCAGCATACTTACGCCGTTTTCCGCGAAGCGCACCAAAAGCAAAGTACCCACTACGCCATCCTGAACGCCTCCAATGTACGGGAGTTTCAGTTGGGGATGGCGGCTTCCGGAAAAATGCTCTATGACTTCGAGAAATTTGAACCAGGTACCTTCACCCAAAATTGGATGCAGGAGCGGTACGGTGCGCAAGCTGCCGCCGCACAGCAGGCCTACCAGACGTACTTTGGAGGCTTCGTGCTGCACGACCGCCAACAGGTACCCATGCTGCTCGACGGCCAGACGCGCAGCTTTGCCTTAGGGCTATTGAAAAAAATCGAACTGCAACTCACTGATCCCGCCAAGTACCAGGCGGCAGAGGCCAAAGCCCGGCAGGCAACGGCCGAAAGTACCTGGGGACAAACCTCCCTGAGCGATGCGCACCCCAAGCCTGCCAGTAACCGGGAGCTACTCGAAAAGGTACTTCGCCAGCAGCAGGGCCACGCGCAGGCGCTGCGCCAAGCCGAGACGCTGCTGCCCAAATTGGATGCCAAGCAGCAGGCTTTCTTAAAGACCAACCTGCTTTCACAAATCCAGATCATGCTCGGGCTGGAAGAATGGCTGATCGGGACCGTCCGGGCCAAACAGGTACTCGACGAAGGCAATAGGGCCCAGGCCCAGAAGTACCTTAAGGAAGCCACGGAGGCCTTCGCCCGGATGAAGAAAGGCCAGGCACTCAATGTGACCAGCGAAAAATGGCAGCATTGGTACCGGGGCGAAAAAAAGATGAATCTGAAAAATGCCGAACAACTCACCCAAAGTACCTACCAACTCATCCGTCAGCAATAACGAAACCAACCCTTAACGAATAGGAATATGCGAACGAAAATAAAATTTAAAAACACCCTTTTAGGCATACTTGGCCTGGTGGCTACTTCTGCTTTCGCCCAAGTACCCGCTGCACCCGAAGGCTTTCGGGAAATCGGCTCGGTCAAGCCTCGCAGCACGAAGGAGATCAAAGCATCGAGTTGGTCCATTGGTGGTGAAACCATGGACCGCGACTATACCGACTACCAGTCGTACAAGCACTATCTGGAACCGCTGGGAGCCAAGCGGATTCGGCTGCAGGGCGGCTGGGCCAGGACCGAAAAAGTAAAAGCGGAGGGCCGCCCCGACAAATATGACTTCGCCTGGCTGGATGCCGTTATTCCCGATGCCGCGGCGCGCGGGGTAGCTCCCTGGGTGGAGCTTTCGTACGGCAATCCGATTTATGAGGGAGGCGGTGAGGCCAAGCTGGCGGGCCATATTCCCACTTCACCCGAGGCGCTCGAAGCCTGGGACAATTGGGTACGCGCCATGGTGACCCGCTACAAACAGTACGTCCCGGAATGGGAAATCTGGAATGAACCGGATATCAACAAGACCCACACCGGCCGGGAAATTGGAGAATTCTACCTACGTACCGCCAAAATCGTGAAGGAAGTTCAGCCCGAAGCCCGGCTGATCGCCCTGGGCATGGCCAGCGTCACCAAACTCGACTTCATGCGGGAGTTTCTGGATTACCTGAAAGCAAACGACGGTCTGAAATACATTGACGTGCTTTCGTATCACGGTTACGCGCCCAACCCCAGTACCTCTTATCCGCAAATTGAAAAACTACGCGAACTCGTGTGGAGCTACAAACGGGACATTGAATTCATGCAGGGCGAAAACGGAGCTCCCTCTACGCCCAGTGCCGTCACGATCGGAGCGCTGCGGCAGTACGACTGGTCGGAGCTGAGCCAGGCCAAGTGGGACTTGCGCCGGATGCTCGGCGACCATGGGCGCGGCATCGCTACTAATCTGTTCACCATCAGCGATATTCACTACGAAGCCGGGGACCATATGGTGGGCGTCAACACCAAGGGCATCCTGAAAACCAATCCTGACAAAACCATCGAGCGACCCAAAATGGCCTACAAAGCCGCGCAGCATGTATTCACGATCTTCGATGCGGATATGGAGGCGCAGCTGGACCAGGTACCTACTACCAACCAGGAGAAGCAGTCGGCCTTTGTCTATAGGCACAAAAAGTCGGGGCTGACGGCCGTGACACTCTGGAACCACGAAGCCCGCCCCGCCGAAACGTTTACGCCTCAGCCTACCCAGGTGACAGTAGAGGGTACATTCAAAAAGCCCGTCTATGTCGATCTCATTACGGGTAAAGTCTACGAAGTACCCAAAGCCAACTGGAAGAAATCCGGCAATCATTTTGTTTTCAGCGGCATACCCGTGCCTGACTACCCGGTACTGATTGCGGAGAAGGGAGCAATTTCATTAAAATAATAGTACAAATCCCATGCAACTAACCCGCCGCCAAATGCTGGCTACCGCCGCCTTCCTGACCGCCGTTCCCGCCTTGGGACGAGGAAGCGAGAAGGATCGTGGCTACACCTACCATTTGGCCCGGGTGAGCGGGCCGTCCCCTACGTTACCCGAAGGGAAGTACATCCCGTTCGACTGGACGTTCTCAGAAATCCTGGCCAATGGGGACACCGTCCGGTTGACATGGGAACAAAAGGTACCCCAGCATAACCAACCCATCCGCTTACGGATTACCTCCGCCACAGACGTTCGGGAACTGTGCAAACTGGAAGTAAAAACCGGGAGCGGTCAGAGGTTGGGAGAACTGGACATACGTTTTGCGCATTACATGCAGCCCTTTGAACTGGAAATACCGGCGGCCAGTCTGGATGCGGTGCTTTCCGAAGGTGTAGAGCTTTCGATGAGCGAAGGTACCCGGCCCTTCTGGTTTTTTTCGGCACCATCAGACTTATCTGCCATTCCAACTGCCTTCCGGCCTCATTTGCTGGTGGCAGGTAACGGTTCAGGTAAGGAAGCCGTGATGGATCGCCTCATATCCCTGGACTCCGTCCAGACCTTTGGCTGGATGCAGGGCGTGGTGTGGGATGGGCTCTTTGAAGTAGGACAAAAATCGCGCGAAGCCCGGCAGGTACTTGCCCGTCAATTGGACCTGTACCTTGGAAACGATAAACTGATGTACGCCAATCTGAACAATGTCAAAACAGAAAACAAGATTAGCACCGTAGAGTCGATCCTGCCCTTTGCCATCCTGGCGCAAACCAGTCCCGGACATCCCCTGCTACAAACAGCCATCGACTTTTGTAAAAACCACGCCAATAGCCAAGGCGTGGTGGCCGACGGAAGCGGTGACAACCGCATGCTCAAAACGGAGGAATGCTACACGGTGAGCTACCCCCTGGCGGTTCTGGCCAAAACACTCCAACGCCCCGGCCTGACCGAATTGGCAATTAACAGCCTGCAGGCCCGGGTAGATTTGCTGGACCGGGGATCGTCTATCTACCAAAGGGGGCAGGAGCGTGGAGAATTATACTTTGCCAACTGGGGGCGCGGCATAGTATGGTACCTGCTGGGCCTGGCCAAAACGCTGCCCCATTTGCCCAAAAGTGACCAAAAGACAGCACTGGTGAAATCTTTTCGCGAAGCGGCCGCTCAGGCAATCGCCTACCAGCAACCCGGCGGACTCTGGCACTGCTTCCTGTCCGAGCCTGCTACCGGTCTGGAAACCTCCGGTACCGCCGGGTTAGCGGCCGCCCTGAACTACGGTTTTCAGAAAGCTCTGCTTCCCGATAAAGCCCGGCAGGCATCCCTCAGAGCCCAAGCCGGCCTGACTGCCTACCTCACGCCCGACGGGTACTTGACTGGCAGCGCTCAGGTAAACAAGGGCGGCGACAGCCTGCAACGCAATGGCTTCCGGATCATATCACCCTATACTCTCGGCTTCCTGGCCCACTTGGACTTTAAAAAACGATGAATCAACTCCAAACCATAGACTATGCGGCCATCTTGCTGTACATGATGATGGTGTCCGGAATCGGCATGTACCTGGGCCGCTACGTCAAAAACATCAACGACTATTTTAAAGGAGGGAATTCGGTATCGTGGGTAGCCAATGGCATCAGCAACTTCATGACCATGTTCAGTACCTCCATCTTCGTAGCCTACGCGGGCATTGCCTACACCCACGGGCTGGTGGCGCTGACGGTGATCTGGTGCTCGGTGCCACCGTCCGTTTTTGCGGCCCTGGTGCTGGCAAAGCGGTGGCAGCGGGCAGGAATCATGAGCCCGGTGGAATTTCTGGAAACTCGATTCAACGCGCCCGTTCGGCAGTTGCTGTCCTGGGGCGGGGTGGGCTTCAAGGTTCTTGATGAAATGATTAAGCTCTACGCCATCGGGCTCTTTGTGGCAGCCGCCACGCCTATTTCCCTGCAAACCGCCATCCTGAGTTGCGGCGTTGTGGTCATTCTCTATACCGTAGCCGGCGGACTTTGGGCCGTAGTGGTTACCGATGTGGTACAGTTCATTATTCTGGGTCTGACTACCGTTATTCTGCTTCCGCTCTCGCTGCAGGCAGCGGGTGGGCTTTCCAACCTCAACCAGGTGCTGCCCGACCACATGACGTTCACCAATGGACCCAAAGGAGCCCCGCTGTACCTGATGGTGTACTACCTCATGGTACTGGTAAAATTCTGCGGCAACTGGGCGTTCATGCAGCGGTTTTACAGCGCCGAAAGCGAGTCTGATGCCCGCAAAACTGGTTTTCTTTCGGCAGCTCTTTTCCTGCTTTTCCCAATTGTCTTTTTGCTGCCGGCCATCGTGGCGCGGGTAATCCTGCCCGATCTGTCCGATCCCGAAATGGCCTACGTAGGTGCCTGCCTCAAACTCCTGCCCACGGGTCTGATGGGCCTGATGATCTCGGCCATGTTTGCCGCCACCATGTCTACCCTAAGCGCGGAGTACAACGTTACGGCCAGCGTCATTACGAGCGATATCTACAAGCGACTATTTGCCCCCAATGCCAGTTCTCTTCGGCTACTGTGGGTGGGTCGCTTGTCCACGGTCGGGCTGGGGCTAATGGTCACCTTAGGAGCCCTTTTCGTAGGAGGCTTTGGGGGGGCTTTCGAAGCCAACAAGCTGTTCACCGGCCTGTTTGCCATCCCTATGGTCATCCCCTTGGTGTTTGGTATCCTGATGCGCAAGCCCAATCCCACGGGTGCCGTGGCGGCGATGGCGGGGGGCATTATCACAGGTCTGGTCCTGAATACATTCTCGGAACTGAGTTGGGAAATGGCCACGCTGATCGAAATGGTGGTATGCTTCACGATCTTCTGGGGTTCTGGGTTTTTCAGGCATCCCAGCGAGGCTTACAACCAGCGGGTGGCAGCATTTTTTATCAGGCTGAGCCAACCCACCCCTCCCGTCAAAAACAAAACCCAAACGGCCATGCAGGCCGTACTACGGCGGTTGTACGCCGTGGCACCGGATCGCTCTTTGCTGTCTTGGGCATCCCTTCGATGGTCAATTATAGCGGCCAGATCGCCATTATTGTAGGAGTAATCTGTATGGTATTTGCGGGCTATTTATTCAAAAATAACGGAAAGCTTAAAGAGGAACCCATAAAAGAGTATAGTAACGAAACAAACATATAGACACAATGACATACATGAACAACAAAGTCGTATTTATCACCGGTGCATCCAGCGGCATCGGAAAAGCCACCGCGCAATCTCTGCTGGAAATGGGTGCCAAAGTATTTGATTTCAGTCGCACCCGCCAGCTGGCCGACGAGCTGTCCCACGAAAACCTGAGCTCGTTCCGGGGCGATGTCAGTGTGGAAGCCGATGTGCAACAGGGTTTCTCAGCTTGTCTGGAAGCTTTTGGTACTGTCGATATTCTACTCAACAATGCCGGCCTGGGACTGCCCACGCCCGACCTCGCCGAAACCGATCTCGATACCTTTGAAAAAATGATGGATGTGAACGTCCGTGGTGTGTTTCTATGCAATCGTGAAGCCCTCAAAATCATGAAGCCCAGACAGTCCGGGCATATTATCACTGTGATTTCCATGGCCGGGCAGCGCACCAACCCTACCTCGCCTGTATATTGTGCGTCCAAGTTCGGGGCGCGTGGCCTGAGCAGCGGCCTGGCCGATCAGGCCCTGAAACTGGGTATCAAGGTAACGGATGTAAACCCCGGTCCCACCGACAGCGACTACTGGGGCGACCGCCAAGTACCCCGCGAGAAATTCCTGCAGGTGGAAGATGTAGCCCGCGTGATCACCTTTGTATTGAACCAGCCTGAGTACGTATTGATCAGGGAAATCAATTTTGATAATATGAAATTTCTTGCCTAACTATATAATTATGAACTCAAACGGATTCCATACCGATCAGTTGTTCCCCATTCCGGTTGCCGAAATGCGGGCGCGCTACCTCAAGCTCTACACAGGGGCTGTCAACGATGTGCTGCGGTTCAACTACGGCCTGCACGCCACGAGCTTACCCTCGGCCTACGCGCCACTCCGCGAAGAAATGAAAATGGCCGGCGTGGCCTTTACCATCAAGGGAGCGCCCGACATTACCACCGATGGCGAAATGGAAATGCGCGCCGAAATGCTGGAAGCCCTGCACGAAGACTCCGTAGTCATTTGGGACTGCACGGGCGACACGGTCACTTCGCAGTGGGGCGAGGTGATGACCATGGCCGCTCTGCGGGCGGGCTGCCGGGGGGCACTTATCAATGGTATCCGGGATACGCAGGCTATCCTCGACCAGAAGTTTCCGGTTTTCCACAAGTACCGCTCCAATACCGGTATGCTCGGGCGATTCAAGATGTACTACTACCAGAAACCCATCCTCATCGGCGAAGTGATCGTCAATCCGGGCGATTGGATTTTCGGGGACATCGACGGCGTCATTTCCATTCCTCATGACATTGCTTTTGACGTTTTGATTGCCTCCGAAGCCATTCTGCACAAGGAAGACGGGATTCGTGATATGGTGGATAGCGGCATGCGTCCCACCGAGGTAGTGAAGAATGGAGGGTACTTTTGATGGGTAAAGCATTTTTAACCCCCGACGAAGAAGCGTCTATCCGGCAGCGACTGAACGAACACGAGCCCCTGACGTCGGTATTTTTCGAGGCCTTGCGGCGGCGGGTCTACAGCCGGGTCAATGCCAAAAGTCTACGGGCGCCTGAGGATGCAACGGCCTGGTACTATCCCGCGGCGGAGTACCTTTCGGATGCCGCCATGCTCTACGCGCTACGCCCCGAAGCCACGCTGGCAGCCTGGCTTCGGGACCAGGCCCTGACCATCGCCCGGGCTTCGGCTTACGAGTGGGTCGGTCCTAGTTTCCGTAGCCACGCGGAGCCGTTCAGCGGCCATCTTGAAACCGCCCACCTGTGCTGGGCGCTGGCCTCGGTACTCGATCTGGCCAAAGGGGCTTTCCCGGAAAGCGAATATGAAGAAGTAGAGAATGCCCTGCGGGAAAAGGGCATCCCGCTTTGTCAGCAATGGCTCCAGACGAATGTTCACCTGGCCAACTGGCGCGGTATCATGACGTCTGGTTTGCTGGTAGCGGCGGCCGTTTTGGGCGAAGAAGAATTGGTGGATGAGGCAGTGGCCGAATGGCAAATCTGCGCGCAGGCTTTTCAACCGGATGGTTCCTACGCCGAATCGCTGCAATATGGCAACTACCTGGCTTACGCCCTCATGCTCTCGTACGAGGCCCTGGCCTGCCGCTATCCCGAAAAAGCAGTCCAGCTGAATATTACAGCTTATGGCAAAGGAATCCGTTGGATTGCGGGTAGTATGTTCCACGCCAAGCCCCTCACAGGCTGGGGTGAAGAGCCCCGCGCCCGCGCCGCCAATTTCAACGACAGCGCGGCTATTTTCCGGTCGTCGGGCGATCTCCTTTTACATCTCGCGGTAAGGCAAGCCCCTGGCCCGGAAGCGGGTCTGGCTCGGTGGCTATTCCAAACCTACTACGAGCCGGTACCTTTTCAGGGACCGCACGATCTGGCTACCTCCGGCATGGTCAACGACTGGGGATTTCTGAC
The DNA here is from genome assembly GCA_964500445.1 of uncultured Persicitalea sp. GTDB lineage: Bacteria > Bacteroidota > Bacteroidia > Cytophagales > Spirosomataceae > Persicitalea. Next base: position 81,106 of record CAZCOG010000019.1, on the reverse strand, counting down.
GCTGACGCTGCTGCAACATGCTACCAAAGCTGTTTCGCCACAGCAAGCCGAGATGCCGTTGGTGCAGACGTTCAGCAACGGTCATACTTACATCCGGGATAGCTGGGACGGAAAAACCATCCTGGCTATCAACGGGGGTGGCGATGCTCTTTGCGGTCCGGGGCATTTGCACGGCGACCTGAACAGCTTTATCGTAGTGCACAATCAAGAGCGACTGCTGACCGATCCGGGTCACAGCTGCTACCGGAATCTGATTCATGGCCTGGAAAGTGCTTCGCAAACGCACAACACGTGTACGTTTCTGGTAGAAAACGATAAGCTTGGTTTGCAGGAGGACATGGCCAAAGCCAGTCTACTGGAACAGAAAAGTGTGCTGGCCCGTCGGCTGATCACGAATGCTGGAATCAGCGCACCCATCGATCGGGGCAACCGGCGTTTGATTGCCGAACGGGACGATTGTATTTCGGTCATTGGCAGTGAAGCGAGTGCCGCTTATGGCAACCCCATCAGCCATTTTTCGCGGCTGTGGCTCATGGCGGGCAGTCATATCGTTTTTGTGGTAGACCATATCGAGGCAGCACGCCCGGTAACTACCGTGTGGAACTGGCTGGTCAACAACCGGGATGGAACGACGGAGGTAGTTTCACAAGGTAGCTCGCTGCTGATTCGACGAAACCGGGCCGGTATGCGCCTTTTCCATACGGGCGAGGCCACGCTGGCCCATCCGGTGTACGGCTACGTCCACGATGCCTATCATGTGGAGCCCAACCAGCGCGGCGAGGGTAAGCCGGGGAGTGGACTGGTCTACCGATTTACCGAAAAGGAAAGCAAAAGTAGCCGGACAGTAGTCCATGCGCTGGCGCTGGACGACAGTGCTTTTTTGCAATATTGGGAACTACTTATCGACGGCACCCGCTATACGCTGACGAACGGCCAGCGCATCTGGACGCTGAAACTGCACGACGAAAAAGCCAACCGACTTTCAATGGAGTCGGGGCACGGACGCCGCTGGGACGTCGTAAAACAGGAGAACAATCAATACGAACTGACTCGTATACATTAACATTTTGACCGGCTTTACCGAAAGAAAAAAGATGGAAAATATAGAAAAACTGAATTTCACGGGAATTGATCATCCGGCCGTGGCTGCCGACGACGTGGAGGTACTTAGCAATTGGTACTGCGATATGCTGGGCTATGAGAAATGGTTTCTCCACCCCACGGGTAGTCCGCAGGGAAAACCCGTCTGGATGCTGAAAGCGCCCGACAACTCACTGCTGGAAGTAATGCCGAAAGATGACACCCTCCGCCAGCAGCGTACTACCTGGACCCCGGGCTGGTCGCACCTGGCCCTGCGCGTGACCAATATGGACGAAGCCATCCGCATTCTGGATCAAAAAGGAATTCAATGGACCAGCGGAATCATCAATGCCATTGGGGGCGGTAAAGTCCGTAACGCGGTGGATGCCGAAGGGAACATGATCCAAATTCTGGAACGGGGCGAAATCTGACGCCTGAATGCTAACTACCCAACTACTTCAAAACTATGAAAGTACTTCACTATCAAGGCAATAAATCATTTGAAATACAGGAAGTCGAAATCATTCCTCCGGCAGAAGGCGAAGTGCGCCTCAAAGTGGCTTACTGCGGCGTCTGCGGTACGGATGTCCACATCTACCACGGCAATATGGATCAGCGGGTGCGCATTCCGCAGGTCATCGGCCATGAAGTATCCGCCGAAATCGCCGAGGTGGGGGAAGGCGTAACGGGCTGGCACGTAGGCGACCGCGTAGCGGTACGGCCCTTGCAACCGGGCGCGGATCATCCCTCGGATTTTGGCCAGAATCACATTGGCCAGAACCTCAAATTTATTGGAATCGATACTGCCGGCGGCATGCAGCAGTACTGGAATGTTCCGGCGCATACCCTGCACCGCCTGCCCGAATCCCTTTCGCTGGAAATCGGCGCTTTGATCGAGCCACTGGCCGTGGCCTGCCACGACATCCGGTTGGGCGAATTGCAGGCGGGTGAGAGCGTGGTTGTCATCGGCGGCGGGCCCATCGGGATGCTCATTGCTCTGGTAGCCAAACACAAAGGCGGGCGCGTGCTGGTGTCGGAAGTAAATCCAAGCCGCCTGGAACTGGCTGAATCGCTGGGCCTGACGGCCATCAATCCCCGGGAAAAAGATTTGGTGCAGGAGGTAGAAGCCTTTACAGAAGGCGCCATGGCCGACCTGGTACTGGAAGTTTCCGGTGTCCAGGCGGGCGTCGACGTCATGACCCAACTACCCCGCGCCCGGGGCCGCATCGTGATGGTGGCCATTCACGCGCAACCAAAGTCCGTGGATCTCTTCCGCTTTTTCTGGCGCGAACTTCGCCTGATTGGCGCCCGGGTGTACGAACCACAGGACTTTGAAGAAGCCATTGCCCTGGCCGCCAGCGGCGAACTACCCTTACAGGCTTTGATTACGGAGATTTCTCCGCTTGAAAACGCCCAGCAGGTGTTTGAAACCATTGACAGCAACCCGGCGGGGATGAAGTACCTGTTGGCCTGCCAGTAAGGCAGACTTATATTTTGGTGCTACGAAGTAGCTTTTGTTTGTTCCGGTCTTCTGTTAGGGTCAGAATATTGCCTTTTCTTTTCGGCAACATTCTGGAAAAATCATGGGTGGGTGTAGTCATATCCAGGCCCGGATCCGTAGTATTTATCAGAACACAGGGCAATAAGTTTAGCGCTTTCAGGGAAAGCCATACGTTGATGCACCAAAGGAAAACACTCTTTCTGGTAATCGGGGCTTACCTTTTGGTGGCATTTCAAATGGTCGACAACCGATTGCCAGACAGGCAAATCGCGACCGGGTACGTGGTGAAATATTATAGTGAAAATGCTCTTGCATTTGCCCAAAAGACAGAAATCCTCGAACAGGACATTATAAACCTATCCAGCGATTCGGCCAACTTGCGGAGGGCCATCAAAAGCTTGACAGATTGCCGTCTGCAATACAAAAAAATCGAATTTTTTACGGCTTATTTTTTCGACAGTGAAACGAGGTCGATCAATGCCGCTCCTGTGTATGAGGTAGAAGAACCTACTCTGGAGCTGGTGGAGCCCATGGGCTTGCAACAAATCGAAGCACTGCTTTTTGATGATAACTACCTCCGGCAAAAGCCGGAACTACTGCTACAAGCGCAGCTTTTGCGGAACACAGCCTCGGAGCTCACCACCCTACTCTACCGTTTTGAACTGACGGATGCGCAAATACTGGAAAGTTTACGCATCGATTTAATCCGCGTGATTACCTTGTCCATTTCTGGCTATGATGCGCCGGAGTTGAAGACCGGGATTCGGGAAGCGGCGGTAGCCCTGAAAACCATGAGTGAGGTACTCGCGCTTTTTACCGGCCGGGAAGATATTCCAAACTCTGACGCCGAAAACCTGACCAGGGTACTTCACCAGGTGATTAAATACCTGGATCAAAATCCTGATTTTGACTCATTCGATCGGATGACTTTCCTGCGGGATTACGCGTTGCCGCTGCAAACCGCCCTGGCCAGAGCGGTCAGGAGTTGGAATTTAGAGCTACAGACGGAGAATCAGCTAAACTACCGGGCTGATCATCTCTTTTCCAGGGACGCCATCCGATTTGGTAAATCTGCTTCCTCGTCACCGGCCGAAAATTCGAAGCGGTTGCTTGGCGAGAAGCTCTTTACCGAAACGGCGCTGTCGGGAAATGGCGATCGGAGTTGCGCAACCTGTCACCAACCCACTCGGTATTTCAGTGATAATTTGTTTAGAAGTAAGGCGGCAAACCCGGATTCCAGCTTAAAAAGGAACACACCTACCTTGCTCTACGCGGCAGCGCAGCATTTCCAATTTTGGGACGGACGCTCCAAAAATCTGCAAGAGCAAATCGTCCACGTCATTTTCAATCCGCTGGAATTGAATGCTGACCCGAAACGGATCGCCAAAGAAATCCTGAATTCAAAAAACTACCAAAAGCTCCTCATAGAGTCATTCCCCAAATTTAACAATCAAGGTTTTACAGTAAACGAAATTTCCGATGCTCTGGCATCGTATCTGACTACCTTGCAGCCCTTTAACTCTCCATTCGACCAGTATATCAACGGAGATCTGACGGCCCTAACCGATCGGCAAATCAACGGTTTCAATCTTTTCATGGGCAAAGCGCAATGCGGTACCTGTCATTTCCTGCCCTACTTTAATTCCCTGCTGCCGCCGCATTATGCTGTTTCGGAGGTAGAAGTATTGGGTACCCCCGCCGACGCCGACCTGGACCATCCTAAAAAAGACAACGACCGGGGCAGACATGATCTGTTCCCCATCCATTTCTACGACGCTGCCTTCAAGACCCCTACCGTCCGGAATGCCGCCCAAACCGCACCCTACATGCATAATGGTGCCTTCGAAACACTCACTCAGGTGATCGAATTCTACAACCGGGGCGGGGGCACCGGCATCAGTCTGGATATACCCGACCAGACCTTATCGGCCAAACCTTTGGATTTGACTCCTTCCGAAATTGAAGATATTACCCTGTTCATTGAATCTCTAACCGACAAAATTTAAACCCATTATTGTCCGATGCAATCCATGAAGTACTTCAAGACCCTTTTGCTGCTGATTTTGGCCACCACAGTCTACGGTCAGGCGCAGAGACGCATTCCCAACCCATCCAAAAAGCACCTCAAAGGCGTACAGGCCGAGCTGATCAGGGGACCTTACCTGCAGAAAGCGAGTCCCACCAGCATCACGGTGCGCTGGCGAACCAATGTGTACGACCGAAGCCGGGTACAGTACGGTCCGCAGCCGAATGAAATGGAGTATTTTGTGGATGATTCCACACTGGTATCCGAGCACAGCATTCAGCTCACGGACTTAAAACCCAACACCAAGTACTACTATACCATTGGAAATCTGGCGGATACGACCATTCAGGGTGATGCTGACAATTATTTTGTCACTTTGCCGGAAAAAGGTAGCGAGCAATTGATTCGCATTGCCGGGTTTGGCGACTGTGGCAACAACTCCATCAACCAGATGAAAGTACGGGGCGCGGTGGAAAAGTACATTGCGGACAAACCCCTGACGGCCTGGATTCTGATGGGCGACAATGCCTATTCGGACGGCAGTGATGCCGAGTATCAGATGAAATTCTTCAATAATTATAAGGACAATCTGCTGAAGAAATACGCCCTCTTCCCTTCGCCCGGCAATCACGACTACCGCGACTTCCCCTCCGCTTCCTTTGATGACCAGTACAAAATGGCCTATTACCAGAATTTTTCCATGCCTACCGAGGGAGAATCGGGCGGCGTGGCGTCGCATACGCAATCCTATTATTCGTACGATATCGGCAACACCCATTTCCTGTCTCTGGACAGCTACGGCCCCGATCCCAAAGGTACTTTTATGATCGATAAACTGAGCGAACAAGCCGAATGGGTGAAAAAAGATCTGGCCGCCAACCAGAGCCAATGGGTGGTGGCTTACTGGCATCACCCGCCCTACACGATGGGCTCGCACAATTCCGATACGGAAAAGGATCTGATTGCCATACGGGAGAATTTCATCAAAAACCTGGAAGACCTGGGGGTCGACCTGATTGTGTGCGGCCACAGCCACGTGTACGAACGCAGCAAACTGATCAAAGGGCACTACGGCATGGAAACTACCTACGATGCCGGACAGCATGAGATCAGTTCTTCAACCGGACTGTACGATCAAAGCAAAAACTCGGCCCCTTACCTCAAAAAGAGCGGTAACAATCCGGGTACGGTGTACGTGGTTAGTGGTTCGTCGGGCGCCCTCGGCGGGCATAAGCCAGGGTACCCCCACAACGCCATGTACTATTCCGAAAACAAAATAGGTGGCGCTGTGGTACTTGAAATCGAGGGCAACAGGCTGGATCTGAAATGGCTTTGCTCCGACGGTGAAATCCGTGACCACTTCACCATGATGAAGGATGTGACCAAAGCTGAAGAAAAAGTACTTTTGAAAGACCAGATTTTAGACAAACATAAAACCAGGTAAGCGCAAAAACTTAACGCCTGGCCTGGGAAGTGACACTACCCAGGTCAGGCACAAAAAAGCCCCCGATACACAGGTACTTCAATCAATTGAAATCTGATCGAACAGTTTAGCAATCGCGCAGGTCAAACTGCTTCATTCAAACAAATCCTCCGTCCGATCCAGCATCAGGATCGACGCCTGCGGGACGATGACGTACTTTTCACCGTCATATTCCAGCTCAATGGCGTTGCGTTGCAGATAAATCGCCAGATCGCCTTCCTTGGCTTGTAGGGGCATATACTTGATGTTCTCTTCCAATTCCTTCCAGGGTTCGTCTTCCATGGCCGAAGGGATTGGGTAGCCGGGACCGACTTTGATGACGTAGCCCGTCTGTACCTGTTCTTTTTCGGTAACCGTCGGTGGCAGGTATAAGCCGCTATGGGTACGATCATTGGGACTTTTGGGCCGGATCAAAACGCGGTCGCCGACGACGATCAGGCTGCGTAAGCGATTATCGGGAGTTAATTCCATTCTTTTTGTCGAGGGTTAATCGTGGATAATTAAAAGTACTTTCACCGGATACGTTCCGGTGTTTATTTCAAATCGTTCTCTATAAATATATTGACGGGGGTGTTGCCTGCCTTTTTGTAAGCATTCATCCAGATCCGGTAAGCGTCGCAATCTTCGGCATAGTTTTCCCGATCCGTCGTGTGGCAGCCGCCGCTGTTTTTGTTGGTCTCCATCATACTCGACAGCTTAAACGTGTCGGTGTTGGTCGGTTGTAGTTTCGGCGTCTTGCCATCTTTTTTCAGGTATTTTACGGCCAGCGCTTCCAAGGCAGAAGCATGGGCTATCATGGCGGCAGAATCTAGCCTGAAAAAAGTAAATATCTGAGCTCCGTGATCAAAACTTTCTTTGGCCTGCTGAATCGAAGGCGCTATGCCGACTTCCGGGCCGGCGTACTCGGCTTCGTTTACATAAAGTTTTCCGGGCAAATTGCTCCGCAGCAGGTCAAGCGCAAAACGATGGTCATAAACCAGCGCATCATTGATTTTGATTCCATCGAGCCCGGCGGCTATTTCGTTGAACGAAAACGTATTTCTGAGAAAAGAGATTCGGTCGTACACCGAACCATGCTGGCTGATGACCCGAATGCTGCTGTCCACCCGAGCGACCGCCCGCTTAAAAAGCATATTGGTTTCTTTCAAAAGGTGTGTCCGGTAGCGGTACCAGTCCCGCCCGTCCGGTCCACTGAATATTGCACCCGACTTTGGATTTTTGGGTTCTATGGTCGTGAAGTCCGCGTAGTCCGCCTGCCATTTTCTGTTCAAACTGTCAATATCGCCGCCATATTCAACTTTCAGCCAGCGGCGGTAATCCTCAACAATGGGCATTGAATAATCGGTAAAGCTATTGAGTTCTCCGAGGTTCATGGGTTTTCCATCGTCCCACTTGTCGGTTCCCCACTCAAACTCCCCTTCCTGCGCGCGTGTCCACACCAGATCGACATACAGAAGTTGGCCCGTATTCTGCAGGTACTTGTACCGCTCAACTACTTCCATCGCAAAATTCTGAATTCTGGTTTGGGTCGATTGCGCCGCCAGCGAGGTCATCACGTGTTGTACATGGAGCGCGGGCGGACGCATCAGTCCTCCGTACTTCTGGTACACGGCCTCGGTACCGTCCATCCCTACGCAAAGTACCCGCTCCTGCGGAGACCAACCCTCCCCGGTCGTCACGCCATACGGGCCCGATTCGCCGTGTGAAATACTATCGCCCGTGGCTACGTCGATATTAATTCCCACCTTCATACCCAGCGAAACGGCGAGATTTATTTGGTCATCGTACTGTTGCCAAAGGTTGAAATCAGGTCCCATTTCCTGACGAACTACCCCGGCCTGTTGTCCATGTATGGCGCCCCATTGGACGGTAAGCAGAACGGCGTTGAACCCCAGCCGATGCGCACTCTTAATATCATCCAGTCCTTTGTACTGATCGCCCTCATTGACCAGTGAAATGGCCAGGTAGCGTTGGCTGTCCTGCGCATATCCGCTGCCGCTGAACCATACGATGATCCCCAGCACTACGGCTGTTCTGAAAATTCGGCCGATCGTTATGAATGGAAAACGCAAAATCTAGAATTGGAAATAGATAAACTGATTGGAAGTGAATACACCGAAGAAATAGATGAATACACAGAGCGAAATAAAAACGGTGTAAAACAGCGTGGTGTTCCGGGTGGGAATATGCAAAAAATAATGCTCCTTGACCAGCATGAACAAAATCAGCCCCACCGAAAACCACATTTCCACCGCGTTGAGCGGCGTACGCAGTGGCTCAGTCCAGGAAAACGTAAATATCTTGCCCAGAATATCGAATGCCTGGCCAACCGGCGCCTTGTCGTTTCGGAAAAAAACCCAGGTCAGCGCTACAAGTACAAATGTGAAGGCGACGCTCAACGCACGAGAAAGTTGATTCTTTGGCAAGCTAATTCCCCACTGTTTCAGGAATTTATCGCGCAGGATAGCAAGTACCAGATACAGGCCATGCAGACTTCCCCAAATTACGTAGTTCCAGCTTGCACCGTGCCACAGCCCACTCACCAGGAAGACGGTAAACTGGTTGAAATAGCGACGGTACTCGCCCTTTCGGTTGCCGCCCAGCGGAATGTAAAGGTAGTCGCGAAACCAGGTTGAGAGCGAAATGTGCCACCGCGCCCAGAACTCACTGATGGACGCCGATTCGTAAGGTGTGCGGAAGTTCTGCATTAAATCGAAACCCATGACCCGCGCCGCGCCGATGGCGATGTCGGAATAGCCCGAAAAATCGCAGTAGATACGGAAGGTAAAGAAAAGCGTCGCCACCAGTAGCGTGAGGCCGTTATGATCGTAAGGGTTGTCGTAGGCGTAGTCCACGACCATCGCCAGGCGGTCGCCAATAACTACCTTCTTGAACATGCCGAAGGCCATTTGCATCAGTCCTGCTTTGACATTTTCAAAGTCGTATTTGAAGTACGAATGAAACTGGAAGAGCATATTCTGCGGCCGCTCGATGGGCCCCGCCACCAATTGCGGGTAAAACATGACGTACAGAGCGTAAATCCCGAAATGATGCTCGGCCTGCTGGTTTTTGCGGTACACCTCGATGGTGTAGCTCATGGCCTGAAACGTGTGGAACGACAGGCCAATGGGCAGCAGCACCCGTCCGGCCCCGTTGGTAATCCATTCGGCGATACGGGCTGGTATCAGTCCACCCAGCGGCGGTACGTAGGGTCCGAGATCAATGAGGGCAAAAAAACTATTGATGGAATCGCTGAGGAAGTCGTAGTACTTGAAAAAGGCCAATATCCCGATATTGGAAATCAGGCTGATAATCAGCAGTAATTTTCGTTTTCGCTGGTCTTCCGTCTTTTCGATCCAGATGCCGGCAATGTAGTCTATGACAATGGTACCGAACAGGATCAGGATATACACGGGCTTGAAGACCATGTAGAAGTAGCAACTCGCCGCCAGCAGCAGAATCCAGCGTCCCCGCCACGACAGGCTATAATAAGCCAGCGTAACGACGATGAAGAAAATGACGAATTGGAGGGAGTTAAACAGCATCGGCCTTGACGTACTCGCTATTGACGATCTCTTCTTTTATGATGAACAGAGGACGGTTTTTGGCTTGAAAAAAGATACGAAGTACGTATTCGCCGATAATCCCCAGCGCCAGCAATTGTACTCCGCTGAACAGAATGATCACAAAAAGCAGGGCCGTGAAACCCTCGATAACCTGGGTAAAGAAAAATTTCTTGACAAGTACCGTGATAAAGTACACCAGGGCAATCAGAATCGCGACGGCCCCCGTGCGGGTCATAAATCTTATGGGAAACTCGCTGAAATTGAAGATGCCGTTGTAAGCCAGGCGAAACAGCATTTTGAAAGAGTACTTCGATTCGCCCGCCCGGCGCTCGTCGCGTTCGTACTCCAGCCCTTTCTGCCGGAATCCTACCCAGGAACGCATCCCGCGCAGGTAGCGGCTTTCTTCGGGCATTTTGATAAGTACATCGGCCACCCGTCGGCTGATCAGCGCAAAATCACCACTGTCCAACGGGATATCCACGTAAGAAATAGATTTCAATAGCCGATAAAACAGGAAGTACGCCGCTTTTTTGAAAATATTTTCTTTCCGCTTACGCCGCACGGCGTACACCACATCGTAGCCCTGCTGCATTTCCTGGTAAAAATCAGGTAACAACTCGGGAGGGTCCTGCAAGTCGCCGTCGATCACGAAAAGGGCTTCCGTGGCTCGCGCGGAGGCAATTCCCGCCGTGAGGGCTAGTTGATGGCCATGATTGCGGGAGAGAAATACGCAGTGATACCTGGCGTCGAGCAGCGCTAGCTGGCGCATCAGGGTAGGCGTGGCATCCCGGCTGCCGTCATCGATCAAAAGTACCTCGATCGTCAGGTTCAGTCGGTCCATTAGCGTGTTGAGCCGCTCGACCAGATGAGGAAGCGTCTCGGCCTCGTTGTACAGCGGTGCTACAATGGATATTTGAGGAGAGTTGTTCAAGGTAATGGCTTAGCAGGATTGGCCCGCAAAAGTACGTGTTCCGTTTTATAAGTACCAGATCAGGGTACGGTAACCTTCCCGACAATAAAACTACGATCGGTCTGATCGGATCCGGTACTGAGCAAAATTCCCCAATCGTAGGTACCGGCCGGCAGCGCCTCAACTGGGACTACCGTTTCTGTACCAGGCGCGTACCGGATCAGCGGATTGCGCCCGGAGTAGCGATGCTGGTTAAGCATAAATACATATAGCTTCCCATCTTTTCGAAAATAAGCATATGCCCCGGAGTCATATCCAGTGGGGATTTTCAGGTCTGGCTCCGACACAAGTAGTCCTTGCGGGGTAGTTGCCAAGGTGAAATGGAGAGAATCAGCAGGAGCAGCCGTTGTACTGAGCATCTGGTTGGACATGGGTTCAAAGGCATCGGGATAGCTATAAATTTGACGCCCGGTCATGAAGCCCATCAATGAATCCACATAAGCCGCCTGAGGAGAATCAGGAACATGGCCCAGACCAAAACCATGGTGTTCCTGATTATAGGCATTGGCTAGTAAGTACTTACGCCGCTCCGAAATGGCGGGGCCATACTGGATAAACGTCAGTCCCCAAATTATAATGCTCACGGCGAGTCCTATTTTGAATCCTGATTTTCGTAAATCTCCCTCGGTGCTGTTTACAAAAGCCAGATAACTAACAATAAGAAACAGGGCGGGGTAGATCTTGTAATTGCTTACTACCATCACAAAAAAACCAAAGCGCGGCCGCAGCAACGCAATGACCCCGGCATTAGCCAGCAAAAACAGCATAATGCCCAGGCAGAAGTACCCCAGTGCAACCCGGCCAGGCGTAGTCCGGCCAGGGGTGGCACCACCCGATTTTTCGTCCGCCAATGCAAAGGATTGTACCCAGGTCGGAATTCTTTTAGTCCAACCCCAGGTGCGACGAAGCCAGGGCCACAGGTAACTCAATAACCAGATCGTCACCCATACCATGATCACCAAACCCATCAGAATCGGCAAGGCGGTGCGGACCTGAATGGAGCGGTCGGGCACGAGATCGAAAAGACCACCGAGGAAGGCAAAGAAGCCCAGAAAAGTTAGATGGGGATTTTGGAAGAAAAAGCCCAGGCTCGATTCATTATTCAGGCTACTCATGCCTGAGAAATAAAGCGCGATAGCCACCGCGCCGCTCAATAACCAAAGCGCGAGGCCCCGGTACCTGGTTTGAAACAACAATATACCTGCACCACCCACCCACACAAAAATGCCGTTACTCATGGCAAAATTGGCGCAGAAAGCGGCCAGAATCGCCCAACCGAGTTGCTTTCTTGCCAGCAAAAACATGGACAGGCACACAAAAAACACCACAGGCTGATGTTGTAAACTACATATGGCCCACAGAAAAATCAAGTGATACTGTAATTGGAAGAGCAGAAAGGGTACGGGCAGAAATAAATACGGAGGTAGTTTGGCCCAGCAGAAAGCCTTCCAGATCAGCAGTAGCGTGCCTAGGGTGAAAAACAGGCCTGCGATGTGCAGAAAGGTAAAATTGAGCGTGCCCGTTAAAGCATAATACACTACGGTAATCCCTTTGCCGAATACCATTCGGTGTTCGTTATTGGGTTGAAAAAGCAGTTTTGTTTTTTCGGCAATCCCTTCGCTTAGTATCCATTTTCGCAGAAAATCCGGGAAAGGATCGAAGTCATCGAACCAGGGTACATTCACTGAGTACCTGATGACAACAAAGACAAAAACAACCACGGGAATTAACCCGAAAATCCACAAAAGGCGATTACGGGTATTATTCATTTTGCTCAGTTTTCTCCTCTTGTAAATAAATGGCTTCCTTGCCAAAGTACCCCGCCATCAGCCTGTTCCACCAGTGGTTATGGTTTTCGTTGATATCGTCGGTATAAAGCGACTGCGGACGGTTTTTGAGGGCAGGCAGGTAAACTACCTCTTCCTGCGACGATGTGATGAGGTCGTAGCGATGGTACAGCTCGGCGTCGTAGGCGGCGGCTCTCCCGCTAAGCAGATCACCGTAAGCCGCTCTTACACTGCCACTTTGGTACAGTGTAATGGCCACATGCAATCCCAGCAATCCGACAAGTAAATATTGGGAAACCACCGACATCTTGGGCAAATCCAGCTTTTGGCTCGTCCACTGGTACAAAACGCCAAATACATAAAACCAGCCAACCAGAAAAAACAAATAGACCAGATTGATTTCCCGATCAGTAGGATCGATGCCGATGCCATAATACGAAGTAAAGAGCTGGGCAGCCAGAATGCCGACGTACAGCAGGAAAACGTACCAGAAGGGCACCGCAAAGCGGGCGCGGGCTTGCGGAGTGATCCGCGATAGTACTAATAGGCAAACCGCCGTAAATAGCAACAACGGTGTTTTGACAATCCAGCCCAAAACCAGAATCCCTAACATTCGGAAAGCATTCAGAAAAGACAATGGAATGTTACCGCTCAAAGGATTTCCCCCCAGACGAACATCAAGTCCCGGCGCAGTGAAATAGAGGAAACAACCCAGAGCCGCCGCCGCTACTACCCCCACCATCAGCCCGTCGATTTTTCTCTGGAATAACAGTCGGTAGCCGCAGTACCCAGCAATCAATAGCAGGATGGTGAGCAAATTGGCTTCGCTGGAACCGATAATCGCGAAAACCAGGAAGCCCGCCAGAATACCATTCAGTATTTTCATCCATTTGCTTTCCAGCCGATACCACCGCAGCACCACGATGATCCAGCCGAAGGTCAGGATACTGGGAATAGTGTAGGTCACAAAAGCGGCCATCCAGTAGAAGAAGCCCGCTAGGCTGGGTATTTGAAGAATGAATAAAAAATAAAGTACCCCCGCAAAACCCAGGTGCGCCAGCCTGGAAAGCGTGGGCGTAAGGTGACGCGCCAGACCATAGAAGGCAGCTACTAACCACAACAAAAGAATTACGGGTAGTACTTTGAAACCTACGATGGAGTGAAAGAGCAGCGGATTGGAGTGGTTGAGAAATATCCCGAAGTAACGCCCCGTCCAGCCCGTGTAGTAATAGTGCATCGCTTCCCGCCAGCCGAACTTGAACACGGTGTCGATGTACCCGTAGTCGTCGGCCGCAGAGGGATGGTTGTAGTACGACAACACGAGCAGTGGCAGCAATACAATAGCCAGCAGCAACAGGTTGAGCGAATTGCCAACTCTGCGGTATTTTTTAAAAAGATCAGTCATGCACCACTTTTTCGATGATGTAGCGGGGCCGGGCCTTTACCTCCTCATAAATTTTACCGATGTACTCACCGATCAGCCCGAGGGCCATCATGTTGGAGCCGCTGAAAAATGTAATAGGCAGCATCGTGGATGTCCAGCCAGGTACCGTAAAACCGAAAAGGTAGGAGGTCAGGATATACACAAAAATGACCATCGCGATCAGGAAGTTAAACACGCCGAAGTACAGTACCAGCCGCATCGGGAACGTCGAGAAGGACGTAATGCCGTTCCAGGCGAAAAGTACCATTTTGCTCACCGGGTACTTGGTTTCCCCGGCCAGGCGATCAAGTCTTTTATAAAAAACCTTCTCGCTGCGGAAACCTACCAGCGGCACGATGCCCCGCAGAAACAGGTTGATTTCCTGAAAACTACCCAGCTCGCGCAAAACCCGCTGATCCATAAGCCGGAAGTCAGCGTGGTTGAAGACGACCGGAACGCCCATTTTCTGCATAATCCTGTAAAAACTCTCGGCGGTCACGCGCTTGAACCAGCTGTCGGTAGTCCGGTCGTTTCGGACGCCATACACGATCATGGCCCCGTCGCGGTGTTTTTCGAGCATACCCGTCATGGCCTGAATGTCGTCCTGCAGGTCGGCATCGAGCGTGATGAAGCAGTCGAAATCCTCTACATGGTGTTCCAGTCCGGCCAGAATCGCGCTTTGGTGGCCGAAGTTTCGGGAAAGTTTTACGCCAATTATAGTCGGGTCATTCGCCGCGATCTGCTCAATAATCTCCCAGGTGCGGTCACGACTACCATCGTTGACAAAACAGATTTTGCTATCGGGGCTAACCAGTCCCGTACCGACGATCTCAGCGAAATAGTGCTTCAACGTCGCATAGGTGTTGTGCAGAATGGCTTCCTCGTTATAGCAGGGCAGTACCAGCAGCAGGCGCGCTGAATTCATAGGGTCGTCGTTTGGTGGCGCAAAATTAGCAGGAAAAGCCAAACCCCCGAACTTCGGTACGGTTTAAACCGATGCCCGCTTCCGCCGGAGCAAAATGGGATACGCCAGTACCGCGCCCAAAATCACCAGAGTTCCGAGGTAGAATCCGGTGGTCATCCGCTCCTTTTCCCCAAAAATAAGAAAGGCCAGTGCGATGCCGTACACAGGTTCGAGATTGACGGTCAGGCTCAGCATGTAAGCCGAAAACTGCTTCATCAGATGGGTGCCCATCGAATAAGCGTAGACCGTACAAACCAAGGCCAAAATCAGGATCCAGGGCCAGTCGGCAGGGACAGGCAAAAGGGGCAGGTTATTGTTGAACCCATACTGGTTGAATAAAAAAACAAAAAGCAGCGAACAGATGCTTGCGCCAACCATTTCGTAAAAAGTAATGACAAAGGCATCGTGCTGTTTCACAAAATGGCTGTTAGCCACGGTGAAACAAGCAGCCAGAAATGCGGAGCCCAATGCCAGCACTAAACCAAGTGCGTGATCGAACTCAAAATGAAATACCAGGTATAACCCGGCTAGCGCCACCAGACCCAAAACTACCTCTACCGGGTTGACTCGCTTCCGGCCTACGAGCGGCTCCACAAAGCTCGTCCAGAGCGAGGTAGTGGACATTCCCGCCAGGCAGACTGATGCCGTGGAAATCCGCGCCGAAGCGAAAAACAGAATCCAATGGGCGGAGAGAAGCGTGCCGACGGCCATCATGCGGAATACCTGCCGCCGACTGACGCCAAAATCTTTTTTTTGAAAATAAATGACTACTGCCAGTCCCATTGCCGCCAGCACTGTACGGTACAGTACCAGCGCCGCAGGCGCAATCGTGACCAGCAGGCCAAGAATGGCTGTGAACCCCCAGATCAGCACCAGAAAATGCAATTGCAGATAAGAGCGTAGCGGGGGGGCGTCGTTCATCGCGGCAACGTTTTGAACAAAGCAAGACCTACAAACGTGAAGACGATATTCGGCAACCAAACGGCCAGCAGCGTGTTGATGTTACCCGATTCGGCCACACCTTTGGATAGCAGAAAAAAGAGAATGTAAATGAAGGCCAGTGCGAAGCCAAGAGCAATTTGCAACCCCACCCCCTGCCGGCTCTTGCGCCCCGAAACGATGAGGCCAATGGCGGTCAGAATAAGCATGGCAAAGGGCTGGGTGAAGCGGGTATATTTCTCGATCAAATAGACTTCCAGGCCATCGGAGCCTCTACTTTTCAGAAGGTCGATGTAATCATTAAGCTCAGGGAGCGTGAACGTCTCAAAAAGATTATAATCACTCTCGAAGTCCCTGGGATTCAGATTAATGAGTGTGTCTTTTTCGGATCCAAAACTGAGAGCCTCGTTCTTCTTCTCAAGATTACGGACACGGTAATTCTTTAAGGCCCACTTATTCTTTTCGGGTTGCCATTCGATTCTGTCAGCGGTCAACTTCTTTTTGAGTTCGTTGCCCACGACGGTTTCCAGCGTGAACTTGTTACCCGTTTTGGTTGCCACATTATAGCTTTCGAGATAAGCATACACGTTGGGGGCCACCTTGATGTGAACGTTGCGCCCGTCGAAATAAAACTCATCCTTCACGTACTGCCGCTCAAAGTTATTCCTGATCTTGTTGGCCTTAGGAAGTACCCAGCCTACCAGCCCGAACATCACGCCACCGATGATCGTTGCCCCCATCAGGTACGGAACCATCAACCGGCCAAAACTTATCCCGCTGCTCAGAATCGCGATAATCTCGGTACGGGCCGCCATGCGGGAAGTGAAGAAAACCGTAGCAATGAATACCATCAGCGGGCTGATGTAGTTGATCCAATACGGTACCAGATTGAGGTAGTAGTCGAAAATAATGGCAGAGGTCGGGGCCTTCTTTTCCAGGAAGTCGTCCACCTTTTCGGTGTAGTCGATCATGCAGATGATGAACACGATGACGAACGCCACGAACAGGAAAGTGACCAGCAGGTTTTTGAGGATATAACGATCCAGGATTTTCAATTCGGGGAGCCTCAGAGGCGTTGAACAAGAAGGTTTTTCGACACTTCCTGACTTATAAACAATGTCTTGACGTCGTCGATAAGTACCAGCGCCGACTTGTCGTAGTCGTTGATTTCCTTCACCTCCATCCGGCAGCCGAGCATGATGCCCGACCGGTCGAGGTGCTGCAGGAATGGCGTTTCATGGTCCAGCACTCCCATCATCAGTACTTTATCTCCTATTTCTACTTCCGAAAGTTTTCGGTAATCGGCGGTGGGCATATTGCCTTTGGCGTCGGGTATGGGATCGCCGTGGGGGTCGAACTGGGGATTGCCCAGAAACGACGCCAGCCGATCAACCAGCCGGTCGGACGGGATATGCTCCAATTCCTCGGCGATGTCATGTACCTCGTCCCAGCCAAAGCCCAGTGTCTCGACCAGAAATACCTCCCAGAGCCGGTGTTTGCGGATAATTTTAAGCGCCAGTTTTTCGCCGGTTTCGGTCAGCGTGACGCCCTGGTACTTTTTATAATTGATCAAATCCTTCTCGGAAAGTTTTTTCAGCATATCCGTTACCGACGCTGCCCGGGTCGCTGTACCCTCGGCCAGGGCGTTGGTACTTACCTCCGCTCCTTCGGGACCGGAAAGGTTATGGATGATCTTCAAATAATTTTCTTCGGTGAAAGAATTCGCCATGACGAAAAGTTGTAGTCGGCAAGAGTTGGTTTAGAATGCAAAAGTACGCTTTACTTGTGGTATATGAAAAAATTTAGGGTTGCCTAAAAATATGTTTATATCTTTGCGCCATGAATAAATTTGGGTGATCAAATATGGGAATATAGCTGCCAGGAAGTTAGAAATATCTTATTCGGACACGATACTGCCGCTGCTCGGCCCCGTTTGGATTCACACTGTTGCCACGGCCCGGTATTTTATCACTTTCCCAAATACTCTTAAAAAATCTTAAATGAACAAAGGCTTACTGAACGAAGAAAAAGTACTCCCCGCCGAAATGCTCCCCTCACTGCCGGAAGTGTATGCTTCCATAAACGTACCTGAGGGCAAAGGATGGTGGAAAAAAATGGCGGCCTTCATTGGACCGGGCCTGATGGTGGCCGTGGGCTACATGGATCCGGGCAACTGGGCAACCGACATCGAAGGCGGCTCCCGCTTTGGCTACACGCTGCTTTCGGTTATCCTTATTTCCAATCTTTTTGCGATGCTCCTACAGCACCTCTCGCTCAAGCTTGGCATTGCCACGGGACGAGATCTGGCGCAGGCCTGCCGCGATTACTACTCGCGCCCGGTGTCGTTCGTCCTCTGGATTTTGTGCGAAATCGCCATTGCTGCCTGCGACCTGGCGGAGGTGATCGGCTCGGCCATTGCCCTTAACCTGCTCTTCGGAATGCCGCTGGCGGTGGGGGTAGTTTTGACGGGCTTCGATGTACTGCTGATTCTGTACTTCCAGCATAAGGGTTTCCGAGTACTGGAAAGCATCGTCGGTGGGCTGATTGCCCTCATTATGGTAAGTTTTATTTACGAAATGATTGTTTCACAGCCCTCCTTAGCGGGTATTTTAGGTGGCCTGGTGCCACAGGCGCAGGTAGTTACGGATTCGACGGCTCTGTACATCGCCATTGGTATTCTGGGCGCAACGGTGATGCCGCACAACCTTTACCTGCATTCCAGCATTGTCCAGACCCGCAATTATAATCGAGACGATGAAGGCAAACGTTCAGCTATCAAATTTGCCACCATCGATTCCACGGTATTCTTAGGCTTGGCCTTTTTTGTCAATGCAGCCATCTTGATTTTATCTGCCGCTACTTTTCACAGCAATGGTAATTTTGAAGTAGCCGACATCACCGACGCGTACCACCTGCTCGATCCGATGCTGGGCGTGAAATGGGCCAGTATTTTCTTTGCGGTGGCCTTACTGGCTTCGGGCCAGAACTCCACACTAACGGGTACTTTGGCCGGGCAAATCGTTATGGAGGGCTTCCTGAACTTACGCCTGAAACCCTGGATACGGCGACTCATTACCCGCCTGATCGCCATTGTTCCGGCGCTGATCGTGGCAATTTTGTACGGCGAAAATGGCGCCGCCGAATTGCTGGTTTTGAGTCAGGTAATCCTTTCCATGCAGCTGAGTTTCGCCGTAATTCCGCTCGTTATGTTTACCAGCGACCGCGCTAAGATGGGTACTTTTGCCAATACCCAGCGGCTGAACGTTATTAGTTGGGTCGTAGCCGGGATTATCTTAGTCCTGAACGGGTACTTGCTGTGGGATACTTTTTTTTAGAGCGACAAAGTTGCAAAGGCACAAAGCGACAAAGATTTTAGGGGTTAGCACCACTTTGTCGCTTCGCCACTTATTTCTCAGGATAGGGCAGCACGGGGGCGTCGAACGTTCCGTTCAGGACGCAAACCTTGCCAGGGTCGGGGTCATTTTTGTCATAAAACATGTGGTGCATGATGATGGAAAAACTACCCCGTATCTGGTCTTTGTCGTAATGCTCGATGTCAATCTGGCCCGCCTTTATGTCCCAGTACTCGTGGCCCTTCACCAGTTCCATATAACAGTAAACGATCTCTTCGGCAGCGACGCTTTCTGCCACCGTAAGGTGTTCCCCCACGTACAATCTGCTCGGGATATCCTTGCTGTTTCTTTTGTGCAAATCAATGGTGAGCGAGTACCATTCCTTGTCTCCGGCAAAGAGCCCGAATTGCAGCCACGCTTGCTGCTGACCATCGTTGTCATAGCCAACCGTGCCCGGCATGCCTTTATAGATATTGCTTCTGAACGTGACACGCGCAGTTCCGCTGGCGTCGAAGTTTACGCCGCCCGTAGCCTTGACGATACATTTTCCCAATGTATCGTCTGTTGGGGAAGGCTCCTTGTCTTTGGAACACGACAAAGAAAGTAAAGGAAATGATAGGCAGAGAAAGAAAACGGATCTGAGAAGCAACATAGCAGAGTAGTTTTGTGTAAAACAACCTGGCAGGTCGATCGACCGCCGGAAACGTTACTCGAAATGATTGCTCAATTTATTCTTTCTCTCGTCCTTTTTCAAATAAATTGATTAAGCGGTGGGTAATGGAATGTTCAATTGAATAGACTGTCAAACAATTACTTAGAATTTAACTAACTGTGATTTTTTTGAAAACAGGCTTCAATCCAGCGGAAAGTAGCTTTTGCGGATTCGATGATCGTATCGGCCTTGTCGGGATGTTGCGCAACGTAGTTTTCGCAGGCGGACTGGAAGTTTTTCCAGTCTTCAATGGCTCCGGCAGCAAAGAAACTACCTCCCAGTGTCGGCAGTACACCCATAGACTTTTCAAGTTGTCGGCTGATTATTTTTCCGCCGAGTTTGGAGCCCTCGAGTACATACATCACGCCCAGCGCTTCGGGTAAAGTAAGCGTTTCCTTTGATTCATCGCTTTTTTCGGCAGGAAATTCAACCGGATTGAAAGTACCCGAAAGCTGCCTGATATCATCAACTACCAACGGACCGCGCGGGACAAATTTCAGAGTCGGATACCTGGCAGTGAGGGTAGCCTGCACCTGACTTTCCAAAGGAGTAAACGCGCCGTAGAAAGCGTAGAGAATTTCCAGGTAGTTTTCCCGGGAAAGCATCGGACTCATTACCCGGCGACTCAGTTCGGTCCGTTCCAGGGATTGGTGCTGTGGCTGGGTTTCTGTCTTTAGCCTCTTCATGAAGCCTTCTGAGGCCAAAATGGCTTTACCCGATTCAGAGGGGGTGTGCAGCATCATGACAGAACTGATTTTGGAAAAATCAGGTAAAAGTCACTCCCTACATCGAGCGTACTCTCGGCCCAAATAAAACCTTCGTGATTGAGCATTACTTTTTTGCATATTGCCAGACCAATACCTGTGCCATTTTTACCGTCAGATTCATTGTTGAGGCGCTGAAAAAGTTGGAAGATCCTACGGTTGTATATCGGGTCAAATCCCACCCCGATGTCCCGGACTACCACAGCGAAGTAGTTTTGAGGGGATATTCCGAAAGCCTCAAGTGCCGACGCAGTAGGCGATGTGACCTGAATGGAAATGATATTGGACTCATCGGGCTTTCCGAATTTCAGTGAATTATTGATGAGGTTCAAAAACACCTGTTTCAACTGAAATGAAATACCCGAAATGCTGGGCAAATCACCTACTTCGAGTTTTGCCCCTTGTTCCTGAAAATCATCCGCTTTTTCTAAGGAAATATCGTGCACGAGTTCCTTCAAATCCACTTTATCAACCGCCTTATTTTTAGCCGAAACCGTGGAGTAAGCCGAAATGTCGTCAAGCAACTGCTGCATCCGCTTGGCAGAACCATGCATCCGGTTGATCGAATCGAGCAAAATCTCGGACAAATTCTGGGAATCCTTGCTAAGCGCCCGACTTGCCAGCACCTGAATTTTTCGCAGCGGCTCCCGCAGATCGTGCGTGCTGATCCAGTTGATATTTTCAAGCTCTTCGTTGACCGCCATCAGTCTTTCGTTGAACGCTCGCTGCTGGTCGGCTTCCTCCTGAATTTGCAGGGTGCGTAGCTGCTTGCGAAGGGCAAAAGCCAGCCGAGCGGTGACCTGTACCTGTGCGTCTGACCAGGGTTCGCTTACATCACGGACGGTTTGCTGCCAGGCGCTGAACGAGTTGCGTGGGGTTAGCTTCTTGCTGTTGTCGGTACTTTTTGCTGATTGGGGTTGGCCGGCCCAGAGGACGGTTTGCAACAATCCGGGCCTGAACCAGATGATACTATCAGCAGATGAATAGTCGAGGGCTTGATAAATGATCCCTGAGGCGACATCTTCAAAGGCACTGGCGGCGGAATGATGGCCCGCCAGGTTTTTAGTCGAGAAACCTTCTCTGGAATAGCGCGAGTGCTGCAGAAATTCCACCAGTTCATGAATTGCGTCCGAAGGCGGTGTGGTACCTTGGGTGTATACTTTCTCCTTTACCACAATAGCCACACCCGCCGCATCGGCAATAGTCAGCAGCTCCGGTTTTTCCGCCAGGGCAGCGAGGCTGAAATCCTCTTCGCTCTCGAATAGCTGCATGATGGCATCCAGTTGTTTTTCGCCGGTTCGCATTTCTGCCGACTGCTGCGTACGTTCGAGCAGCTCAATTTGAGAAGACAGCAACATGCCGATCATCTGGGCGGTGTTTCGCTGCGCGGGCGTCGGATGATGGGCAGAGCGGTGGTGGCAGGCTATGAGTCCCCAAAGCTTCCCGTCTTTAACCAGCGAAATGGAAAAGGAAGCACCCACGCCCATATTATGTAAGTACTGAATATGGATAGGCGACACACTGCGCAGATAAGCATGGGACAAATCCAATTGCATGGGAATTCCGCTCGCAGCATTGACCATACCGGCAAAAAGCGGCACGGGATCAGCGCTCGTATCGTTGATGGAACGCAGGGTGTTGCGCACGTACAGGGCCCGCGCCTGTGGCGGAATGTCACCCGCCGGGTAACGAAGCCCTAAATAAGGTTCCATCCCGTCTGCCAGGCTCTCGGCAACTACCTCTCCCGAATGGTCTTCGGTATCGAACCGGTAGACCATCACGCGATCATAGCCCAGACTTCTCTTTACTTCTACCGCCACAGTTTCGCAAAGACTGAGCAGGCTATCGGGTGCTTTGACCAGGCGGAGTAGTTCGGGTACCGAAATCGTTTCAGGTTGACTTTCCGACACCGCTTCAAATTCCAGAACAATCAGGCCGTCGACCCGATGTACTGCAATATGGTAGGCAAGCTCCGCTTGCTCAAAAGTAAGTACCTGATTCTGCCAATCTTCGCTCAGGCATTTGCTGAAAGTACCCCGTTGGTGGGGAAACATTTCAAAAATGCTTTTCCCCAGAATATCCTGTAAAGGGAGCGAAAGGAGACGGGACAGGTTTGCGCTGCAATGGGTGATGGTACCGTCCTGGGGAGTAATGGCCACCAGGTAACCATGGGGCTGAATAGTACCTGGAATATGGATAGGTTCCTGGTCGCAATCCTCAATAGTCGCGACCGTCTTATTAGTCAGATCGATCATTTTAGGTCCAGATGAACTGGTTAAATAGCTTTGGAGGGGGCTACTTAACCAGTTCATTTAGCAAGAAAGGAGACGAAGTGGGAGAAATTGCTTTTTGCAAAGCAATTCTAAGCAATATTTTGAGTTCATTAAAGTCCCTGGGCTTACAAATATAATGATCGGCCCCCTTATTTTTGGTAGTTTCGATCATATCTACCGAAGAGCTCGTAGAAATGATGAACACTTTGGTGATTGTATCACCCAGCTTTTTCCGTAAAAAATCAAGGCACTCGAGACCGCCTAGTCGAGGCATATTCAAATCCAGGAAAATAATATCCGGCAATTCGACAGTCTTGGTGAGCGTGTTCATCAAGGATTCGCCATCGGCAAACTCTTTGATGATCAATTCATGCTGCAATTCCGTAATCGCATCCAGGAAAAGAAAACGGTCATCCTCATCATCATCCACCAAATATACTTTTGGCTTGAAATCTGGAAAACTGAATGCTGGTGATACCATATCTATCGTTGTGGAAATTAGCAACTGCTTGACCCTTAATATTCTTTCAACCGAAAAGATACGTCAACAGAACAGTTAAGGATGCACAGCTGAAGCTTAATGCAAATTTAACACAAAAGTCTGAATCGTTAAGCCATGTCGCGCCAGATAGGTTGGTCAACGATCACTTTGCTTTCATATCGATAAAAGGAATAATGACTTCTTCCAACGACACTCCACCGTGCTGGAATGTGTCACGGTACAAGTTGACGTACTGATTATAGTTGTTTGGGTAGGCAAAGAAATAATCCTCCTTGGTAAAAACATAGGAAGTGGAAACGTGCGGTTTGGGCAGGAAAAACCGCTCCGGCTTGCGGCAGACCAGCAGGTGGTTGTCGTCGAAGCCCAGATTCTTACCATGCTTATAGCGCAGGTTCGTGTTGGTCTCCCGGTAACCAATAATCTTGGCCGGTTTCTGCACCCGAATCATCCCATGGTCGGTAGTCAGAATCAGTCGTCCTTTTTTCTCGGCTACTTTTTTAATGAAATCCAGCAGCGGTGAATGCTGGAACCACGACTTGGTAATGGAGCGGTAAGCGGCCTCATCCGGTGCCAGTTCTTTGATCATCTGCACGTCGGTGCGGGCGTGGGACAGCATATCGACGAAGTTGTAAACTACCACATTGAGCGCATTGCCCATCATATTGTTAAAGTTGTCAACCAACGATTTGCCCTGGTTCGTATTCAGGATTTTGTGGTAGGACATCTTCACGTCCAGGCGGTTCCAGTCGAGTTGCTTTTGCAGAAGTTCGCTTTCGTATTTGTTCAGCCCTTCCTCACCATCGGGCGTGTTCTCATCGCTTACCCACCACTGCGGGTACTTTCGCTCGATTTCGCTGGGCATGAGCCCGGCAAAAATGGCATTGCGGGCATAACCGGTCGTTGTTGGTAGTATGGAATAATAAGAAGACTCTTCTTCAATTGTGAAGTAATCCTGCATCACTGACTGAATCATCTTCCACTGGTCGTAGCGAAAATTGTCGATCAGCAGGAAAAACAGGGGTTCGCCGCTGCCTTTCAGATGCGGGAATACCTTCTGCTTCATTAGCTGGTGTGACAAAATAGGACGATCGGCGCGGGGATCATTCAGCCAGCCGTCGTACTCCTCCTCGATAAACTTAGCAAAATTATTGTTGGCGTCGCTCTTTTGCATGGCAAATACCTCCGCCATACCCTGATCCTGCGAACTTTCCAGCTCCAACTCCCAATAAATGAGTTTTTTATAAATATCCGCCCACTCCTCGTGCCCGACACGGTCCTGGTACTGCATGGCCAGATTGCGGAACTCCTGTTGGTAGCTAAGCGTCGTTTTTTCGGTGACAAGCCGTTTATTATCCAGGATTTTCTTGACCGAAAGCAGAATTTGGTTTGGGTTAAGGGGCTTAATGAGGTAGTCGGCGATTTTGGAGCCGATGGCGTCCTCCATGATGTGCTCCTCCTCGCTTTTGGTTATCATCACCACAGGCAGGGAAGGGCGCATTTGCTTTATTTGGGCCAGTGTTTCCAGCCCCGTCATACCGGGCATCATTTCATCCAGAAAGACGATGTCGTATCGCTCGCTCTCAACTTTGTCAAGGGCATCGGCTCCGCTGTTGACGGGTGTCACGGTGCAGCCCTTGTTGGTCAGGAACATAATGTGTGGTTTCAAAAGGTCGATCTCATCATCGGCCCACAGGATATTGTATTGCATAAGTTAGAGGTTTTATGGGTGTTATTGACTGACAGCGGTCGGTAATTGACACGAAACAATCAACACAATCGGCTATAATAATTTAGTTTAAACGCAGAAAATGCCTATCGCGTACTTATGGGTTCAAGACAAAAAGCAGGCGGATGAGCTAACCCGCTAGAAGCCAACAAATCAACGAAACGACAAATCCGCACGTTTTACAAAAACTTTCGTGCCACGCGCTCCAAATCCGCCGGCGTGTCGATGCCATGCGAATCATCGGGCGTGATAACGGCCTGGATCGTGTAGTCGTTTTCCAGCCAGCGAAGTTGTTCCAGCGCCTCGGCTTTTTCCAGCGTCGATACGGGCAGCTGCGTGATTTGGGCCAAAACGTCGGTACGGTACGCGTAAATTCCAATATGTTTGTAAAAAGTATGGCGGGTTAGCCAGTCCGATTTTTCCACTTCGCGGAGGTATGGAACCGTCTGGCGACTAAAATAAAGCACATTCCGGCTCGCACTGAGCAGTACTTTGGGCGTGTTTGGATTAAACAGCGTCTCGGCGTCTTCGATCACTTTTACCAGCGTGGCAAGTTGGGTTTGCCCGTTCAGCACGGAAGCCAGACGGTTGATCTGGGTAGGTTGAATGAACGGTTCGTCGCCCTGAATGTTGATAACATAGTCGTACACGCCTTCCAAGTACTGCAGAGCCTCGAAACAGCGATCAGTACCACTCTGGTGGTTGCCCGAGGTCATGACTACCTTGCCACCGAACGATTGCACGTGGTCGAATATACGGTCATCATCGGTAGCGATAACTACCTGTGATAACCGGGACGACAATTTGGCCTGTTCGTATACCCGGCGGATCATACTGACGCCGCCGATTTCGGCCAAAGCTTTGGCAGGAAAGCGGGTGGAAGCGTAGCGGGCGGGAATGATGCCAACGATTTGCATAAGGACGTTAGATTTTGGATTTTGGACGTTAGACTGGTTGGTGCGGTTGCAATAAGGAACGAAGAGGCTGACCCAAATGTATTGTCCAAAATCCAACGTCCAAAATCCAACGTCAACTTTGAACTTCTTTTCGCACACTTTTTCTGAAACTATCTGGCGGATCATCCCTCATCCTGTCCGCGACGAGTGGATCGTGGAATTGCGCGACGCCGAAACGAAAACAGTATCCTGGGCGCTGCTGGACCTGACCTCCAACCAGGTACTTTGGCAGGCATCTCCCTCGGCCACCGACTGGTGGACGACCCTGGCGGGTTTTGCCGGTAACCGGGTATTTTTGCACAACTACCGCTTTCCCGACATTCCTGAACCGACCGACCTGCTAACAATGTCGGTCGCCAGTGGCGAATTAGTCTGGGCTCTGCCCGGCTGGCTATTCGTGAGAAGTCTGCCTGATTCTGAGCAGATCGTTGTGGCGCAAAAGCAGGCGGAAACGATTCAGTATCAAGTGTGCGATAGCCTGCTGGGATTTTTGAAAAACCCAGTCCTGGAAAAGGATTTGCCCCCTCTTACTATACCCAAACACTCTATTCCCATTCGGTACCAACCGCAGGATATATACTTCAATGAGCTTTCTGCGTTTTTGGAGAGAATGGTGGGCGTGGAGAACGTCATTGCCATTGATTATCTGGAATCAGACCCCTATTTGGTCTTTTCTTATTATCTTTACGATCAGAAAAAAACGACTCAGTATCTGTTGGTTGTGACTCGAAACAGAGAAATAATCTATCACAACCACCTGAGTGACAAGCGTCCAGGCATAAGTCTTGATACTGTTTTATTAAAAAATAATCATCTGGTGTTTCTGCGAAACACCCATGAACTGAATAGCCTAACACTGACACACTGAAATGAAGCCATTGCTGAGTTTAGTTCTCTTTTTATTTGTCCTTTTGTCAACGGTTACTTCACGAGCCGCAACTACCTTCACCCCGGCCCTATCCCTGCCTGACTCCGTAGGGAAGGAAGTAGCCAATGGCAAAACCTATATCCTGCACAAAGTCGATCCCGGCCAAACCTTATACGCAGTTATGCGCCGGTATGGCGTGGCAGTCAACGATATCCGGGCCGCCAATGAAGGGATGGCCGACGCTCTGCGGGCGGGACAGGTGATTCGGGTACCTTACACATCCCGCAAGTCGGCCAAGGCCATCGCCCGCGAAGAAAAAGCCGCCGCCAGAGAAGAAAAAAGAGAGGCCAGAAAAGCAGAAACTACCGTCAGTAACGCGCCGGGAATGCATACCGTGGAACAGGGTCAGACGCTGTACAGCATCGCCGTCAAGTATGGGGTACTGATGGCCGATATCCGTAAATGGAATGGTATGACTTCCGACAATGTCATTCTGGGTCAGGACTTGATTGTTTCGGAAAAAGCTTATACCGAACGGAACCCGAGCATTACCCCCTTCCCTGCTCCCAAGCCAGCCGAGAAAAAAGAAGAACCCGCACCCGTAGTAGCAGAAAAACCCACGAAGCCCGTTGAAGAACCTGCGCCCGTGCCGAAGGAGCCCACCGGAAGACGCATGAGCGAATCGGGCCTGGCCGAAATAATCGACACCGGTGAAAGTAGCAGCAAGTACTTAGCCTTGCACCGCACCGCACCGTTGGGTACTTTGATACAGGTAAAAAATCAATACAACCAGGAGGAAATCTGGGTGAAAGTAGTCGGACGGATTCCCGGTACAAGTTCCAATGAGGACATCGTCATTAAGCTCTCGGCGCGGGCCTTTGAGAAACTTTCCCCCAATAGCCGCCGTTTTAGGGCCGAGATCAGCTATATCTCGCCTAATTGAGGGCTGGATATTGGACATTGGACGCTAGTTCATTCCACCAGTGTCAGGTCCAATATCCAGTCTCCAACGTCCAGAATCTACATCCATGAAACACTCCCCCGAGTACCGGTCACGACGCGAAGAAGAGCGTGCCGAACAGAAAAAGACCGTTGGCTACAAAGTTTGGAGCTTCGTTTTTGCGCTCATGTACCCCTTCATTGCCGTTTTTACGTTTCTTTTTTCTACGCTGGTGATGATCTTTTCCGGCATTTCGCAAGGGCTCGCCTATCTGCTCGGTAAGGTTGTCCGAAAATAATATCTTGACAGAATCTCTGGCCCAACTTCTCGAGCAGAAATACGAGGAGTACAATCGTCCCGACTTCATCCCGCACGACCCGGTGAGTATTCCGCACCGTTTCAGCCGGAAACAGGACATCGAAATTATGGGTTTCTGGGCGGCGGTGCTGGCCTGGGGACAACGCAAAACCATCATCAACAAAAGTCTGGAACTGGCCGCGCTGATGGATCACGCTCCTTACGATTTTGTCCTGAATCATCAGGAAAGTGATCTGAAACGCTTTCTGGCTTTTAAGCACCGTACTTTCAACGCTACGGATACGCTTTATTTCCTGCATTTTTTTCAGGCTTTCTATTCAAAAAATGACTCGCTCGAAGAGGCTTTTTTAGTCAAAAATCAGGAGATCCAGCCAACGACGGAGCAGAATTTGATCGCCTTCCACAATCTGTTTTGTGGCCTCGAATATTTTCCGGCCCGCACCCGCAAGCATATCGCCACACCCGCCCGCAAGTCTACCTGCAAGCGCCTGAATATGTTTTTGCGCTGGATGGTGCGGCAGGACGAACGCGGCGTGGATTTTGGAATCTGGCAGCGTATTTCTCCCGCCCAGCTGGTAATGCCTTGCGATGTCCACGTAGACCGCGTAGCGCGCCACCTGGGGATGATCCAAAGAACCCAAACTGACTGGCAAACCGCACTCGAACTTACCGCTGCTTTGCGCACGCTCGACGCCAGTGATCCTGTAAAATACGATTTCGCTTTGTTTGGATTGGGAATCGATGGATTTGTGTAATAAATGCTATCCAGACGTTAGTCAGTCGATTTACTCACTAAAGCCAAAAGATTAAAAACCCTGGCTTTTGAGGTAGAAAGCAAGCTATTCGGGGCTTTTAGCAGATAAGTTGACTATCTCAATTTATCATTAAAAATACATTTCATGCAGAAAATCGCCATGCTCGGCTCGGGCTTCATCGGTCGCTTTTATGCCGAATCTATTCACGGTCAGCGCAGCCGCGACCGCGTGACGGCTATTTATGCCCGCCGCGAGGAAAGCGCTCGGAAATTTGCCAAAGACTACGGTTGCGACTTTGCTTCCAGCAATATGGAGGAAGTGATCGCCCATCCCGATGTGACGATGGTGTGCATAGCGCTTCCCAACCACGTGCACGCGGAGGCCGTCATGCTTTGCGCCAAACATAAAAAAAATGTCGTGTGTACCAAGCCACTGGGTCGTACCGCCGAGGAAGCGCTGCAAATGATGCAAGCCGTGGAAGAGGCAGGCATTTTCGGGGGATACCTCGAAGACCTTTGCTACACGCCCAAGTTTTTGAAGTCGATGGAAAGCGTCAAAAGCGGCGCTTTGGGACGAATTCTCTGGGCCAAGTCGCGCGAGGCGCACCCCGGTCCACATAGTGAGTGGTTCTGGGATCTGGAGCAGGCGGGCGGCGGTTGTATTCTCGACTTGGGCTGCCACTGCATCGAGATTTCTCGCAATTTTATTGGGAAAGACATCAAACCCGTGGAAGTCATGTGCTGGGCCGACACGCAGGTAAAGCCCATTGAGGCGGAAGATCACGCAATTGCTCTGGTCAAATACGAAAACGGGGCGA
This sequence comes from uncultured Persicitalea sp., assembly GCA_964500445.1. Taxonomy (GTDB): domain Bacteria; phylum Bacteroidota; class Bacteroidia; order Cytophagales; family Spirosomataceae; genus Persicitalea. The sequence continues at coordinate 51,383 of CAZCOG010000019.1, read as the reverse complement.
TTGGTCAGTTCGAAACCAGCTGGACGTTCCGGGGCGGTATGGATCTGCGCGACGAAGTGATGGGAACCGAAGGCACGATCTGGATCAACAACTTTCTGCGTACGGGCTTCGAAATGTACACCTCCGGCAAAGGTGCCGATTATGTGGCGGAGAAAGCCGAAAGCAATTCCGGCTGGCTCTTTCCGGTGGGCGATGAGGTGAATGATCTGGGCTATAATCACATGTTTACCGATATGTTTGAAGCTGCCGAAAAAGGCACCGACCCCGCCGAAACCTTTTACGACGGCTACGTGGTCAATGCGGTGATCGATGCCGCTTACCGCTCGGCAAAAACCAAACAATGGGAACCTGTCGACCTGCCCGTCTGGCGCGGTCAGGAGGGCCTGACCAAACCCAGTAAATACACCGACTACGATGCCGACCACTACCTCATCAAGCAGGAAATGACGCATGATGGGCGCAATAAACTGATTTTGAAAGAGAAAGATAGTGGGAAGATAGTGGAACGGGACGTGTGATGGCTTTCGGCTTTCGGCTTTCGGCTAAAAATAAACGCATTGTCCTTTCCTGCTCAAAAAAGATGAAACACGTACTCCTTTTCCTGATAACAATCCCGGCCTTTGCCCAAAACCCTACCTTCAAGGCCGAAGTCATCGACCCCAAAATCAGCATAGGCTATGGCCTGGCAACGGGTGATGTCGACGGCGATGGCCAAACGGATATTCTGCTGGCCGATCAGAAAGAAATCGTATGGTACGAGAATCCGGGCGGCCGGCGTTCCGGCGGCCCTGACACTCCCTGGAAGCGCCATGTCATCGCCGCTAACTTAACCAAGCGCGACAACGTGTGCATCGCCGCCCGCGACATCGACGGCGATGGCAAGGTGGAAGTGGCAGTAGGTGCGCAGTGGAATCCGGGCGAAACCAAAAGTGCCAAAGAATCGGGTGCGGTGTTCTACCTTATCCCGCCCTCTGACCGCTACCAGCCGTGGGAACCCGTGGAGCTACACCACGAAGTGACGATTCACCGAATGCACTGGGTGCAGGATACCGATGGCCAATACCAACTCATCGTACTGCCGCTGCACGGGGAAGGCAATGAGCAAGGCCAGGGCGCGGGTGTGAAAATGATTGCCTTCGATGTGCCGGACGACAAAAAAAGTACCTGGAACTACCAGCTGGTAGATACCGACATGCATATGACCCATAACATGGAGCCGATGGAGGTTAAAGGTGCTTTCCTTGGCATGGCCGTGGCGGCAAAGGAGGGCGTACAAGTTTTTCTGGATGGGGCCGACGGCTGGGCCCCATCGGGCAATTGGATGGTACTTAAAAATGGGGTCGGCGAAATTCGCACCGGTAAGCTCATAAATAACCAGCTTTTCACGACTACGATTGAACCTATGCATGGCAACAGTCTAGTCGTGTATACTAAGGACAATCGCTCCGTACTATCCGATCGCATGAACCAGGGTCACGCACTGGTGACGGCTGATTTTCTGGGGATGGGCCGTGACCAGATTGCGGTGGGCTGGCGCGAAAAAAACGCTGCCGAACAGGTGGGCGTTCGGCTGTACGTCGGTACTGACGAGGCAGGAAAAAACTGGCAGGAATACGCGATAGACGAAAAGGTAAACATGGCTTGCGAAGATATGAAAGCCGCCGATCTGGATGGCGATGGTGACCTGGATTTGGTCGCGTCGGGCCGGGCGACCCACAACGTAGTTATTTACTGGAATCAGCGTTTTTGAAGAATGCCAAAAAGCAATTTATGGAACCCTTCGTCTGCGGTCAATACTGACGTGTGATCGTTGTGTTTCCTGCTTTTGAATCAGAAATTATCCTGCCGGGCACACTATTTTAGTACCGTACATTGCAAATCAACCTCCCCTTATCAGCGATGCAGGCACTATCAAAGCAAAATTCAGCCATTACCCACGTAGAATCCATGGCCAAATGGATGGATTCAAAATTCACCATTCCGGGTACCAACATTAAATTTGGTTTCGATGCCCTGATCGGACTCGTACCCGGTGCCGGCGATTTTGCTACCCTGGCTATTTCCGGGTATATGATCACCATCCTGGCCAGAAACGGCGCCAGCGGATTCGTGGTGGCCCGAATGGCCCTCAATATCGTGATCGACGCATTGCTTGGCTCCGTCCCGATTCTGGGTGATATTTTTGATGTGGCTTTCAAGGCGAATATCCGCAACATGAAGCTAATGCAGGAACATTATGTGGAGGATCGGCATAAGGGAGGCGCCTGGAAGGTGATCGTCCCTGTGATATTAGTACTGGTGCTGGTGGTGGGTACTTTGGCTTGGTTGAGTTATAAGTTTTTTGTTTGGGTATTTAGTTGAGTACAGAACATTTGAGCCGGGAATCTCGATTGGGTTAGATATCATTCGTGATCTTTCGGTGTTTATGCCTTTTACCTTATGCCTGTACTTCGAACGAGGATGCTATTCTCGCCGAGCGGCAATAAGCCCATTTTTGAAAATACTTTTGTTACTTTTAGAAACACGCAACGACCTTCCACAAAACTCTTCTTCCCGAACTTTTCCCTATTGCAAATGATTAATTGATTAGCACTAATCAACACTCATTTGCGTCAACCTCCCCCAGTCAAAAACTCCACCTCCCAATCGCTCCGCAAGCGCTTTTCGGCCTTGCAGAATCTGCCACCTTTTTTCCGGCTGGTCTGGAATACAAACAAGCCGCTGACGGTCGGCAACATCGTGTTCCGGCTGTTGAAAGCTGGCATTCCGGTCGTGATGCTGTACATCGGTAAGGAAATCATCGACGAAGTCATCCGGCTCATCGCGGAGGGTGGCTCGCAGCGGTACTTGTGGACGATGGTGGCGGCGGAATTGGGCTTGACCGTCTTTTCGGATTTATTGAGTCGGTTGATCGGCCTTTGCGACAGCCTGCTGGGTGATTTGGTCGCGAACAAAACTTCCGTCGATCTGGTCCATCACGCGGCGCAACTGGATTTGTACCAGTTTGAGAACCCGGTTTTCTACGACAAACTCGAACGCGCTCGCCGCCAAACTACTAGCCGCACGGTGCTATTGACGCAGGTACTTTCGCAGGTGCAGGACATCATTTCGCTGCTGTTGCTCGGGGCGGGATTGGTGGCCTTCAGTCCGTGGCTGATTCTGATTTTGATCGTGGCGGTGATACCATCTTTTCTGGGCGAAACGCATTTCAATGAGCGCAGCTACTCGCTCACCCGCAGCTGGACGCCCGAGCGCCGCGAACTCGACTACCTCCGCTACATCGGGGCCAGCGCCGAAACGGCCAAGGAAGTAAAGGTCTTTGGTCTTGAAAAGTACCTTACCCAGCGGTTCAAGGCTTTATCGGACGAGTACTATGAGCAAAACAAAAAGATCGTCCTCAGCCGCGCGACCTGGGGGTACCTGCTGGCGGCCCTGGGTACTTTGGCCTATTATGGTGCCTACGTTTTCATTCTGATCCAGACTCTTGCCGGATTGATCACCATCGGTACCATGACGTTCCTGTCGGGATCGTTTCAGCGGATGCACGGGATGTTGCAAGGCATTATGAGCCGCTTTTCCAGCATCGCCGAGAGTGCATTGTATTTACAGGATTTGTTCGATTTCTTCGCCATCGAACCTACTATTAAAGCGAATGCCAATGGCGTACTTGTGCCCAAGCCGATTCAGGAAGGCGTTACTTTCGAAAATGTTAGTTTCAAGTACCCCGACAGCGAGCGTTGGGCCATTCGTAACCTGACTTTCACGCTTCATCCCGGTGAAAAGCTGGCGCTAGTGGGCGAAAATGGTGCCGGTAAAACTACCCTTGTCAAGCTACTCTCGCGACTCTATGAACCTACCGAAGGTCGCATCTTGCTCGATGGACTGCCACTGGAAGCATACAGCCTGGCGGATTTACGGGCCAACATCGGCATTATTTTCCAGGACTACATTAAGTATGAAATGACCGTGGCCGAGAACATCGCCGTGGGAGACATTGAACGTCGGGACGATGACGAGCGCATTGCCGACGCGGCCCGCAAGAGCCTGGCCAGCGAGGTAGTTGATCAACTCCCGGCACAATTCCAGCAGGTACTGGGTAAGCGCTTTAAAGACGGTCAGGAACTTTCCGGTGGGCAATGGCAAAAAGTAGCGCTGGCCCGCGCTTATATGCGTGATGCTCAGCTGGTGGTACTTGACGAACCCACTTCTGCTCTCGACGCCCGCGCCGAACATGAGGTTTTCCAGCGATTCAGCCGCCTGATCGAAGGAAAAATGGCCGTCCTGATTTCGCACCGCTTCTCCACTGTCCGCATGGCCGATCGGATTTTGTTTTTGGAAAATGGTCAGTTGCTTGAATTCGGCTCGCACGAAGAGCTATTGCGGGTGGGAGGCAAGTACGCGGAGTTGTTTAATTTGCAGGCGCAGGGGTACTTGTAAGATGCTGGATACTGGACTTTAAATTTTTGACTTTCTACTTTCGATTCTCGATGTTTGGCGCGTCTAAAGTCCAGTATCCAAACTTTCAAAGCCACTCACAGCAGTGCGACCAGAGCGGACCAGCCGGTCTGGTGGCTGGCCCCTAGCCCTTCGCCGTTGTCGCCGTTGAAGTACTCGTAAAACAGGATATAGTCCTTGAAGTGCGGGTCGGTCTGCAGCTTTTCGTTTGTACCGTATATGGGACGACGTCCGTTTTCATCGCGCAAGAACAGCGACTTCAGCCGCAAAGCCACCTCATTGGCGGCTTGCTCAATGGTGATGAATCGCCCCGTTCCGACTGGCATCTCGATCTTGAAATCGTCGCCATAATAGTCGTGGAAGCGGTGCATCGACTGGATCAGCAGGTAGTTGACCGGCACCCAGACCGGGCCGCGCCAGTTACTATTCCCCCCAAACATGCTTGTAGTACTTTCGGCTGGGGTGTAGGCTACCGAAAAGTGTTGTCCATTCAGTTGAAACTCAAAGGGATCATCTGCATACACTTTGGAAAGTGAACGGATGCCATAGGGTGACAGGAACTCGTTTTCGTCCAGCATTCGACGCAGCAGGCATTTCATTCGATGGCCGCGCAGCAGGCTGAGTAAGTGCATATTCTCTTCGCCATCGACGCCCTCCCAGCGGCTGACGAGCGCTTCAAGGTCGGGGCGCTGGTCCATCAATTCTGCCATGTGTTCCACCAAACAGTTCCGAGAATCTTTTGTCATGAATCACCTCCACGGCAATCAGCGGCAGCAGCCCCACCAGGGAACGGAGCCGGAGCCGTGTCCAGTTGCCGTCGTCATGGTGTAGCATATCATAGTAGAAGCCGTCCTTTTCGTCCCAGAGCCCGGGGGCTTTCACCCCAGCCATATTGGCCATCGCCCCGGCAATATAAAAGAAATGCTCGCCGAACTTAATCGCCATCTCTTCATAAACGGGACGGCTCCCGGCCAATTCCGTTGCCATACGCATCATGTTGAGCGAGTACATGGCCATCCAGCTGGTGCCATCGGATTGCTCGAGAGTGCCGCCTCCGGGAATCGGAGCGCTCCGGTCGAAGATGCCGATGTTGTCCAGCCCCAGAAAACCGCCCTCGAAGATGTTGTTGCCCTCCTCGTCTTTCTGGTTGACCCACCAGGTAAAATTGAACATAAGCTTAAGGAAAACTTCTTCCAGAAAGTCCAGATCGGCCTCGCCGGTTGCAGCCAAATCAGCCTGGTAAATGTCCAGGGCAGCCATCGCGTGCACGGGCGGATTCACATCGCCGAAGCTCCACTCGTAAGCGGGCAGCTGCCCATTGGGGTGTAGGTAACGCTCTTTTAGTAGCAGGAGTAGTTGGCTTTTGGCGAAGTGGGTGTCCACTGCCGCCAGAGCGATACAGTGAAAAGCCAGATCCCAGGCTGCAAACCACGGGTATTCCCATTTGTCGGGCATCGAGATAATGTCGGCGGCCCGCAGCTGATCCCAGTGCGAATTCCGCTGCCACTGCCTTTGCTCGGGAGGTGCGGGCTCGCCTTCATCGCCCAGCAGCCAGCGGTTTACGTTGTAGTAGTAAAACTGTTTCGTCCACAGCAACCCGGCCATGGCTTGGCGCTGCATAGTGGCTTCGTCGTCCGATCGGGGGCCCAATTTAGTCTCGTAAAATTCATCGGCCGCCTGCCGCTGGGCGTTCATCACTTCATCAAACTGTTCGAAAGGCGTAGCCAGCTTTTTATCGGCGAGCCGCAGCCGCACGGTCACGCTCCCACCCGCCGGTACCAAAAAGGAATAGTGCAGGGCAACCTTCGTTCCCCCAGGATTGGGGTTGACGGCATCCTGTTGACCCTGTACTACGTAGCAGTCGATGCCATCCTTGGTAAAGGTCGTTTTGTTGGGCGCGCCATAGAGTCGTACGTTGTTGGTTTCGTTTTCAGTGAAAAGCGGCTCGGTTTCGCCGTCGGCGTAGCAATAGTAGTCGCCCAATTCCCGGACGCTCATAAGCAGCACGTTTTTTGCCACGATCGACAGGTTGGGCCGCTGCTCCCCATCCTGCCACTCGGGTGTCCGGCGAAACCATAGCGTGGGTAGCAGGTGAATCGGAGCATCGGTATCCCCGCGGTTGTAGGCCGTGTACTGGGCCAGAATATCGTGCTCTTCGTTCTTGGCATATTCAATGAAGACATCGAAATAAGCATCTTGATCGAAAACTCCGGTGCCCATCAGTTCGAACTCCGGCTCCTGCCTGGAACGAGCGGCATTCTCACGAACCAAACGTTCGTAGGGAAAAGCCTGCTGGGGGTACTTGTAGAGCATTTTCATGTAGCTGTGCGACGGAACGTTGTCGAGGTAGTAGTACATCTCTTTCACGTCCTCGCCGTGGTTGCCCTCACTGTTGGTCAGTCCGAACAGTCGCTCTTTCAGAATCGGGTCGCGCTCGTTCCAAAGCGCAAGAGCCAAGCAAAGGCGCTGTTCCTCATCGCTGATGCCGCCCAGTCCTTCCTCGCCCCAGCGGTAGGCTTTGCTCCGGGCCATGTCGTGGGTAATGTAGTCCCAGGCATCGCCACCGGCGCTGTAATCTTCACGGACAGTGCCCCACTGCCGCTCGCTGAGATACGGACCCCAGTCCCGCCAAGAGCGGGGATTTTTCATTTTTTCAAGTTCAGTCATGTTCGTTTATCCTGGTCGTTCTGCCCTAAAAGTACAATCATTAGGCTAGTAAGCAGAGCAACGGCCAAAGATTTCAGCTTTCAAGAGTTACTTTGAATGGTAAATTACCACGGACAAACCCAAAGCACTGTCAGTCTGAGCGTACGGAACCACCCGGCATCCGAAGACTACTTCTTCAGTAAAGCGAATTTAAAACTAGGGTACTTTGGCAATACCGGCCCGTTGTTTTCGAAAGAAAAGGACCGTTGTATTTAGCTTGCCAACGTAGCCTGCTGCTTGCGGTATCTTAGCGCAATAAAAGAGGCGGTCGCGGCAATCGTGATGGCGGCAGCGAGGCCGTAGGAAAGGCCGTGGGCCAGCTGAAAGCCCTCGGGGGCAATGAAGATATAGGAGCTACACACCATCGTCATGAATATCGACGGAATGAGAGATATCCAGTAGTTTTTATTGAGATTGGATAGATAAATCGTGATGGTCCACAAGACGATCGTGGCAAGGGTTTGGTTGCTCCACGCAAAGTACCGCCAGATGATACCGAAGTCCATCTGAGTAAGCGCAAAGGCCACCACGAACAGCGGAATACTGATCCACAGTCTTTTGACCAGCGTTTTCTGATTTACATTAAAAGTATCGGCAATGATCAGCCGGGCCGAGCGGAAGGCGGTATCACCCGAAGTAATCGGTGCGGCCACGATACCCAGCAGCGCCAGAATCCCCCCGACCGGGCCGAGCATATTGAGCGAGATTTCGTTGGCTGCCCAGGCGGCGTTATTGTTGTTGGCGATCATGGCATCGTTCAGTTCACCGACTGAACCAAAAAAAGTCATGGATACTGCCGCCCACACCAGCGCAACTACCCCCTCGGTAATCATGGTACCCGAAAAGATCATTTTGCCCGAAGTCTCGTTACCCATGCAGCGCGCCATCAGCGGCGATTGGGTGGAGTGAAAACCCGAAATGGCCCCGCAGGCAATGGTAACAAACAACATGGGAAACAGCGGCGTTTTATCAGGGTTGGAAGTCATGTTCCTGAGGGTACTTCCGGTGATTTCGGGAATATGGTACCCGCCCGTGAACAAAGCGATGAGCAGACCGACGGCCATCAGTAACATGGCTACGCCAAAAATCGGGTAAAGCTTACTGATGAATTTGTCGATCGGCAGCAGAGTAGAAAGCAGGTAGTAGACCAGAATAATGCCTACCCAACCCCACATAGTGAGGAAGCCATCGGTCATACCATCGATGATTTTGGCAGGGCCGACCAGGAACACCGTTCCCACGAAAATAAGCAGCAATACCGTAAACACCCGCATGATTTGCTTCGCGCTATCGCCCATATAAATCCCAACTACCTCACTGATGCTTTTGCCATCATGCCGTAAGGACATCATTCCCGAGAAGTAGTCGTGAACCGCTCCGGCAAAAATACTCCCGAGCACAATCCACAAAAAAGCCGCCGGACCGTACATGGCCCCCGCAATAGCGCCAAAAATAGGTCCGAGACCGGCAATGTTCAGAAACTGAATCAAAAAGACTTTCCAATTAGGTAACACCACAAAATCAACCCCATCCGCCAGGCGATTGGCCGGGGTGGCGGCCGCTTTGTCGGCACCAAATACACGCTCCAGATAGCTACCATAGATATAGTAGCCCAAAATCAAAACAAGTACGGAAAGGATAAAGGAAATCATGGAAAATTGGCTTTTATAAATGAGTGTATAGTGTATAAATTGTTGCTCATGGCACCGTCAAACGACTGATGATGATGTCAAGTTTACGATACAATTCACTGAAATCAGTAGGCCGGTTCGCCTTCCTGGTAAAGAAACGCACGAAGAGCTTCCGGTTCACATCATTCCCCATTCTTACTTTGTGGGTGATCGCTTTGGCGGGAACTATCATGAAATTATCGTTGCGCCCCATCACTATACTCAGGTTTTTAGACTGAATAGGTTGGGTAAAATCGATGTAGTACCAACGGGTTTTACCATGACTACCGAGCGTCGAAACTTGCTCTCCTACGAACAGCCTTATTCCTCCAATCGTATCGACTCGGGAGTCATAACGGAATACGGCAGACCCGGCGTGAAAATACGCGTATTTCCTGATCAGATCACTCATTTCGGTCACGAGCACAGCATGCGACTTCTTGGTGGTCAGCGTAGCCGTATCTGCGCCAAAATCTGGGGTGGCAAATGAGCAGATACTAATCAATAGGATGATGCTTGGTGTTCCCATAGGTTACTGTATCGTTAGGTTCGTTAAGAGTAGAGTACTTTTTGAAACCTGCGCGTGATTACCGACGGAAGGCCTGTGGGCAATAACAAACTCTATTCACCCTTTTGTCTTGATTCATCACTTTAACGAACTAGTTCAGTAAAGATAGGAGACGCAGCAAACTACCCCCTCTTTATTGCAGCCCATCAAAAAATTACATACTTTCTGCCCAGATTTTAATCTTGCCTCTTATCTTTGAATGAATGCAACTATTTTCCACCAACCTGTAATTTTATTAAACCATGAAAAAAACTATACAAATTTGGCTGGCGACGTGGCTCTTTGCGGGGCTTTCTGTTGCCATCGCCCAGGACCGAACCGTGAGCGGCACTGTCACCTCGGGAGACGGTGCCACGATACCAGGCGTGAGCGTAGCCGTGAAGGGTACTTCCCGGGGAACACTCACCGATGCCTCCGGCACATATAGCATCGCAGTATCTCCTAATACAACCCTGGTTTTCAGTTCTATTGGCTATACTACCCAGGAAGTGGCCGTCGACAACCGCAGCACGATCAATGTAAACCTGGCCGAAGACACCAAACTACTGGATGAGGTAGTCGTAACGCAACTAGGCATTGGTCGCGCGAAAAAAGCTTTGGGTTATTCTGCCCAGGGAGTGGATAGTGAGGAACTGGTACAAAACCGCCAGACCAACCTGGTTAATGCCCTGCAGGGCAAAGTAGCGGGGGTTACTATCAACAGTACGGGCGGTGCACCCGGACAGGGCGCCCGCATTCTGATCCGCGGGATCAACTCCATCGACGTCGGTCGTGACAATCAGCCTCTGTTTGTGATCGATGGCATTCTTTTGGATAACAGTACCTCTACCCAGGGTTCCGGAGCCGAATTACGGGGCATGTCCAACCGCGCGGCGGATATCAACCCTGACGATGTGGAGAGCATCAATATTTTGAAAGGTGGGGCCGCTACGGCTCTGTACGGACTCCGGGGTGCGAATGGGGTAGTTGTGATCACTACGAAATCAGGTAAATCGGGGGCTTTACGGGCCAACTTCAGTAGTACTTATGGGGTCGAGAACGTCAATAAATTCCCGGAAACGCAGGATAAGTACACGATTGGTTATAGTGGAGAATACGATCCAAATAGCTTTTGGCCATCTTGGGGACCGACCGTGGCGGATGCCAAGAAAATCGACCCTACCCATCCTGACAAACTCTACGATCATTTTCGGGATGCTTACCAGCAGGGCCAGCAATTTCAGAACAACCTCTCTTTTTCGGGCGGTACGGATAAAGTCACCTTTTTGTCTTCGTTGTCGCACTTGCACCATGAGGGCGTAATTCCCTTCACGAACTTCAACAAAATCTCGGCGCGGCTGAACGCCCAGGTGAAGTTCAGCGAAAAGTTCACCACCAGTACCAATCTGAATTTTATCAACTCAGGCGGTGACCGCTACAATGCCGACCGTTTCAACGAGAGCCTCAACTACTGGTCGCCGCGTTACGATGTCCGCGATTTTATCAAGCCTGACGGCACGATGAAAACGTACGGTAACAACAACCCGATTTACGGAGCCTACACCAATAAGCTTACCGACAATGTCAATCGTCTGATCGGCGGTATCAATTTCAATTACGCTCCGCTGACGTGGCTCACCTTAAACTACCGGGCCGGACTGGATACGTACTCCGATGATCGGCTGCGCACGGCTCCCGGTCCCCGTGGTTTTGCCGACGAAGATACTTACGAAGATAACGGTCTGGGCTTTGTGTACCAGTACCACACGGCTTTCAGGTCCATTACTTCTACTTTCACCGCAAGCGGTACGGCCAATCTGGGAACGGATCTGAAAGGTACTTTGCGCGTGGGTCACGACCTGTACGACCGCAAAATCCGCAGCTTCGGCGCAGAAGGCAATGAACTTACGGTATACGACTACTTCGACCTGCGAAATGCCAAGACGATCACCCCTACCCAAAGCGCGCAGGACTACCGCCTGATGGGAATTTTTGGCGAACTGACGCTTGACTACCAGGATTTCCTTTTTCTGACATTGACGGGCCGAAACGATATCACCTCTTCCCTATTGGCCCCCAACAATTCGTTCTTTTACCCTTCAGCCAGCGTCGGCTACGTCTTTTCACAGCAGTTTGACCTCCCGAATTACGTGAGCCTGGGCAAACTAAGAGCTTCTTACGCCAAGATCGGTAAGGATGCGCTCCCCTACTCTACCACGACGGGCTACGCTTCTTACTCAAGCCTGCCAACGGGCGTCACCGGCTTCTCACGCGGCTCGCTGCTGGGTGATCCCACGCTGCGGCCTGAGTTCACCGAGACCTACGAGGCCGGTTTGGAATTGGGCTTTTTTGGCAGCCGGTTAGGACTTGATTTCACCTACTACCACTCCCTTAGCAAAGATCAGATTATCAGCGTAAACGTTTCCTCGGCAACAGGCTACGAAACGGCGGCGGTCAATTCCGGGACCATGCGCAATCAGGGGGTAGAGTTTATTTTACGGGGCTCGCCCATCAGGAAAAACAACTTTTCGTGGGATGCCAATCTTAATTTGTCAGCCAACCGCAACCGCGTCATCAGCATTCGGGAAGGCTTGACTGAGATTAGCTACGCCTCGCAGTTTGGCTATTCCGGGGCCACTGTAAGCCAGAAGCTGATTCCGGGTGAGGCTTATGGCAACCTTTATGGTACCAGCTACCAGCGGTACTACGCCAGCGGTGAGGAAGAAGACCCCATGCGCGTCGATGCCAGCCGTCCCAAAGTGATCGGAGCCGATGGCTTTCCGGTGCGCAATTCGACCCAAAAACTCCTTGGTAACGCCCTGCCTCGCTGGGTAGGTGGCCTGAATAACAATTTCAAATACCGTGACCTGTCGCTGTCGGTACTATTCGACGCGCAGGTGGGGCAGGATCGTTATAACCAGCTGGACAATTTCTTCTCGGCTTTCGGTATTGCCAAATACACCGAAAACCGCAACGAAACCATCGTTTTCGACGGCGTACTTGCCGACGGAACGCCCAACACCAAGCCCGTATTTCTGGGCCAGGGCACGGGTCCCGACGGCGTTCCCTACGGCAACGGCTACTACCGGAACGTGTACCGGGGCGTTTCCGAAAATTTCATTGAGGATGCGTCCTGGCTGCGACTTCGGTCGGTGCGGCTGGCCTACAACCTGCCCGCTTCGATCCTGAAAAAAGGACCGATCCGTAATGTCCAGCTCAGCGTAACGGGCAATAACCTGCTGCTCTTTACTAACTACTCAGGCTACGATCCCGAAACCAGCTCGTTCAACAGCGGCAGCAACGTAACCGGTTTCACCGGCTTCGTCTATCCCGCCGTAAGGAGTTATCTGTTCACTTTGAACGTAGGATTCTAAATCAATATTGAATTAGTGAATTGTGGAATGTCAGAATAAAATTTGACATCCGGCGAAAGCAATATTCACTAATTCCGACATTCAACAATTCACTAATTGAAACAATGAAACGCATCATATTCACCATAGCCCTCCTCACCACTTTCGGGTTGAGCGGCTGTAAGGACTATTTCGATCTGAACGAAAATCCCAACCTGATTTCCAATCCGCCGTTGAAGTCGCTGCTTGCCACGACGACCCAAAAAACGGGTTTGAACTCGCAACGGGTGGGCAATATCACTTCTTACTTCGTGCAATACCTGGCCAATCCCGGCGCGGGAGGTTCTACGGATACTTACCAGGAAACGGATTATTCCAGTACCTGGGATTTTCTTTACTATGCCATGGCCGACCTGACCGACATGAAGCGGTTTGCCACGGAACAGGAAGCGACCGAGTACGTAGGGGTAGCCGATGTCATGCTTGCTTACCACCTGAACCTGGTCGCCGACACCTTCGGAGCCGGTCCTTTCATGGAAGCTTTCACGGGAGAACCGCTCACCCCGAAATACGACTCGGAAGAGGAAATGTATACTAACGCCCTGAACTTACTCAACGAAGGTATCACGGAATTGTCCAAGACCGACTCCAAAGTTAAGCTTAGCGCCCCGGACGATCTGATTCACGGGGGCAGCCGCGAGGCATGGCTGAAAACGGCTTACGCCCTGAAAGCCCGGATGCTCAATAAGGTTTCCAAGAAAGCAAGCTATGACCCTAATGCGGTACTGGAAGCGGTGAGTAAGTCGTACACTTCCAATGCCGACGATGCGCAGATGAGTACCTTCCTGCTCCGTAATCCCTGGGCGCAGGTGGCCCGTAACAACGCGTTGCTGGTACTTGACGGCTGGCTCTCGACCCAACTCGTGAACCATCTCAATGGTACTACCTACGGTGTTTTTGATCCCCGCATTGAAAAGATCACCGATAAAACCGTAGACGGTGTGTACAAAGGAACCGTCAACGGACAGGGTAACGTGGGTGCGGCCAACACGGTAAAAGACGAAAGCTATATCTCGCTCAACTCTCCACTCACCGGGGACAATTCGCCGTTGCTGATCGTGACTTACGCCGAAGTGAAAATGATCGAAGCCGAAGCGGCCCTGCGCGCGGGTAACCGCGAGCGGGCCTACAATGCCTATCTGGCTGGCATCCGCGCCAATATGGACAAACTCGGCGTGGCCGCCGCTGCCCGCGATAAGTACATCAGTGATCCAAGCGTGTCGGTAGGCGCCGCCAACCTTACTTTGGCTTTGATCTTTAAGGAAAAGTACGTCGTCACCTACCTCAACCCTGAGGCCTGGAATGACGCCCGCCGCTTCGACTACAAATACAAGGATTTTAAGCTCCCGGTAAATGCTGCGTTGCAGACCTATATTCGCCGGGTGGCTTATCCAAGTCGCGAAAATGCGGAAAACGGCGTAAATGTACCTGCCATCGGTCCATTGTCTGATCCCTTATTTTGGGACAAATAGGTACTTGGTAAACACTTGACGGTGTTTGCAGTTATTAAGCCTTCGATTGGGAGAAAGTATTTATCTCTCCGATCGGAGGCTTTTTTCATCTTAATTATTCATATCCATGATGCGATTTCTCATTCTCTTCCCGCTCATTCTGGCCGGTTTGTTCAATTTCCCGGCCTCGAATCTCGAAACGACCGAATCCACGCCAGCGATTCCGATCTGCCACAAGCCCTTGCCCCTCGACGGCATGAAGCAATTTGCGCTCGATCCGGCTTTCCAGGCGCTGCACCTGTCGCCGCTGCCGCTCGACTACGATGGCATGGGTGAAGAAATCACCTTCGCCACGCCCGATGGTAAGGACGCCAAGGGTTATTTTGTCAAAGCCAAAAAGAAAAGTGACAAGTGGCTGCTTGTATATCAGGAATGGTGGGGGCTGAACGACTACATCCGCCGCCAGTCCGACACTTTTTACAAAGACCTGGGGGAAGATGTCAATGTCCTTGCTTTGGACCTGTACGACGGTAAGGTAACCGACAATCCACAGGAAGCGGGTAAATTTATGATGGCCACCGACAACAAACGGCTTACCGACATCGTGCAGGGAGGTCTGGCTTTCGCCGGCCCCAAAGCGAAAATTGCCAACGTGGGCTGGTGCTTCGGTGGCGGCTGGTCGTTGCAATCGGGCTTACTTGGCGGCAAGAATACCGTGGGAACGGTGATGTACTACGGTATGCCCGTACAAGATGTGGAACGGCTCAAAACCCTCAACGGCGACGTCCTGGGCCTTTTCGCCACCGAAGAACGCATCTCCAAGGAAGTCATCGAGCAGTTCGATGCGAACATGGAGAAAGCGGGCAAAACGCTGACTTACAAAATATTCCCCGGTGTGCACGGCTTTGCCAATCCCAGCAACCCAAAGTACGACGCCGAAGGAGCGAAGGAAGCTTATGACATGGCTCTGAGTTATTTGAAGAAAAGGCTGAAGGTGTAATACCATGAACGGCGCGTTGCTGGTGAGCTCGGATTAGCCTTCATGCAGTTCGCTAATATAAATGGTTCAAAACCTTTATATTTACAGAAATATGTTTTTGCCAAATATTTTTCTGGTTATGGATAATCATCAGCTACATGAGTCGATCGATATCTTGCCTCCTCCGCTTCAGGCGGAAGTCGCCGATTTCGTGGCCTTTTTGCGCTATAAATACCGAATCACATCCACGGGACCCAAGCCGAAAGCGGCGCTATCCGAGTTCATCGGCACCGCTCCCAATCTGGATGTAGCAGCGTTCGATGAATACCTCACTGAAACAAGAAGCGAGTGGAAGGAGCCATTTTAGATAGCAATACAGCCATTTACCTGTTGAATGGTACTTTGAGCGCCACCACGTCTAAACCAATTGCGGATATTGCGGAAAAGCCCTTTATGCTTTCGGTTATTGGCAAAATTGAGCTACTTGGCTGGAATGCGCCCAATGCGGAGGAAGCTTTAAAAATCGTTCAGTTCGTACAAGCTGCCATCGTTCTTCCTTTGAACGAACCCGTCGTCGAACGAACCATTGCCATTCGTCGCCAGTATAAAATAAAGTTGCCCGATGCCATCATAGCTGCAACAGCCTTGGCATATCAACTAGCGCTCTTCACACGTAACGTGTCGGACTTCAAATCCATTGAGGGTCTTACGATCGTAAACCCTTTCGAATAATCAGTCTGATTCATCAATTATTGACTACTGTCCGATTCCGAACCAAAAGTGTTCGGAATCGGACAGTTTTGGTTTATGGACTTTCTGATTCACAGTAAGTTAGTTGCCGGGCACAAGTTTTTCGGATTGAAGATCAAAAAATATAGATTTTCCTTTTCTCCTCACGGCCATGCTAAATAACTACCTCAAAATTGCCCTCCGAACCCTAGCCAGAAACAAGTTGTTTTCGGCCATCAACATCATCGGCCTGGCCATTGGTCTGGCGACATGCCTGCTCATCGGCCTGTTTGTGCTGGACGAACTAAGCTACGATCGCTTCCACGAAAAAGCCGACCAAATCGTGCGGGTGACTTTCCGGGCTAACATGAGCGGCAACAAGATCAACGAAGCCAACGTCATGCCGCCCACCGCCAAAACCCTGGTGCGAGAATACCCCGAAGTACTGGAAGCCACGAGACTACGGCAGGCGCAAAGATTCATTTTAGAGAAGGGGGATCAGATATTTGAAGAGAACGGCGTAGCTTTCGTCGATTCCAATTTCCTGCAGGTTTTTAGTTTTCCGCTACTGAGAGGAAACGCTCAAACTGCCCTTGTCAAGCCGAACACGCTGGTGATTAGCCAGACAATGGCCCAAAAGTACTTTGGTGACCAAGACCCGATTGGCCAAACCCTCGCTACCAAAAACTACGGCGAGGTGATGGAAATTACCGGAGTCATGGCCGACTGGCCCACCAATTCCCATTTTCACTATGATTTCCTGATTTCGATGGCAGGTCTGGCCGAAGCCAAAGTCAATTCCTGGATGCAGTCGGAATTCTTTACCTACCTCGTCCTGCCCGAGGGGTACGACTACCACAAGCTGCAAGCCAAACTACCGCAGGTCGTGGAAAAGTACATGGGACCGGAAATCAAGCAGGCTTTTGGTATGAACTACGCGCAGTTTCGCGAACAGGGCAACGACCTCGGCCTGCAACTCCAACCGCTCACAGACATCCACCTGCACTCCGATTTTGCCTATGACCTGGGGCCTTCGGGCGATGCGCGCTACGTCTATATTTTTGGTGCCATTGCCCTATTCATGCTGCTGATCGCCTGCATTAATTTCATGAATCTCAGTACCGCTGGAGCATCGAAACGGGCGCGGGAAGTGGGTATTCGCAAAGTAATGGGCTCGAAAAAGTGTATCCTGGTCGGACAATTTCTGTTCGAATCCATCCTGCTGACTGCCGTGGCGCTATTACTATCGGTCCTATTGGTATGGGTGGCCGTGCCTCTATTCAATAATCTGGCCGATAAAAATCTACAGCTCAGCCTTACATCCATGCCCTGGCTTGTGCCGGGCCTCTTGCTTCTGGGCGTAGTAGTTGGCCTGCTGGCGGGTAGTTATCCGGCTTTTTTCCTTTCTTCATTCAAACCCATCAGCGTTCTGAAAGGCGGGTCAAATCCGGGGTCAGTCAGCGGGCGTCGCAGCCTCGGGTTGCGGGGTACTCTGGTCGTCGTGCAATTTTGTATTTCGATTATTCTCATCGTCGGCACGACGGTAGTTTATCAGCAACTGCGATTTATCCAGAATGCCAAACTGGGTTATGACAAAGACCAGGTACTTGTGTTGCGGGAAACGTCCCGTCTGGGACCGAACGAACAATTGCTCAGAAAACAGCTCGTCCAGGATTCGCGAGTCGCCGATGCTACTATTTCTGGCTATGTTCCGGCTGGACCTTCGTACAACAATAATTTCTTGGTGTACGGCGACGATAAAGTTAATGAGTTTACCAAGGGCATCCGGTACGATATGGACGAAAACTACATTCCGACGCTGGGCATGACTATGGTCGCCGGGCGCAATTTCTCGCCGGATTTTGGTACCGATTCGTCGGGTATTATTCTGAATGAAACGGCGGCGAAGGAAATGGGCTGGGGCCAAGATGCCATCGGTCATACCGTGACCCGGCCCAATAACGAGGGGACTAAAACTACCTACCGGGTGATCGGGATTGTCAAAGATTTCAATTTCAAATCGCTGCACGAGCGGATCACGCCGCTGATGATGACGCTGGGCGGTAACAGCGGCTCGATCCTGGTGAAGGTAAAGACCCGCGACGTTCCGTCCTTGCTGCAGTCAGTGGAGAAACAGTGGTCAGCGCTGGCAACGGACGCGCCCTTCAAGTACTCTTTCTTGGAAGAAAACTTCAACGCTACCTACCGCGCCGAGCAGAAAACGGGGCAAATTCTGGGCCTCTTTGCCGGACTGACGATCTTCGTTGCCTGCCTCGGGCTTTTTGGCCTGGCTACCTTCACCGCCGAACAACGTACCAAGGAAATAGGTGTCCGAAAGGTACTTGGCTCTTCCGTGGGTGCTATCGTCGCTTTGTTATCAAAAGATTTCCTGAAACCAGTGCTGATTGCCCTGCTCATCGCCAGCCCTATCGCCTGGTACGGAATGGAGCAATGGTTGCAGGATTTTGCCTACAAGGTGGACATTTCCTGGTGGGTGTTTGCGCTGGCTGGACTACTTTCAGTAGTTGTGGCGCTGTTTACCATTAGTTTTCAAAGTGTAAAAGCTGCGTTAGCGAACCCGGTGAAGTCGCTGCGGAGCGAATGACGCTACATTCATAAAAAACTATGATCAAAAATTATTTTAAGATCGCATGGCGGAATCTGCTGCGTAATAAGCTGTTCTCGGGCCTCAATATCATTGGGCTTTCGGTGGGATTGGCCTGTTGTATGCTACTCGCCATGTACATCCACAGCGAAATTTCTTTTGATCGGCATCATCAATACGCCGAGGACTTGTACCTGGTCAATAGCGAAGCGATTTCTGCTGTCGGAGGGCGAGAAGAATTCCCAAAACTATCGGCACCCTACGCCCAGGCGATCAAGGCAGACTATCCCGAAATCGCCCAAGCTACCCGCCTGTGGGTAAATGTGATCGAGGATAAAACTCTGCTAACGTCAGAGAAGCCTGGCAAGCCCGACATTTCCTTCTACGAAACCAAGGGTTATCAGGTTGACTCTACTTTTTTCGACGTGTTTTCTTATACCTTCCTGGAAGGCGATCAGCGAACTGCCCTTGATGACCCGCATTCGGTGGTACTTTCGGAGGGAGTCGCCCATAAGTTGTTTGGTACCGAGCCGGCCCTGAACAAAACCATCAAAGTAGGTGGCACAGCTGGATTTGGCAAAAGCTTTAAAGTCACGGGTGTCTATCGGGACGAAAGCAGTCGGTCGCACATCGACGCCCGTTTTTTTCTTCCAATTTCGGCAGGCTGGGTGGCTGAGTTTATTCGGGAGCAGCCGGTTACCTACACGGGCAACAACATGTACTACACCTACGTCAGGTTACAGCCTAAGTCCGATGCCCAAAAAATCAATCGAAAACTGGCGGCATTCATGGACAAGTACGTACGGAAAAGTTTGCAGGAAGAGGGTTTTGACAAGCGGATTTTCCTGACGCCCGTGAAAGACCTTCACTTGTACCACAAGGCCGACACCATCGTGACCGCTACCAGCAGCACGAAGTACCTGTACATTCTGGCTTCGATTGCGCTTTTCACCCTGCTCATTGCCTGTATCAATTTCATGAACTTATCCACGGCCCATTCGATAAAACGGGCGGCGGAGGTAGGGATGCGCAAAGTACTGGGAGCCGGGAAGCGCGGCCTGATCGGGCAGTTTCTGGGCGAGTCGATGGCGCTGACTTTGGTATCGCTTTTGGTAGCCTTGATGCTGACCGTGTTATTTTTGCCCGTTTTTAATCAATTGACTGATAAGAATTTACAATTTAATGAATTGCTGACTCCGTGGAATGTAACAATCTTTTTTGCGTTAGCCCTCCTTACAGGATTACTGGCCGGCAGCTACCCTGCTTTCTATTTGTCCGTGTTCAATCCATTGGATGTACTGAAAGGTAAGTTTGTGAATTCGGCATCTGCTACGGGTTTGAGAAAAGCACTGGTGGTGTTTCAATTCATGATTTCCGTTGGGTTGGTCGTGGCCACGATAGTGATTCATCAGCAAATGAACTTCCTGCGCGATCAGCCCCTGGGTTTCAATAAAGACCAGCAAATCATTATTCCCCTTCACGGAAACGACTATTCGACCATCAAAAATGAATTAGTGCAAAACAGCCAAATTTCCAAGGTGGCAGGCACCGACTACTATCCCGGCATCACTAACCAAACGACCAGGAGCCTGTACCGGGCCAACCAGTCGGTCGATGACGTTCGGCGGCAGGTCAACACTAACCGCGTGTCGCCTGAATTTATGCAGACTATGGGCTTTGAACTCGCCGCCGGAAGGATGTTTTCGAGGGAATTTCCGGCCGATACGAATAACCGGATCATTGTGAATGAAGCCACCCTGCGGAAGTTTGCCATTCCGCTGGAAAAAGCCATCGGCCAAAAACTCAACTTCGATTGGCAGGGAAGCACTATTCCGTACGAAGTAGTGGGCGTACTGAAAGATTTTCACTACGAAGATTTGCACAAGCAGATTGAACCCTACGCTTTTATGCTGAACAATCGGTGGTTCAATTACGCCGTGGTACATGTAAATGCAGCCGATGTAAGTAGCGTCCTCCCTTCGATCGAAAAAACGTGGAAAGCGACGAATCCGAATGAACCCTTCGAGTACAGTTTCCTGGACGATGATTTTCAGAGAAACTATGAATCTGACGCCCGGACTTCCCGAATTGTCAATACGTTCACGATCATATCGATCTTTATTTCCTGCCTGGGGCTCTTCGGCCTTGCTGCATTCGCGGCGCAGCAACGCACCAAGGAAATTGGGGTTCGGAAAGTACTGGGAGCCAGCGTGAGTAGCATCGTAGGGCTACTTTCCAAAGATTTCCTAAAATTGGTACTGATTGCCATCGTCATTGCCTCGCCCATTGCCTGGTACGCCATGAATCACTGGCTGGCTGATTTTGCCTATAAAGTCGATATTTCGTGGTGGGTGTTCGCGCTGGCGGGCTTGGCTGCGGTTACCATTGCCCTCATTACGGTAGGGTACCAGAGTGTGAAGGCGGCGTTGATGAATCCGGTGGAGTCGCTAAGGAGTGAGTAAAGCCTTGTACCTACACTCAAAGTCCTCGTAGGCCATTATCGAAACGGGAGGAAATTCATGGGCGGACAGAGGGCGGAAATGTCGGTCATTACTGATTATATGGTCAGATTGACTGGCTAAATAGCAGTCCACGAATTTATTGTCGTCGGCGTCAGGCTCGATGAGTTGCCAGAAAAAGGAAGGGTTGATTTGAAAGACATTAGGAAGAAAAAGCAGGTAGTCGAGCGTGGCGTCGGTGCGGTCGAGACCGTACCGGATCGCAATCTGCTCGGCGTACTCAGTCAGGATGTCATTGGACACAGCCAGTTCGAAGCGACCTGCCAGCAGACTTCGGTAAATCCAATGATACTTGTACTGAGGAGCCAGGGACACCATGAAGATATTGGTGTCAAGTACGAGACGCAGCTTATTCATTGAGCCAGCGGTCGAGGTCGGCTTCGCTAATTTGCTTGTCCTCCACCGCTTGGCCGATTTTGCTGATAAGTTTATCAGAGAAATAGGTAGCTAATAAATTCCGCACCGCCATCAAGTCTTCCTCGCTGGGTTGAAAGGAATAGACTTTAAGTAAGTCCAGTTGAAGCGAACTCAGTTTTTGATTTTCCATTTCAGATCCGTCTTTTTCTCAAATATACTTAAAACAGCCATGCTCACCAACTACCTCAAAATCGCCCGGCGGAATTTGCTGAAAAACAAAACGAACACCGCCATCAACATCATTGGGCTATCCATCGGTATGGCCTGCTGCATCCTGATCGTGATGTACGTTGTCGATGAGCGCAGTTACGACCGCCACTGGCCCAACGGCGAGCGCATCTACCGCGTGGCTCTGGAACGCAAGTACCCCGACCGCGTGGCGAAGTACGCCATTATCCCGGATTCGTACGCGGCGGTACTGAAGCGGGACATACCGGGCGTGGAGGAGACTGTGCGGCTCTTTGCCTTCAATGGCAATGCGCCGGTGGTACTCAAGTACCAAGGCCGTTCTTTCGAAGAACGCAACGTGATGGCGGCGGACTCCAGCTTCTTCCGCGTGTTTCAAACGGCGCTGATCCGTGGAAATCCCGACCAGGTACTTAACCGACCCAATACGGTGGTACTTACGCAGCAAACAGCTCATCGGCTGTTTGGGGAGGCCAATCCGGTGGGACAGGTACTTGAGATGGTGCAGGGTCCCAAACTGGAAGTGACGGGTGTCTGTGCGGACCTTCCCCCCAACACCCATTTTACTTTTGACTTTTTACAGTCGACCGTAGCCCCGCCCGATGTGACCCGGCCCGAGAACTTCATCAGTTTTTCGGCCAGTACGTACCTGCTGCTCAAACCCAACGTGCAGCCGGAAACCGTGCAGGCCCAGTTTCCGGGATTGGTCGAAAAATACGCCGCCGGGCAGGTACAGCGAAATTTTGGGGTTTCATTCAAGGAGTACCTCAAGGCGGGCAATGGGTACTTTTATTTCCTTCAGCCCCTGACCGGCATTCACCTCAATTCTCACCTTGAGCAGGAACTAGGTACCAACGGAAGCCAGACTCTCGTGACGATTTTCTCACTCATTGCCGTCTTCGTGCTTTTGATTGCCGCGATCAATTTCATGAATCTGGCCACGGCCCGTTCGGCCGAGCGGGCGCGGGAGGTAGGCATCCGCAAATCGCTCGGCTCCACGAAAAGTCAGTTGGCCGCGCAGTTCCTGACCGAGTCGGTGCTGTTGAGCCTGTTTAGTTTCGGAGTTGCGGTCATATTAGTAGCAAGTCTGTTGCCTTTCTTCAACGATCTGGCGGGCAAGGAACTCTCGCTATCCTTTCTGGCGGGTTGGAGGCTACCCCTGCTGCTTTTGGTGGCGGGGGGCATTGGTTTGCTGGCAGGCAGCTACCCGGCGGGCGTACTGGCGGCCTTCGAGCCGATCAAGGTACTTAAGGGTAAATTTTCGGCCACCCGGCAGGGGTACCTTTTGCGCAACGGACTGGTGGTTTTCCAATTTGCCATTTCGGTCGCTTTGATTGTATGTACGCTGTTCGTATTTAGGCAAATGCATTACATCCAGACCAAAGAACTGGGCTTTACCAAAGAAGCGGTCATCACCATTCAGGGTACGGGATTTCTGGACAACAAGACGCGGGCCTTCAAAGAAGAAGCGCGCCAGCTGGCTGGCGTGAAGCAGGTAGGGGGTACCAGCTCAACGCCCGATGCGCAGAATTTTTTTGGCATTACCTTTCGCAGGCCCGACGAAACCGAAACCGTCACGGGTCGGGCGATGGTAATCGACGACGACTACCTGGCCAGCATGGGGATGAGCATGCTGGCCGGGCGCTCCTTTTCCCGCGATTTCAACGATTCACTGTCGGTAATTCTGAACGAAGAGGCAGTTCGCGAATTGGGGCTTACCGATCCCGTCGGTAAACAGGTCAAGAGTCCGGATACCTTTGGGGCAGGCGAAGCCGAAGTAACCTATACAGTAATCGGGGTAGCCAAAAATTTTCATTTTGCTTCGCTGCACCAGCGTATTACGCCTCTGTTTATTCTGCACGACAAAGTATTCAATGGTTTTAACAACCAGATCGTCATGCGGATCAGTGCTACGAATCCTCAGGCGGCCATCACCCAAACCGAAGCCCTCTGGAAAAGGTACCTGCCCGATCAGCCCTTCCACTATTCATTTCTGGATGCCGACTGGAATCGATTGTACCAGACCGAACAGGTTTCGGAACGAATTTTCGGCCTGTTTTCCCTGCTCGCTATCTTCATCGCCTGCATGGGCTTGCTGGGCCTGGCAATATACGTGATCCAGCAGCGGGTCAAGGAAATTGGCATTCGCAAGGTACTGGGCGCGAGTGTCACCAGCATCGTCGCGCTGCTTTCCAAAGATTTCCTGAAACTCGTGCTCATCGCTATTCTGATTGCCACTCCCGTCGCCTGGTACGCCATGAACCAATGGCTGGCAGATTTCGCATACAAAATCGACCTCGAATGGTGGGTATTTGCTTTGGCGGGCATGCTGGCGATAGGAATCGCGCTGCTGACAGTGAGTTTTCAGAGCATCAAAGCCGCCCTGATGAATCCGGTAGAGTCGCTGCGGAGTGATTGAGTCATCTGGGTCGGGAGAAAAAGGCTATTTAAAAACGTCAGAAAGGTCGATTTCGATAGCCAGGTTCGGGTCCCGCAACACATCGTCGTGATGAAAGAATTGGTAGCGATTAGGTTGGTCAAAAACGAAAATTCCCTCGATGCGGGGCTGCACGATCCAGCAGGATTTGACGCCGAAAGCAAAGTAGATATTGGCTTTGTCCACCATCTCATCCAGACTTTGGGAGGGCGACTGAATCTCGACGGTAAGCAATGGAGCATCGGTACGGCGAGCGGGATACTCCTTTGTGAAGTCGGCCTCAAAAAAAGGGTAAACGACCACATCGGGCGTCGAGCCGTTGGGAGGGGTGTCGAGCGTCAACTCCGAAAGGGCACGGTACTGCCGGGGGTAGCGGGATCTGAACTCAAAAACCAGGTTTGACTGGATGATGGCGTGCGGCGTAGTTGGCATAGGCTTACCTCTTTCCAATTCGTATTCAGACAGATGTTCAATAGTAGTCTCCATACCCAAAGTTGTTTTTTCAAATATAATTAAAAAAGACTATGCTATCCAACTACCTCAAACTCGCTTTTCGTAACCTGTGGCGCAACCGCCTGTTCACGGCGCTCAACGTGCTGGGCCTATCAATTGGTCTGGCCGCTTGCTGGATGATTTTTCAGTTGGTTAGCTACGAATTCAGCTTCGACGCCGACCAGCCTAATCGCGACCGAATCTATAAAGTCGTGTCGGATTTCACCTTCGATGGGAAGGAAAGCGGCAATGCGGGTGCGCCAAAGCCGCTGGCCGAGGCTATCCGCAAACAAATGGGAGGCGTAGAGACTGTGGCAGGGCTTTATGACCAATGGATTATGAGTCTGAAGGTACCCCAGCCGTCGGGGAAGTCGCTGGATTTTACAGACATAGAACAAGTACAGGCGACCACAACGGATTACTTCAAACTGGTACCCTACCGATGGCTGGCTGGTTCGCCCGCGAAGGCGCTCGCGCAGCCCAATGAAGCCGTCCTTACGTATTCCCGCGCCGAGAAATACTTCCCGGGTCTGACGCCGGAACAAATGCTGGGCAAAACAATACTATACCGCGATACGGTGGCGATAGAAGTAACGGGTGTGGTGGCCGATTTGGAACGCGCCACTTCGTTCACGGGACAGGAATTTTTGTCGCTTTCAACTTTTCAAAAAGGGGAGAACGCCAAAGCGTACACCGAAGCGTGGGGTGGTGTCAATTCGTCCGACCAGATTTACCTGCTGCTCGGCGAAAAAACCGATGTGGCTAAACTGAGTAAAAATATCAATGCGCTTTCGCAGAAGAATTCGCAGGAAGCGATGAAAAATTGGGGAGCGAATTTCACCCGGAAGCACAGTTTGCTCCCCCTTGCGGAGGTGCATTTTGCTCCCAATTACGCGGGACGCTTGCGTACGGTGAATAAAAATATTTTGCTGGCGCTCATGGGCCTGGCGATATTTCTGCTGGCGCTGGCGGTCATTAACTACGTCAACCTCACCACGGCGCAGGTACCCCAGCGCGCCCGCGAAATCGGCATCCGCAAAACTCTGGGTAGTTCGCGCAGCCGCCTGATCGGGCATTTTTTGGGTGAAACTTTTATGGTTACTGTTTTGGCTTGCGGTTTGGCGTTCATCTGGACGGTCATGTTCCGGACCAGCTTCGGCGATCTTTTCCCCAAAGAGTTGGACCTATATCCCAACATCGCACAAACCCTGCTTTTCATGATGTTGCTCGTCGTGTTGGTCAGCGCGCTGGCGGGTTGGTACCCGAGCTTGCTGATCACCCGTTTTCAGCCCACCCAGGTTTTGCGCGGACAAGTCAGTCTGAAAATTGGCAGAAACAATTTCTCTTTACGCAAAAGCCTGATCGTCTTTCAGTTCGTGATTGCGCAGGCCTTTGTGATTGGGGCTATCATCATGAACCAGCAGATGCGCTACACGATGGAAAAAGATTTGGGTTTCGATCGGGAAGCCGTGCTGACTTTTCAGGTTCCCTACCGATTGCTGCAAAGCGAAGCGTACGGCGAAAAACAATTTGCTTTAAAAGACGAACTCAAACGCCTGCCGGAAGTAGCCGCCGTGAGCCTGGGGAATCCGCCCTTCAACCAGAATTATTCCAGCGGCGGCATTATTTACAAAGGTGCCCAAAAGGAAATCGAGCTCAACGTGTACCGCAAATACGTCGATACGGATTTGCTGGATACCTATAACATGAAGCTACTCGCCGGACGCAATCTGCAACCCAGCGACACGGTACGGGAGTACGTGATCAACGAAACGGCTATGCGGGAATTCGGCTTTAAAACCCCACAGGAAGCAATCGGAAAGTTTGTGACGGAGCAGAATAACCATGTCTTGATTCCTATCGTGGGTGTCGTGGAAGATTTCCATACCGCTACCTTCACCCAAAAAATCGACCCGCTGGCCATGATGACTCAGAAAGACGGAACCGGCAGTTTCAACGTAAAACTGGCCTCTAACAAACCGTCCGACTGGCAGTCAGGCATCCGGAAAATGGAGGAACTCTGGAAAAGTACTTACCCCGATGCGCCCTTCGATTACAAGTTCTACGACGACATGATCGCGCAGTACTACGAATCCGAGCGGACGATGACCCAGATCATCAATCTGTCCACAGGCATCGCCATCCTCATCAGTTGTCTGGGTTTGTTCGGTCTGGCGACGCTCACAGCTTTCCAGCGCACCAAGGAAATCGGCGTCCGCAAGGTACTGGGCGCGAGCATTGCCGGTATCGTCGGGATGCTGTCCAGGGATTTTGTATTGCTGGTTTTGGTCGCGCTGGTCATCGCCAGTCCCATCGCCTGGTACTTCATGAACCAGTGGCTGGCCGACTTTGCCTACCATGTCGATATTTCGTGGTGGGTGTTCGCGTTGGCGGGTTTGACGGCGGTTACCATTGCTCTCATGACGGTAGGGTACCAGAGCGTGAAAGCGGCGTTGATGAATCCGGTGGAATCTTTACGATCCGAGTGAGTCAGGTGGAAACACCTGACACCACCAGAATTCGGATAGATTAATAATCAAAGGTTAACGGTTATTCATCCGTGCGCTTTCAGGCATGTATCGTTGACCTTTTTACCATTCACCTTTAACCCTCTTAAAACTAAACCATGCTCACCAGCTATTTCAAAATCGCCCTCCGCAACCTGCTCAAACAGCGGCTCTTTGCGGGAATCAATATCTTTGGTTTATCGCTGGGCATGGCCTGTGCGCTGATGATCGGGCTGTGGGTACGCGACGAAATCAGCTATGACCGCTTTGTGCCGGGCGTGGAGGAAGTGTACAACATTCGCGTCAACTACGCCTTCAACGGCGGCGCGGTAGAAACGGCGCAGTACGTACCTGGCCCTTTGCAGGATGCCATCGCCCGCGACATCCCGGACGTGGCGGCAGTCACAAAAACAAACGGGGGCAGCGAAAGGCTGGTGAAGGCTATTGGTGCGGTGGGCGCGGAAAATGCGGCCAAGGAACAGGGTATCTTCGTTTCGACGGAGTTTTTTGAGGTATTTCCTTTACCCGCGCTCTCGGGCGACCCAAAAGTAGCCCTGGCTCAACCCGACCAGATTATTATCACGCGCAAACTCGCCGAAAAGTACTTTCCCAACCAGTCGGCTTTGGGAAAAACCCTGCAACTCGACGACGATAAAATCTATACGGTCGGGGCGGTGCTTGACGATCTACCCGCCAACTCGACGCTGCAATTCGACTGGCTGGCTAATTTCAAGAATATCGAGCAACCCTACATGAGTGAATGGGGCTGGAATTCGGTGATTATGTACGCGCGGCTTTTGCCCACCGCCACCGCCGACCACGCGGCCGCCAGCATGAAGGACATCTTCCGGCGGTATGCCAAGTTCGACAATGGCGAGGTACCCGTGCTGCACCCGATGACAGAAATGCACTTGTACGCCGACTATAAAGACGGCAAAGTAGCGGGCGGACGCATCGAGTACGTGCGTATTTTCTCGGTTGTGGCGTTGTTCATCCTACTCATCGCCTGTGTCAATTTCATGAATCTGGCCACGGCGCGGTCGTCGGTCCGGGCGCGGGAAGTTGGCGTCAGGAAGGTGATGGGGGCAGGCCGGGCGTCGCTGATTGGGCAGTTTTTGGGCGAGTCGATGCTGATGAGTTTGCTGGCCGCGCTGCTGGCTTTGACCATGGTTTGGTCTGCTCTTCCTACCTTCAACATCTTGTTCGATAAACATATAGCCCTTGATCTCACCAATCCTTCACTCTGGTTGCTGGTAGTTGGGCTGGTGCTGATTACGGGCTTGCTGTCGGGCAGCTACCCTGCCTTATTTTTGTCGGCCTTGCGGCCCATTCGTATTTTAAAGGGCTTCACCAGGGTAGGTACGGGTCCGGCCCTATTCCGGCGATCGCTGGTCGTATTTCAATTCTCACTTTCTGTTTTTCTGATCGTGGGCATGCTGACTGTCGGCTCGCAAATGCGCTATTTACGAACCACGCACCTCGGCCTGGATCGCGAGAATGTCCTGTACATTCCGCTGGAAGGTACCTTCGAGCAGTTTGAAAAAAGTGACCTGTTGCGGCAGGAAACCCTGCGCCAACCCGCCGTTGCGTCGGCCACCCTGACGAGCCAGCTTCCCGTCAATGTACGCAACAGCACGACTGACCTGAGCTGGCCGGGCAAGGAGCCAAAACGACTAGTGGAAGTATCGACCATGAACGTCAGCAGCGATTTTATTCGCACCATGAACATCGAATTGATGGCCGGACGTGATTTCAGGGCCAATAGTCCGGCGGATTCGGCGAACTACCTCATCAACGAAACTGCCGCCAAACTCATGGGAATGAGCGATCCGGTGGGTCAGGAAATTACCTTCAACCGGGGCAAAGGGCGCGTGGTGGGCCTGATGAAAGATTTCCACCTTAATTCGATGCACCAGACCATTGCACCGCTGGTGATTTCCTTCTATCCCGAAAACACCCGCTACCTGCTGGTGAAAACCCGCGCCGGACAGGTACCTTCGGCCCTCGCCTCACTGGAACAAATCAACAGGAAATTGAATCCCAGCTATCCATTCAACTACCACTTTGTGGAGGAAGCCTACGAGCAATTGTACCAATCCGAACAGCAGGTAGGTACCCTGGTCAACTACTTCGGTATCCTGGCTATCGTGATTTCGTGCCTGGGCCTGTTCGGACTCACCGCCTTCACCGCCGAGCAGCGCACCCGGGAAATCGGCGTCCGCAAAGTACTGGGCGCGTCGGTACTCGGCATCGTCCGGCTCCTGTCTACCGATTTTGTGCGGTTGGTGCTTATCGCGCTAGTGGTCGTTTCGCCGCTGGCCTGGTGGGCCGCTGACCAATGGCTGAGTACCTTCGCCTACCGCATCGAGTTGTCGTGGGCTATTTTCGGGCTGGCCGGTGTGCTGGCGGTGGGGATTGCCCTGCTGACGGTGAGTTTTCAGAGCGTGCGGGCGGCCCTGATGAATCCGGTGGAGTCGCTGCGAAGCGAATGAGGTAGTATAGGGAAATAACCGTCATCATGCAGCTCGTTAGTAAGCCGGAAGAGTTTTTTGTAGCGATGGACGCTGAGGAAGATAGGGTCGATACGGTACTAGTTCGGGAAAAGTACTCGCTGTCTCCCCTTTTTCAGTACAACAACCCAAACATCCATAACGGTACCTTTTGTCCGTAGCCGATCTCAATGTTATCGGCGGCTACGTAAGCGTCGTCGATCCCGGCGACCTGGCGGCGACTTTTGTTGGCACCTCCCACCTCAAGCGTGATCCGACGGTCAAGCCGAAAATCGCCCCGATCGGTATATTCAGCCTGGTAGTGGGGCAGAACCTGACTCAACAGGAAACTCTCGCGGAGGGTACCTTTGTCTGGTTGATTCAGATAGAGTGCGTACTGCAGGTTGGGATGGCTAAGGTAGACCTTATCCGGCTTCTGAAGACGGGTAATGCCGAAGCTATCGCGGTGCAGCAGGTTCAATACGCCCAATTCTTCGAGGTAGTGCAGGTACTCTACCACCGAACCACGGGTCGCCTGCAGCAGTTCGCTGAGTTTACTAATGTTGGGCTTGCAAGGCGCACTCTCGGCCAATACTACCAATAATTGCTTGATCTTGTCTACCGTGGCGTAGCTAACGCCGTATACGGCAGGTAGGTCCAGTTCCAGACTGAGCCGAATGGTTTCGGTTAGTTTTTGGCTATACACGGCCGTGTTTTCCAGAAAATAAGGGTAGTAGCCATACTTCCAGTAATTACCCAGGTGCGCCAGCGGCTTCACTTCGGCGGTCAGCTTGGTAGCAAGTTCGGTATGATGAGCCAGTAAATCGTCTAACGCTACCCTGGGCCAGGATGCAATACCCTGAATCTGCATAAACTCCCGAAACGAAAGTCCGTGCAGCGTGTACATCACCGCCCGGCGACTCAGGTCGCCCTTGCTGCGTTCCAGGTGCATGATGGACGAACCCGTAAAAACGATGCGCAAATCCGGGTGGTCGTCGTACAAATTTTTTATTTCCTGCGACCAGTTGGCGTAGCGGTGTACTTCATCGAGCATGAGCAGCTTTCCGCCTTTTTGCACAAACTCCGTTCCTAAATCGTAGAGACGGTGCACGCTGAAATAAAGATCATCCAGACTGACGTACAGCGCCTGACCTGTTGGAACAGGGTTCAGTTTGAGGTATTGTAGTAGCAACGTGGTTTTGCCTGCACCCCGTGCGCCTTTGATGCCAATGAGTCGGTTAGCTTTCCAATCGATTTCATGGATTTTCTCCCGGACAAATTCCGTAGCGGTACGTTGAAGTTTGGGAAGGTACCTTGTGAAGAAGGTGTACATTGATAATTCAGAACTTACGAAAAACAGTTAAAGTGTATTTTGAAGAATACAAAAATACGTGAATTATGTTTTCCAAAAAATACAATTAGTACAATAGAGTGAGAAGAGAGTCAGTGGTCGGCCTCCGTGATCTTCGGCGTACGGGATTTAGACGCTGTCGGGCGTTTATATCCAATAATACCAGTACAAGCATTTTGAAAGGTGATGATCCCTGTGAATTTAAAATTCAATTCTAGATTTGCAGGGATCATATAAATCGATAACTCATGCCTACCCCCGACCACGTTCGTCAAATAGCCCTCACGTTCCCCGAAACCACGGAACAGCCCCACTTTGATAAAACATCGTTTCGGGTAAGGAAAAAGATCTTTGCTACCCTGAATGCGCCTGAGCAGCGGGCTACCATCAAGCTGTCGGCGCAGAATCAGGATCTTTTCTCGATCTATGACCCGACGATCATCTACCCCGTACCTAATAAATGGGGCAAACAGGGCTGGACGCAGATCGATCTGACACAGGTACCCGAAGAAATGCTGGCGGATGCGCTCGCGGCGGCTTACTGCGAAGTAGCGCCGGCCAAACTGGCCGATGTACTTCGGGCGCAAAGGGGAGGTTCAGAAATTGGGGAAGAGTAAGAAACAAACTACCGACTAATTCAAACCAGGGCGATATGAATACTAAATTCCTGACCGTCGTCGGTGATGCGCGGTGACGGAAATCCCAGCGTACGAAATTGGGTAGTGAGGCGGGTCAGCCCGACTGACCGGGTATCAACCCGGCGGAGCTTCCTTTGGATGGTATTGACCACGGTCAGCTCATTCCCGGCTACCACGATTCGGATATGAAGAGGGCGCTCGGCTTCGATAATGTTATGGCGGATGGCATTCTCCACCAGAATCTGAAGAGTTAGCGGTGGCAGGTAGCGCTCTACCGTTTCGCCATCCACCCGTAGCTGCCAGTCGAGCGCTTCCCCGTAGCGCGTCTGTAAAAGAAAGCCGTATGACCTAATAAAATCCAGCTCTGTGGACAAAGGGACCAGTTTGCTGCGGTTGCTTTGGAGCAGATACCTGTATACGGTAGCCAGTTCGTCGAGAAACTCGACCGCTTTGCGACGATCTTCACTGATCAGGGCCGTAAGGGAATTGAGGCTATTGAATAAAAAATGCGGGTTTACCTGATTTTTCAGACTATCGACCTGATGCTGAAGGCCCGCTTTCTGTAGGGCTTCAGCATCCATGACTGCCAGCCGGTAAAGGTGCAGGTAGTAGGTGACTTCGTAGTATCCGCCCACCACGATGGCGAACGACAGCGCCATGCCGATGTGCGTCAGGTACACGCGGGGGAACTCCGGGGGCGTGATCAGACCTGTCAGATCGACCTGGCTCAGGCCCCAGGTCTCGGCGGGTTGCACGAGCAGGATCGCCAGGCAGTAGCCGCCGAACGTCAACAGAACGCGCCGACGGGTTTGGGCTTTCTCGGTATATATTGCCCGCACCCGGAACACCCACCACCGCAGCAGCTGCCAGGTTATGGCCGTAGAAATCATCCCCCAGCCAAATGTCATGAGGGCTAACCGCCAGTCGTACCCGTATTCCTCGGCGTAGTAAATGACAAACGGCAGTACCGCCAGGGGAATGCCGATGATACGCGCCCATTTATCGTTGGTGAGGTGGCTCTCACCCGAAATATCGGTAGTTTGCTGGTGATTCACTGAGCGATTTAATACGGAAGTACTATAATTTTTTTACCGATACAAATTTCTCCCCCCACACGCTTTTTCAGGTCAGTACGCGGTACTTCTTGTCCGGCGCTCCTGAACGGGTAATCGCGTAAAATCCACAGTAAAGAGTTCAGTGAAATTTACTGGTCAGGTAGCAGAAATCGGCCGAGTCGGCTACTGTAACTTCTCTGTCGAAATGGGCCGTATTACCGGGTCAAAACGGCCTTTTTCAACGGTTCGGGTGCGCCCTCGAAATGTCGGTACTTGCCCAGTAGTCGCCCAATCTGGTAGATCACAGGCATAACTACTCTGCGCACAAAAAGCGGAATCTCCACCATGTCATACTCGCTGGCGTAACGGGTCAGCAGATAGGCGGCATCGAAGGTTTCCGGTCGGGCCTTAGCCGATTTTGCCTGGGCCGCAAAAATGGCTGAAAGGAAAAATACGATACTATGGGCCGGATTAGCCCAGCCTGTGCAGTGCAGCGTTTCCTCCCCTGCGTTCCAGAAACGATGGGCCACTCCGCTTTTGAAGCAGACGGTTTCACCCTCCCCGGCAAATTGCTCGGTCTGTCCCATAATCTGATATCCCATTTTACCACGGACGACCGTCAGGTTTTCATCCTGCTGCCAGTGAATGTGCATGGGAGGCCCGCTGCCCGGAGCCACAAAATTTTCGGCCTGTACCCAATCGCCATCCGGCTTGTGGATAACCTCCTGAAAGACCAACGTTTCTCCGTGGCCGTTATCGATCCGGTGGGGAAAGGTAATGTTCATTACGCTCATGATTTTACTATTTTGGTTTCTTGATCACGCCAAAATTCAGGAGCCAGGTACTGTGTATCAAGCCCAAATTCTATGAAACGGAAGAAGTCGGAGTTGAAGCGGCAACCAGCGAACAGCTGGCATCAGGGTAGCAGCAGCGGGACGGTCACGGTGAAAAACCGATCGTCCTCATCTACCTGCATAGTGCCCCCGCCCAGCAGCCGGTACTGCGTGGCAATCGTGGCCAGCCCTACCTGGTTCGATGCGACGCGGGTGTTTTTCCGTTGCAGGTTGTTTCGGATCATCAATAGCCCGTCCGTATTCGTCTCAATATGAATGTACAGCGGCTGTCCTGGCAGCACGACGTTATGTTTGACCGCATTTTCAAGTAACAGCTGTAGCGTAAGGGGTGGAATCAGGTGATTGTTGTAGCGGGAATCGACCACCTGATCAAGATGAATGTTGGTGCCATAGCGCGTGCGGAGCAGATGGAAGTAAGAATGCACAAATGCGAGTTCGCTGCCCAACGTAGCCATCTGCATTTCGTTGGCGCGCAGCAGGTAACGGTACACACTCGCAATTTCTTCCACAAATTGCTCAGCCTGCCGGGCATCCTCTTCAATAAGTGAAGAGAGCGTGTTGAGACTGTTGAAGAGGAAATGCGGATTGATCTGGCTTTTCAAACCTTCAAGCTGGCTCTGTAGGTTTGCTTTTTTGAGTTGTTCGGTTTCCCGAAGGGTACGTTCCCACCGCTCAAAGCTTCGGATGCCTTCGTAAACCGAAATCACCAGTAACACGACCAACACCTCAAACAGCAGAGCCCAGCCCAATCCCCCGGGCTGAATGGGCAACCCCAGCTGCTCACCTGCCCAGACGTAGCAGCCATAAATCAGCGTAACCGCCAGGGTGCCCGAGACCAGACACCAGAGAAACAACGACAGGAGTTTGATCAGGATCTGTCGGATGTGAGGAAATTTCCGGTTGATGTACAACCCCGCCGCATTATTGGCCAGCCAGGTTGCAAATGAGATTCCGGTGGAAATCAGGGTGGCAACCAGAAAGACCCGCCAATGCTGCCAATAAGTACTTTTGAGCAAAATCGTGTTCAGCACGCCAATGTACACTGGAATTATCAAGGCCTGCAGAAAATTATCCTGATCGGAATAGCGTGTTTTGATCATACCGGCGGCACCTGGAATGACTACTGATGAGCGCCCTCTTTCGACGCCGACAAATCTAGTCATTTTTCAAAAATCTTGCACGCCGTTTTGATCCTAGGGATAAGCGATCCCGACGGCTCAGCTTTCAGGCCGTACGCAGCGTCAGACGTTCGGGAAGCGTGTAATTTACGCTGCAACCCGATAGGGCCGACCAGAGAACAGCTATCGCGCTGCTGACGGCAAAGTACCCCTCGGTAGGACCTGGCAGAATCAGGCAAGGCTGCGACAAAGCATTTATATTTCACTTATTTTCAATGCTTTATATACTTTTACATTTCCTTTACATTCTTTTACAGCGCATTTTTTAGTTTTGGAAATGGGTCCGGTACATTTGTTCAAGTACCAACCATAAAACGAAGCAGCCAATGAAAAAGCGAATCAGAATTTTCTTGCTAATGAGCCTTTGCGCCTGGGGTAGTATGGGCCTGGCGCAGAAAGCGGGACAGCAGTGCGCCGCTGCCTTCCTGGACACCGGAATGATTGTCGACGAGTACAGTCCCCGAGGCAAATGCACGCTTCCGCGTGACACGAAAGGCTGGCTGAGTGTGCAACGGGTCGAATTATCTCCCGAGCGGGTCAAACCGCTGGGCAAAGTCACTTTCAAGGTGGCGATCCGGCGGGCCGAGACCAACACCCTGATGATGTTTTCCAGTCAGGAATATCAGGAAATTAACCTGAACCAGCTCCTGCCCCGCTGCCGTAAAGGCGACCGCATCGTATTACTTACGGTCAGTGATCAATACGCTCTACCCCACAACGAAATCGTCATCCAATGAAAAAGTTAAAAGCAATCCAAATCTCAGTCATCCTGGGACTGCTGGTCCTGGCGGGCGTTTTCACCTCCGCCCGTACAATCGAAGCAGAACCCGTTTACGCCGGTCCGGTGCTGCTGAATGGCAAAACGCTCCACTCTCCGCTGCTGTGGTTGAACAGTAACGGCCAACTCAGTCTCGTCACCAGCCACGCCGAAACCGGAGAACCTTCCGGTGTTCCGTTCCGGGTGTACTTGAAACGGGGCAATATGGTCATTAGTCGCGCCGCATCCAACGCCGACGGGATGGAAATCAGTACCATTCTACGGCAGGCAACCCTGGGCGATGAACTGGTGGTAGAACCCGTTGATGAGAAACTGTCCACCGCCAGGCGCGTATTCAGCGTGGGCCGCTACCCGGCTTTCAACTGGATACCCACCCTGAATGGCCCGCGGGATGGTTGTTAAGTTTTTTTAGTACATTCGGGATCATGGGAAAGATCGTAGCCGGTTTCGTGTTCTTTATCTCGGGCCTGTTGTTTATGCAACTGGCTCCGGGAGAGAGACCGTCCGAGCAGGAGCGATTCGAAAAAAAGGTGAATCTGGCCCTGCGGCGGACGGCCCATCATTTGCTGACGGCCGCGGGGGATTCGACTTCCCGGATTTTGCCCGTCCAGCGTTCCGATGCCTTTACCTACACCATTCGCCTTGAGCAGGCTTTCGACTACGATCAGATCCCCGACCTGCTCCACGAATCGCTGAAACTCCACGGAGTTACCGAAAGCTACGATGTCGCCGTCCTCGACTGCGCCGATGGCGTTCTCCGGCTCGGGTACTCTCACCAGGACCTGACCGAACAAGCCATTCCCTGCGTGGGTCGGCAGCAGCAAGCCGGCTGCCGCAACCTGCAGATTACTTTCAATAAGCCCCCCGATCAATCAGGCTCCCGCTGGTGGGCCGGATTGTTCAGTTTTTTACTGGCTGGTGTTAGCGGCCTGATTTGGTTTCGCGTCGCCAAATCCAGAGAAGAGAGTGAAGGCTCGGCCGTCGGCTCTCCCGCCGAAGCAGACACAGCCGATGTGATAAGGATCGGCCGTACTTCCTTCCATCCGGCGGATCAATCCCTGAATGCCGCCGGGGTGCAGCACTCGCTCACTTATCGCGAAACCAAGCTACTGCGTCTGTTTGCCACCCACCCCAACCAACTGCTCGAACGCGAAAAGATCCTCAAACTGGTATGGGAAGACGAAGGCATTATCGTGGGCCGCAGCGTGGACGTATTCGTATCGCGGCTGCGGAAGCTCCTGCGCAGCGATCCGACGGTCAGCATTGCCTCCGTTCACGGCGTGGGCTACCGGCTGGAAGTGGTGGCTCAGGATCTTACTTCCTGACAAGACGACCAACTCTCCCCCCCTCAAAATTCTTCCAACAGAGCGGCCTTTCCCGCGCCGTCGTACAGGCGCACATAGTCCACGAATCCCGTTCCCTGAAAGCTGTACCCGACCCCGATCACTTTACCGGCGTTCATCGAAAAGGCAGTTTTCAGTACGGGTTTCCCGTTCAGGAAAACTACTACGCTCTTGTTTTTGACCGCGATACGCAGCTCGGCCCATTGGGCAAAGTCGACGCCAAACGCCGAGAGGTCGGTTTTGCTGCCCTGGATGAGTTTTCCGGGAAGCAGGGCATTCAGGGCTGAGGTACAACCGGGAATAGACAGCGGGACGACGAAAAGGCCATTTTCACAATGTACCGCGACCTGGCTTTGCTGGCAAGCCCCGCTGCCGGAGGAAAAGGTATTTTTTACGCTGGTTTCCAGAGTGAAATTATGGCTGGAAAGTTCGCCAAAATCTTTCATGTAGTAGTAAAGTACGTGAGGTACCTTGGGCTGCATGGGAATGTTGTGGCCCATGAGTTGCCGGGCTGTAAGCCCGAATACGCCGTCCCGGGTACTTTCCTCGGGTTTGAAATACACCGGAACCGACTCTTGCTCTACCAGGGGTAACCAGCCGTCGGTTTTGATGAATAGTTTATGCTGGCTCACCACGGTGCTGTCCACCGTGAGTTTGGCTGTGTAAAAGCCGGGATAATAGTAGATCGAGGTCGCCTGTTGCTGGTCTTTTCTGATCCTGAACCGTTTGCTGCTGTCCCAGGTTTGCTGCACGAAAAGACAATCGGTTTTTGCCTGGGAAACATCGAAGGTAAAAACCACCGAATTGGGAAGGCCCGTCGTCACCGGGCGGCTGCTGAACGAGTACCGAGCGGAAGCAGGCAGGTCATTTTTTTGTTTCTGACTCAGCGAAAAGGCCAGAAATAAAGAAATGCCGATACCCATTACCAGGCCGATCGACCAGATGGCGCTCCTGGAAAACTGTCTGTCAGGTAGTACCCTTTCCCGATTCGGCAATTCGGGTACCACCGGCCTTTTTGGGGGTACCTGTGTGGGGGGAGGTACCATTTCCTCTTCTTCAAGTACCTCTGCAAGCTCCCGAAAGGTACCATAGCCGGCGAAGCGTGCCAGGGCGTTCAGCGTGGTTACCTGGGGGATACTGTCGTACTTGACCCGACCCCACAGACGCTTCAGGGTGCTTGTGCTGAGGCGTACGCCCGTTTCATCGCGAATCTTTTCGCCGAGCAGTTCGAAGTCGGCGTTCGTCCATCGCTGACTATCACCCCACCCCAGTTTCTTCTCTACCAGCGTGCAACATTGCGCCAGTAAGTCTTTGTCGTACTGCATATTCACGCATTATTCTTTATCCGTCGATCTATTGTTTGCTAAAGTACGAAGTCGTGGGCGAAAAGGTGATTGTTCATACCCGTGAACGTACTTGAATTCAACTTGAACAGGGGGTGAACAAGCTTTCTAGGCCCCTTTATGCACTTTTGGCAAAAGGTACCGATCTGCTCAATCTGTTTAGTTTAAATCAAATCATCAAAGCACATGTTCATACGCATTCTAATTCTGTCGTTCTGTTTGGTAGGTGTAAAGGCCGTTTCTCAAAACAAAAAAATCAAACTGGATCAGCAAGCTGTCAAACTGGTAAACCGACAGTTTGACGGCCGGCCTGAAACACAAAAGGAAGTCATTTCACTCGATGCGCGGGAAGGAGATGGAATGGCGGTCGTCCAAACGGTGCAAATGCAGGAAGGCACCCTCCACGTCGACCTGCGGGGCGAAAACAAGCAGGGCGGCAGCTTCGTGGGCATTGCCTTCAATGTTCAGAATGATTCGACCTACGAGGCGGTTTATTTCAGACCGTTCAACTTTCACTCGAATGAAAAAATCAGGCGCGAGCACAGTATCCAATATATCTCCCATCCTGAATTTACGTGGAGCAAACTTCGTGAACAGCGCACGGGAGTTTTTGAACGGGAATTTTCCAGTCCGCCCGCGCCCGACGATTGGTTTTCCATCAGCCTGACCATCACTGCGAACAAAATCCTGGTGCAGGAAACAAAGTCTGGCAATAGGCTAATGGAAGTCGAAAGGTTGACAAAGCCCGCCTCCGATAAGATAGGTTTTTGGGTAGGAAACAGATCCAGAGGGAGCTTCAAAAACCTGACAATCTTGAATTAACCATTTTTTAGTACAAAGTACCCAATCCTAAGTACCTCGGTAAATTAAATTTTAGTTCAAATAAGTGCATAACTTATTGATTTTAAATATTTTGATATAATCTAATATCTAGAATCCAAAATCCAGCATCTACTTATCTGCCATGAAAAACGTCATTTTAATTCTTGGGTTTTGCCTGTTGCAAATCCCGATTTTCTCCCAGAACGGCAAAACAAACGAAGTACCCCTAACCGCCGAAAAATGGGATTTCAAGTCCGGCGGGGTTACGTTCTCCACCGAGAATAGGGTACCTCACATGCAGCTCACGCCCGAGGCCGGGAAAGTCGTGGCCAAAGGACTCGATTTTAAAAGCGGCACCATCGAGTTTGATGTGAAGCCCAACAACATGATGACTTTTTATTTTCGCTATCAGGACGCCAACGAAACTGAGTGCTTCTACCTGCGCATGGGACGGGCGGGTGACTCCCTGGCGATGGAAGGCGTACAGTACGCGCCCTACCTCGACGGTGTGCTGATGTGGGATACCTACGTCGAGTACCAGTCCAATGCTTCGTTTGCCAAGAATGAATGGAGTCACATCAAGCTGGTGATTTCGGATGCCCAGCTGCGGATGTACGTCAACCACCCGGACCAACCTACCCTGGAAGTGGAGCATCTGGCGGGAAACACCGAGCGGGGCACCCTCGGCTTTGAAGGCGACATGGCCGTACGGAATCTGACGTTACAGCCCGACGTCACCGAAAACCTTTCGTTTCTACCGGGGGTGGACCCTACATCCAACGATCCTCGCTATATCCGTAATTGGGCGGTAAGCGACCCGATCGCCATTCCCGAAAGAGTCGATTTCAGCTACGATCTGCTGCCTGGGCCTGACACGAAATGGCAAACCCTCGCCGCCGAACGCCGGGGTCTGGTGAATCTGATCCGCGCCTTCGGCAAAAACGAAGCGCGGAGTATCGTGTGGCTGAAACTGAAAGTCAAATCGGCGCGGGCGCAACAGAAAAAAATGGAATTGGGATTTGTCAATGATGTCTGGGTGTTCCTGAACGGACGAATGGCCTATCTGGACAAGAACCTGCAGGGTAGTCCGATGGAAAAGCCGCCCGGCGGGCGCATTTCCATCGAAAATACCTCCTTCGTACTGCCTCTGCAGGAAGGGGAAAATTCATTGCTCATCGGCATCGCCAACGACGCCGCCTGGGGCTGGGGTGCCATCGCTCGTTTCGAAAATACGACGGATATCCAGGTGGCACCCGACCCTACGTTCGATGCCCGTTATGTGAGAATCCCTGCGAAACTACTGGACGACTACGTGGGTACTTTTACGATGCCGCCGCCCAACGGCGGCAGTATGACCGTTACGAAGGAAAGCGGCGGACTCCGGCTGTCCAGTGAAGGCGTGTTCGTGCTCAATACGTTGCTTTACCCCATGTCCGAGACCCGCTTTTTCTCCCGCGATTTCAACCTGGAATTTGCGTTTACGGGTCAGGGGAGTTCCGCCGACAAGCTGGTCATTTACAACGAAGGCAGGCAGATCGTGACGTTGGAACGGGCCGAGTAAGCTCTTCTCCATCACGCCGAAAAACCCGGAAAGTACGTCTTTCCGGGTTTTTCTGTATCTCCCGCTACTCGCCCGGAATGTACTTTGAGGTCTATCATGAGTTACTTTGCTCATTCATAACAAATTTTGTGAAAATCACAAAAAAAACTTGCTATCTTGCAAGTCAATACTAGTCAGTGAGTTTCCTCTTTCACTTTGACACACACGCTAAAATGTCTTACCGCTCTTTCATTTCCGGAAAAGTACCCTCCTTTCTGGCTATCCTGGGCCTGTCGGTTCTGGGGTGGACATTGCTGGGCTACCTCCTGCGCTTCCTGTTCGCGGATCTTTCACTAGCCGTTTTCTTCTGCATCGGGCTGGCATCCGGCCTGGTACTTGCCCGAATTCTTTCGGCCGTACACCCGGACCCCGACCCGGTACCCCGGCCGGCTACAGAATCCAGCGAGGCCAAAGCGTCCGACCCCGATACTCCCGCACCGGCCATTCGCCCCAACCTGGGGAACGATCCAAAATTGTCCGAATAAAGGCAGCGGTGCCTACTGCAAGCGTTTCCACTGATTGCTCAGATACGAGCGGTGGTATTGGCGGAGTCGTTCGTCCAGCTGGTAGCCCAGTCGGTACCTTTCGCCAATGTTATAACCCCGTGTGTAGGTATACTCCCAGCGAAACTCTTCGCTGGTGCGCAGCCGCACCCGGTCGCCCTGTACAATCCTGCCGGGCGGGATGGGCACCGCGAAGTTGAAGCCAAGCGTGGCCCCATTGCCCGACTTCGTGGCGTACAGTCCGATTTCCACATTGGTAAACTGACGCACCATGTCCACGCGGACGCCGCGGTCGTTCGTCAGGTACTGCCCGCCCGATACTTTCAGGGTCAGGTCGAGGGGTTCCCAGCGATAGGCTACATTGGCCAGCAGCAGCAGGTCCCGCAACGGCTCGTAGTAAATTCCGCCGCGCGGGTAGTAGTAAAAACCCGTCAGGCCCGCTTCCAGCCCGTAGGTCCAGCGGCCATTGAGGTTCATATGCTGATACTGAGCATTGACGCCATAGCGGTCGCTGTAGAACGTACCCGCCGACAGGCTGAGAAAATGGTGGCCTTCGAAGGCCAGAAACTGATTCAGGTACAGGGGCGAGAAACGAATGTTGCTGGGGCGACCATCCAGATCGTTCTGAAGCGGAAATAATACGCCATAGTTGAACACCATGCCCCGCCACAGGTACAGCTGACTCTGGAGCATCAAACTAGTCCGGCTTTCTACCGGATTGCGGAAGTTGCCGAAGTTGGCCACGAATTCGGGATGAATCCGGAAATCGAAGCGGTAGGTCAGCGGGTTGAGGGGATGCTGCCGATGGTAGTCTTTTCGTTCTGCCCGGCTCAGGGCCCGAAAATCAATTTCTGATCCTCTGGGCGTATAACTACCCACCGGAATCCCCTGCATCAGCGGCACGTACGCCCGTTCGGCGTTGTCCGGCAGAGCCTTTCGCATGCCCAGCAGGCCCACCAGCGGATTCCGGTCCAGGCGCTGCTCGTAGAAGACCCGACCGGTGAGCGTGTCCCGGTGTACATTGTCGAAATCGTTCAGCTGCGCGTACAGGGCAGGCAGGAGGCCCAGCCACATCCCCAGCAGGCTAAGGCTCTTTTTCATACAGTTTTTTCAGCCGTTTGGTAGGTTTCAACAGGGAGAAAGTATAGGCCGTGCCCAGCGTCACCTGATCAAAATTGAGCAGCCCGGCCTGCACGTTCCAGCGCCCGAAAAGCGTGGCATAAGCGCCCAGGTTCACGTACTTTGAATCAAACTCCGCCATCAGACCGGCTTTCTTCCGGTACTCCAGCTGCACGCCGCCGAAGGGCCCCACCAGGTAGTGATTATTGATTTTGTATTCGCTCTTCTTCTGCCATTTGTATCCCTCAAAAATATTGGAGGACTGAATGTTCTTCACATCGCGGTACACAAAGTACGGACTCCCGACGCCCGCCGTAACCAGCGCCCGGAAGTTCTCGTTGAGCGCGAATGTTTTGGTCGCCACCAGCACGTGGGTCATCAGGGCACCATCGATAGTGAAGGGCGAAGACATGATAATCGCCACCGAAGGTCGTTTGGCAGTTTCCTTCAGTAGCAGGTAGCGCAGGTCCAGTTGCCGGTCGCCCAGGCCCTCGCGCACGGGATATTGCTCATTTCCGATCGGTTGCAGTATATTCAGATTGACCTCAAGTCGGGGAATCACTACCAGGTTGGCGAACAGAATCCTTTCGGCATTACGGCCCCGCCGCCGAAATCCGTACTTTACCGGATTGTAAGCGGCACCGATCCGCAGCGAACCTTCCTCGTTCAGCGTGGCCGAGGGAACGTAGATCAGTCCGGACTTGCCCGAGATATTGACCTGGGCAACTGCCGGGCTAAGGCCCCACCAAAGAAAAAAGAAGGATAGAACCAGTCTACCCTTCCCTACTATATTACCCTCAGTTCCTACCATGAAACTCGATCTAAAAAAACACAGGTATGATGGGAAATCATCATACCTGCCTGGCAAGACAGCTTAGTTACCGCCTCCCTGGTTATGACAGCTTTTTACTAAATCAGCCTTCTTGGCCGTCGCTTTGGCCAATGCCTCCTGGTACGACGCATTCACGGCCGCCGCGTTGGCGTCACGGGCTGCCTGGGCCGCCGCGGTGGCTGCCGCCGTTTTTTCACTACATGCTTTCAGATCCGCCGCCTGCAACGTATTGATCGAGCTCAATAAACTCAGCAACTGAATGTTAACATAAGCCCGTAGCGTGGCGTACAGATCCGCCGGAATTACGCTCTGCGCCGCCGCCAGATCAGCCAACGCCTGGGTAGCCTGGGCCTGGGCCGCCGTACGCAGCGCGTTGTAGGTGGCCGGGATACCGCTCGTACAGCTGGCCTGTTCGGCCGTGAGCGGCGCGATGGCCGTGTTGTAGGCCGCCGCTACTTCGGCGTCCCTGGTCG
This sequence comes from uncultured Persicitalea sp., assembly GCA_964500445.1. Lineage (GTDB taxonomy): Bacteria > Bacteroidota > Bacteroidia > Cytophagales > Spirosomataceae > Persicitalea. The sequence goes on along the minus strand of CAZCOG010000019.1, from coordinate 7,892 downwards.
CTTTGGTAGCATCGAGCCGGGCTTTCACCGCGTCGAAAGTAGCCTGGGCGGCCTGGATGCAGGCGTCTTCCACCTCGATCCCCTCCGTTTTCTCCACTTCTTCGATAGCACCCGTCCGGCCCCCCGATACCGCTTTCCCGTTTACGGTGGGCAGCGTCATTTTGGGCAGATAAGCCGCCAGAGCGGGATTGGCCATGGCCTTGTCCATAATGGCCTTCATGTCGGGGGGCAGTGCGCCTCCGGCCGCGATAGCGCCGACCATAGCGGGCGACAGCGTGGAAAGAGTATTCAGTTCCGTGGGCGACAGAGCGGCTTTGATGTTGTCGGAAGCCCCCTGCACCGAAGCGGGTACCGTGCCGGACGACAGCGAACTCATGGCGCCGGCTACTTCGGTCGCCTGGGCCGATGCTGTCAGGGACGAAGGCGTGGTCGTGACGGCCGCGGGCTGCACCAGCGTGACGGGCGCCGCCTCAATGCCGTTAATCTCCTTCACCAGCTCCGAATCCGGTTCCGTGGGAAATGGCTCGTCTTTCTTCTTACAATTGTACATGACCAGCGTCAACGCCAGGCCATACGCACACAGGGACAAAGTTCTTTTTTTCATAATCTAAAAAGGTAAAAGGTGATAAGGTAGAAGGTGATTGGTAAAAGTGAAAATTTGGATGTTAGATATTAGATGCTGGATTCTGGATGTTGGACTGAACCCTTCTGGCTGGCGATCCAGGTATGAATGAGGAATTGTGATCGGGCGTTTCTAATGATGAATTATAAATGCTGAATGATGACCGCGAGGCGCCCCGCGTTCGGTCGGGCCCGCGGATAAGTGAGGAGTTATGAATGATGGTGTTTCTCTGAACTCTTAATTGGATTATAAAAGCACTGTCAACTTTCAACTCTCAACTTATAAAACTACTTGCCCCGACCCGTGACCATTACGTGCACCGTCAGGCCGATCAGGTACAGGTCGTACCACAGGCTGTACTTCCGCAGATAGTACAGATCGTGGCTCATGCGCGTAAGGTTTAGAGTCAGGGTGTCGGCGTAGCCTACTTTTAATTGGCCAATCGACGTGATACCGGGCTTGACCGTCAAAAGTTTCTTAAAATGTATGGGGTCGGCTTTCATCAACATTTCAACATCGTAATAGGGCAGCGGCCGTGGCCCTACGACTGACATTTCACCTTTGATGACGTTCAGGAACTGCGGGAGTTCGTCCAGCCGGGTTTTGCGCAAAAACCGTCCAATAGTTGTAATGCGCGGATCACGTTCACCCTGGGAGTGGAGAAGCCCCATTTTGTGCGCATCGGTGCGCATGGTTCTGAATTTGTAAATGTAAAACGGCTGTCCCCAGCGGCCGGTCCGTTCCTGCCGGAAGAATACCGGTCCCGGCGAGAATATCTTGACCGCCCCGGCCACCAGGGCGAACACCGGCGCCCCCAGCAGCATAACGACGACTGAAAACGCAATATCGAAGGCCCGCTTGTAGGTTTCGTCGGCCACGTTGGAATACGGCCGCGTCGATACGTCGATCACCGGTACCACATCGTGGTAGTGCATCGTCGCCTGATGCGATACGAAGCCCCGGAAATCGGGCACCAGGCGGATGCTGGCGCGCTGCCGCTCCCCCAACTGGATAATTCCCTGCACCTGCTCGGGCGTCAGGTTGGTCAGACAGCAATACAGGCAGTCGGCCCCGGATTCCTCGATGAGCATTTCCAGTCGCAGCAGTTCATCTTCCAGCGCCCGGCCCCCAAATTCGAACCCGCCCCGGTACTGAACCCCCAGGTCGTGGCGCTGCGCAAAGCGTTGCTGCAGAATATCGCCCAGCTCGCAGTTGCCCACCGTCAGGTAGCCACTTTCGTTGTGGCCCGCCCGGCGGTAGTTGCGCAACCACTGAATCGATAGAAAGCGGCTCAGCGAGCCTGTCAGAGCAAAACCCGCCATCGTGTTACCCAGCAACAGCCGGGAAACGCTCTCCCCGTACTTGGTAAAGTACAGGAAGGCCGTGATCGTGAGGACCAGCAGCAACACAGCCCGCAGGAAGCGACGCAGCAGCGCTTCGACGCTCATTTCGTGACGCGACAGCGCGTAGGTTTGCGAAAAATAGGTCAGCGCCAGCCAGATCAGATTCAGCGTGAGCTGCAGAATAAAATAAGTATCATCGACGGAATCGTAAGGAGATTGGGCCCAGGAAAACAGGCCGAATACCCCATTGAGGAGCAGCAGGTCGATCCAGCGGGTATACTGGGCCAGACGGAGTTGGTACGACTGATTCATACGGGTTAATAACGTTAAGAGGGGACACTATACAAATTGTACTTATTCAAGATTCATTTTCCCAGACAGGAATATGAATTTGTATTTGTAGGTCGAAAAATAGTAGTAAAATGCACTAACTATGTGACCGTTTAAATTTCTCTCGCTACTTGATACTAATTATAGTAAAAAAGGATTATGGAAAGCTGAGGACTTATTTCCACACGAGATTTCAGAGCATGTATAGTAATTGGTAGGACGAACTTAGCACTTTTTTTTGATATTAAATACTTTTTTGCAAAATTTTGTAAACCTATAAGTTACTCTATAAGAAATCCTGAAGGATATAGTACTATTTTAAAATAAAATACGTCCGATGAAGAAGTTCAATTAATAAATTCAAAATGTAGTTGCATCAAAAAAATCCATAGATAGTCAACTGAGCTATTTCGGTAGTTAGCTATCAATTCGCTTTAAGAAAGCTTCTTTCATATTAATAATCTTCTTTCGCTTGCCTTTCAGCGTGTGTCCCGTGTTAGAACAGTAGTTATATAAATTTATTATTAACTCCGGCATAATCAGGCTATTGATTAGCAACTTATGGTGTAGTGAATACTACTCGCGTCCGAGTGATGTTTGTTTTAAAGCCAGACGTGATGCGATGCCGTCGTGGATCTGGGTCAATGTTTCTTGCAGGCCATACTCCCAGTTCCAGCCGGGATAATGAGCCTTAAACTTGGACAGGTCGCTGATGTACCAGATATGGTCGCCCGAGCGGTTGGTCTCCGAGTATGAGTGCGACAGTTTCTTGCCCGAAATCTGCTCGCAGAGCGCGATGGCCTCGATCATCGAGCAGTTGGCGAAGCGTCCGCCACCCGCGTTATACACTTCACCCGGCTTGGGGTCCTGGTAAAAGTGCCAGAACATATTCACCAGGTCGTGGCTGTGGATGTTGTCGCGAACCTGCTTTCCCTTGTAGCCGAAAATCGTGTAGTGATTACCCGTAATGGCGCATTTCATCAGATAAGCCAGGAAGCCGTGCAACTGCGCTCCCGAGTGGTTGGGGCCCGTAAGGCAGCCGCCCCGGAACACGCCGGTCTTCATGCCAAAATAACGGCCGTACTCTTGTACCATTACATCAGCCGCAACCTTGGATGCCCCGAAAATTGAGTGCTTGGTGTGGTCGATGCTGTGCTGTTCGTCGATACCATTTTCGAAATAAGGGTGGTCTTCGGCGATTTCCCAGCGGGTTTCCAGTTCGACCAGCGGCAGGTAGTTGGGGTTGTCGCCGTACACTTTATTGGTGGATGTGAAAATGAATACCGCCTCGGGACAGTGCAGCCGGGTCATTTCCAGCATGTTGATGGTACCTACCGCATTCACGCCGAAATCGGTGAATGGCTCCTTGGCGGCCCAGTCGTGACTGGGCTGCGCCGCAGTATGCACAATCATCTTAATATCGGTACCATATTCCTTGAAAATAGGCTCCAACTGACTCACTTCGCGGATATCGGCGCTTTCGTGCTTATAGTTGCTGTGGGCTTCTTCGATGCGGTTACGGTTCCAGGCGGTGTTGCCATCCTCACCAAAAAAGTACTGACGCAGGTTGTTGTCTATGCCGACGACCAGATCGAACTTTTCGGCCAGGAAGGCGACCGACTCGCTTCCGATGAGTCCGGCCGAGCCGGTTACTAATGCTATATTCATAATACTATACCTTTTTTATGAATTGATGCTTTAAGAATAGATAAATAAATTGTGTATTGGTAAAAAGGTAGCGCTTCCAAAGACGGCCAGGCTCCTGGATAAGTCGATAAAGCCACTCGAGCCCACTATCCTGCATCCACTTTGGTGCTTGTTTCAAATTACCAGCATGAAAATTAAAAGCAGCTCCGACCGCCATCATGGCCCCATGAACAAGTCCTAAGTGATTGGCAACCCAAAGTTCCTGCCGGGGACAACCACGACCAACGAGAATTATATTTGCTCCAGAATCATTAATTCTCTTTATATCAATGGCATCCTCCTCTGGTGTAGCCTCACGAAATCGATCCGTGTGAGTACCTCGAATTGAAATATTCGGAAAATTAATTTGGATATATTGGGAAAACTTTTCCAGTGTCTCACTAGTGCTGCCAAAAAGAAAAACACCGAGATGCGCAACATTTGCCTTTTCTAATACGTGTTTAGTCAAAGTAGGTCCATAGACCCGATCTCGTAATCCTACCTTATAAAATGAGTTCAAAGCCCAACGGATTGGTTGACCATCTGGGACGACTAAATCAATAGTATTGATTTTGTCTTTTAATTCATGATTATTATAAGATTCGATCAGTCCATGAACAGCGAGGGCAGTTACACCAAAACTGCGTCTTGACTTGGATGACTGAATTATTATATCGCTAGCTGAATTATAATCAACGATAGAATAATTAATACCGAAAACATTCTTTTTGATGATCATACTGATATTAATCATAATAAAACTCGTGAATAAATTTCCATAAGCATACGGTAATTAACTTCCGAAGTATAATATTGTAAAAAGGAGGATCTACCTGCCAATCCCAATTCATTTATTCTATCTTTATTTTCAAAAAGGTAATCAATTTTTTTTGCCAAATCTAAAGAATCACCATTTTTAAATAAAAAACCATTAACACCATCTTCAATAAGTTCAGTGATTCCTCCAACGTTAGCTCCTATAACAGGTGTACCTTTAGCAAAAGCTTCAACTATAACTCTACCAAATGGTTCATTCCATTCAGAAGGAATAATTAAAGCTGATGAATTACCTATAATATCATAAGTATCTGAAATTGAAAGTCGACCCAAAAGTTCAATTCTAAAACCTTTCCCGATGTACGTTTCTATCAACTTAGAAACATCACCTTCACCAATAATTTTAAGTGTTAAATTTGAAGTTTTTAAGTTCTTTAAGGAATCTAATAAAATATTGATGCCTTTTTCAGAAGAAAGTCGACCAACGTAGAGAATAAAATTATCCTTATAAGGACTGTAGCCGGGATCAGGATAAACAAAATTTGGTTTTACAATTAACTTGTTGGAAGGAAAACCGCCTTCAACCATTTTATTCTTTACAAATTCAGAAATACATAAATAAAAATTAATATGTCGTCTTGAATTAATATAATTGTGGAACCATTGCGTACTAGCAGCAACAATACTAGCTGAGTAACTATTACGATAACATTTATTAATTACACCAGATATGGGATACTTGTGAGCCAAACAGCTTTCACAAATGTGTCCTTCACGGTACAAGTAGGAGTTTATACAAAGATTCCGATAATTCCTTACTGCTTGTATAACAGGAATGTTAAAGGACTTGGCAGCATAATAAATAGATGGTGATATTAAAGGGAATATATTTTGGACATGAATAATATCAATTTTTTGATGCTTAAGTATCTTGCAAACATTTTGGTAGCTTTCAGAAGACCAAATAGTTCGAATTGCTAATCTCAGCTTCGACATATTATCTACCACTCTATTGTTTTCAGTATACTCTATTACTTCAATACCATTTTTTCGCAAAATTTCTATCTCAGCCTTTCTAGACTCTTCTTCACCACCTCTTATTAGGTATTCATTGTGTATACTAAGAACCCTCATGTCGTATTCGATTAATTCCTATTTGAACTAAACACATCCTCATACTTTGACATTACTAAATCAATATCGAATTCAGTAGCTCTTCCTAAAAGTAACTTTGGACACATAGGATTTTCTAAGGCTTGAATTATGGTATTTGCTAACTCATAGGGTTTATTGACACCCGTAAGATAGCCATATCTCCCATCTTCAAGTATTTCAGAAGGACCGCTTTTACAATTTGTTGAAACGACGGTTTTTCCAGTAGCTAAAGCTTCTACAATTACGTTGCCAAATCCCTCCCATTTGGAAGAAAGTACAAAGAGATTAGATTTATCAATCCAAGAAACCGGATTTGGTTGAAATCCAATTAAATTAACACTATCATTTAGATGAAGTTTATTTATAAGCATATGTAAACGATTTTCAAGAGGTCCGTCACCAAGTATAAGTAATTTAGCATTAATTTTCTGGGTTACATATTTAAAACTTTTTATTAATGTAGAAAAATCTTTTTGGGCACTTAGTCTTCCAACCGCTATTACTAATAAATGATCTTTATTATTTATCCAAGGATGAATAACTTGTTGTTTACTCTGCAAAACTAAGTCTTTACTAAAAGCGGGATTATGAATAATAGTTATTCTATTCAAGGGTAGTAATGCAATTTTAGAAAGATCCTTTGCAACACCATTTGAAACAGCAATAATATGATCAGCTAGTCTGTAGAAAATAGGAATCAAAAAAAAACCTAGCTTGAACCAAATCAGTTCAAAAGAAAATGGATTACGAAAAAACTCCTTAAATGTATTACTTCTCTCCGAAATAACAAATTTAGTCTTTTTGGATCTTGTTAAGATTTTTAATAAAATTGCTATCAGGTTAAAATGTGAAACAGCTGTGAAAACTATATCAATCTTATTAGCTCTAATAACTTTATATAGCACTTTAATAAGTGAAATTTTACTATGGTCTTCTATCCCAATAACTTGAATCTTAGGATCCAGCATAGTAAGGTATTGCCCCTCCTTCTTGACTAAATATATTGACACATGGTATTTTTTCGATGCCAAATAATTTGCAACATTAACAATCATTCTTTGAACTCCGCCTTGATCTAGCTTCATATAAAAAATAAGTACATTCATATTCGAATCATTAACAATTAAGAGTGAATTTATAAATCATCTATTATATTGAAGGATCAATAGATATGTAAGATTCTAGTGACAATAAATAAAAATCAAAAAGGCTGATTTAATCTCGAATTTATTTTCAAAACCAACTATTTACTCATCTTCAACAAAATTGGGGAATAAATTTTCAGATTGACAAACACTTTTTTGTCAATTTTATTTTTTTGCGGGTTTCACATGAATTTCAGATGGGCTAATTTCGGATTTTACTATCAAATTAATAACCCGTTCAAAAATTATTTTACCCCTTACTTCAAACAGTTCATATGTAATTTTGGAAGTAAAGTAAAGTATTACAATATATGGAATCAATGCCAAATCATACCATAAAGTGTCAACTTTCCAAAACCTTAAAATTACTATATCAAAAATTGTTTTAATCAAAACATTATTCATATATATAGAATATGATAATAAACCTATTTTTTTAAAAAATGGCTTATCAAGTACACGAGACAACATACCCCTTTCAAATGAGAACACAAATATTGTTAAAGAAAATAGTACGGGTACAATAAAGTCAATTTTATCTAAATACATTACAGATAACAGCGAAACGCTTATTAATAATATTTCAAGCATAGAAAATATATTATTACTATTTCTATCTAAACAAATGGCATATTCTTGGATTCTTCTGTTCAAAAATATTTCCGAAATTAGACATCCCATAAAAAAGCTATATGTACATCTATAAATCCCTAATACACCCGTTTTAAGAATCTGATTTCCGTCCTTTAAATAGTACAATATAGCAATTGATAATAAAATTAAAGTCAAGAATGCTAGTACTTTAAATGTTCCTGATTTTTTACCTATATATAC
>CAZCOG010000018.1:0-105046 GCA_964500445.1 uncultured Persicitalea sp. | reverse complement strand
GGTACCGGTCTCACAGCCGGCAGAGTAGGTAGCCGCCACTTTTTATTACAAGCAGAGAAGCGCCCAGCGGAACATCGCAAGGGCGCTTCTTCGCGTTTATAGCGGGTAGATTAATCTAAATATTGTATTGATTATCGTTCCTGGCGGTACTTATTACCACACAAAGCCAGCAAGGGCAGGCCCACAAAGAATGTCAGACCAATTGTCCAGTTTGTAAGACTACCGATAAGAACTGCCAGTAAACCCACCAGAATCGGATAGGTATACATAAGCAGGCCGAATAGTACCGAATCATAAAAAACGGTCCTTTTCGTCTTTTGGGCAACGTAGTTAGCGTAAGTTTTGTAGAGCGGGCGGTGAAGAGCCCGACCTATTTTTCCCAATACTCTCAAAAGAGAATTCCCCGATGGAGAGGGACAAGCTGTAAAGTGCTCTCTCAGGCGCAGATCTCTTTCCAGTCCTGTAACTTTGGCAGGAATTTCAAGAATTGTCCGACTCATTCTTTCAGTAAGCAGTCCATTGAATTCCCGCAACCATTTTTCGTAGTCGTCGGGAGATGTTTTGATTTCACGGGGATGAATCGCTTCACCGAAACACAAAATAACCCTTTTATTTGCCCCCCGGAAATGCTCGTAGGTTAATCCCGTGGGAATGATTGTTAATTGGTGTAAAGTACCATCTTCGCCATACCACGCCTGATGCGCCATTCGTGCGGTTCCTTTGCCCAGAGGGCGCAGATTCCACTCATTAACGCAAATACCCTCTGAAAAAATAATCACAGTTCCGTTATTTTTCATTACAGAAAAGCATTCATCGAGGGTAGTGTCGATTTTTTTCAGATTCTCCCTACCCTCAGAGCCTCTGAATACAGGGATAAGCTTAATGGCCCGAAGCCAAAACGCCGCTTTTGGATTGCGGAAAACGTCGCCGCGCGTGAGTGTGTGAATGGGCTGGCGAAGTACTGAACCTATAACTACAGCATCGAAGAAAGAACCCGAGTGATTGGAAGCCAATAAGACGGGTGCGTTGATGGGTACAGCGGATGCATTATTGACACAGAGTTTTCTGAGATAGAGCGGCAAACCAAGCCGGACCAGCAAACGGGAAAAATAAAAGAACAAATCAAATAAGTGTTAAAGGCCAAATAAAGCAACCAAGCTACTGTTTTTTAGCGTATGTTTAAACAACACAGCAGCTCGTTTTATTTAACGAATCATTTTTTACACTTAAATTCCCCACTATGAAGACCTACTATGATCCCGAGGATTTAAAGAAATTTGGCAAAATTGGTGAATTTCAAAAGCCACTGGCTGACAAATTTTTCGATTATTACGGCGAGGTGTTTGCCGAAGGTGCATTGACCGCCCGTGAGAAGTCATTGATTGCACTGGCTGTTTCACACACAGTACAGTGTCCATATTGCATCGACGCCTATACGGTGGACACGCTTGAAAAGGGCTGTACCGAAGAGGAAATGATGGAAGCTGTACATGTGGCTGCTGCCATTCGCGGTGGCGCATCGCTTGTTCACGGAGTCCAGATGATGAATAAAGTCAAGGAACTATCTATGTGAGAACAGGCTTGAATTCTTGTCAACGTTTTGATTTGGCCCCGAAGAAATTTAATTGAAGTACTAAATGAAAAGCTTACACGCCCTGCATCACCATCTTTCCGATACTGATACCCAAATAGAGATTCTGGAAAAAGGTGTCGGTCAAAAGCTGGGGCTTCCCTTTTTTCAAAGAAAAATGCGCGATGCGGGCTTGTTTCCATTGAAACCAACCAAGCTCGAAATATTGCAGCTGAACCTGGGCAAAATGTGCAATCAGGTCTGCAAGCATTGTCACGTGGATGCCGGGCCCGACCGTAAAGAAATTATGACTCGCGAGACGATGGAGCAATGTCTTCGGGCTCTGGCCGAATCAGATATCCCAACGGTAGATCTTACGGGTGGTGCACCCGAGATGAACCCCAATTTTCGGTGGTTTGTGCAGCAGTGTCACGCCCTCGGGCGACATGTGATGGTGCGTTGCAATCTTACGATTATTGTCGCTAATCCAAAGTACCACGATTTACCCGAGTTTTACCGGGATCATGGAGTGGAAGTGGTAAGTTCGCTTCCCTTTTATAATGCGGATAAAACCGATCGGCAGCGTGGCACAGGTGTGTTTAAAGATTCGGTGCGGGCCTTGAAAATGCTGAATACCGTAGGTTACGGTATAGAAGGGACGGGTTTGGTGCTCAATCTGGTTTACAATCCCGCCGGAGCATTTATGCCTGCCAGTCAGGAGGCGCTCAAACGTCAGTTCAAGCAGGTGCTGCGCAATGAGTTCGAGATTGAGTTCAATGACCTGTATGCGATTACCAACATTCCCATTAGTCGCTATTTGGATTATCTGATTTCCTCGGGAAATTTCGAGGGTTATATGGAGAAATTGGTCAATTCATTCAATCCCGTTGCCGCCGAAGGGGTAATGTGCCGTAATACCATATCGGTGGGCTGGGATGGATATCTCTTTGACTGTGATTTCAATCAGATGCTTGAGCTACCTGTGGCGACACCCGCCCACCAGCACATCAAAGATTTTAACGCTAATACCTTGGCTGAGCGTGAGATTGTGCTGAATCAGCATTGCTATGGCTGCACTGCCGGAGCGGGGTCAAGTTGCGGAGGAGCTACGGCATGATAGATAGCATTTCAAAAAACAAAAAGCCCCGAGGAAGTACTCCCCGAGGGCTTTTTGATAATAGCAAAATCCAATTCTTACTGTATTCCCAAAAGAATTTCCTTTAACACTGCCTGGGCAGCCCATTCGCGGTTAGCGGCTTGTTCGATCACCAGCGAGCGTGGGCCGTCCAGCACCGCATCGGTCACTTTTACATTTCGGCGAACAGGTAAGCAGTGCATAAATTTGCCGTTATCGGTCTGGGTCATTTTTTCCTCTGTCATCATCCAGCTTGGATCATTTACCAGTACCTGACCGTAGTTAGTATAGGACGACCAGTTTTTGCCGTAGACAAAATCGGCACCTTCCAGTGCTTTTTCCTGGTTGTAGACCACCTCGGCGTTACCCAGAAATTCGGGAGAAAGATCGTATCCAACCGGATGCGTCACGACGAACTCGACATCCATACCGCCCATCCATTCACAGAAAGAATTGGCAACGGCCTGCGGTAGCGCTTTGAAATGCGGTAGCCACGTTAGTACCACTTTGGGACGAGTCTTTACCCTGAACTCTTCAATAGTGATGCAGTCGGCCAATGATTGTAGCGGATGTCGTGTTGCCGATTCGAGGTTGACAATGGGAACGCCCGCGTACTTCCTGAACTGTTCGAAAACCAATTCGGAATAATCTTTGTCGCGATCCTGTAATTTAGCAAAGGATCGTACACCGATGATGTCGCAGTACTGCCCGATAACCGCCGCCGCTTCCTTCACGTGTTCGGCATTGGCCCCGTTCATAATAATCGGGTTTCCTGGTTCGCTTTCCTCCATTTCCAGTCCCCAGCTATCCTGGCTGACGTTCAGGATGATAACATTCATGCCCAAATTCTGGGCGGCTTTCTGGGTGCTCAGCCGCGTCCGCAGGCTGGAATTAAAAAAAAGTAAACCGATGGTTTTGTTCCTTCCTAACTCCTGATCAGCAAAAGGATTGCGCTTTGCCACGATGCCACTCGTGACAAGTTGGTTAAGGTCGGGGACGTCGGCGGGGGAAATAAAGTGGTTCATTCAGGGAGGTTTTGCGTTCGCTTGCTAGTCAAACGATAAATGGTTATGGGTTAGCAGTTTCTTTAAGATTAGATATTTCTTCTTTCAATGCTTCCAAAAAAGCGTCAGCTTCCTCTTTGCCGATCGCCAGCGAAGGTAGTAGCCGCAGTGTATTGGCTCCGGCAACGCCCGTAAAGATTTTGTGGTCGAAGAGTAGTTTATTACGCAGATCTTTGACTGGGAAATCATATTCTATGCCAATCATGAGGCCGCGTCCGCGCAGTTCCTTATAACTGCCGATGCGCTTAATGCCTTCCATTAGGTACTCACCCATGCAAGCGGCGTTATCGATCAGGTTTTCGTTTTTCATGATGTCGAGCACTGCCACGCCCGCTGCACAGGCCAGATGATTGCCGCCAAAGGTAGTTCCCAGCAGCCCGTAGCTGGCCTTGAACTTAGGAGAAATCAGCACGCCACCGATTGGGAAGCCGTTGCCCATGCCCTTGGCCATCGTCATCAGGTCGGGATGGATACCGCTGAACTGGTGGGAGAAAAACTTGCCGGTGCGCCCGTAGCCACACTGTACGCTGTCGAGGATTAGTACAGCCCCGGTTTCATCGCACTTGCGACGCAGCGTTTGCAGGAATTCGTCGGTGGCCACGTGGATGCCGCCCACGCCCTGAATGCCTTCAACAATCACGGCACAGACCTCGTCGTCGATACCGTTTTCCGCAGCATCCATGTCGTTATACGGCAGGAATGTCACGTGTTGATTGTAATTAACCGGCGCCACAATCGACGGATTGTCCGTAGCTGCTACTGCTCCGGCGGTACGTCCGTGAAAACCCTTTTTGAAAGCAACTACCTTGGTCCGACCCGTGTGAAAGGATGCCAGTTTCAAAGCGTTCTCGTTGGCTTCCGCGCCCGAGTTGCACAGGAAAAGTTTGTAATCGGGGTAGCCGGATAATTTTCCTAGCTTCTCCGCTAATTCTTCCTGCAAACTAATTCTAACCGAATTGGAATAAAAGCTGATGGCGTTCATCTGCTTTGTAAGCATCTCTACGTAATAAGGATGGCAGTGACCCACGGAGATTACGGCGTGGCCGCCGTAAAGGTCAGTGTATTTGGTGCCATTTTGGTCCCATATATAGCTACCACGTGCCTTGACAGGTTCTATATCGTAGATGGGGTAAACGTCGAAAAGATTTGACATCTTATGGATAATTGAAAATGGACAATTTTTTACTAGAAAGCCATAGCTTTCAGTCGCAAACCCGCGTCGTCGGGTAAGCCAAAAATCAAATTCATATTCTGCACTGCCTGGCCGGAGGCACCTTTGGCCAAATTGTCGATAATGCTGGTAATCAGCAACTGCCCCTCGTGCTTCTCTAAGTGGACAATGCACTTATTCGTATTCACGACCTGCTTTAAATCAATGGCCGGAATACTGACGTGCGTAAACGGATGAGGATGGTAATAGGTGCGATACAACTCGATCGCTTCTTCCAAAGTACCATCGTACTGCGTATAAACATTCGCCATAATGCCGCGCGTGAAATCACCCCGGTAGGGAATGAAATTGATGGCTTTATCGAAACCGTGTTGCAGCTTCGTAACGCTCATTTTTATTTCGGTCAAATGCTGGTGCGTGAAGGCTTTGTAGATCGAAGCATTGTTATTTCGCCACGAAAAATGCGTCGTCGCGCTCAGTGATTGCCCGGCCCCCGTACTACCCGTCACCGCGCTGACATGGACATCGTTTTTTAGCAATCCTGCCTGGGCCAATGGCAGCAAAGCCAGTTCGATGCTAGTAGCAAAGCAGCCGGGATTGGCGATTTTAGTGGCTTCTATTATTTTGTCCTTCTGCAACTCAGGCAAGCCATAAATAAAACCTTCCGCCTCATCTCTAAAATCGGTACTTAGGTCGATGATTTTTACCGAATCAGGTACTTTGTTGGCTTCCAGAAATTTTTTCGACTCACCGTGACCAGAGCAAAGAAAAATGGCCTGCAAAGAATTATCCGTTAGTAAAGTCGAAAACTCCTCGCCCGAAAAAACCAAATCGGTATCGCCCAGTAAGTCGGTATGTGTGTCGTACACTGACTTTCCTGCCTGACTATTACTGTGGGCGAAGACGATGTTGGCATTGGGGTGATTTAGGAGAATTCTTATCAGTTCTCCGCCCGTATAGCCTGCGGCTCCGATAATCCCTATGTTTATTTTTTCAGTCATTTCTTTTCGGATAACTCGCTAATCTTCTGATAAATCATCGCCTGGTTCGACGCCACTTTCGAGAAACCACGGACATCGTCGCCAGTCCAGGCATTGTTCATTTCGCCGTAGCTGCCGAATACGGGCGACATCAAATCGAAACCCGATTCGATGCCTTCGACATAAAATCGGTATGGGGCCAGATGCACCTGCACTTTACCCGTCACGTGGTTTTGCGTGTCAGTCAGGAAAGTTTCGATGTTACGCATCACTGGCTCAACGAATTGCCCTTTGTGCAACAAACTACCATACCAGTTAGCAAGCTGCTCTTTCCAGTAAAGTTGCTGCTCGGTCAGTACGTGCTTTTCCAAAGTGTGGTGAGCCTTAATGATAATCAGCGGTGCGGCGGCCTCGAAGCCCACGCGGCCTTTGATACCGATAATCGTATCGCCTACATGAATGTCGCGTCCGATGCCAAAGGGCTGGGCCATTTCGGCCAATTGTTGAATAGCTTGCACTGGCGTTTCGGTACGTTGTCCGTTTAAACCCACCAATTCACCCTGTTCAAATTCCAGCGTGATCGTTTCCGGTTCGGTTTTGGTAACCTGCGTCGGCCAGGCGCTTTCGGGAAGGTACTGGTTCGAGGTCAGCGTTTCTTTGCCACCTACCGAAGTACCCCACAGGCCTTTGTTGATGCTGTATTCGGCTTTCTTCCAATCGCGCTGCACACCTTTTTTAGTCAGGTACTCGATCTCAGCTTCCCGCGAAAGTTTCAAATCACGAATGGGCGTGATGATCTCAGCTTCGGGCATAATGATACGGAAGGCCATGTCGAAACGCACTTGGTCGTTGCCTGCCCCGGTGCTGCCGTGCGCTATGGCCGACGCACCAATTTCTTTGGCGTACTCAGCCACCGCCACTGCCTGAAAAATGCGCTCGGCGCTTACTGACAACGGATAAGTATTGTTTTTAAGGATATTACCAAAGACGAGGTACTTTATGCAGTCGTTGTAATATTCCTTGGTCCGGTCGACCGTCGTATGCTGCTTTACGCCGAGAGCGTAAGCGTTGGTTTCAATGTTTTTTAGTTCTTCGGCAGAAAAGCCACCTGTATCAACCAGTACGGAATAGACGTCGTAGCCCTGATCTTCGGCCAAATATTTTACACAAAACGAGGTGTCCAGCCCACCGCTGAACGCTAGTACTACCTTGGGCATTATCTGTTAAATTTGTTTAATCGTTGAAACTTTCCGCCGTGGCGGTATTTAATCTTCTGGGTGGCCAATTCTTCGCTTGACCTTCGCAAACTTACTACATCTGCGGCTTTCATGCCTTTTATATGAAAAAAGCCCCACTTCGGTTCCTGGCAGAAATCCGAGCGGGGCTATCAAAAGACAAATAGCTATTGACTTAAAACCTGATGGCTATACAAGCGTCGCTTCGGGATTTTGCTTCTTGGCATTGTCGGACCTTCGCAGCATAATACGCTGCTTGATACGCATCCAGCGCTCGTACAGTTTAGATTCTTTCAGGAAGTTCCAGTTCTCTTCTTCATCCTTTTTCTCGGCTTCCTCGTGGTTGTACATCATACCCGTGCAAAGGCAATTTTTGCGTCCTGTGCGGGTTAGGATATCGTAGTTGACACAGCTCGCGCAACCTTTCCAGAAGGCTTCGTCGGTTGTCAACTCACTGAACGTAACGGGTTCGTAGCCCAGGTCAGAATTGATTTTCATCACCGCCAGGCTGGTGGTTATACCGATGATCTTGGCGTTGGGGTACTTTTTGCGCGAAAGCTCGAATGCTTTGGATTTGATGGCCTTGGCCATACCACTTTTCCGGTAATCAGGCGAAACGATCAGACCCGAGTTAGCCACAAATTTGCCGTGTTCCCAGGTTTCAATGTAGCAGAAGCCAACCCAGTCGCCATCTTTGGTAGTGGCGATAATAGCTTTCCCCTCCACCATCTTCTCCATCAGGTACACAACGGACCGTTTGGCGATACCCGTTCCGCGTTGTTTGGCGCTCTCCTCCATTTCAGCGCAGATGGTTTCGGCGTGGTGAAGGTGGTCTTCAGTGGCTACTTCAACGATAAAATGACTGTCTTGAATTTCTTTATTTTTCATGTTTAAAGGCTGAGTTGACTCCTTCCGCACAAAGCTTGGGGAAACTCACAACGATTTTGTAGTGAATTTGATTAAAAGTAAGCAGGAAAAAGGGGCAGAAAAATATTTGCCACGTAGGCAAAAAGAGATTAGTTGGTCCGGGTGGACCTAAATCGGAAGGGTGTCGTATGAAAGAAAGCTGGAATCACTTTGCTGTTCAATGGTCTTTGCAAAAGCGCCGGGGTGGCGAACTTTGGCTAATAAAACGGTGCAAAACTGAATAAAAATATGCACTCTTGCTAATTAAACTACAAATATATTTTTTACGTTCTCCCGGCGTGTTTAAATTTTTCTAAACAAGAAAAAGGTTTAGGTGCCCAAAATACTCATTTTTGTTTTACGCTTAAAAGCTTTCGTTAAACATAACATATTGTTAATCAATTTTTTGTCTTTAAAAACTTCGTATATTTAAATTAAATTCTACATTTGAAATACTTTATTGAATCCATAATACACTTTATGAGCCAACTTACCGCCGATGATCTTATATACGGCTACGTCAACGGAATTTTTCCGATGGCCGACGCTGACGGCACTCTTTACTGGTACTCACCCGACCCACGGGCCGTTATCCCCATCGATACCTATCGCCCGGCCAAATCCCTACGCTCAACACTTAATAAAAGGAAGTTTGAGATTCGCATCAACTACGATTTTGAGGGCGTAATGCGCCATTGCGCTGCTCCGCGGACGCAGGAAGATGGTACCTGGATTTCGGAAGATATCATCAAAGCCTACACCAGTTTGCACGAACTGGGTATGGCCCACAGCGTGGAATCTTATCAGGACGGAAAATTAGTAGGGGGGCTATATGGTGTATCGATTGGTGCAGCGTTTTTTGGCGAGTCAATGTTTCATAAGGTAAGTAATGCATCCAAAGTGGCATTTCACGCGCTTATTGAATTACTCCGGGAGCGAAATTTCCGCTTGCTCGATACGCAGTTTATGAATGATAATGTGCGTCGCTTCGGAGCGGTCGAGATTCCGAAACTGGAATATGTGGGCCGGTTGCGTCAAGCCATTGCGGTGAAAACCCGCTTCACTGAGCAAGCGCTGGAACCCGTTTTTCAGCGCGTGGCGTAATAGATTATGCCCACCAATAAACCTATCCTTGTAATAAAATTCGGTACAGCCTCCATTACTCTCCCGACGGGCGAGCCGGATGAACTTATACTGGCTGAGATTGCCCGTCAGGTAGCCGTGTTGCACCGCCGCTATCGTATCATCATTGTTTCTTCGGGTGCAGTCGGGGCCGGCAAGGGCCAGATCCAGGCGTATAAAGGTACTTTGACGCAACGAAAGGCTGCCGCCGCCGTAGGTAACCCATTGTTAATTGGGTTGTACGCTTCCCATTTTCGACCTCACCAAATTGCCATTGCGCAGAGTCTTTGCGAACGGCAGCACTTCGCTAACCGCCATCAGTTTTTGCAGTTGAAAAGTACTTTTGAAGAGCTTTGGACCAGCGATATTATTCCCATCGTCAACGAAAATGACGTAGTCAGTGATCGGGAATTAAAATTTTCGGACAATGACGAACTGGCTACACTGATTGCCACTGGCTTCGGGGCACAGACGCTCATGCTATGTACTTCGGTGGGGGGCCTGATGGACGATTCCGGTCAAATCCTGCGACAGGTAGCGGAAGTAAACGAAGTTTTTCGCTGGGTCAGAACGGATAAATCGTCCCTGGGCCTGGGCGGTATGGCTTCCAAGCTGACTTTTACGAAACTCGCTACCCGCATGGGAATCCAAGTGGTGATTTTTGGCCTAAACGAACCGGATGGCTTGTTACGAGCGTTGCTGCTAGAAACCGGAACGGTGTTTCAACCACAAAGCAGTACACTTTCGGCTCGCAATCGCTGGCTCGGTAGCGGTGGCTTGGTGGCCGGGCGGCTGCGGATAGACGATGGCGCGGTGCGCGCTTTGCAGAGCCGGCATAGCTTGTTGGCCGTAGGGATTTTGGCAGTAGATGGTGAGTTTGAAGCCGGCGAATTAGTGGAAATCTTCAACCCCGAGCAGGAAATGGTTGCGGTAGCGCGGGCGCGGGCGACTTCTTCGGCGATTGTGGAAAACTTGAAGACGCTGAATTTCGAGGTGGCCAATGCCAGTGACATTGTTTTGTTTTAGAGATACAGAGTAAATTAAAGATTTATGGAAGATAGTGATGTAATTGACGAGGTTGGTTTAGAAACCCAAACCATATTTCAGTCTTCCCGGCAGTCAGCGGGGGCGGTGCGGAATTTGAGTGATAGCACGAAAGCGGATTTATTGAACGATCTGGCGGAGCGAATTTTGGCGCGGAAAGATCTAATCCTGGCCGAAAATCAGAAAGACCTGGATCGGATGGATGATGCCGATCCGAAGAAGGACCGGCTGCTGCTGAACGAGAAACGGATCGAGGGCCTCGCACAAAGTCTGCGTGAAGTGGCAAATCTACCTGACCCGAGCGGTAAGGTACTTCTGGAACGAACCTTGGAGCAAGGCCTGAAATTGCAGAAGATTGCCGTGCCATTGGGCGTGGTGGGCGTCATCTACGAGTCGAGGCCTAACGTCACACTTGATGTAGCGGCGCTTTGTCTGCGCTCCGGCAATGCGTGTGTCCTCAAAGGAGGCAAGGAGGCGTCTTATTCCAATAATTGCCTGGTCAAGCTCATTCACGAAACTCTGGGGAAATTCAACGTTCCTGCCGCCGCCGTGACGCTACTACCCACCGACCGCCAATACACGCAGGAAATGCTGACTGCTACGCGCTATGTGGATATCATTATTCCGCGTGGATCGGAAGCTTTGATTCAGTACGTACGGAAAAATTCCTTGGTACCGACTATTGAAACGGGGGCGGGCGTGTGCCACACTTACGTAGAGAAATCGGCGGACCTGGAAAAAGCGCGGGCCATTGTAGTTAACGCTAAGGTGTCGCGGCCTTCGGTCTGCAACTCCCTAGATACCATATTGGTGGACCGAGCCGTGGCAGAGGAATTTTTGCCCAAGATCAAAGCCGGACTCGCCGCTTACGATGTAGAAATTTTTGCAGACGACATTGCTCATCCAATTCTGCAAGCTGTCAACTATCCTTTTCTGCAAAAAGCGCAATCGGAAGATTTTGGCCGGGAGTTTTTGGATTATAAGTGTTCGGTAAAAGTTGTAGAGGGTCTTTCCGAAGCCTTGGCGCATATTCAGGAATATTCGTCGCGGCACTCGGAGGCCATCGTTTCGGAAGATGCCGAAGCGTGCGAAACTTTTCTGAACGAAGTGGACGCGGCGGCGGTGTATGCCAATGCTTCCACGCGCTTTACCGATGGCGCAGTGTTCGCTTTGGGAGCCGAAATAGGCATTTCTACCCAGAAACTTCATGCTCGCGGACCATTTGCGTTGGAAAAACTCGTGACCGAAAAATGGGTGGTGCGCGGCGACGGGCAGGTTCGGACGTAGGGGCTTTTTTCGTATCTTTGGTTAAAGCATCGAAAACTTCATCCCTTTTTTATGACCCCCATTCTTGAAAAAGATAACCTTACTACCTTAACCCATCAGGCAACTCAACTCCTCAAAACCCTGATTTCTACGTCTTCCTTCAGCCGTGAAGAAGAAAACACCGCCCGGCATCTTGAAGATTTTTTACAGAAGAAAGAAATCCCCTTTCACCGCAAAAAGAATAACGTGTGGGCGCTGAATCGTCATTTCGATGCCACCAAACCCACACTACTTCTCAACTCCCACCATGATACTGTAAAACCCAATAAATCCTGGACGCTCGATCCGTTTGAACCACTCGAGCGCGATGGTAAGCTCTACGGCCTGGGCAGCAACGACGCGGGCGGCTGCCTGGTGTCGCTGATCGCGACCTTTTGCCACTTCTACGAACGCGAAGGGATGGGCTATAATATCGCCTTAGTGGCTAGCGCCGAGGAAGAAATCTCCGGAAAGGAAGGGCTCGAGATCGTGGTACCTGACTTACCACCAATCTCGTTTGCCATCGTGGGCGAACCGACCGAGATGCACCTGGCCGTCGCCGAAAAAGGTTTGCTGGTACTTGACTGTACTGCCAGGGGGAAATCCGGCCACGCCGCCCGCGACGAAGGTGAAAATGCCCTTTACAAAGCGATTAAAGATATTGAGTGGATAACGGGTTACCGATTTCCGAAGGTTTCGCCTACGCTCGGACCGGTCAAGATGTCAGTGACGATGATCAACGCCGGCACGCAGCACAACGTCGTGCCGGATACCTGCACCTTCACTGTCGATGTGCGGGTAACGGAACAGTACACACTGGAAGAAGTCGTGGAGGAAATCCAGGCTCATATCCAGTCGGATGTGGATGCTCGTTCAGTACGATTGCGACCTTCGAGTATTCCCATCGAACACGCCATTGTGCAGGCAGGGCTGCGATTGGGACGCAACACCTACGGCTCCCCCACCACTTCTGACCAGGCACTATTGGATTGCCCTTCGCTCAAAATGGGACCGGGAGATTCGGGCCGGTCGCATACCGCCGATGAGTTTATTTATCTGCACGAAATCGAAGGGGGTATTGCGCAGTATGTGAAGATGCTGGAAGAGGTAGTTTGGTACTGAGTCCGGTTTGTGGCCATTACAGCTTTATTTCAAATAGGGCAACCTGCCCACTATTGTAATGCGCGGGGAGGCCGTCGGTATTTTTCATCTGAAACATGCCCAGAAAGTCAAAACCCGCCTTAGTGTAGTGTTGAATAAGGGGTAGATTTTCGCCGATCGTATCCAGTCTCACGTACTCTTTTCCCAGGCTTTGGGCGTACGCTTTGGCCCAGTCGACGATTCTTGTGACAAAATTCTGGCCACGAAAATCAGGATTAGTCGCGATTCGGTGGATGTAGATCGCAGCATCGGCGTTACGCTCTTCCCAGATCTGTTCATCCTCAAAAGTGATAGCCCAGACGCAGGCGATTTGTCCGTCGATAAGCAATTTCCACTGCCGCTTTTCGGCAATTTCGGTTGCCACAAGCTGCCTTTCAAAAGTAGGCCACACGACCGTCGCTTTTACTTTGGCCTGGTGAGCCGCTGCTTCTGTATAAAGTCGGAAAATTTCGGGGATATCGGTTTCGGTGCTGTTTGCGATTTTCATTGGAGGGGTAGTTTATTTTAGAGCGAATGACGCTACAATTTCAAAAGCGTACAATCCGGATATTGCTCATTTTTAGCCCGATTACTCCTTTTCATTCTCTTCGTTTTTCCTCCAAATATAGGCCAGTGTAACATGATGCGACCAGCCAAGCTGGGGATGACTACTGGCTGCGTAATCGACGATAAAACTTTCGCCAGCGAAACCCAAACCGAAATGATTGCTATAAGGTTTACTGGCGATTCCGGTGCGGAAAGATAAGCGGGGAATTGCCTCGTACTCCAGCCCGGCCCGAAGCGAGGCCGGGAAGTCGGTGTTCTTGACCAATTCCGTACTGAGCCGTAAAGACTTGGTTGGGATATAAGTAAAACCTGTCTTGATAACCGTAGGTAGTTTTTCCGAACCTTCGCCGGAAAAACTACCCTGCGTGAGGTTATAAATGTGTGCTCCCAGAAATACCGTCGAACTCAATTGGGCGATTCCGCCCATTTCTATCACTAACGCTTTTTTACTCAATGAAAGGGAAGAAGCAGTTACGGCGATTTGCCGGTAATTGGCTTTGAGGCCCAAACTAATGCGGTTAATGCGGTGTGCTACGCCCAGGCCAAAGGAGAGTTCGTTATAGATTTTATCTCCGAATCGCTGCACCGAAAATCCGGCGGCCAGCTCTTCGTACAGCGGCACTACTGCGCCAAAAGCCAGGGTATTGACGCCCTCGAAACCGTAGTAAGAATGGTAGGAAGAAAAGACGGAAGCCTCGCTTTCGGTAGCGATTCCGGCGATATTATTGACCAAAGCGTAGCGGTCCGACTGCGCTACTACGGCATTTGCCATGCCCCAAGAGCGCGCCCCGATCGGGAAAGCGTCGGAGCTTTGCGCTAGTACATGTGTGCTGTGTACCCCGGAAAAAAGAATCAGAAGACACACTTCCCGGTACCGCATGGCCGGGTCAGTTAAATTTACGCTTGATGATAGTCATAAGGTCGCTAACCGCCGGACTATTTTTATCCCACGAGTACTTTGTGGCCAATTTGTGGTTTACAATATTCTGAGCTTCGTCAAAGGTCGTGGCGCGGTCGAGCTCGTGAATGGCTACGTCAAAGGCATCGCTGTTGCGGTCAAAAAGCTGATTGACAAACATAAACCGCTGACCCAGGGCGATGCTGCCCATGATACTGTCTACTTTCGGCGAAACGCTCCCGTAAGTACTTTCTGATGAAGGAGCCGGTATATCAACCTTGAAGCGGTTATTGAGCGAATTGGTTCGACTATACGCTCCATTGGAATCGCCGGAGGTAGTAGCCGATGCCGCCATTGAGCTTTCGCGTGAAATGTCGACAGTTGCGGGTTCCGGTGCGGCAGGTCGCGCTGCCTTATTCTCTGTTTCTACCTCCGCCAGGGCAGTATCAAAAAACGATTGATTGTCATGCTTTTGAGAATCTTCAGCAGAAGCAGCAATGGGTGCATTCCTTATAAAGGAATTTGGCAAAATAGCATTGGCATCAAGCGGCTTGATCGAAGAGAATTGATCGATGTAGGTAGCGCGATCATCGAGCGACGCACGGCTGTCCATAATCTCAGCCAGCCAATTCAGCGCCTGATTGGCGTACACAAAATCAGATCCGCTGTCGGCCAGGCGCAGTGCCAGACCTTTAGCTACGCCCGCATGAATGTGCGTGTATTTGGTCAGATGCTGCGCATTTTCGGTATTGAACGTAAAAC
The DNA here is from genome assembly GCA_964500445.1 of uncultured Persicitalea sp. Taxonomy (GTDB): domain Bacteria; phylum Bacteroidota; class Bacteroidia; order Cytophagales; family Spirosomataceae; genus Persicitalea. Next base: position 90,147 of record CAZCOG010000018.1, on the reverse strand, counting down.
TGGGCATTGCCCGAAGTTTGTCGGCGAAATAATCGCCGGGCACCAACAGCAGCAGCAGCGCATCCTCGGTGGCCGACAGCAGCAAGGGTTGCAGGTCGTCGCGCTGCACAGAGATGTGCCGGGAAACGGTATTCATAAACTCCTGCAATGCGTTTTTTACTTCTTCCTGTTCAAAATCAAAATATGCACTGCGAAATGCCTGGGCTTCGGCTTTCCACTGATCAAAAATCCGGCTGACAACGCCCAGATTTACCTGTCGGACGGGCGTGAGCGTCAGGAGATTCTGACCATTGACTACGGTTTTTCGATCATAAATTTCGTCGAGTATTTTAGCCGTAAATTCAACAGCGTATTGATGGAGAGCAGATGAGTTGAGCGAGCCGGACATAACTGATTTGGGGATAGGACGGGGGCTGAATACGGAAAAATATGTTTGCTTTGCAAAAGTAATGAAAACGGGGCTTTCGCCTAATCGCCCCTTATCCACCGGATTATGTTTGTCGAACCTTCACGCAAAAATGGCCCCCTGAACCCGCGTACGGGCTGGATTGAAGTCATCTGCGGTTCTATGTTTTCGGGTAAAACCGAGGAACTGATTCGGCGGCTTAACCGCGCGAAAATCGCGCGGCAAAAGGTAGAAATTTTCAAGCCTGCCCTCGATAAACGCTACCACCTGGCCGACATTGTTTCGCACAACGAGAATTCCATTCGCTCTACGCCTGTCGAAACGGCCACCGAAGTATTATTGCTGGCCGGAAACTGCGAGGTAGTTGGACTGGATGAGGCTCAGTTTTTCGATTCTGCCATTGTGGACGTATGCAACAGCCTGGCCGACCACGGAAAGCGCGTGATCGTGGCCGGACTGGACATGGATTTTAAGGGACAGCCCTTTGGCTGTATGCCTCAACTGATGAGCATTGCCGAGTACGTCACCAAAGTGCACGCCATTTGCGTAGTTTGTGGTGAGGTGGCTTCTCACTCCTTCCGTACCACAGCTGCGCAGGAGCGCGTTGTGCTGGGTGAGAAAGATGTGTATGAGGCTCGGTGCCGACGGTGCTTTAACTTGGGAGACAAAGTACGCGCTACGACTTGATTATCAAGCAACTTCGTTGATCTTAAAGGTATTGCCGTTAACCTTCACTTCGTCACCCGCTTTTTTATCTTTCATTGCGTCGTAAATCGGAGCAGAGGTAGAGATTCCCTTGATAGTCTTGCCATCGTAATCGAAATCACCGCTGATTCCAACCAGGAACGTCAGCTTATCCGTGACAACGAGAGCCCCCGGTTTCACCTGATCAAAATCTGAGCTGAAATCAACACGGTTGAACAGGGCGGCGGATTCTTCCAGAAAATCGAAGTGATCCTGCATATCCTGCATTTCGTTGAGCATTTCCTGTTGATTCGACTCGTAAGTTTCAGCCTGGTTGTCGTCGGCATTACGACCCGCCGCCTCACGCAGCCGCCGCATATCGTCCTGCGCCGTATCCAGTTTCTCGTTTAATTTTTTCTTACAAGCTGCTACTATTTTTTGCTTATCCATGGTTTTAATGATGAATGAGGAGTGATGAATGATGAATTGCCTTTTTACAAAAAAACTAAGCCAGCGTCTATTCTGATTCTTTACCAGATCATGTACTTCGAGGCTCGACAGCCAGGGCTGCAAACTGGGCGGTAAATTCGGAATTACTTCCCTACGTACCGCTCGAAGAACTCATAAATCCTTAGAATGCGGTCAATGCGCTGGCGGGGATTGCCACTGCGGCTTAGTTCGTGGGTTGCGCCGGGCATGCGGACGTACTCCACCTCTTTGCCCAATATTTTCAGGCTTTTGTAAAGTAGTTCACTTTGGATGACGCCCGTGCGGAGGTCGTTTTCTCCGTGCTTGATGAGCAGCGGCGTGTTGATGTTTCTTACAAAAGTCTGGGGAGAATTGGCCCGCATGGAGGCGGCCGCTTCCTCTTCCCAGGGATAGCCGCCAAAGTACCCGGGCACCAGCCGCCAGGCGTTACCCTCGCCCATGAAGGTAGTTAGTTCGTACACTCCACGCTGAGCGAAGGCGGCCTTGAAACGGTTGTCGTGGCCCACGATCCAGGCTGTGAGGTAGCCCGCGTAGGAGCCACCCGTGATGACCTGTCGCGAGGTATCTACCCAGGCTTCTTTGGCCGCCTCAGTGGCGGCGGCCAGCACGTCCTCGGCCGGGCCAGTACCCCAGTCGCGGTAGTTGGCTTTCATAAAATCGACGCCATAGCCACCCGAGCCGCGCGGGTTGGCGTACACAATCCCGTAGCCCTGCGAGCAGAAAAACTGGAACTCGTGCCACATCGACGCCTCGCCGGGACCCCACATCGCCGTCGGCCCACCGTGCATTTCCAGCAAAAGTGGGTACTTTTTTCCTGCTTCCAGAAAAGTCGGCTTCATGATCCAGTAGTCGATAGTCTGCCCTTCGGAATTGGTAAGCGTCCGTTTTTCAGGGTAGCTCAGCGCGCGGGTTTTGACCCAGTCACTGTTATGATGGCTAATCTGTTCTTCTTTTTTGAATGACAAATCGGCCTGATACAATTCTGACGGGTTAGCAACCTCCGTTTTGGCGTAAAGTACCTCTTTGCCCGAAACCGCAAAATCTGTAATCCCGAACAAAAAATCGGTCAGCCGCTCTACTTTGCCCGAAGGCATTTCCATGCGATAGGCAGGTGCGCCGCCATTGGCGGAGGCCGAGAAATACAGCGATTTACCATCTTTGGCCCACGTCAGATTCCCCGCCGAGCGGTCGAAGTCTGAAATAATGGGTTTTCTCAAATCGTCCATGTTCACCACACCCACATGACCCTGATCCAGCAAGGCGGGGCGGATAGGAGCCAGCGAAGTAACAAAAGACAGGTACTTGCCATCGGGTGAAAAACTGGGTTGACTGAATGTACGCGTCGGGTCGGTCAGCAGGGTAAACCAGCCGCTACCGTCGGCGTTGATGCGCACGATGCGACTGCGCAGCGAGCGGTCAGGATGCTGTAGGCTATCAGCCTGTGTAACGAAGACGATTCGGCCTTCAGGAGTCCATTCGGCTTGCCCGTAATTATAGTATCCGTGAGTAAGCGGTTTGGGCGTGGCGTCCTGCTTCGCTTCTATGGTATAAAGCTGACCGAACGAAAGCTCAGGCTGCGTAGTAGACTCCGCCTGAAAATTCAACCGGTTGATGACTTTGTCCTTCTTGTCTTCCGTATCTTTTTGCAAAAAAGCACGAATTTCCGCCAGTGATCCGTCGGGATTTGGCTTGACATCTTTGGCTGGTTTTACAAAACTATTATCGTCGAAACCCGGCTTTTCCAGCGACCAGGCAGGTAGCTCCTTTTTGGGGTTGATGATGGAATCTTTCATCATCTCGGACATCGAAAGCCCGGCCGAGAACAGGATCGTTTTTCCATCCGGCGACCAGCGCGGACTACCTGCACCATAGTCCAGTTTCGTCAGCTGCCAGGCTTCGCCGCCCCGCATTGGCAGCACAAAAATCTGGTTTTTGTCATTAGCTTTTCGCACAAAGGCAATCATGGTACCATCCGGCGACCAGGCAGGCTGGCTGGCGCTTTCGGCACCGTAGGTAAGGGCTTGTGGTTCTTTTTTATTTTCAAGATCTACCAGGTACAAGTGTGTCCGGTACTCGTATTCAAACTTGGCGTCGGGCAGGGCTTCTGTCGTATTCAATGTGTAAACTGCCTGCTTGCCCGAAGGCGAAATGGCGATGGTACCGACCTGCGCAATGCGGGTAAGGTCGGTGGCTTTGACCTTTTCTTTGGTTTGGGCTTGCCCTTCGGCTACGCTCAGGATGACAACGAGCGGCCCGATGTATCGGAGGATGGAGAGGTGTTTCATTTTTGGGCGATTGGTTTTGGGGAATAGAATTTAGGGCTCAGAAAATAGTCGTTCAGGATTATTCTTTGTACCAAACTGCGTTCTATGGTATTTGGGCGACAAATAACGGCTATATCTTTCCCTTCCCGCTATCCAAAAACGCCGCAAAGTGCTCGGGATTCAGGTCGTAGTTGATGGGGGCAACGAGTAAATTGCCCTCACTATCCACCAGGCAGTAGTGTGGCTGGGCGTTGTTGTTATATTTTCTGATTTGCAGGTCGGCGTTTTGGGCACCGATGGTTTTCTTCACGCGTTGGTCATAGGGCGAGGTATACCATTCGCTTTCAGGTAGTTCGGTTTTGTCATCTACGTAGAGGGCAACGATAACGTAATCCTCGCGAAGCCGTTGCAGTACCGCCGGGTCGGACCATACCCGGGCTTCCATTTCGCGGCAGTTGACGCAGCCGTGGCCCGTGAAGTCGATGAAAACGGGTTTGTTTACTTTTTTGGAATAAGCCAGCGCCTGCTCGTAATCAAAAAAGCCCTCCAGATCGTGGGGCAGGTCGAAGAGGTCGGCGTATTTGGGTACTTCGGTCAGCGTGGACACGGGGCCGCCTGCCGCCTGGCGTCGGTTGAGGTCGAAGTCGTGGGTGGCTTGCGGCGGCAGATAGCCCGCGAGAGCTTTCAACGGCGCGCCCCACATTCCGGGCACCATATAAACGACGAAAGCGAAAGTCACAATCGCCAGCAGAATGCGCGGCACGCTGACGATTTCGGTCGGCGAGTCGTGCGGCGTGCGGATTTTTCCCAATAAATAAGTACCTAACATGGCAAAAATCACAATCCAGAAGGCCAGAAACACCTCCCGGTCCAGCAGCCGCCAGTGATAGACCTGGTCGGCGATGCTGAGGAATTTGAGGGCCAACGCCAGTTCCAGAAAGCCTAGAACTACCTTCACGGTGTTGAGCCAGCCGCCTGACTTGGGCAAACTTTTGAGCCACTGCGGAAACAGCGCGAATAGCGTGAACGGAATGGCAAAGGCCGACGAAAAGGCCACCATGCCCACAATAGGCTTCACGACCTCGCCGCCCGCCGAGGCCACCAGCAAACTACCCACAATGGGACCCGTGCAGGAAAAAGACACCAGCACCAGCGTAAAGGCCATAAAGAAAACCCCCAGCATTCCACCCTGATCGGCTTTTTCGTCCATTTTATTGACAAAAGAACTGGGAAGTACGATCTCGAATAAGCCCAAAAACGAAAGCCCAAACAGAAAAAAGATCGCAAAAAAGAGCAGATTAGGCAGCCAATGGGTACTCAGGAAGTTGGCAAAGGCCGGGCCGTTGAGCCGCGATACAATGGTACCGATGAGCGTGTAAATCAGAATGATGGAAAGTCCGTAGATCAATGCCTTCGATTTGCCACCTTTTTGTTTGGTAAAGAAACTGACCGTCATGGGGATGATGGGAAATACGCAGGGGGTCAGCAAGGCCACCAGACCCGCCAGAAAAGCGGCCACCGCGAAGGCCCAAAGCGAAGCGTCACCCGTCGAGCCGTCGCCCGTCGAAATACCGCCCTGCGAGGAAGATTCGCTTCCCGCGTAGAGAGTGGGATTTGCCTCCGTGATGGTCGAACCGGACGAGGTATCGGAACGAATAGTCGAGTCGATGAGCGATTCCTGCACGGCTTCGGAAAAGGTTTCGTCGGTTGCCGGGGAGGTAGTTTTCAGGGAGGCGTCGTCCTTTTCGGTTTTTGAGGTCGCCGGAAGTACTTTGAGGCCGGTAAAAGTGAAGTCGTTATTTCCTAGCACGCACAAACCCGTTACGTTGGAGCAGGTCTGATAGGTTGCCGCGGCTTTAATCGTTGGATTTTCCTTTAAAATTCTAACCGTCTGATGAAACTCACCTTTTCCTTCAAAGTAGGTTACGTCGCCCTGCCAAATTTCCTCGAATTTCTTCTTTGGCTTGATGGGTTTCAACTTTCCAATTTTTTCAAACGAGGCATTGGGCGTCAACGTGATTTCCGTCAGCATCGGCCCCAGGTCGGCATCGAAATCATTGGAATACATGTACCAGCCCGGATCGATGGTGGCTTTGAAAATCAAATCAACCGTTTCACCCGTCTTCACTTCCTTTTTGGAAAAAGAATGGGTCCAGGTGGCGTGGCGCTGAACTTGAGCCAAGGCGAGGTGACTCAGAAGTAGAAATGCCGCACCGAGGGCAGCAGTCATTTTGTTCATTGGGAGGAGCGTTGTTTCAAACTTACGCAAAAGTAGGTTGCTTTGTTGCGAAGCCGTACGTTTTGCTTAGATTAGGAAACAAATTAAGTTCAGAAAGATTCGTTTTTTACCTGCCGTGGCAGGCCGGGCTTAGTCCATAGCCTCGAGTTCGGCCATCACTGGCAGTTGATCCGATGGAGCTTGGTAGCCAACGCTTTCATAAAAAAGGATTGCAATCCTATCAACCGAGCCAACTCACTGACCTGAGTGAATTATTCGAAAAATTTATCAGGCTTTTGAGCGATTTTTGCGGGGAATGGTGAATTTGCCGACCAGTTCCCCGTCGTCGCGGATCATTTTCAGGTTCAGCTCCTTCTGATTGGCGTGCAGCTTCATCAGGGTACGTTTGCCTTCCAGCGGGCCGCCGCCGATCACGATGGGGTAGTTGTGGTCCTTGTCGGGCTCGTGAGTCATGTAACGGTGGGTATGGCCCGAGAGTTGCAGATCGATGCCTGCCTTATTCAGGATCGGTCCGAATACCTCGCGGCAGTGCGTGGTACCGTGCCAGTCGCCGGAGTGGTAGGGCGAAATATGGATTAGCAGCACGCGAAATGGCGCTTTCTTGAATGCTTCACTGGCTATTTCCTTTTCCAGCCAGCGGGCCTGCTTCTCGCGGTAGCGGTCGAAGGCCGCCAGCCCGCCGTATTCGACGCTATCGTCGGTTTTGTCCTCGCCCGAGTCCAGTACCAGGAAGTGTATCGGGCCCCGGACGAAGGAAAAATAAAACTTATTGTCGGGATAAGCGTAGTAGGCCGGTATATGCCGCGAAAAACTACCCCGGCACTCGTGATTGCCCTGGGTGAGCAGGAAGGGTACTTCGCTGCCAAAAATATCCACGCACGGTTTGAGCAGGTGATCGACCATCTGCTGCTCGCTGCTGACCCAGTCAAAGCAATCGCCATTGAATACGACAAAATCGTAATCCTTCTCATTCCCCGTGTAACCATGGCGATACAGGAGTTGCGGGATGATCTGGGGACGGTCGTGGATGTCGTTGAAAATGACGACTTTGATTTCCTCCTCGTTTTCAGCGGGCGTTGTGAACGACAGCATCGGCCCGGCAATCGTTTCACCAAACTGAACCGTGGAATTCTTGAAGCCCGTGATTTCGGTCGAGACGATCTTGTACTTGTGGGCGGTGCCCGGCTTGAGATTTTCCAGCGTGATCTTATTGACGCGGTTGTTGGCTTCGATCAGGCCGTTGTTGTAGGCAAAGGCCCGTTTGCTGGTATAATTCCCGTCGCCGTATTCCACCCAACTGAAACAATTGCGGGCGGTGATCCACATGATGGTCACCTCGCGACTGCTCAAATTCTGCAGGTAGGGTTCCACCACAAATTCGTGGTTTTCGGCAGCAGGTACCCCGGCCATTGCCGTAGCCGGGAGCAGGCTTAGTGTGCCCAGGCCAGCTATTTTTTCGAGAAAAGATCGTCTGTCTTTGAACATGAAAGAATTTAAAAAGTCTGGATTCTAAATAAGTTGAGGATTCAGCAAAAGTCCCTGCCACATAACGGAATGCAGGTAATACACAAGATACCTATAGCACAGGCTTTATTTTCAGGGTTTTTTCAAAAAACTCCTCCGTGGCCCTTTCCACGCTGGGAACGTCGTTAGACGTAAAATGCGAGGCAATCACGTGGTCGCCGCTGTTTGGAAAAGCACGCTCTACTTTTAAAGAGTCAGATGTTCCAAGAAGCGGGAACATTTCCTTGATCGCCGCCACCGAAACTACCTGATCCTGTTCCTCGTCGTTTTTGTAGTAATAGCCGACAAAAGCGGGCATCGTCACTTTTTCGTACACCTCGGGTCGCGCCACGGCGTCAATGGTTTGTTGGAGGGTCATCAGGCCGTTCGAGTGATAACTTTTCAGCCAGTAATTGCTGCGCTCAGAAGTATCCTCGCTCACGCGGTGTTCACCCACGGCGGCGTTCAGAATCTGCCGCCCCCAGGGACGCGTAGTCAGTTTCATGGCCGGATTGGCAATGGCCATGCAGGGCGAGTACAGCACAATGCCTTTTATTTCGGGGTGGGTGGCCGCCAGGTAGACCGTCAGCAGTCCGCCCGCCGAGGTACCGATCACGATCACACTGTCGCCGATCGCCTTGCCGATGGCTAACGCCCGCTTGGCTCCGGCCAGAAAATTCTCGGGAGTGAGGTCGTCAAAGGCATCGGGGTCGTCGATACCTGCATCATGCAGCCGCGCCAGATAAAGGTTGGCGCCGTAGCGTTTGGCCAGGTCGCGATGCACGGGATCGCCCTCGGCCTGGCTCGCGCCGAAGCCGTGGATGTATACGATACTGTACGGCGTTTTTTGTTTCGTAGTATCTGCCCACACAATGCGGGCCTCGTTGTCTTCTTTCAAGTTGGGAACTGCCGATTCGGAGCGCTCAATCTCGGCTTCGAGCTCGGTTAGATTTTGGGTGACGGTCGGCAGCGTGGGGTCGAGTTCAGCTTCGGGCACATCAGGGCCGACCGCGTAGCCAATGGCCAACAGGCCGATGAGGCCGACCATCCAGAGGAGAAATTTTTTCATTTGGGTAACTTTGGAGGATAATTATCTTATTGAATTCCGAAAGATAGGGTTTCGTGAAAGCTACCGCAAGTTTATCTCTTTAACGAATGAATTACCTTGAAATGAATAAAAGCTTGATGGCTTTGGCACGTGTTTTTATCTGGCTACTGACTTGTAACAGCGCATGTACCTTTTCTCTTGCAAAGTCACAAAACTCTGCTAGACCAATAGCCCAGCCCCTTATCCTCCAAGACAATGACCGTGTCGTCTTTCTGGGCAATTCCTTGCTGGAAAACGACTTGATTCACGGCTATCTTGAACTAGCCATGACCACCCGCTTTCCCGGCCGTAACGTCACGTTCCGCAATATTGCCTGGTCAGGAGATAATGTTTTTGGTGACGCACGCAGTTACTTTACCAATCCGCCTACGCCTTACGAACTGCTGATGAAGCAAATCACGGAAGCTAAGCCGACGGTAGTTTTTGTGGCCTATGGTGGCGTGGAAGCCCAGGATGGCGAGGCAGGCCTGTCTCGCTTTACCGATGGATTGAACAAGCTACTGGACAAAATCGAAGAACTGGGCGCGAAAGCGGTACTGCTGTCTCCCATTCCGGTACTTTCATCCACAAACGCCGCACAGCGCAATGCCAATCTGCAACGCTACGCCGCGGTTATTGCGAGTACGGCGGCAGCGCGCGACGCCCGATATGTGAATATTTTTGACGCCATGCAGGAAGTCAAATCCAGCGTATCTATCACCGACAATAACGTTCACCTGAACGAAGTCGGATACTACCACTTAGCGATGGCTTTGGAAAAGGGCTTAGGTTGGCCGGATCGAAATGAGGTAGTTGCGATTGATTATGCCCAAGGAAGTACCTCTTCTCCCAACGCTAAAGTACTTACGGCCCGGCAAAAGACGGATACGCTGAAATTCACGCTGGATGAAAAGTACATACCCTTACCTATCCCAAAAGAAAGTACCGCCGAATCTGGCCAGGTACTTCGTATTTCGGGTTTAAAAAAAGGTTACTACACTCTCACGGCAGAGGGTACTTTAGTCGCGGTGGCCTCGGCTAGCCAATGGGATAAGGGCTTGAACATTACCCTGGGACCATCATATAGACAGGCCAACCAGTTACGCGATCTGATTCGGAAAAAGAACGAAATATTTTTCCACCAATATCGTCCCCATAACCGGACGTACATAGTGGGTTTTCGTTCCTACGAGCAGGGACGCCACGCCGAAGGACTGAAAGAGCTGGGGCTGATCGTCACCTGGCTGGAAGGGCAGATTTCGCTCCATCGCATGCCGACGCCGCAAACCTACGTGCTTACTCCTTTGAAATAGCAATGAAAAATAGTTCGATACAAATGCGTAAAATTATTCTTCTCCCCTTAGTACTGCTCCTCACAGCTTCGGTCAATCAGGACGATCATCGATTCAATCCCGGCCCTGACCCAGAGGATGAACTGGCCTCGTTCAAAATTCAGGATGGCTTCGAGGTGACACTTTTTGCGGCTGAGCCGATGCTCATTAATCCCGTGCAGATGAACTGGGACGCCGACGGGCGGCTGTGGGTGATCAGCAGCACGGCCTATCCGCACGTCAAGACGGGCGAGGAAGCCAACGACAAAATTTATGTACTGGAAGATACCGATGGCGACGGTAAGGCTGATAAATCCACCGTTTTTGCCGAAGGCCTGATGACGCCTACGGGTATTTTACCGGGCGATGGCGGGGTGTATGTGGCCAATTCTACCGAAATCCTGCACTTTATGGATACCGACGGGAACGGTAAGGCTGATAAAAAGCGCCGCATTCTGACGGGCTTTGGCGTAGCTGATACCCATCACCTCATCCATACTTTCCGCTGGGGGCCGGAGGGCTCGATGTACTTCAATCAGGCGATTTACATTTACAGTCACGTCGAAACGCCCTTCGGCGTCAAGCGGCTGGAAGGCGGCGGCGCTTGGCGGCTCCGCACCGAAAGCCTGGAATTGGACGTGTACGCGCGGGGCCTCATCAATCCCTGGGGGTTGCAGTTCGACCGTTGGGGACAGTCGTTCATGACCGACGGCGCGGGCGGCGAGGGTATCAACTATGCCTTTCCGGGTGCTACTTTCGTGACCGCGCCGGGGGCCGAGCGCATCGTCCGGGGCCTGAATCCCGGTCAGCCCAAGCATAGCGGGCTGGAGGTAGTTTCGGGGAGACACCTGCCCGAAGCGTGGCAGGGCAGCGTCCTTACCAACGACTTCCGGGCTAACCGCATCAACCGCTTTCAACTCACGGAACAAGGCAGCGGCTACGCTTCGAGACAGGTCGAGGACTTGCTCTGGACTGACAACGTGGCTTTCCGACCGGTGGACATCAACGTCGGGCCGGATGGAGCGATTTATGTGGCCGACTGGTACAATCCGATTATTCAGCATGGTGAGGTAGATTTTTATGATCCGCGTCGCGACCACGAACACGGACGTATCTGGCGCATTACGGCCAAAAATCGCCCTTTGGTCAAAAAGCCCAATCTGACCAAAGCCTCCACGCCCGAACTCCTCGACGCTCTCAAACTACCTGAAGAATGGACACGCCTTCAGGCAAAGCAGACTTTGAAGATGCGGGGTGCCGGCGAAGTCCTTCCCGCCCTGAAAAAGTGGATTGCCAATCTTGACAAAAACGACCCCGACTACGAACACCAGCTATTGGAAGCCCTTTGGCTCCACCAGACATTGAACGTGGTCAACGAGTCGCTTTTTTTGCAGCTCACCAACGCCCAAAATCCGCATGCGCGGGCGGCGGCGTTGCGGGCATTACAGCTCTGGTCGGATAAAATCAGCAACCTTCCGGCTATTTTGGAAAAAGCTGTAAAAGATCCGCATCCACAAGTGCGGCTCGAAGCCGTGATCGCCCTGCGGAAACTGAATACCGCCGAGGCCGCCCGCACGGCACTGACCGCGCTGGAACAGCCGATGGATGAGTTTCTGGACTTCGCCCTCTGGCAGACTACCCGCGACCTGGAACCGCTCTGGACCAAACGGCTAAAAACGGAACCGGACTTTTTCGGCTCCCCTTTGAAAACTACCTACGCCCTGAAATCGGTCAGTAATCGTGACGCGGTAACGCAGTTGGTCCAGCTGTATGAGAAAAACCAGATTCCCGAAGCCTACCGTAAAGATGTGCTTGCTTCGCTGAGCCGTTATGGGACGCCAGCTGATTTAAGAGTTCTTTTTGATCGTGGCATTCAGAATAATTCCAGCCAGAGCAAGCAAGTAGCTGACCTGCTTTTAGCTTTGGAAGACGCCGCCCGCCAGCGGAATGTCAGGCCCGGGGGCGAATTGGACCGTATCACCGATTTTATTGAGAATTCTGACCCAATCGTAGCGGCCAGCGCCATCCGTCTCATGGGCTACTGGCAGCTCCCCGGAATGCAGGATCGTCTGATCGATCTGGCCAAAAAAGGCGACAAAGCCCGGCAGGAAGCGGCGCTTACCGCTTTGGCGTTGCAGGATAAAATGGCCGCCGAAAAGGTTTTTGCGGAGCTGGCCTCCAACCAGAACAAACCAGATTTGCGACTTTTAGCCGTAGCCCGGCTGGTACCTTTGAACCCTACCGCAGCCGCCCGGCTGGGAGCCGAGTTGCTACGCTCCCTTCCGCCGGAAGTCGACGTTGCGGAGATGCTCACGGCCTTTATGAAAAATAAGGAGGCAAGAACCTCCTTGGCCGAAGAGATTTTGGCCAGGAAAATTCCTGAAAACCGTGCCTTGGTCGCTCGACAGCTGGTGCAAACGCAACTACCTTCCAATCGGCAGAATGATGAAGACGTAAAGCTGCTCAAGAAAGCGCTCGAAGATTCGGGTGGTCAACTTCCTCCCGAGCGGATGCCGCAGCAACTCACCGACCTGGAAATCATCGCTGTGGCCCGGGAAATCAAGCGCTCTTCCGATCCCGAAGCGGGAGAGCTGATCTACCGGAGATCCAGTTGTACTACCTGCCACGCCCTCGGCGGTGCGGGTGGGCTGATCGGCCCGGATTTAAGTAGTTTAGGTACCAGTTCGCCCGTTGAAACCATCGTCCGATCCATTCTGTACCCTACGGCCTCCATCAAGGAAGGCTACGAATTGCAGCGGTTTGCCAAAAAAGACGGTAGCGAGACAATGGGGTACCTGGTGAGCAACGGCAACACCGAAGTGGTGATGCGCGACGTAACGGGGCTGGAAGTATCAATTCCCAAAAGCCAGATTCAAGCCATCGAAAAAATTCCCGGCTCTCTGATGCCCGCCGGACTGACGGCCAGTCTGGAGAAGGAAGAATTCGACAATCTGGTCGGTTTTCTATCCAAATTGGGGCAGTCGGGTGATTTCCGGGTGCCCAATGAGCGCTACGTGCGCCGCTGGGAAACGATATCTGCCCCAACCGATCCAGCTAAAGTAGTCAGTATCGAAGGTTTGGGCATCTTTACGAAAGCCAGCGCCGGGGCTTCGTTTGTCCCCATTTATAGTAAAGTGTCGGGTGACTTGCCACTGGACGAGCTGCCCGTTATCAAAACAGGTAATGGAAAAAAGTACAATGTGGTTCGGTTTGAGGTAGAGGTGCTGACGCCCGGCAAGCTAAAACTGGTACTTAATGGTACAGCGGGTGTAACGGCCTGGGCGGGGCAGAAAAAACTACCCGTGACAGACAACGCGATTACGGTGGATCTACCCAAGGGCGTTCAACCCATACTCTTGGCCATCGACCAGGAGTTGTTCAGCAAATCGGCGGTACGGGTACAATTGCAGGACGATTCAGCGCAAACGCGGTTGCGGATGGGGCGGTAGCAAAATGAAATGGACACACATCAGTCCCCGTTACAACGCTCAGAACAATTCTGGTAGATTTGTTCATAGATACACAATTAAGCTAATAATCAATTGGTTAATCTTTGTCTAGAAACAGAATTTACACAAGATGCATAGCCGCGCCGGTTTTATCGGTGGCGGTGACACTTTCCGGAGTAAGAAAATTCTTATTTGTGCGGCAAATAATTATTAGTGATCAATCGTGTAGCCATGAGGAAGGCTCTCAAAGGGAGTCGATTTTGAAAGTAGTAAGTACCCTCTTAATAGCAATTTGATTTTTTAGAATTGATGAATAGCCCAATTCTTTCGGGTTTGAATGTAATACCAGCTTTCATTGAAGCCAGGAATTTTAGTTATTTTTGTTTTATCTATTAGGTATAAAAAATAAGAGTTCATGCAAAGGAGTGCGTTCGTACTTAGTAGTTTGTCTTTTATTTTGTTGGTGGTTTCAAGTGCATCGGCCCAGCCTCGTACGGATTCCTTTCTCACCCGGCTCTTTTCCAAAAATCCAAATGTGGTTTTTCAGGAGGTGATTCAGCACCCGGAGAAATATCGGCTCCAAATCCTCTACATGCGGATTGACCGCGACGCCCGGAACAATCCCACATTTACAGATTTTGCATTCAATCTGGATAGTACTTTTTATTTCAATCCCGCTTCTACCGTCAAGCTACCCTTGGTACTTCTGTCCCTGGAAAAACTCAACCGGATGAATATACCGGGAGTAGATAAACACACCCCCATGCAGTTCGATAGTGCGTTCAGCAAACAGACTCGCGAATGGCACGACTCCACCGCCCGGAACGGCTTCCCGTCGGTGGCGCATTTCATTAAAAAAGCTTTCCTGGTAAGTGAGAACGATCCGTATAGCCGTATGTACGAATTTGTGGGACAGCAGGCCATCAACCGTCGCCTGCACGCGATGGGCTACGCCGATACGCGCATCACGCACCGTTTCGTGCGAATGTCGGAGGAGGAAAACCGCCACACCAATCCCGTCCGTTTCGTGCGGGAAGATGGTACGCTCGTGCATGCCCAGCCCGCCGCCTACAACGCCGATTCATTTGATTTCAGTCGGACGGACACCCTTGGGAGAGGCTATATGAGTGCCCGCGACAGCATCGTATATAGACCTTTCGACTTCTCGACGCGTAACAAATTACCGCTCGAAACCTGCCACAATTTGCTGCGCTCGGTACTTTTTCCGGCTTCGGTGCCCGCCCGGCAACGCTTCGACCTGACACCCGACGACTACGCTTTCGTTTACCAGTACCTATCGCAGTTTCCCGGCGAAACGAATTATCCAAAGTACGACGCTGCACAGTACTTTGACAGCTATGCCAAATTCTTTTTCCGGGATAGTCTGCACCAGCAGTTGCCCGAGGGCGTGCGGGTCTTCAATAAGGTTGGCTGGGCTTACGGTTTCCTTACCGACGTTTCGTATGTCGTTGATTTTAAAAACAAAGTCGAGTATATGCTTTCGGCGACAATCTATGTTAACGAAGACGGCATCCTGAACGACAACCGCTACGAATACGAATCAGTCGGCCACCCTTTTCTCTACCAGTTGGGTCAGACGATCTATCAATACGAACTGGCCCGAAAGCGGAAGCATATGCCCGATTTGGGACGTTTCGAGCTTTCCTACGAAAAGCGGCGGGACGATGGCCGTCCGCTGGTGCGGGATGTGGATAACTGAAGTACGAAAAGCTCTACTGCCTTGCTAGTATTCTACCCCAGCCGACTTCCGTTCTGGTTTGCTGACCCGTGTGGCGATGGGTACCTATAAAAAAATCCCCGGCCAATCGCTGCCGGGGATTTAACTATCTAACCTAAACCTATGAGAATTACTTTTTCGATTTTTCTGCCGGAGTCGAAGCGGTAGTTTGGGCTGTCGTTTTCGGCTTGTAGATGGCTCCCGTAGCGAAGTCGACGGGCAGGCTTACGAGCGGGAACAGCAGGATGTCGGCCACTAGCATACCTACTTTTATGTCCCGGCGCGGTTCGCCCTGAGCGGGTCGGCGTTTCTGGCTTTCAACTACCTTGCCACCAAATACCGTGGCACAACTACTTAGAGTTCCTGACAGAGTAAGCGCGGCAAGAGCCAGCATTGTGAATTTTTTGACTAGTTTCATGGCTTTCTTGATTTATTAAATTTGTACGGCAAACGTTGTTGGTGGATTACTTCGTGGCGGTAATTGTGAAAGTTACTCCATCTTCGTCCACACCTTTCAGCGTCAGTTTGTTACCTTTCACTTGGGCGAATTCTTCGCTGTCGTAACGTAAGCCGTAGCTGCCGCTGCCCAGGTCGGCTACTTCAACGCCATCCACGTTTTCGACGATGAATTCCGAGTTGTCGCTTTTGCTGCGAAGGTTGACGTTGATCGTCACCTGCGTGGCCGTTTGCCGGGTGAGGCTGATA
Source organism: uncultured Persicitalea sp. (assembly GCA_964500445.1). Lineage (GTDB taxonomy): Bacteria > Bacteroidota > Bacteroidia > Cytophagales > Spirosomataceae > Persicitalea. The sequence continues at coordinate 74,252 of CAZCOG010000018.1, read as the reverse complement.
CTACCTTTCAGGTTGGTTTCGGCGGCGGGCAGGGTGTTGCCGTTAAATGTGAGCTCAGAGTAGGTGTAGTTTCCGGCTACGGAAGTAGCGGCGTCGGGAGCCACGGCGTCTTTATCCTTTTTGCAGGATGTGAGTGCGGCAGTAGCAAGGAGCATGAGCAGGGTGATGCGGCGGAAGTACAGGTAATTTTTCATGGCTAAAATGATTTTTTGGTAGTAATACGTTTGATTTTTTAATCCGTTAGTCCGGGTATTCCGTCCTCCGGTGATGCAAAGTTGGGGGCTGGAAGGGGGGGATGAAACCTAGGTATATACTAATTGGAAGAAGTAGTGTCTGAACTGTGCTTTTTGGCGGATGAAGCCGCTCTATGCTACGACTTCATTTTCCCATCCACCGCTTAAAATCGCTCACTTTCTCCCGGCTGACAAGCGCTTCTTTTTCAAAAACCGGCTTGAGGGTGAGTGCGAGCCGATTGCCGAAGTAAGGCTGGATCTGCTCCACGGCACTGTGCGTAAGGATAACGCCCCGATTGATGCGGAAGAAATGAGCCGGGTCGAGCGAATCAGCGAGTTCGTCTAGGGTGTAGTCCACCAGGAATTTTTGTCCCGTACGGGTGCGGAAAAAGCTGAACCGCTCATCGGTATAGAAATAAAGAATGTCGCTCACCTCGACCGACAGAAGCTTTTGGCCTTGCTTGACCAGAAAACGCTTGCGATACTCTTTGCCCGTCAGGCCGGACCAGGCCGGATTGCCGCCTGCCTGCAATTCGCGCAGTAGTTTCTCGATCGCGAGCGTCGGATGCGCAGACGGTTCGTCGGAGCGCTCGCCTCCTGATGCAAGGCTCCGGAGTTTGGTCAGGCTTCGCAGCAAGTCTTCTTTCTGAATAGGTTTTAGAAGGTAGTCGATGCTGTTGACCTTGAAAGCCTGCAAAGCGTACTCATCGTAGGAAGTCGTAAAAATCACCCGGCTTTTGACTTCCACTTGCTCGAATATCTCGAAACTTTGCCCGTCAGCCAGCTCGATGTCCATGAAAATCAGGTCGGGCACAGGATTTTCCTGCAGCCACTCTACTGAGTCTTCGATGCTGCTTGTCACGCCCAATATACTCAGGGTCGGGTCCACTTCGGCCACTAACTTGCGCAGTTTGCGCGCGGCTAATTCTTCGTCTTCGATAATCAATGCGTTCATGACAGGGTAGTTTTACTGATTCGAGTTTGATTTAATAAAGGCAAAAGCAGGGCAAAGTGGGTGTCGCTCTTCTCAATGCTGATATCGCCGGAAATAGAATCGGCCCGCCGTTGAGCCAGCAGCCGGTACTTGTCCAATATATTGTTCAATCCGACCTGGTTGCTTTGTACCGTGCGGCGTTCGGCACGGGTAGTTTTGTGTTGCAGATTATTCCGGACCAGAAGCCAGCCGCCCGCAACAGACTTGATCTCGATCAGCAAGGGACGTTCGGGATGAATCACATTATGCTTTACGGCGTTTTCTACCAGCATTTGTAGGGTCAGGGGAGGGAGTAAATCGGACAAATCTTCGTCCTGCACAGTCACCTCCAGCTCGATTCCCGCTCCGTAACGGGTTTTGAGCAGATGGAAATACGAATCGATGAAGCGCAATTCGGCGGCCAGGGTAGTAAGTTCGCCCTCCTGGTCGGCCGTGCTGCGGTTGGTCTGTAGCAGATAGCGATATACCTTCGCCATCTCATCCACAAAAGTTTCGGCTCGTTTTGGCTCGTCGGCAATAAGCGATGATAAGGTATTGAGGGTATTGAATAAGAAATGGGGGTTCACCTGGTTCTTCAGGCTCTCGTACTGGCTCTGTAGGTTGGCCTTTTTGAGTTGCTCCTTTTCCTGCATATTCTCCCGCCATTTTGTAAGAGAATACAAGCTTTCGAATGCTCCCACTGATAGGATATTAGCCAATACATTGAAGAGAAGAATGCGAGGAATAATACCGGGCTTTGGCTCGTAGCCAAACCAGTGAAAATGGGTGTAGCCCCACAGCGCCCCTAAGATAAATACAGGAGTGACCGTCATGAAAGCTAGCAGTAACAACCCCAGCCGCTGGCCGGTTTGGTGTAGTCCCGGATAGCGGGCCGTCACGCGCTTGGTGAGCACATCAAGCAGCCACTGGCAACTCACCGCTAGTGCTGCGTTCAGGGTCGTGGCTCCCACGAAAATCGACCACTCGCTTAGGTACGTAGGCCCCAGCAGGAGGTAGGTGATCAGCGGGATGAACCAGGGCAGGATCAACAGTAACTGCCAGCGGAATTGCTTGGTGGGCGCGGGAAAAGAAGTAATATGAAGCGAATTGATCAGCATCAGGAAGTAACGACAGTGCCTTCCGCCAGCAACGGAAGTAGTATGGTAAAATAGTGCTCATCCTCGGTCACCACCACCATCTGTGCCGACAAGGCAGCATACTTGGCCAGCAGGGTCGCCAGTTCGTCGGTCGCCGAGCGGACCAGCAGCCGACGCGGCTGACGGTTGTACTGCACCCGCAGTTCGCCCGCAGGGGTCATGTCGAGGCGGATGCTGAGCGGCTTTTGTACGCTGACTATATTGTACTTTGTGGCGTAGTCGAGCAGTAGTTGCAGCGATAGCGGTGGCAAATTAGCCGACCGCCAGACGGTGTCCACGGCTACGCTGATTGAAATGGCAGATTGGTAGCGTGTTTTGAGCAAATAACCGTAAGAATTGAGAAAAGTCAATTCGCTGGCAAGCGTCGTCAGTGGTTGGCGGCTGGTTCCCAAAAGATAGCGGTAGACTTTTGACAAATGATCCACGAACAGCCCCGCTTCCCGCTGGTCCTGCCCGATAAGTACCGATAGTGACGTAAGTGAATTAAACAAGAAGTGCGGGTTGACCTGCTGCTTGAGTGCGTCAAAATCCTGTTGCAGAGCGGCCCGTTTCAGCTGTTCTTTTTCGGTTTGGTTTTCCTGCCAGCGGCTATAGGTATACTGGATGCCCAATACGAAACACAGCAATAAATCGAATACAATGCCCAACACGACTACCTCCCGCACGGTATCCCAGGTAAACGACCGCTCGAATATACGAAACCGACTGTATGCCCAGACGTCGAACACCGCCAGACCTACGGTGAGCGTCGTGACGGCCAGCAGCGCGGTAATGTTTCGCTGCCGCACCTGATGCTCCTCCGGAAACCGTTGAAAGATAATCTTCACCACGGCCGTCAGAACCACCAGTGACAGCACGTACAAGACAGCCACCAGCAAAGTACCCCAGCTAAAAAGGGCCGGATTGGTGAAGTAGCGTTCGCCCAGGAATAGATAATTACCCGCCGGAAAGAGCACAGGAATCATCACGGCATGGTACCAGAGTTCCTGACGTGTGAAAAGAGGCCGGGGAAAATGCAAATTCATACAGCCAGAAATAGCTACGTGTTTTTTAACCCTATAAAAGTACCGGCCTGACAACGCCTAACCGTGCCAGGGCTGCACGAATTGGGGAAAAAGACGTACGAATTGCGAAAAAGGCCGCATGAACCCGGTAAAAAAACAAATTCTGAAAGTACCTGACCTGTCATTGAATAGCAATGTCCGTGACATCTGAGATAGAATTTGTTTCTGCCAGCCTGGCTGGGATGGGAGCAATTCAAGAGCTATTTGAAGCAGTTGAGAGAAGCAAACGCGCAGTCTGCACGTAAGGTAGTTTCGTGAGCCGTTCGGCTCTCCCAATTTTGTGGTGAACAAAAACTAAAAAATCGCCATGAAAAATCAACTACTGACTTTGCTGAACTGCGGTGCGCTCCTGCTTCTCCTTGCTTTCTCCGCAGCTGCGCAAACCTCCCCCAAAAGAATAACCTGCGGTATCCGATTCGGAGCCAATTTTACCAAACTCGGCGAATTGTCCTACCAAACACCCCGGCTCGGCACCGACGGTCTGCCCGTTTTATCGGGTGGCAACGTAGTATATGATTTCTTTCAGCAAAACGATAGCCACAGTACGGGCCTTGTCGGTGGAGTTTTTGCCCGTTTCGGCAATAAGCTTTTTGTGCAGCCGGAACTGCTTTTTTCGATGAAAGGCGGCAAAATCGACCTTATTCGGCAGGGACTGGCCACCCGATCCTTCGACGCCAAAGTCGGTACGATCGACCTGCCGCTGCTGCTGGGCGTTCGGCTCGGCCCCCTGCGCCTGAATGCCGGTCCCATGGCGTCGCTGCGGGTAGTAGATGGCGATTTGAAAAACGCCTTACGTGAATATACCAGCCAATCCGTTCGCCAGACGGTCCGACAAACGCAATTTGGCTACCAGGCAGGCATCGGGCTTACTTTCGGCGGGATGCAGCTGGATCTTCGGCGCGAGGGCGGATTGGCGAAAACTTCTTCACCAACTACTGAACGGGATGCGCAGTCTGGCCTTTCGCCACGCTCTTCACTCTGGCAGCTGACGGTCGGATTCGGGTTTTAAATGAACGGCTTTGTAACTAGTGCCTGCCATGAATACTGTCTTGACGAAAACGGTCGCTCGCATTGGTAGTCGAGCTTGGAGCCTGGGAATAATTCTGTGTTTGTGGCTGGCTTTCGGAGGGGATGCCGCCCGCTCGCAACCCAAAAAATCCCGAACCCGGCACCTCGAAAATTTTCAGGTACAAACTACCCCCGCACTGATAGAACGGGGCCGCTACCTGGCCAATCACGTGGCGGCTTGCATGGACTGCCACTCAAAGCGCGACTGGACAAAACTGGCCGGGCCGATCATTCCGGGAACTTTGGGAGCTGGCGGGCAGGAATATGGCAAAAACTACGGATTGCCCGGCCGCTATTACGGGCGTAATCTTACCCCATACGCGCTCAAAGACTGGTCGGATCAGGAGTTGCTCAGAGCCATAACGGCGGGCGTGACCAAATCGGGTAAAGTACTGTTTCCCCTTATGCCCTATACCAACTACCATCAGATGCGCCGGTCCGACGCGGCAGCCATCATCGCCTATCTCCGCACCCTTGAGCCGGTGACCAATGATGTACCCAAGGGCTTTATGCCTATTCCGGTAAAGCTGGGGGTACGACTACTGCCGCACCGCCCGGCGCTGCTGTCCGACTCCGAAGTGATTTCGGGCGCGGCCTACGGAAAGTACCTTACCCGAATGGCGGGATGTGCTGATTGTCATACCCGGCGCACGGCCGGCAAGCTGGTCAGGTTAGCTCCTTTTGGTGGAGGAATGTCGGTCAAGATGTTCGGAGGTACTTTGCAATCGGCCAATATTACCCCGGATTCAGTTACGGGCATCGGTCGCTGGTCAAAAGCAGATTTTATCAACCGCTTCAAAACCTATGACCCGGCGCATTTTGTCGCACCGGAGACGGGCGGCGGCTTTAATACAGTAATGCCCTGGACACTTTATGCGGGTATGACAGAAACCGATTTAGGCGCGATCTACGACTACCTGCGGACGGTAAAGCCTGTCAGGAAGCGGGTAGTAGTTTTCAAACCGAGTAGTAAGGTGAGTCGTGTCGCTCAGGTGGTCCGGTCCGCCTGAGCGTTTTGGGTACTTGGGTAGAAGTCCTTTTGTCCGCGTTGCACGGGCCCGCAAAAATAACATCTTCATGCGACCCTGCGCGCTTGTCTGTTCCTGTGTTGCCGCTGTATCTTTGAGTAATGGTTTTTCCAAAAACACGATTGATGCGGCAGGCATTCTACCTTTTGCTGGGACTGCTAATAGCGGCTGGAGCCAAGGCTCAGCGGCCCGAGCCTTCATTCGAGCATTTCACGACCGACCAGGGCCTGGTAGGCGACTTCATTCTGGCCATTTTGAAAGACCGGCGCGGTTTTTTGTGGGTAGGAACCAGCAACGGTCTGAGCCGCTTCGATGGCCAGCATTTCAAAAACTACCGCCGCCAGCCTAAGGATAACAGTTTACGGGGAAACTACGTCGTCAACGCGGGGCTGACCGAAGATAAAAGGGGCTTTTTGTGGGTAGCAACCAATAAGGGCTTGCATCGCTTCGACCCCATACGCGAAGAGTTCAAGCTCATTCAACTTCCGACTCAACGCGACGGACAGGCCGACAACGACTACACCTCGCCCGTCCATTTTGACCGGGCAGGGTATGGCTGGTTTTCTTCCAAGTACCGGCTCTATCGCATCGACCCCCACACCCTTCGATTAAAGGAGTTCGCATTACCGGCGGTATCTGACAATGCTTATGCAGACCCCTACCTCGACCACGCGGGGCGACTTTGGATCAACCATGCCGGAAAAATATACCGCCACGGCTTCCGCTCGGGTCGTTTTACGCGCTATTTTGCCTGGCGCAATAGGCGGGCCGATTCTACGGTGCAGTTTGGCAATTTTAAGCAAACTGGCTCGAGCGCCTTACTATCGTCGAGTAACCGGGGCTTATGGCGCTATGATGCTTCCACCAATCACTTCGTGGCCGACTCGTCGCTCCCTTCGAAACCGATTTATGCGTTACAGGCCGACACGCTGGCGGGGAAAGTACCTTTTTGGTGGCTCTGGGATGCAGACAACGGACTGGCGGCCTACGTACCTGCTTTAAAGGAGTACTTTGGTTTTAAGCAAAATCCCTATGACCGGATGAGCCATAACGGTGGTGTGGCCATGGCTTTTTACCGCGATCCCGAAACGGGAATTATGTGGATCGGCACCGACCGGGGACTGGAAAAGATTGATCCGAATGCTATCAAGTTTCGCCGCAAACTCCTTTCCCAAAGCGTCAATGAAGGTCATTCCAAATTCGTCGCCATGGTACGCCCCGACACCCGGCTACCGGAACAGTACTGGCTGGCCGTGCGCGGGGCTGGGCTATACCACTGGAACCGGGCCCTGGACAAAGAAGTACCCGTTTCGTTCGGTCCCGAAAAATGGAAGGCCGATGCCCACAGCGTGATCCAGGATGGGAAAGGCCGCGTGTGGGTAGGCTTGCAGCGTGGGGTGGGCCGGTACGATCCGCAGACCGGAAAGCGGGAATTCCTCGATACGTTCCTGTCCCCTGCGACCCGGCATCGGCAAACCATCACCGTAACTTTCCGGGACAGGCAGGGCCGAATCTGGCTGGGTTCCAACCTGAATGGCCTGTATCGTTACGAACCGACGCGGGATCGTATCGAGCCTTGGCCTTTGCCCGTCGCCGCTGAACTGGGTTTCGTCCGGCGGATTCAGCAGGACCGCCGGGGGCAGGTATGGGTACTGACCGGAGCCGGGTTGTTCTGTCTGGACCCGGTGCGGGGTACCACCCGTCCCGTCAAGCTCCACGGGGCACCCGTAGAACCAACTGACCGCCTGCACAGTACTTTTTCGCTCGACAGCCAGGATCGGATCTGGATGTCGGGCATTGGCTACGTGGCCGTAGCCGACCGCACGGGACGCATTTCCCGTACCTACACCCTGGCCAATGGCCTGCGCGCCGAACACGTATTTGGGATTCAGGAAGACCGGAGGGGGCATATCTGGATGATTTCCGACGACCAACTGCACGAACTTGATCCTCAAAGTCAAACCTTTACGTACTATGGAAAGGATAGCGGCCTGCTCGAGGAAGGTATTTTTCACCCCACGGAGCTGACGCTTGATTCGCATGGTGAGCTATTCATCGGCTTTCGGGGCGGGTTCAATTATGTGCAGCCAGACAACCTGCGTCCCAACCCGATTCCACCCCCGGTCACGATCACCGGTTTGCGCGTCAATAACGAAGCCCGAAGTCTGGCCGCCCCTCTGCATCTTCATCCGGGTGAAACCACGCTGAATATTGATTTTGCCGCCCTCAATTTCAGCCAGCCCAAAAAAAACCGCTATGCCTTCGCACTCATTGGTTTTGATGACAATTGGGTGGAAACGGGCGATGCCACGGCAACCTACACCAACCTGGCCCCGGGCCATTATATATTCCGGGTAAAAGCCGCCAACAATGACGGCCTCTGGAACGAAGCAGGTACCTTGCTGGATTTCAGGGTAATCCCGGCTTTCTGGCAAACCTGGTGGTTTCGGCTGTTAGCCGTGCTGATGGGAGTACTGCTGCTCTATGCCGTATACCGCTATCGTGAGCGGCAGCGGCAGCATCTGGAAAGTATCCGCAACCGCATCGCCACCGACCTGCACGATGATATGGGTTCCACGCTCAGTAGTATCCGCATTTTCAGCGATGTGGCCCAGCAGCAGATCGCCGACGTGCGCCCCGAGACGGTACCTGTACTGCAGCGCATCAGCAGTAGTGCAACCGCTCTCTCGGAATCCATGCAGGACATCATCTGGACAATCCAGTCGAAAGACGATGGCCTGGCTGACCTGGCGACCCGGATGCGGGAGTTTGGGTTGCGAATGGCTGAGGCAAAAGGAGTTGATTTTCAGATGCAGGTGGGCGAATCCTTTACCGATCTGCGGCTGAACGTAGAACAACGCCGGAATATCTACCTGATTTTCAAGGAAACCATCAACAACGTCATCAAATACGCCAACGCCTCGCGAATCGAGATCAAACTGATGACCGTAGGCCGCGAACTGCGGCTACTGGTCCAGGACAATGGCTGCGGCTTCGACATGGCCACCACCCGGCTCGGCAACGGGCTGCCCAACCTCCGCAAGCGTGCGGCCGAAATCCGGGGACAATTCAGTTTGACTTCTGAGCCCGGACAGGGTACGGAAGTCAGTTTGCGGATGAAGGTTTGATCGTAATTTTGTGGCTTTTAGCCTTATAATCATGCAGGAATCAATCAAAATTACATACTACGAAGATAACCGCGACCTACGCGAAGGCATCACCTTCCTGCTGCAGGCTACCCCGGGCCTGGAAATGCTCGGAGCATTTGGCGACTGTTCGCGCCTGAGCCACGAACTGCAAACCCACTGCCCCGATGTGGTGCTGATGGACATCGACCTGCCCGGCCTGAGCGGGATCGATGCGGTACCCATCGTAAAAGCAACCCTACCGGGTACCCAGGTGCTGATGCTCACAGTCTTTGACAATGACGAGAAGATCTTTCAGGCCATTCGCAACGGGGCCAGCGGGTACCTGCTCAAGCATACGCCGCCTTCGGAAATCGTCTCGGCCATTTTTGATATTCACCGGGGCGGTTCGCCCATGACGGCCAACATCGCCCGGCGCGTGCTGCAATTTTTCCAGTCGCAGCAAAAAGTGGTACCTCAGCCTGAGCGGGAAGACTACCGGCTGTCGGCGCGTGAACTGGACATCGTGAAAGGATTGGTGAACGGATACAGCTACAAGCTCATCGCCGACGACCTGCACATCAGTATCGACACGGTCCGCTCCCACATCCGCCACATTTACGATAAGCTACAGGTCAACTCCAAAACCGAGGCCATCCTGAAAGCCATGCGCGAGGGACTGGTGTAAGCCGGTCGCGGCATTTCCATGCCTTTTATTTTCTGGCAAATCACATTTTCGTGCGATTGACGGGCGCCTGGCTTTCTGCCAACTTTGCCAAGTCAATTTTCACTTCTGTTAGCCATGAAAAATAAAAAAACGCCTCGTACTATGGACGCCGCCAATTTCCCATCGTTCACCCACCTATGCTGGATTGCCATCATAGCGGGAAGCATGTGTTTGTTTTCGGGAGCCATGTACGCCCAGTCACTCGCCCGCGCCACCGTGTCGGGCCAACTGTTTGACGCCAGCGGCCAGCCGCTCGGCTTTGCCACCGTACTGCTGCTGCGGCCTGACTCGACCATGGCCAAAGGAGCCGTCACTGACACTACCGGCCAGTATTTTTTTGAGGGAGTTCAGCCCGGTACTTATACTGTGGCAGGTACGATGATCGGGTACACCCGCGTTGTTTCGGCACCTTTCACAATTAAGGAAGGCCAACTCACAGCCCGGGTACTGCCATTGGTGGCCCGCGAAGCAAGCCAGACTTTGGGAGAAGTCAGAATCACGGCGGCCAAGCCTTTCATAGAGCAATTACCCGACAAGACGGTCATCAATGTAGAAAACAGTATTGTGGCCAGCGGAGGGAATGCGCTGGAAGTGCTGGAGCGCGCCCCCGGCGTGCTGGTGGACAACCAGAATGAGCGCATCGTATTGAAAGGCCGCGAAGGTACCCTGGTGATGATCGACGGCAAGCCGACTTACCTTTCGGCGCAGGAGGTCATTAATTTATTGCGCAATACGCCCTCCAACAGCATCGAAACCATCGAGCTCATTTCCAATCCTTCGGCCCGTTTTGATGCGGCCGGCAACGCGGGTATTATCAATATCCGGCTCAAGCGCGGAGCCCGTACCAATGGGACCAATGGTAGCCTGACCATCAGCAGTGGTTATGGAAGATACCCTAAGTCATCCCCCGGTTTTTCGCTTAACCACCGGTCGGGCAAACTAAGTTTGTTTACCAACTACAACTACGACTACCGCAAAAGCTTCGGAGACGTGGACGCCCGGCGATATTTTGGTGAGGGCGACTCCCTGACACGGGTACGCAACCTCGGTGTCCGGCCCAATACCAGCCAGAGCCATACCTTTAAGATCGGAGGTGATTATGCTTTGGGTAAACGCACCACCGTAGGGCTGATGGTCAATGGGATGTTGAGTGGCAACACCGCCCGCATCGATAACCGCAACCTGGTGTATAATGCTCAGGATCAGCTCACGCAGACGGTCACCATGATCAATGCTTCCACGCGCGACATGCAGCGCCTGTCGGCCAACGCCAATCTGAAGCACACTTTCGATACGCTGGGCCGGGAAATCGTGGCGGACTTCGATGTAGCACAAGTAGGCATTCAGATTGAAGATAATATGCATACGAGGTACTTCGGGCCGGGGAATGAAGAAATCCGACCCGCCCTGCTGCAACGCAACATTCCGCTCTCGACCGTCACGATCCGCGCCGCCAAGGCCGACTATGTTCATCCGCTGGGCAAAGGCACCAAACTGGAAGCCGGTGCCAAGGTGTCGTACGTCAGTTCAGATAACGACCTGCAATTCGAGACCCGGGCCGAATCCGGTAGTTATGTCCCAGATCCGCAGCGTAGCAACCACTTTCTGTACGATGAAACCATCGCGGCGGCTTATCTCAACGGCAGCCGGGAGTGGGAAAAATGGACTCTTCAGGCCGGGTTACGCGCTGAGCAAACCTACTCGGTGGGCAATTCGCTGACTCTGCAAAAAGTGGTAGATCGTCGCTATCTCAATCTGTTTCCCAGCGCGTTTGTGACTTACAATGCCAGCAAATCACACCAATGGCGGGCATCGTATAGCCGCCGGATCGACCGCCCCGGCTACCAGTCGCTCAACCCGTTCATTTACGTAATGGATGCCTACACTTACCGGGAAGGAAACCCCTTTTTGCGACCCCAGTATACTAATGCCTTTCAGGTGGGGTATAGCTATAAGGGCGAAACCAGCCTCAGCCTGAGCTACAACCACACCACCGACGCTATGATCGGCGTCAATGATCAAATCGGCGAGCAGGTGCGGGTTACGACGGTCAACGTGGCTACTTTTCATAATGTCAATCTGAACCTCAGCCTACCCTGGCAACCCGTCAAGTGGTGGACGCTGCGCCCCAGCGTGGATGTGTTCTGGAATGCTTACGATGCCGAGTATGCAGGTTTGCCGCTGAACTACCGTCAGCTTTCGGCTAATGCCAACCTGAACCAGAGTTTTTTGCTTCCCCACGGATTTTCGGCGGAAATCTCGGCCTTTTACAATTCGCCCAGTGTGTACGGCCAGATGTTTTTCCGTAGCCAGGGCCAGGTTAGTTTCGGGCTGCAGAAGAATCTGATGAACAAAGCGGCTTCCCTGCGGCTCAATGTCAGCGACGTATTCTACACGATGCGCAATGCCGGAACTACCAATTATGGTAATACCAATCTGTCATTTGTTTCGCGCTTCGAAAGCCGCGTGGCCCGGCTGACCTTCACCTACAACTTCGGTAACCGCAACATAAAAGCCGCCCGGCAACGCCGTACGGGCGTTGAGGACGAGCAGGGAAGGATTTAAGGATTTGATGTATGGCGGAAAATGTTTTGGAATCAGTTGTTGAAAGCACTCAACATGACGAGTTTTTTCGCTCAGTGGTATCGTTTGGCATATACAAATCATACCCAATTTGGAACAGGTAGATCATCAAAAGACGCGGTTCAGGCATCCCGGACTTTCGGCAGGGTAGGGGCGGTGGTAGTTTTGGCCCGGCAGTCATCGAACTGCCGGGCCTTTTTACCAAAAAATTCTAATAAATATCGCCATGAAACCCGTTCATTGTTTTCGCTCCTTTCTTTTTCTTTTCCTGCTGGGCTCGCTTGCTCTGCCCGCTTGTACTACTACGGTGGTCGCCCCTGACTCGACCGACGGCCCTGGCAACACCCCTTCTGCCAACGGCAAGGCCGGCTACCTCGTAGGCATGGTCACCGACCCGCAGGGGAAGCCGCTGCCCCGTGCCACCGTCTTTACTGACAACACCGTGTTCAAAGATCGGGGGGCTGAGGTGAACACGGCCACCGATGGCACCTACCAGGTGCAACTGGTGAAAGACATGGGGCAATGGGTGGCCAAAGGGTACATTCTCAAAGCGTACAATGACCGGATCTACAAAATCAATCTGCACCCCGAAAACCTGGATTCCTTTTCCGATACCGAAAAGCCAGTCCGTAATTTCCAGTGGAAACTCACCGGCCACGTGCCTGACCTGAGTCTTGACCTGTACTATGGCGGCATGGCCGAACTGTTCCGCGACCCGAACGTCGACGACCTGGGCGACAACGAAAACATCGAATTCACGCTTACTCCGGTCGGACCGCTCATCGACGGCTCAGCGGGCAAAGTGATGACGCTTAGAGCCAAGAAACGCTACGATTCGTTTATTCGGGATATCCCCATCGGACGCTACACCGTGACGGCCGTGCACAAGCCCACGGGACAGAAACTGCGCGTGGGCGATGCCTTCGCCGACGAGATCGAGTACGCCCCGTCCGTTACGCTCGACTTCACCGGACGTGAGTCGGCCACCCGCGCCAACACGATAGGTATTCTCTTTACCAACCGGCCGTAACCGAATTTAGCGCAACTCGCACACCTTAAACGTCAATTGAGTCGCCATATGGTTTTGGGTGCAACCTGCCTCCCCTAGGTTTGCGTCATCGAAACGCGATAGAAATTCCCGATGCTCTAAGTCACGACAAACTTCCAACTCTCATTTACTATGAAAAATCGATCATTAATCAGGATAGCCTTGTTGGGAGCCCCCTTCCTCTGCATTGGGGTCTATGTCGAAATGAACTATGCTCACTTGGGTAACTCGTGGTGGACCGGAGTCTGGGGACTGCTTTACATCACCGGTTGGATGGCCAGCCTGGAAGTTATGCGCCGTCTACAGTTGACCGGTACCGATCCGTTCGGGCGGCGGATCGTTCCTTTGGTTCTGTGCATGCTGCTGGTTGCCAATATTTCCAATGCTTGGCAATGGGTTGCCCCAACTTACAAACCTCTGCTGTTCGTGATTCTGGACCTAGCCTGGCCTTTGAGCAACGTGCTCATGCTGGGCATAGGAGTAGCCGTTCTGCGGTCTCGCCGCCTGCACGGGTACGGCCGCTGGGTGCCCCTGACAGTAGGGTTGTGGTTCCCGCTGACCATGGCGGTAAGTCAGACCCCCATCGTGGTCCATTTCTCCAACCTGTACTCGTTGCTTGCCTGGACGGCACTCGCGCTGGTTATAGGGCGGGAGTCCGATAGGCAAGCGCGGTTTGGCTACGGCGATATGAGAGGCACGCAGTACGTTGAAGCTGTTGAGGTGGAATTGTAGGAATGAGTTGTTTCCTGAAATTTTGCCGCACCGAATTGAAAACATTGGTAACAAAGAACTGCGTAGAACGAAAAGAGCTTATTCTTACAAATCCAGCGAGCGGTAGAAGTATCACCTGTGTTGGTAAAAAAGATAGTACTGCCATCTCTCCGAAAGGCCGAAGGGATGGCTGTTTATATACCAAAGTGATGCCCGGTGCAATCGTACCCGGGGCACGGTTGTACATTTGAGTCGTCAATAAATACTAAAGGTAGGGATTGGCTAATTTATCGTTCAGAAATTCTGCTTTTGAACGACGCTTAATGTAAATTTTAGAAAGATGGAAAACGCAAAAACCGGAGATGGGGGAATCATTCTGACAAGTACCGAAGACCTGCTCAACTGGGCGCGGCTGTCGTCCTTGTGGCCGATGGGTTTCGGGCTGGCTTGCTGTGCGTTCGAAATGATAGGGGCTTTTGCCTCGCACTACGATTTGGAAAGATTCGGAATTTTTCCGCGCCCTTCTCCCCGGCAGTCCGACGTGATGATTGTCTCCGGTACCGTCACCTTCAAAATGGCCGATCGGGTGCGGCGGCTTTATGAGCAAATGCCCGAGCCGCGCTACGTGATTTCGATGGGAAGTTGCTCCAACTGCGGAGGGCCTTACTGGAAGCATGGGTACCACGTAGTGAAGGGAGTGGATCGCGTTATTCCGGTGGATGTGTACGTGCCGGGTTGCCCGCCCCGCCCCGAAGCACTCATTGGCGGCATCTTGAAATTACAGGAAAAAATACGGAGTGAGCACCCGCTTACCAAAGACAGAGGGATAAGTACCAGGAAACCTGCCCCCAAACTTCTGCTGGAAATGGAGGGAATCAGCGAACCTACAAAGGCTTGATGGTCGATTTCCAAACCACCGAAAGGGAAAGCCGCTGATGAAGCGACTTTTATGGTTAGAGAATTTTTTGCTCAAAAACCTGGAAAGGGATGTTAAACCAACTCCATTTGTGATCAGCAGATTGGCATGAAGTTTTCCCGACCGCATCGTGTGCTTTTTTGTATTTAAGGTACTTGTGAATGCTATGTCAAACGAAGAGGAAATCCGTCAGTTGATTACTGAGCAGGCCGAAGCCATTCGGAAGAAGGATATTGAGGCTGCCATGGCTCAATACGCGAAGGATATCGTTTCATTCGATGTGATCGATTCATTACAAAAAAAGGGAAAAGAAGCTTGCCGCGAACGATTGGAGACCTGGCTGTCCCAATTTCCTGGACCTTTTTCCTATGAAATCGAACAGCTCGCTGTCGTGTCTGGTGAAGACATAGCCTACTGTCATTCAATGAATCACGTCAAGGGAGCCCGTGCTACCGGCGAGGTAATCGATATGCGGTGGCGGGCAACGGTGTGCTATTCCAAAACGGGTGGGGTATGGCTTATTACCCATGAGCACAGTTCTGTGCCCTTTGATGCAGACAGTGGTAAAGCACTGACCAGCCTATCGACCTGAGTTCTTTTCAGGAAAGGAAAATACCCAATCCATTCATCACAATGCCAACGCCCGCAAGGCCAATAAGTACGCAATCAGCGTCAGCGCATTGCGGGCGTAACTGGCGTTGATCCACAAGGCTATCCTACGACTTATCTGCGAAGGCGCAAACTGATCTGCTTTTTCCAGTTTAATGGCAGTGGGAATAAAGAAAGAAAAGGTACCTATCCGTTCCAGGAGTGTTACCAAGGCAGCGGCCAGCCACCAGCCACGCCCTGGTTGCTGCGACTGCCAACTCACGACAAGATTGGCCAGCGTGAGCAGCGTGAGGGGTCCCGTCGTAACAAAGGCCCAGAATTTCCGGCCAGAATCCAGCTCCTGCATCGCCATAGCATTGACCCGGTAGCCGTTGGCTGTTTTTTGAAACCATTGGGGGAGAATGATTTTCGTTTCGTACAATCCGGCGCCGAAGGAGGTACCTAAGTTCAGAATGAACAGAGTTAGTAGAATTTCGGGTAAATGGCTCATCGTTCGCGATTTGAATTAATGAAAAGTCTGAATGGATGAAAAGATTGCTTTCAAGGAAGCATTTCGGACACAAACCTACCTAAACGTATTATACAGTACCTGGAAAGGGGAGCCAACGGGCGGAAATGTGAAACAAACGGGAGTAATCGAGCGACGAACCAACAAATTGTCGATGTGCTGACTTTTGCCAGGAATAGTTTCGAGAATAAAGCCTCAGCGGTGACAGTAGTGGAGCGGGCGAAGGTGAAGAAATGACGAACTCTGGTATTTTGCAATAAAGCTAGCTGGTTGTTCGGTGGAGCCGGGTCTATAAATGTATAGACCCGGCTCCATTTTTTACTATAATCGTCCCAATGCCGCCTCAAGTACCTTGTCCCGTCCGGCGGCGAGGTCTTCCTTGGAATTCAATACCCGTACCCTGGGTGCAACCCCGATACCTTCGTAGCTCTTGCCGTCGGCCGCCCGGAAATCGCCCGTGCTGACGGAGTAAATCCACCCATTGGGGAGTTCGCGCTTCGGGTTGTCGGAGAAAATACCGTAAGTCGTATCGCCTAGCTGCGTTACGGTTGGGAGTTGGTTCATGGCCAGGGCGAAAGTTTCCCCCGCGCTTTGAGTCAGGCGGTTGGTCAGCAGCACGACGGGTTTCAGGTACTGAGTTTTGCCCGTCGGTTCAACATACCATTCGATGGGAGCCGTAAAATCGCTGTGCTTCGGACCGTTGCGGAAGCGGGTGGTCATGAACAGTGTGCGGTCGCTGGCGAAGCGCCCGGCCACGTATTGACTCGACCGATCCAGCCCGCCACCCAGGTTGCGCACGTCCACGATAAGTCCTTTGGTATCGGCTAGGGCACCCAGTACTTCATCCATAGCTCGCTCGTAGAAACCGGGATTTTGGCCCAAATCCACAAAATAGAGGTACCCTACGTTTCCGGGTAGTTTGCCGTACAGTACGTTGAGGCCCTCGGCGGAGGTTAGTTGCTTTGGTTCCTGCACGTACTTTTGGGTGACGGCGGCGCTGAAATCGTCGCCCGTGTACACGGGACCGCTGTCGTAGCGGCGGTAGATAGGGCCGGGCGTCAGCAACCAGAGGTGGCCGTCGTTGAGCTCGCCCAGGGTTTGGGTCATGATCGTAAAGAGTTCTTCGTCGGTCGTACCGGGCTTAACCTGAAGCCGGTACTTTGTATAGATGGCGTTCCAGTCGATATTTTTGGCTTCAAACTGACCGTACATCCGGTCGAATTCCTGCCACAGCATTTCGTAGTTGGTCTCGGGCGTACTGGCGGGCTCAGGACCGAGAGTCAGGTCGTTGCAGGCAGTGACTCCCGCCAGGAGGGAAAGTATGCAAAGGGTTCTATTGAAAAAGGATTTCATGGTCAGTAGCGTTTTTGAAATTGGTATAAAAGTGATGCATGAAGCGTATGGTCGGCCGTGCGGATGGTACGGGGTTCGGGATACCGCATCCACTGGTAGCGGTACCCTACGCCGAACGCAATGCGGCGACTCAACGCGAAGCGGTAGTCCAGCTTGATCTCCGGACTGAGGTAGCTGTTCAGCGTAGCCCAGCGGGTACCCCCGAAAAAACTGGCGACCTCGGAGCGCTTGGGTTCCGAAACCACATTGCTGTACGGCATCCGGCTCACTGCCGCCAGGATGGGAAGCGCAGCCCCGGTGGTAAGGGTGTGGCGTTGACCCAGCGTCAGGCGGGTTTGATAAAGTACCCGCAGTTCGGCGCTGTTGAAAGCCCAGGTACTGAGCGCCAGTCCATCGGCGTAACCCATCGTTTCGTGCAGCCCTACGCCCAGCCAGGTACTGCGGCGGGCGGTGGAGCGAAGAGCCCGCAGGTAATCCAGCGTGAGTTGACCCCTGTACAGGGTAGGTGCCAGCCAGAGCGGCTGCTCCTGTTCGGGCGAGAACTTGAAGCCCCGGATACCTAGGCCGGGCGCTACCAAATCACCTATCCCTGCTTGGATGCCTACGTGCCATTGGTTCCTGGGCGTGAGTCGATTGTATTGAAGGCGGACACCGTTCAGGTTGGCGTAATATCGCATAGGCGAAGCCTGCAAGTCGCGCATCTTGAAGGTTTCGCGCTGGTAGCCGATTTCCAGTTCGGAGGATGTGGCCGGTTTTGCGGGAGTCTGGGCAAAGGCCAGGGTACCCCCAAGCACCAGAAGTGCCGTGGAAAGAAATATTTTCATGGATAAATAGATGGATTACTGGTTTGAAATGAGTTGTCGGACATGCTGCATCGCCGGATCCCGGCCCGTCAGCACATCCTCGATCGAGGGAATTACCGGATGATCGGGCCGGATGCCCTGCCCCTTTTCCAGGTCGGCGGGTAGGTTGGCCATGTAGAAACCGAATAAGGGCACCCCCAGGTCAATTTTGGAATTGGGAAGTTGGGTGATGGCAAAAATGCCGCTGTTGTCGCCTTCGTAGGCCCCGCTCGTTTCCTGCCCGATGAAGGTGCCCCGGCGGTCAGCGTGGACGCGGGCAGCGAATTCGGTGGTGACGGAGAAACTACCCCCGTTGAGGAGCACATACAGCTTGCCCGCAAAAGCGTGGCGTTCGGGCTTCCGGGTTTTTAGCCCCCGCTGGGCTGTGAAAACGTAGCCTTCCCCCCGTTTTTTTACCACCAACCCCCGCAGTATCCGGTACAGTTTAGGCGTGTAGGCCGGGAAGGAGAGCGCTTTTTTTTGCCGGACACGGATGCGATCGTAGTAGCGGAAGGGCCGTTGGGCCAAATATTCATAGAGTTTTATCCCGTATTTTTCCTCCCCACCTTCGTTGTCGCGCAAGTCAAGAATCAGCGAGGTACAGTTCCGGGCTTTGATTTCCCGAAAAGCCTGCGCGAGAAATTTCTTGTACGAAGGTTCGTCGCCCTCGGTCCAGAATCGCCTGATCGTTAGCAGGGCTGTTTTGGTACTATCCTCAAAACTAATCCGGGCATTCTGGGCCACGGTAGGGAGGGTACCCTCGTACTTTTTGATTGCTTCGAGAGTTACCGGAGCGACGCGTACCGTGGTATCGGCGTCGGCGAAGCGGTAGGTGAGGTCAAAATTTGCCGGAGCGTCCACGAAGGTGGCGTAGTAGCCGGAGAAGAAATGATTCAGATCTTCATATTTGCCGTTGAGAGTATTTCCATCGGCAAAGGTACCCTGGGCCAGTAGCCTTTCAATAATTGCTGCCATCGGCTGACCGTTGATAGCCCGTACCTCGGCGCCGGCGGGAATAGTATCCTTACCATAATTTCCCACTATCCACGCTTTATCCTGCAAAAAATAAAGTTTCAACGGAAAGAGCGTGTCGGTATGGAAGGGGTAGTGTTGATCCCGGCCCGCCACGATCCATTTAATATGGCCGTCGTGCAGGGCTACCAGCGGAGGTGTCATCACTTGGTAGAATTCCTGCTGGCTCATGGGGCGATTCAGGCGGGCTTGCGTAGCGGCCAGGAGCGAGTCGAAAGTACCTTTCGGAGTGTAACGGTAGGGCGCAGGGTGCGCCTCCTGCAAGGCCGTTCGAAAGCGGTCGAAGTCGGCTTCCAATTGGATCGGGGTGAGTAATTGCCCCCGTGCCTGAATGCAAAAAAGCAGCAGCAGGGGGTACATCAGGTGTTTGTTTTTCATGGCTTTGTCTATTTTTTTGACCA
This sequence comes from uncultured Persicitalea sp., assembly GCA_964500445.1. Classification (GTDB taxonomy): domain Bacteria; phylum Bacteroidota; class Bacteroidia; order Cytophagales; family Spirosomataceae; genus Persicitalea. Next base: position 54,874 of record CAZCOG010000018.1, on the reverse strand, counting down.
AAATTCCACGAAAAAGGCCGCCCCCGAAACGGAACGGCCACCGAATTGTGCTAATTTGCTGCTGAAGCGTCGGATTTTACTCCCCTAACCAACGTTTGAAATCACCCGCTTTCTCCCGGCTGACAAGTACTTCCTCCGCAAAAGTGGGTTGCAGCGATACCTTCAATTTGCCATTGAAATACAAATGAACCTTATCGATGGCCCGCAGTTCGGCGATGACCTGACGGTTGAGCCGGAAAAACCGCCGGCTGCCGAGCATGCTTTCCAGTTCGTCCATGGTGTAGTCGATCATCCATTCCTGACCATCGTGGGCTTTCAGAAATACGATTTTGGAGCGGGTGAAGAAATACGAAATATCTTCCGTAGGCACCGAAAACAGCCGCTGCCCCTGCTTGATCAGAAACCTGGTCCGTTCCGGCCGGGGCTCGGCCGGACTACTCCCAGCCTGGGTAGCAACCGAGGGATTCAGTTGCAGCAGCAGGTTCGCCAGGGAGGTTTGAAAATTGGGCGTCAGGGATTGTTTGAGGGCTTCGAGTTTGGCCAGCGCGCTCCGTAGGTCGTCTTCCCGGACAGGTTTGAGTAAGTAGTCGATGCTATTGACCTTGAAGGCTTTCAGCGCGAATTCGTCATAAGCCGTCGTGAAAATGACCGGACAAGTGACTGCCACCTGGTTGAATATCTCGAAACTCTGCCCATCAGCCAGCTCAATATCCATCAAAATCAATTCGGGCATAGGGTGCGTGCGGAGCCATTCGACCGACTGCTCCACACTGGCAAGCTGGCCCACTACGGTATCGGTGGAGGCTACCTGCGCCAGGAGCCGCTGTAATTTTCGGGCGGTCGCCTCTTCGTCTTCAATAATGAGGATGTTCATGGGGGAGGTTGGGGATAAGCGGGATCAGTACCTGAAAATGCGTATCGGTTTGTTTCACCACCACTTCGGCCTGTTTCAGCAGGCGGTACTTGGTGGCGATGTTCTGCAAGCCGGTCTGGTTGGACGGAACGAGATTGGTTTTCTTTTGCAAGGTATTGAGGACAAAAAGGTTATTGGCTTCATCTGAATAAATTCGGATCAATAAGGGCCGGGTAGGTAGAGCCGCGTTGTGCTTCACGGCGTTCTCGACCAGCAACTGAAGCGTCAGCGGTGGCAGCAGAAATGCGTGGTATCGGGTGTCTATCGCTATTTCCAGCCCGATACTTTGCCCGAAACGCATTTGTAATAAATTAAAATAGGCCCGGATGAAGTGAAGTTCCTGCTCCAGAGTGGTCAGAGGCTGTTCGTTGGTTTGAAGCAAATAGCGGTACACCGACGCCAGCTCTTCGATAAATTGTTCGGCCTTGGCGGCATCTTCGGCTACCAGCGAGGATAAAGTACTCAGGCTGTTGAACAGGAAGTGCGGGTTGATTTGTGATTTTAACGAATCGAGTTGACTCTGAAGATTCTCCTTTTTCAATCTTTCGGCTTCGTAGTAGGTTTCCCACCACTGTTGGTAGAGGTGTTTTCCCTCATAGATAGCCGCCACGGGCAGGGTAAATAGAAAAGATACTAGGGTAGTGACCCAATAAGTACCTCCCGGCAGCGGATAGCCCCAAAACTGCGTGACATCGTAGATATAGGTAATAATGACACGATGGACTATCGTCGCGATTAGCAGCCAGCCTATTTCCAGCGCGATGCGTTGCTTGGTCTGGTTGAGCCGGGGGTACTTTTGCTGAGCCGACTGGACCCCCAGTCGATTAATTTCAAGCAGTATAGTCCACTCGATCAGGCTGATGACCAGGCCTTTCAACCAGCTGATGTGCTGCACATCGTTATCGGGCTGATAAAAGACAAAGTTGGCTACCCCCGCCACCACCACAATGCTGAATAATCGTAAGGCTATGTCGTTCCGCTTTTCCATAGGACAGTAAAAATAAGTTAAAGGCAGCGGAAGGCACAATGCCCAGGCCTGGAGCGTCGAAAACAGGTGTTCAAGGGTCGAAAATTTGGCTTCGAATGGCAGGATGGAACAATTGGGAGATTTTACAATTCAAACATCTTTATTGCCAATTCATACACCTTTTTTTACAGGAAACAGCGCCATAGCGCAGGTACTTATTGGGTCGATTCACTATTTTTAAAGTCGGTTAGCAATTCAAAATCCCGGCATGCTCAGAAGCTTCCTGTTTCGCTCCACTAAGCACCATGTTTCTGACACCTGGCTCCGGGTCGTCGGCATTGGGCTGTTCAGCTTTTTGACCATTCTGGTCGACGATGACTTTGGACAACCGCTCACGGGCCGATTGCTGGCTCTGTTTGGTTTTCAGATAGTTTCCATTACCCTTTACTGGCATCTGAACCGAGCCATTGCCACGTATTGCCGCTACTACGCTTTTTCGCACTTGGCCACTGCAAGCAGACTGGCCCTTACACTGCTGACCTGTATGCTGGCTACAGCTGTTTTAGCGTGGTGTCTTCATGCCCTCCGATACGGAATATCACACGGTCATTTTGTGGATTTTATCAGTGAACAACCGAGTACACACATTTCGTTGGGCAATAATTCCTTCCAGCTCAACGCATTCGGTATCGACTTTTTTCACTCCATTTTCGTTGCGCTGTTTTACGTTACCGTTTATGAATTGGTGTTTCATCGCCAGGATTCATCCCGTTACAAGACGGAACTGGCGCAGTCGGAGCAGGAGCGGGAAAAGCTCAGGGTGGCCAATCTGCAAAGTCAGCTCGATGTACTCAAAAGCCAGGTCAATCCCCATTTTCTGTTCAATGCTCTCAACACGTTATCCTCGCTCATCAGCGAAGACCCCCGGCAGGCGGAAGTATTTGTCGATAAGCTGAGCGGCGTGTACCGCTACGTACTCCGTTCTAACCGCACTGACGGGCCGGAACAGCAAATGACAACGCTGTCCTCCGAGCTGGAATTTATTGAGGCTTACTACCACTTATTGCAAACGCGCTACGGCGCGGGGCTGCATCTGACTGTGGCGGTTAGAGAGCAAGACTTTTGTGCTCAGCTGCCGCCTCTAACGTTGCAATTGCTGGTAGAAAACGCCGTAAAACACAATGTCATCTCGCCCAAGAGGCCTTTGCAAATCAGCATTCAGACCGATGAAAACGGGCGGCTGGTGGTGCGGAACAATCGGCAACTGAAAACTACCAGCCGCTCTCTGTCCAATGGCGTAGGCTTGAGTAATATCGTGGCCAAGTACCAGATGCTCGACCTGTCGGCGCCCAGCGTGGAAGAGTCTGAGGAGGAGTTCGTTGTTCGGTTGCCTATGCGGGCCAGCTCAAGCCAATTGGGATGACACGCTGCACAGCCTAAACTATCTTTGCCGCAGTTCAATGAGTCAATCTTACAGTTCGGTCCATAGCTGATTTTCCGGCCAGGGAGGAAGGGGTAGTTTTGAAAAATCAATCAAACAAATCTCTTCTCAATCATGTACCGAACAAGTTTCTTTATCGCGCTGCTTGGGGCTGGCATCACCCTCTTCTCTTCCTGTAAAATAGATGCCAACGATGCCGTTGTCCCCGAGCCAGCAAGTACCCAGAAAAGGATAGTAAAAGGCCGGGTCGTCGATAGTCAGGGCAAGCCCGTCCCCAACGCCGAGATCATCGCCAGTAGCACGGACTACTACAACAAAACCACTACGGGTTACACAGATGCCAGCGGCAACTACCGGATACAACTACCCAACGGCATTGCCGAAGGGTCTTACACCGCCAGCGGCACCGTGACCATTAAGTACCACGGGCAGAACTTCAGAATGGCTTTATACGAAGAAGACTCCCGCGTGTTTTCGGCGTATGATGGCGCTGTGCGCAACTTCGTCTTTCGCCTGACAGGCAAGCGGGCGGCCCAGGACGACGCTAGTGCGCTTCCCCTAGGCGGAAAAATCGAGGTACATTGTGAGTATGACCAAGTGATAGCTGAGAACGTCGAACTTACGCTCGAACCCGCCGGTCCGCTAGTTGATGGTAGTGCCGGAACTAAAATCGTGAGAATGCTTCCCAAAAATATTGACTACCTCAACGATATTCCGGTAGGTCAGTATAAAATCACTGCCCGCGATATTGAATCAGGCAAACTACTAGGCGTAAGTGTCAAAGACAGTTTTAAGCCCTATGCTACTTCAGTGACGGCTCTGTTCAAGGAGGCCAATTTTGAAGGTGACACGAACTATGAACTGATTTTGCTGGTCGGCTCGCTGTAATTTCCAAACCACGCCTGCTTTTTCAACTCACACCTGATTCTGCACATTCCAGATAAAAATAGGGGCGATTCGGAATATACAGCTATCTGATTATCAGTACTACTTCTCAATTTTGTCTTGTTAAATAACCAAACCCGTTGAGTGGTTTGACCCATTTTATTCATTACCAAAAATCTATTAGCTAGCAATGAAAACTTTAATGACTTTCGCCATGGCCTACGCCCTGAGCCTGGCCGCCAACCCTGACGCCCGCAGCGCGGTAAACGAGAACGCGCCGACCGCCAAATCAACCTACGTAGTCACCGACAAGATGGCGATGTACATGGCTGCCAACAACAAGCTGCAACTACGCTTTGTCCGTCAGCCAGGCTATGCCTTCGTTGAAATACTCGAAGGTCCTCGCACACTCTACCGCAATTCCATAGACCTGCGTAACGGTGCCAACCAGCGCCTCGACCTGTCGCAGTTGGCCCCTGGCAGCTACACGATTCAGGTGAACGTAGGTAAGGAGACAACTACCAGAACGGTACAGATCAACTGGAATACGGTCCGTTCACTCAGTCTGAACTGACAAGAATCTAAGGTGAAAAGAAGTCTGGGTCAGGACAAAGTACTGTCCCGGCCCGGGCTTCCTCATTTGGTGACCTGCAAAGTCAGATGCGGTTAAGGTCATTCCAACGGCTTTTCCTTCCGTTTCATCGGCTTCTTGATTGAGCTTGCTGTTCCGCTTGGTCAACTTTGCTGTGGGCAAAATCAAACCCCGCCCTATTAGCCATTCTAAAAAAGTACAACCAATGAAAAAGATTTTAAAAATTTCAGGCATCCTCGTGGGTGGTATCGTTCTGGTAGCTGGGATATTCTGCGCCTACGTCGCCATCACCGGGGTACCTACCTACGACAAGCCTACCGTTCCCGATATTTCGGTCCAGGTAACGCCCGAGCGTGTGGCGCGGGGCGAGGTGATTGCCCAGATCCAGTGCATGGAATGCCATGCCAACAACAGCAACCAAATGACAGGAAAGTACATGGCCGAAGTACCTTCCTTATTCGGGAAAATATATTCTAAAAACATCACGCAGGACAAAGAGAAAGGCATCGGCAACTGGACCGATGGTGAATTGATCTATTTCCTGCGGACGGGTGTCCGGCGCGACGGATCGTACGCGCCCGTCATGCCGCAGTACCCCAATATTTCCGACGAGGATTTACAATCCGTGGTGGCGTGGCTGCGGTCGGACCGTTTTCCGGTGCAGGCTACTTCCGAGGAACCCCAGTCCTCTGAACTGAGTATTGTGTCCAAGTTGCTGACCCACACGATGATGAAGCCCCTGCCTTACCCACAGCGAATGATTGCTCCCCCCGACACCACTGATCCCGTGGCCCTGGGCAAGTACACGGCCGACGCCATTGGCGACTGCTTCGGTTGCCACTCCGGCGATTTGGTGGATCAGGACAAAGTACATACCGAACGCACCAAAGGCTATTATGGCGGGGGTATCGAGATGGTGGGCGAAGGCGGGCAACCTGTCATAACGGCCAACCTTACCTTCGACGAAGAAACCGGAATCGCCAGGAAATATACCAAAGAGCAGTTCGTCAAAGCGGTAAAATTAGGGGTTCGGCCCGATGGCAGCCTACTCAGGTACCCCATGACGCCCAAACTGGGGCTGTCGGACAAAGAGGTGGGCGCCGTTTATGAATATCTGAAAACGGTTCCAAAAATCAAGAACGATATCAAGCACAAGACGGCTGAGCTTGAAATTGCCAGGAAATGAAAGGGCTGATTCGGGGTTTGTCGCGTCGGCGTGTCACAAAAGCGAACCGTAAAAAACTCGAAACTAATTCAACCAACTACCATGAAAACCGCAGCGAATCCTTCCCTGAGTTTATTCCATTCATCCGTTCTGTTCGGCCTGTTTACTCTGCTTCTTTTTAGCATCGTCACCTACGTGCTTCCCTACTTGCGCGATGGCCAGGAGTTGCATCCAGCCCTGAGTTGGTTTATCGGCGGCACCTTCATCTTCAAGCCCATGCTGCTGCTGGCCATAGGGCTGGCTTGGGCGCAGTCGCGATTCACTACCTGGGCCGGGCTGCGGCAAGCTTTAGGCCTGCGACCGCTCAGCCGCCGCGACTGGCGGTATAGCCTGCTGGGACTGGGGGGCATATTTGCGGGCATGGGACTGATCGTCGGAATTGCGTATATTCTCAATCGTTACGCGAATTTTCCGCCCCTCTCCATGACGCCACCAGCTCTTTCTTTTCCACCATTCGTGGGTAACGAACGTTGGCTCCTCCTGGCCTGGGCAGTCATGTTTTTCTTTAATATCGTGGGTGAGGAATGCCTTTGGCGGGGGTACATACTACAACGTCAGATCCCAAGACTGGGCCTATATGCCTGGCTGGTAAACGGCGCCTTCTGGGCTTTGTTTCACCTGCCGTTCGGCTGGAGCATGGTGATAATGGCCGCCCCCGCCTTCCTGATCGTCCCCTTTGTATTCCAGCAAACCCGCAACACTACCACGGGAATTGTGATGCACGGCCTCATGAATGGGCCTGTCTTCGTGGCCATTTCGCTGGGTCTTGTGAACACTGGGGGAATGTGACGTTGTGCCAAAATAATGTCCACCATAAGCAAGGTACTTTCCGGCGCGCCGGAAAGTACCTCAATACAGAAGATCCCGGCCAGCGCGGAAATCAATTTTTTTCGAGTGGGCTCATGAGCATAGGGTATTGAAATCCGATTCCAACGGTGCTGGAATGACAGAATCTCGCCTTCAAGTACTGGGTCTGTCCCATAAAGAAATCCCCCTTTCCATCAGTGCGCAGCAGCCTGGCTTTATGTCTGCTGACGCACTTTACTATCTTTCAATGGTCATGGCCTACCCAGATAAGATTATCCGAAACATAAAAACCGGACAGACGATCCGGTTCATCCGCACCAGCCGCGACACCGCCGGGCGATTGCTCGAGATGGAATCCACTCTCCGGGCGGGCAGCAGTCAGCCTCCTGCCCATTTTCACCCGCAGCAGGTTGAGGACTTTACCGTACTGGCCGGGGAACTGACCGTGCGGATTGAAGGCGAATTAAAAATTTTCCACGAGGGCGGTCATCTGCATATCCCACAAAACACGGTTCACGCCATGTGGAATGACTCGGCTACCGACACGGTGGTTAACTGGCAGGTAAGCCCAGCCCTGGGTACGGAATACTTCTTTGAAACGGCCTTCGGACTGGCTAATGATAGCAAGTCCATATCCGGTACTCCTTCCCTGCTGCCTACGGCCTTGCTGGCGCGCCGGTACTGGACGGAATTTCGCTTGGCCAAGCCCGGTCCTGTGGTGCAGAAAATTCTGTTCGGAACTTTGGCTTTGCTGGCCCGAGTGATTAGGTATCGAATCCCCGGAGGCAAATCGGAATAATTCCGTTTCAAATGCCGATTTTGACGTTTCAAAAAACTCTCCGCTGGCCATGTTTAGGGTATCCCGCAATTTTGGGCTATCAAAACAACCCAAACTTAGCCATGAAAAAATCATTCAACCTAATGCTCGGCCTGGCGCTGGCCGCATTCTGCTTCTCCTGTGACCCCGACAAGGCGCCTGTCACTCCTGCGCCCGACGACAACTCGGGTACCCCGACTACCCCTGTCACCGGAGCCGTCACGCCGGTAGGTACCCCCGAAGGTACCCCGCTTACCGCCACCATCGGTCCGGCGGGCGGCTCCATCCAGTCAGCCGACCAGCGAATCAGGATTTCGATTCCCGCCGGAGCCTTGACCGAGAACAAAACCATCTCTGTACAGCCCCTCACGAACCAATGCCCCTCGGGTACGGGGCAAGCGTTCCGACTCACGCCCCACGGCCTCACCTTCGCCAAGCCCGCTACGCTTACTTTCCAGTACGATGAACAGGACGTGAACGGGTCGGCACCGGAATTCTTGCGGGTAGCCTACCAAAACGAGAAAGGCAGCTGGCAATCGCCGTCCCTGAAAAGCATCGACACCACCGCCCACACCGTCACCATTGGCACAACGCATTTCAGCGACTGGAGCCTTTTCCAAAATGTATACCTGTCCCCACTCAGAGGTGGTTTTATCGATCCGGGCGGACAACTTAATCTTATGGTACAGGTACACGTGGAGGCATCTCCTGGTTCAGATGATGAGTTATTAGTTCCACTAGACAACCTACTTGATAATAAATACATTGAGTCCTGGAAGGTAGAAGGAGAAGGTAGCCTGAAAAGCATGAAGAGCAGCAACATGAATATGTACCAGGCGCCCAACCACATCCCGGCCAGGAACCCCGTCGCTATCACTGTTTTTCTGAATAAAACTGAAACCATCGACGGCAAAGTGTACCGGGATCTGCGACTGGTGTCCAATGTCTATGTAGCCCCGGAGGGTATTTCGGTGCAGGTGGACGGCGGTGGCTGGCAAACCTACCCCGGCGGGGCCAACCTCAACAATACCCAGAATGTAGCCACCGGCAAAATAGGTACCGAATCGGCCTCGGTTATGTGGAAAGGAGCACCCGAAGGCGTGTTTCGCTGGACGAAAAGTACCGACGTGGCCTTCAATCTATTGCAGGGGCCGATGATCTACCAGCACATCTACGGAAAGGGCATCGTGAGCGGCGGCTCCCTCATAGTGGACGGCTCGAACCCAAGTTGGCTGCTGGGTACCTTTACCGTAGAGCCCGCCGGCTGGGTCAGACCTTCCACGCCTCCGGATGTCATGGGCACGGCTAGTGTCAAAGGCGTTTTCCGAATGCGGCGAATACAATGAGACTTTTAACGGATCAAAAAAAATATTTATGAAAACTTTATTGATTCTTTTTGGGCTACTAGTACTCAGTCTGCATTCCCCGCGGGCGCAGTCACTGCGGGTAGGGTACTATGGCGAGACCGTCACCCACTACGGGTTAAAGGTAGCCCGCGAATGGTCGCTGCGAAGCTTCGTAAAAGAACGCAACCAGGCCCGCAAGCAACTGCTGGTGGCACCGGCCCTGGCCGTGTACCGTCATCCGCAAAACCACGTCGGGCTGGTGTTTTTTCCCGAACTAACCTACCGCCGTACAAGCCGGCGCGGGGGTATTTTCGAGGCGGGCCTGGCCCCTGCTTCCTTCCAATATTTCCTGGAAGGTACCACCTACACCCCCGACAATTCCGGTGAGCTGCAACGGGTACGTTGGGCGGGCGGTAATGCCTTTCTCCCGACGGTTTTCGTGGGAATAGGAAAAGACCTGTCTGTACGGCGGCAGATACCCCTGGCGTGGTACACCCGCCTGAACGTGATGCAGCAACGCCCCTACAATACCTCTACACTCATGCGATTCAGCTTGGAAGCGGGCACAATCATTCCTCTCAAAAAACGATGAAAGCAATTCTTAACTACCTCTCGCTAGCCAGTCTGCTACTGCTGCTGGCCTGCGGCGACCGCGATCCGCAACCCGTCGAAAACAACACCCTGTTTTTGCGGAACAAAGGAGCCGATATGCCCATCTGGATAAAGGGCAATCGCCAGCCCGACAAAATCATCCTGTACGTCCACGGCGGCCCGGGCGACTGTGCCATGTGCTACCGCTATTACCTCAAAGGACTGGAAACCGAAGCCATGGTAGCTTACTGGGATCAGCGCGTTGCCGGGGCTTCTTCAGGAAAAGTGGACGAAGGTACCCTGCGCTATGCGCAGTTCAGCGAGGATATGGGGTATGTCATAAAGCTTTTGAAAAAGCAGTATCCCGGCGCAGAAATATACGTGTTGGCCCACAGCTTCGGTGTCGAACTTTCCTGGCAGTACCTTACCACGGGCAACAACCAAGAGGTAGCCGGGCTGATGGTGGTCAACGGCATGTTTTCCTTTGCCAACTGGCTGGCAGCGGTGCGGGAGTGGGCATTGCGCGAAGCCCAAAAGCAAGGCAACACAGAAGCCGAGAACTACCTGCTGGCGCATCCGGTTACGCCCGAAAATGCGGCTACCATCGAATGGGAGCCCATCTACCGCTGGATGTACAAGCTGGGCGGCAATCCCGTATCGCTCTACGATGATGGCAAGTACCTGATCGACTACGCTTTCAATTCCCCCAATACCGCCCTGGCGCAGTTTACGCACGGGAAGGCATATAGCTACTACGGAAACGTCGAGAGTCGGCGGTTTGAGAAAGGTCCGCTGCTGAAAGACATTCGTATTCCGGTCGGTCTGTTTTGGGGTGTAAAGGATGGCGTGGTACCGGTGGAAGTAGGTGAGGCGACCAAGGCAATGCTGACCAATGCCCCCGTGACCGAAGTACGTTTCGCCGAATCCTGGCATGAGCCATTCATTACCGAAACCGATAAGTTCACAAGGGCAGTGCTGGATTTTGTGCGGTAGGTGGCGGCACCAGTCAAGACAGGATTTGCCCCAGTTCAAATACCCTTTCTAACGCTTCATCCGGCTTATGACTTTCCAGCCGAATGCAGGCCTCTACTTTTGGAAAAAATTAAACCCAATCTATAACATCCGGGACCATCCCGAACCAATTTATTGTAGCCATGAAAACAAAAAAACAAATCTCTCCAATCAGCAATGTCCGTTTTACCACCAGTGTTAATCGCTGGCTGCTGATGCTCATGACCGGGCTTTTCCTCACCACTGCTTGTAAGGAAAAACCCGAAGAAGTTACGCCTTCCGGTGCCGTTACTGCCAGGGCCGGTGCCGACCAGACGGTGCAGGTAGGGCAATTGGTCACACTCGACGGATCAGGCTCGACCGACAGCGAGAGCAAGCCCCTTACTTACCAATGGGCGCTGCTCCGCAAACCCGCCAAGAGTACCGTTACGCTTTCCGACGCCACATCAGCAAAGCCTACTTTCAAGCCCGACGAAGTGGGCGAGTACGAACTGGAATTGACCGCGACCAGCCCCAATGGCAAAGCCACCGACAAGGTACTGGTAACCGCTTCGGTAGCCGAACCCCTGGCGATCAGCGCCAATATTACGGTCAAAACTACCCTCGTGGACCGCATTGCCAATCCCGACCTGCCCGACTACATCGTGACCAAGAACATCGACGTAAACCACGAGCTGACCATCAATCCCGGCGTCGTGATTGCCTTCGAGCGTGATGTGCGTATGAATGTGAATGATAACGGTGGGTTGCTCATCGCTAAGGGCGAAGCTAACAACAAAATCAAGTTTGTGGGTGTGCAGAAAACCAAAGGGTACTGGGTGGGCATCGCGCTGTACTCGGGTAGTAACGCCAACGTGATGGAGTACGCGGAGGTGAGCCACACGGGTAGTCGTACCATGTACAGCACGACCAAAGCGGCTCTGTTCTTCTCGGGCGGTAGCAAGGCGCAGATGGCCATCAAAAACACCGCCTTCACTGACAACGATGGCTACGGAATTTATGTCTACGAAGGCGGCATCCTGCGCGAGTTCGCCGAGAATGGTTTCCGTAACAACACCGAAGCTGGTATTCTGCTCGACGCCGCTAACGTCGAAAAACTGGACTATTTCTCGACCTTCAAAGGCAACAACGGCCGCAACGTAGTAGAGGTAACGTCTTCCAATCTTAAAAACGGCACGGAGATTACCTGGGCGGGCTTCGCCGACAAAGCCCCCTACCGCATCAACGGTGAGCTGACTATTAATACAGGTTGGAAACTCAATCCCGGCGTAATCCTGGAAATGAACCGCGACGCGGTGATTCGCATTAATACCAGCGGGTACCTTTCAGCCAAAGGTACCACGAAAGACAAAGTAATTTTCACCAGCGCCGATGGCTCGGCGGCTTACTGGCGCGGAATCATCTGCTACTCGGCCGACCCGAAAACTATCCTGGAAAACGCCGAGGTACGCAATGCGGGTGGCAACATCATCGTATCGGCCAAGAAAGCCAACATCGCGATCTGGGGTACCAAAGCTACCATGACCATCAAGAATACTCAGATCAGCGGCAGCGGCGGCTACGGGGTCATGGTGGGTTACGGCTCCTCGGCCAATGCCGATCTGACCACTGCCAACACTTTCGAATCAAATGCACAGGACAACGTGCTCGTCGAGAAGTAACTGGGGCACGGTCGGACTGGCAAACCATCGGACTGGCCATCTCTGCACCGACTATATATCCTACGTATCTATCTTACCTGGAAAAGCCGCTAATGAAGCGGCTTTTTCCGTTTGGTCGGGTCGCTTCACTCCTCTTCCGATAGTTTCATGGAACAAAAACCTGACGAATCGGATAATCAAAACCACACAATTGTACTTAGCTCGCAAAATGCCTGTCTGGTTGTAAATTCTACCTATTTCATGGGCGCAGGCTCGGCCGATCCAGTTCGTCTGGACCGCTCCTTTCGGCGTTTCACCGCTCTGCTTTACCGTTCCATCGAACCGGGACTGGGCTTCTGCGTCTGAACATCCCATTTTTGCTCTCAGTAAGCAACCAAAAACAATAAAAAAAGCCATGAAAACAGTATTTCTCTTATGTGCACTCGCGCTCTCCTGCGTAAACTGTACGACCAAAACCGATGTCGCCCCGGACGGCAGCGGTAGTAGCAGCATTCCTCCCGAACTGGTAGGCAAGTGGCTAAAAGGCACCTTCTCGATGACCAACTTCTTCACCTACGACGGGCGGGATTTGGGAAAGGGCTACGAAAGCTCACGGGCTTTGAATATCACCAAGGATGGTCAGGCTGAGTTATTTCTGTATTTCCACACCTTCGACGGCTACTGTCACTCACACGCGTTCACCTACGTAAAAGGCCGGGTGACAGTAAACGGCGATGTATTGACGGTCACCGGCACGTCGGGTAAGTATCGGGGTGCATACAGCGGGGCGTGTGGCACTCGCAGCGGTTTCGACCGGCCCATGACTAGTTCGGAAGTTCAGAAACAAGTATTCGAGCTGTATTGGGACATTGAAACCCGCGACGGGCAAAAGTACCTGGTTACCAAATTTGATCGCAGTGCTGACGACAGCGCCAGCGATTTTTTCAAACCCACAAACTGGTAAAAACCAATTTTTCCACTTCAAGCCGCTTCATCAGCGGCTTTTTCCGTTTCACGAATCTAACCATTGGGTACCCTGAGTACAACGACCAATTTTGTAATGACAAATTCAGTCGCCAGACCGAAACGATAACTATTAAAACTAAAAAGCCATGAAAAAACAAAACATTCTTTTCGCTACCATGCCCATGGACGGGCATTTCAGTCCCCTCACTTCGCTGGCAAAGCACCTTAGTGAACTTGGTCACGATGTCCGCTGGTACGTAGGCGGGCATTACGGTGAGAAAGTCACCAGGCTCGGCCTGCATCATTATCCGTTTGTCAAAGCGCAAACTGTGAATCAGGAAAACCTTGACAGGCTCTTCCCAAATCGGTCGAAGATTCGCGGTGCGGTGGCCCGACTACGCTTCGACATCAACCAGGTATTCCTGTTGCGCGGTCCGGAGTTCGTCGAAGATCTAACGGCCATTTACGCAGAGTGGCCCTTCGACTTAATGGTCCACGATGTCACGTTCATGGGTGGTTCCCTGATCCGGGAGCTACTGCCCGTAAAGACCGTAGCCGTGGGCGTAGTACCTTTGGCTGAATCGGATAGAAACCTGCCTCCGTCGGGCCTGGGAAAAATACCCGCAACGGGTTGGTTCGAACGCCAGGCCCAGCATATGTTGCGCTATCTGGTACAGGATATTATGTTCAAACCCTGTAACGACCTGCACAACCAGATCCGGCGTCAACATGGTCTTCCCGCCGTCAATGGTTTCCTCTTCGACTACGCCGTCCGGTCGGCCGACCTGTATTTGCAGAGTGGGGTACCCTCGTTTGAATTTCCGCGCCATCGTATCAGCCCCAATGTGCGGTTTGTCGGCGCTATGCTGCCTTATAGCCGTGGCCGCAAACAACACTTCGAGCACACCGACAAAGCCCTGGAAGCCCGGCGGGTGGTACTTGTTACGCAGGGAACGGTTGAAAAGGATGTGGAGAAAATCCTTGTACCAACCTTAAAAGCCTTTGCAGACGATCCCAACACCATGGTGGTTGCCACCACGGGTGGCTCCCAGACCCAGGAATTGCGCGCCCGCTTTCCGCAAGAGCACTTCATCATTGAGGATTTTATTGATTTCCACTCCGTGATGCCTTATGCTCATGTATATGTCACCAATGGCGGTTATGGGGGCGTAATGCTGGGCCTGCAACACAACCTACCCATTGTGGCAGCGGGCGTGCACGAGGGCAAGAACGAAATCGCGGCCCGCATCGGCTATTGCAAGGTAGGGGTCAATCTGAAAACCGAAACCCCCAAACCTGGTCAGATACGCAACGCGGTGGAGCGGGTACTTACGGATGCCAGCTATCGGCAGAACATCCGCCGAATGAGCCGGGAGTTCGACGCCTATCATGCCAATCAACTGGCGGCGCAGTACATTCATGAACTGGTATCCCAGGGTACCACGCCCCATGAATCCGACCTTTCATTTGCAAACGAACAACCCCTCCGTTAAGACGAAACAAACTTCAAAAAAAGCCCCGCTTCGAATAGAAAGCGGGGCTTTTTTTTGAAGCACCCCCATCGCCGGTACTTTGGTGAAAACGCAAAAAGCCCCGGCTCATCGCGAGTCGGGGCTTTTTGGGGTAAGGATGTGGCTGTTTAGCTCAGGCGAAAGCTACGCTCATTGACCTGGCCGATCACGACTGTTTTGGTAGTAACCTGCTTACCAATCTTAACACGAACTTCATAAGTACCCGAACCAAGCTCTGAAAGGTCGAGTGTTTGGTAGGCTCCGTTTCTAAGGGAGATTGTGTTGTGATACAATTGCTGCGATGAATTCCGAATCTCGAGATTCGCAGTGCCTTCCTGACGATCGAATGCAAGCTTAAGTTTCCCTTCGTTAGTCAGCCAGAGGGCCATTTTCCCCGACACTACGTAGGTCGAAGTTTCGGTATCTGTCGCCAGAGGTTTGGCGTCAGCGTTGGGAGCCAGGCCGAGGGCACAGGCAAGGGCGAGAGTGATTAAAGTTTTCATGCTAATAGATGTTTTGATATAAGAATGTTTCAAAGATCGCCGAACCATTCGTGCGATTCAGTGAGACAAAGTTGGGAAATTTGCCCCGGCCTCGAAACTACCCCAGGCGTGGACTGTAAAATATTCTGGATGAAACGTATGAAGTTATGAATGAGCCGGTTGCTAAATCAGCGGAATCACCACCCGAAATTCCTGGCCATCTTCCTCTACGCAGGGTGCGAGTTTGCCTAGTACCTCGTATTTGGTCAGGATGTTACTGAGTCCCACGCCGTTGGAGAAGGCACGGCTGGGTTTGCGCTGCAGGTTGTTGCGCACGATCAAGCGATGTGCCGCATCGCTTGTCAGGGAAATGGTGAGGGGCTGGTCGGGCAGGATAATATTGTGCTTCACGGCATTCTCGATCAGCAGTTGCAGGGTCAGGGGGGGAAGCTGCCGCACCTCAGCCTCCGGAGCGATTTCCATTTCCAGCCGCAGGGCGTCCCCGTGGCGGGTTTTGAGAAGTTGATAGTAGGATCGGATGAATTCCAGCTCGTTGGTCAGCGGGGTCAGCGGCTCCTGGTTGGAGCGGAGCAGGTAGCGGTAGACTGTACTGAGCTCTTCGGCAAAGGTTTCGGCCTGGCGCGGGTTTTCCGAAATCAAAGTAATCAGCGAATTGAGGCTATTAAACAGAAAATGGGGATTGACCTGCTGCCGCAGGGCGTCCAGCTGTGCCTGAAGCTGAGCTTTGCTAAGGGTATCAACTTCTTTGTGCGACCGCTCCCAGTGGTTGAAGTTGTGAATGCCTTCGTACACAAACACGACCACCAGAACCACCAAAGCGATAAACAGAAGCGTGAAAGTTAGCCGGGTAAGGTCGGGTTCGAAGCCGGGCAACGGGATGAACCGATATATCCAGAAAACTGCCACATAATGCAGACAGGAAGCGGCCGTGCAGAGAACATAGCGCCAAACGGCCCGGCGCATGTACTCATCGAGGCTGGGATAGCGGCGATCGAGTTCGAGTGCGATGTAATTGTTGACCACCCAGTTTCCAAATGAAACCACCAGCATAATGACCGTGGCCAAGCCAAACGTGTTGATGTTCTGCCAGTAGGCATCTCCGATGAGAATCCAGTTAACCCCACCGATTAGGATGGGGAGGACGACAACCTGCAAAAGTTTGTCGTATCTGGAATAAGATGGCAACTTCATAGTAGGCTGAAACAGAAAACAGTAGTCAAAAATACATATTTGCCCGATGAACGCAAACACATTTTTTTCGCCCTTCACCCTACTTATCAACCCTCACCTACCTCACTTCATCCTGAGCATTTACCGTTTCATCCGAACCGCCATTGAATCTCTTTCTGCCCACCTGCACCTTTGTGAAAAGCAATTCGGAAACACCGAAAAAACCTTAAAAAGTAGTAGCCATGAAAAAGGTATTCACAAAAATTTTTCTCTTATCCGCACTTACCTGCGGACTTGCATTCCGTTCCGGGGACGTACTTACCGATCTTAAACTGAGTTCGGAACTAGTGGGCGAACAGGTTTTCGATCAGCTCACCGCCGAGCATCCCGTGCTTAGGGTACCTTACGAAAGCCGGCAGATTGCCCGACAATTTTCAAGCGCCGCCCGGACGATGTCAGTGCGGGCATTGTACCCAGTGGTCCGAAACTACGTACAATCCGATGGTTTTCGTAAACGCTACGATGCCTGGTTGCGAAGCAAGTACCAGGTAGAAGAAGGTGATGAGGTGCCCGAAACACCTACCTCCGAAAACCTTAGGGCCGCCCAAAATGCGCAGCTGACCCAAATTCTCGAAACCTTTTCCAAGATGTCTTCCGAGATGCTAGCCCTTATGCTGCCGCAGCAGATGAACGACATCCAACAACAGCTGCGCTATGCCGATGCTCCCCAAAAAAGTGCTCTGACGCGCGATCTCACGGTATTGCGGGAGCTGCAGCCTCTGAGTAGTTCCAGGCCCGCCGAATTCAAAACCCGGTACCTGGAATTCATGAAAGGCTACCTCGCCCGACAAATGGGACAAGGGGTAGTGGAAGAAGAAGAAAGGCAGATGCAGGCCAGGGAAAGAGCCGAGGACTACCGCCGGCGACTGGTGGAATACCGGGCTAATGCCAATCCGGATTTAGCCCTGAAAAAAGAACTCCGGGAATTTATCGCGCTGGCCGAGTCGGTTGACTTTGACGCCGAAGTCCTAAGGCAAGGCTCCAGAACGGAGTTTGTGCGAGCCGATTACCGCAATAAGCCGTCGGAGTGGAAACAACTCTACCGGCTGGGACGTGAGCCCGTGCTGGTAGCCCGCGACCTGGCCCGCACCTGGCTCAGCGAACTGAAATAAACGAAATCTACCCAATTACGAATCCTGCCATGAAACCGCAACCACTCAATGTTGCCCTCCTGTTGGTACCCCTTCTCCTGCTGGCCCTGATTGCCTGTACGGGTCCTACCCATGATGAAGTCGTTCCCGATTCTCCTCAGAAAGGAACTGTTTCGGGGCGTGCGACCGACGCGGCGGGTAAGCCGCTGGCCAACGTGGACATTGTGATCAACAATACACAGTTTTTTAATCACAACATTCCGGGCCATACCGACGTCAACGGTCACTACAAATTGGCGCTCACGCCCGGTTCGTGGTATGTGCGGGGATCCGTTAAGGTAAAATTCGACAATAAGAACTACATACTGGACCTCCACCCTGATTCTGATGCAGCCTTTGCCGGGACGGAGGGAGCAATACGTAACCTGAGCTTGAAAATTGCGGGAGCACGAACCGGGCAATTCGGTAACGACGGCTACTACGGGGGGCAGGTAGAAATATTTGCCTGGGGGTTACCTACCGAGAAAATCACCCTGACACTTCAACCTGCAGGTACTTTACTGGATGGTACCAAAGGTAAAACGATCACTGCCCAACTCCGGCAAGGGTACCTTGACGACGTGCCCTTGGGTAAGTATACAGTCACCGCTCAGATGGGAGGTCAACCCTTACAGGTGCGGGTGCGCAATACCGGACAGGAGTACCACAGTAGTTTGACGGCTAGCTTCGATCCTGCTTACGCTGGCGCAGAAGGACGTTACAAACTAAACATTGAAGTGAGTGAATGATGGATCGCCACCGGAAAGTAACGCTTCATCGCTGGTATCTTCCGTTTCGTGGGAAGGGTGCGGATTGATTTTACAGAATTGTGTTAAACTTTGCGAGAAGTTTCCGGATCAACTTTCTTCATTCTACCTGCCGATTTTGGACCAATTGAACGACAAATGGCTACGCATTATTGGCATCTCCCTGATGCTGTGGATTAGTATCTCCGTGAATAGCTACTATCGGCAGCCGTTCAGTGCACGAATGGTACTTATGGTTCTGCTGACGCTCATGTCTATAATAGCGGTATGGCACCTGATGCGGGGGATCATTTTGCATTATCGTGAAAAATATCCCAGGAAATCACAAATCGCAAAACGATTATTTTTTACGTTTCTGACTACCAGCATTGTCATCACACTGCTGTTCTGGCTTACAAGCGCCGGTCAGCACTGGCTCAGCGAAGGATCCTTTGACGACTTCCGGGTCGGCCATGAAACGGGTAGTATCACAATCAATAACCGTACGTTGGCGTTCAGCCTGTTCGGATTTGATTCTGTGATAATAATCCTCAATTTTATCTTTTTCCAGACTGTTTACGAGGTCGTGTTTTTTATCCATAACTCCTCACTCCGGGAGAAACGCCTTCGGCAAGCTGAGCAGGAGCGTGAAATACTAAAAGCTGCCAACTTACAGAGCCAGCTTGATGCGCTGAAGCAGCAGGTCAACCCGCATTTTCTCTTTAACAGTCTCAATGTATTGGACTCGCTTATTGAGGATGATCCGCCGCGCGCCCGCCTGTTTCTGGAAGAACTCAGTACGGTTTATCGTTACCTGTTGCGATCCAACGAGCGACATCTCACGGAACTGGACAAGGAACTGGACTTCATCCAGTCGTATTATCACCTGCTGCAAACCCGGCTGGGCGACGGGCTGCAACTTAGTATTCGCATTGACGAGGATTATTTGCAGTACAAGCTGCCGCCTCTCACGCTACAGCTCCTGGTGGAGAATGCCTTCAAGCACAATATGATCCTGCCTGATCAGCCGTTACTGATTGATATTTCGACGGATGGAGCGGGCCATCTGCTGGTACGCAATAATATACAGCGTAAAAATGTGCGGGTAGCTTCCAACGGCGTGGGTTTGACCAATATCCTGAACAAGTACCGGATGTTGAACCAAACGGAGCCCGCCATCAGGGAAAATGACGGACACTTCCTGGTGTCTTTGCCCTTGATTGACGGCAGCGTTTGAACCTTACTTTTTTTGGATAGAGAATAATCTATTTTCCCATCCATTTCTTAAACTCCGTGGCTCGCTCACGGCTGACCAGTACTTCGTCGTCGGTGGCGGGCTTGAGCGTGAGTTTGAGCTTGTTGTTGAAGTAGGGGTGGATTTGCTGCACGGTACCGATGTGTACGATATACTGGCGATTGGCCCGGAAAAAATGCGTTGGATCGAGCATGGCTTCCAGTTCATCAAGCGTGTAGTCGAGCGTAAATTTCTGATTGGTCCGCGTGCGGAACAGGCTCACACCCGCTTCGGAATTGAAATAGGCAATATCGCTCACTTCCACGGGCACCCACTGCGACAAATGCCGCACCAGAAACCGCTTTCGGTAATCAGCAGGAGCAACCTGCTGGCGGAGTTGCTGCACCAAAGCATCGATGGACATCTGTGGCCTGAGATCCGTGGGGGCTTCCTTGCTAAGCTTACGGTACTTTTCCAGGCCAGCCTCCAATTCATGCCGCTTGATGGGTTTTAATAGGTAATCGATGCTGTTTACCTTGAAAGCACGCAGGGCATATTCATCGTAAGAAGTCGTAAAAATCACCGGCGCCGTGACGGTAGTCTGCTCAAAAATCTCGAAGCTTTGGCCGTCAGCTAGCTCAATGTCCATCAGGATCAGGTCAGGGGCATTTGATTGACCGGGAGTGTTGGTTTCCAACCACTTGACTGAGGCTCTTACGCTTGGAGCCGTACCCACTATATTGAGGGTCGGGTCGATCTCATGCAACAGACGGCTAAGCTTACGCACCGCCAGTTCTTCGTCTTCAATAATGAACACGTTCATAGTATATAGAGTCTGCTAGGAAGAATGAGGATTTGCTGTAAAACTATTCACAATCCAGATTTGTAGCAACCAGAAAAATTCACAGGACGGCGAAAATAAACCCTGGAAAGGTATTTTTTGGCAATGAAACGCCTCCACTTCTTTTTCGTATTCATTTTCCGGTCCTTCGGCATTTGTCTCCTCTGCATTCCTGTACCTGCCGCGCAACTTTTCCCTATCTTTGCGCCTCGAAATTACGCCCACCAAGCCATTGAGGAAACCCAATTCATATGATTTCCAAGACCTACGCACCCCAGGAGATAGAGGAAAAATGGTACCAGTACTGGATCGAGAACCGCTATTTCAACTCGAAGCCTAATCCCGACAAGGAGCCTTACACCATTGTGATTCCGCCCCCCAACGTAACGGGGGTGCTGCACATGGGTCATATGCTCAATAACACCATTCAGGATATTTTGGTGAGGAAAGCCCGCATGGAAGGCAAAGAAGCTTGCTGGGTTCCCGGTACCGACCACGCTTCCATTGCCACCGAAGCTAAGGTCGTGGCCATGCTCAAAGAACGGGGGATCAATAAGCGCGACCTGAGCCGGGACGAGTTTCTGGAATACTGCTGGGAATGGACGCATAAGTACGGCGGCATTATTTTGCAGCAACTCCGCAAGCTCGGAGCTTCCTGCGACTGGGACCGGACCCGCTTCACCATGGAACCCGATCTTTACGATTCGGTCATCGACGTGTTTATCGACCTCTATGAAAAAGGCGATATCTACCGTGGCCACCGCATGGTCAACTGGGACCCGGAAGCCCGGACTACCGTGTCGGATGAGGAGGTGATGACAAAGGAGATCAATCAGAAGCTGGTCTATATTCGCTACGACCTGGAAGGGCAGGAGGGAAGTGTCACCATCGCCACCACCCGCCCGGAAACCATCATGGCCGACGTGGCGATCTGTATCAACCCCAACGATGTGCGCTATCAGAGGTTAATCGGCAAAAAGGCGATTATTCCTCTGATTGACCGCGCTATCCCGATTATCGCCGATGAGTACGTAGAAATGGAGTTCGGTACGGGCTGCCTGAAAGTGACGCCCGCTCATGACGCCAATGACTACGAACTGGGTAAAAGGCATAATCTGCCCATTATCGATCTGTTGGCCGAGGATGGTACTTTGAACGAAAAGGCGCAGATTTTGGTGGGCGAAGATCGCTTCGTAGCCCGCAAGAAAATCATTAAAATGCTGGAAGCTGCCGGTAATCTGGTGAAGACTGAGGAATACCAGTCGAACGTAGGCCATTCGGAGCGCACCAATGCTGTGATTGAGCCCCGACTGTCGGAGCAGTGGTTTTTGAAGATGGAGCGCCTTAGCAAGCCTGCCCTGGAAAACGTGATGGACGATACCATTCAGCTTATTCCTCCCAAGTTTAAGAATACCTACCGCCATTGGATGGAGAACGTCCGCGACTGGAACATCAGCCGCCAGCTATGGTGGGGGCACCGTATCCCGGCTTACTACCTCAACGACGGTACCATCATCGTCGCCAAAAGTAAGCGCGAGGCGTTGCGCAAGGCGCAGCTCGAACATCAGTTGTTTGCTCTTACCGAGGAAGACCTGCGGCAGGACGAGGACGTGCTGGATACCTGGTTTTCGTCCTGGTTGTGGCCGATAAGCGTTTTCAATGGTATTAAAGAGCCGGATAACGCCGACGTAAACTACTACTATCCCACAAATGATCTTGTCACCGCGCCGGAAATTCTGTTCTTCTGGGTGGCGCGGATGATCATCGCAGGCTATGAGTACCGGAATCAGTACCCGTTCAAGAATGTCTATCTGACGGGCATCGTGCGTGACAAACTGGGCCGTAAGATGTCGAAGTCGCTGGGTAATTCGCCTGATCCTATCGAACTCATTGAACAATACGGAGCTGACGGCGTCCGTACGGGAATGTTGTTCAGCTCGCCCGCCGGGAACGATTTGCCTTTCGACGAAAAGATGGTGGAGCAAGGTCGGAATTTCTGCAATAAAATCTGGAACGCCTTCCGGCTGACGCAAAGCTGGGAGGTGTCGGCGGATATTACTGCCAGTAATGGCCTGGCGATTGCGTGGTTTGAATCGAAATTGAATCAGACACTCATTCAGCTGCACGATGATTTTGCCAAATTCCGCATTTCGGATGCGCTCGGAGCTGTATACCGTCTCATCTGGAACGACTTCTGCTCACAGTACCTCGAAATGTTGAAGCCAGAGTACGGTCAGCCCATTGATGCCGATACCTACCGCGCCACGCTAGATTTCTTTGATGAACTCATGCGGCTCACGCATCCGTTTATGCCTTTTATTACCGAAGAAATCTGGCAAAATCTGGCCCGGCCGCGTTCGGCCGGGCCACGTTCGGCTGAACGTGGTGAAAAAGAAAGTATTTGCCTGGCTTCCTACCCTCAGCCCGGCGCCGTGGATAGTACTTTACTGGAAGATTTTGACCGACTGATCGAACTGGTAACGGCTCTTCGGAACCTGCGCAACACCAAAAATATCAGCCCCAAGACTGCTCTGCCGTTGGCTATCCGCACAGATTCCAATGAGCGATACCAAAAGTTGGCAGCGCTTATTCAAAAACTGGCCAATGTCTCGGAAATTACCTTTGTCGAAGGCCAAGCAGACGGAATGTCGTTCCTGGTGCGTTCTGACGAATTTTTCGTTGATCTGGCCGGAGAGGTAGACGTGGAAGCCGAGCGCGAAACGCTACTCGCCGACCTGAAATATACCGAAGGCTTCCTGGCGTCGGTCATAAAGAAGTTGTCCAACGAGCGCTTCGTGCAGAATGCTAAAGGCGATATCGTGGAAAAAGAACGCCAAAAGCAAGCCGACGCGGAAGCAAAAATCGTGACGATCAGGGAAGCACTGGCGCGATTGGGATAATATCCTTTTTATGTAAAGCCCGATCTCCTAAAACCTCCTAATTTTTGATAAATTAGGAGGTTTTAGGAGGTCCGATTGACCATAATAAAAAAACAAGGATTTTCCCATTCAACATAGTTTAAAGAGTTATTGGATAAAGCCTTAGCTCTCGGATTTCGATAGCTGCCTTGCTCAGGACCATTGCCTGCCTATTTCTGGGCGGAACAAAGGGTTCAATTTGACAGTTCTTATTCTGGACAAATAATGCTCCCAACCAAGGGAGCATTTTTCATTTATAAAACCAAGGAAATATGAACGATGAACAAGCGCTCCTGAAACCATATAAGAGCCACCATTTAGACTTGCCCAACCGAGTAGTAATGGCCCCCATGACCCGCAGCCGGGCCGATAACCCAGAGAAAAAACCGACTGCTGATCTGCAGGGAGAATACTACGCTTTGCGTGCGAGCGCCGGTCTCATTATCACCGAAGGCTCTCAGGTTTCTGAGCAGGCCGTTGGGTACATCAATACGCCGGGTATTCACAGCGCGGTGCAGGTAGAGGGTTGGAAAGAAGTAACGAAGAAAGTTCACGCGGCAGGCGGCCGGATTTTCATTCAGTTATGGCACGTGGGGCGCATTTCGCATCCTGATTTTCATAATGGAGAACTACCACTTGCGCCGTCGGCGCTCAATCCGGAAGCAAAATCATTCACGCCGCAGGGATTTAAAGATACGGTAACGCCCAAAGCTATGACGCTGGAAGAAATTGAAACGACAATTCAGGATTTTGCCAAAGCCGCCAGAAATGCTGTCGAGGCAGGCTTCGATGGAGTGGAGATCCATGCTTCGAATGGGTACTTGTTCCACCAATTTTTCAGCGGCACTTCCAACCACCGCACCGATGCCTACGGAGGTAGTATCGAAAACCGGGCGCGCTTTCTGTTTGATGTGTTGGATGCTGTGAAGCAGGAAATTCCATCGGGAAAGATCGGCGTAAGGATGAATCCGTCGCTGAACGGTATTTTTGGCATGACGATGGATGAAGAATCCATCCCGACTTTCGACTACATGATCAAAAAGCTGAACGATTATGATCTGGCCTATCTGCACTTATCCGAGCCGTTCAACGATGTTTCAGACATCCCTTATGCCGAAACGGAAATCGCCAAACGTTACCGTCCCATGTACAAAGGTACTTTGATGATCAACGCTAGTTTTGACCAGGAAAAAGGCAACGTAGTGGTTGAACGCGGCGACGCTGATTTGGTTTCCTTCGGCAAACCCTTTATATCAAATCCTGATTTGGTGGAGCGTTTTGCCCAGCATATTCCTCTGACGGAATGGGACGACAGCACTTTTTATACGCCTGGTAAAAAGGGATATCTGGACTACCCCGTAGAAGCGAGGGAAGAACAGGAAGCCTGAAATGAGTACCACAAAAAATTCAGGGTTTAGGTGATAAATTCCGTTTCTGGACCTGTAAAATAGAAACAGCCGCAGAGAGATTAATACTTTCTGCGGCTGTTTTTTTCAATAGTTAAACGCTACTGAATTCTACTCAGTGAGCAAAGCACTTATTTTATGGGCGCTTTGTCCATGAGTTTACCGTTTTTATCATAGTACATATCCTTGCCACCGACCTGAGTCGAGTAGTAGGTATTATTTCCCATCTTGACTTCGTACGGCATATTGGCGTTCTTGCCTTTCAGCTGAGTCTGTACCGACATTGGCAAATCCGTCATATTCATGCTTGTACGGGTTTCCATCAACTTACCTTTATTGTCATAAGTGACGGACATGTTCTTACCATTATTCATGAAAGAAGAACGGTAATTTTGGCCATCGCCCTGCCACTTAGTTCCGGTAACACCCGTATAGCTCGATCCGAAGGTATTCCTGATGTTCTCAGGTACTCTGGATTCGGCCAGTGTATTATAATTCGTCTGACTGGCGTAAGGACGATTCGCAGTGTTGGTACCCTGTTGGGTAGTAGTTGCACCGTTGTTCGTCGTTTGATTATTCGTCGTCGGCGGCGTGGTCGTTTGTGCGTTTGCACCTAGTGTTGCTCCGGCCATCAGTGCAGCCAGAATGATTTGCTTTTTCATAATTCGATAATTTTAAAATAGTTTGTCAATGAAGTGAAAATATGTCTTGGATTCTTCCGGAATCAGCCACATTGGCCGCATCGTTAGGCTGGTATTATTTTCAATTTTTTATTTCATGGCTACAGAATCACGCCCGGTTGCGTTATTTCATCTACCGTATCGGTATCGCCCGGAAAACTACCTGTTGACTGTCGTACATCTGTAGTCTGATTCATACCTGCCGATTGCTGTACAAAAGCAATCAAGTCGCTGGTCAGACGATCTTTTTCCGTAAAGAACAATCCGTGTGGGGCACCGTCATAAGCAATGTACTCAGCGTGAGAAATGGCCTCAAGAGTACGCTCTGCGGATGCTTCGGCGGGTACTACTTTATCGCCCGTTCCGTGAATGATCAGCGTCGGTACATTAATTTGTGGCAAATCCTGTCGGAAGTCTGTCGCCGCAAAGGCATCGACGCAGTCGAGCGTCGCCTTGTGAGAAGCCTGGTAGGTGCGGATAAAGTCACCCTGCATATGGGCATCGCTGGCGGGCTGGCTCAAAAGCGTAACCCCATAGAACTGCTTACTGAAATCCTGTAAAAAGGCAGCGCGGTCTTTATTGAGATTTTCTTTCATCTCATCAAACACTTTATGGCTCACCCCATCAGGATTATCTTCCGTCTTGAGCATGTAAGGTGTTACAGCGCTGATAAAGGCCACTTTCGATACGCGCGCACCGCCGTGGCGACTCATGTAGCGGGCCACTTCGCCGCCACCCATAGACATGCCTACTAGGGTCACATTTTGCAAATCAAGGGTATCAAGTACTGCTTTTAGGTCGTCGGCAAATGTATCGTAATTGTAACCATCAAATGGTTTGGATGATTGCCCGAAGCCCCGACGGTCATAAGCAATGACCCGCATGTTATGTTTGGGAAGTTCAGCAAGCTGGTAGTCCCACATGGCGCTACTGAGCGGCCAACCGTGGATAAGTACCACAGGATCACCCGTTCCTAAATCTTGATAAAAAAGTTCAATATCGTTGCCGTTGGCATCGGTTCCTGCTTTTATGAAATTCATAATTTCTAAATTTATGGGTTAAGAAAATAGTATGGATTAAGAAAGTACTTTGTTTGTAACGCTAAATTCACAAACTCCATACCACTTGATATTGGACTATCCTGAACGAATATTCCTTGGGTTCCAGAGAATGATTTTCCCCAAATCGAATGTTATGGGGAAAATCATAACAATATGGAAGCTAATTATTGGGATAATCGCTACGCTCGTCACGAGACGGGATGGGACTTAGGGGAAATCTCGCCACCCCTGAAGCATTACTTTAACGGGTTGGCAGATAAGTCAATAAGAATTTTGATTCCCGGTGGGGGCAATAGTTATGAAGCTGAATATCTGGTGGGTAAAGGTTTCAC
The DNA here is from genome assembly GCA_964500445.1 of uncultured Persicitalea sp. Lineage (GTDB taxonomy): Bacteria > Bacteroidota > Bacteroidia > Cytophagales > Spirosomataceae > Persicitalea. Next base: position 28,081 of record CAZCOG010000018.1, on the reverse strand, counting down.
CAATGTTACGGTAGTGGACATCTCAGCGGTGCTCATCGAGCGGCTGTCTGAGAAATTCTCGCGGCAGATGAATAAAGGTTTACAGCTAATTCATCAGGATTTCTTCATGCATAAGGGAAAGTATGACCTGATAATAGAACAAACCTTCTTCTGCGCCCTCGATCCGGCTTTGCGGCCCGACTACGTCCGGCATATGTGCGAATTGTTGAGCGAAGGAGGAAAATTGGTTGGCGTCTTGTTCGATCGTGATTTTCCTGGTGGCCCGCCTTTTGGCGGTAGTCGGGCAGAGTACCGGACTTTACTGGCGACTGATTTTGAAGTGCTGGTCTTAGAACCCTGCTACAATTCAGCTCTACCCCGTGCCGGAAGCGAAGCCTTTTTGATCGCGCAAAAAAAATGCTGGCAGCCCCTTGAAGGCTGCCAGCATTAGTGCTGAACCACAAAAAGTAAAATCTTAAAGAAACACTTTAAGGGGTACTATCAAATAAGATAAAACATTGTCGGTTAAAGATATAAGGCTGGCGTTGGCTGGCAAAGTGCTTTCATTCCCTAAGGAGAATACCGACATTAGCATTTCGGTAAGTACTTCACCACCGACCGACACAATGCGAACCACCCAGCGGGCAATGTGCTGCGATAGCGAAACTGCGGTAATTGATGGTTTTATGGTAGCTTCTTCCTCCGAGGACTCAGTGGCCGGATGGGTACTCTGTTTTACCACCGTTGGCTTGGCCGCCACTTGCAGTGACGAACTTTTTGCCTTTTTCTCTACGCAGCAGATGCTTTTTTCCTTGGCATTGAGCATTTTTTGTGCCACCAGCATGTTGTGCGAAAATCCGGTAGCATTAGCCTGCCAGCCTAATAAAAGTAAGACGATCAGTAGTTTAAGGGCTTTCATGGCGATTTAGTTTAGAGCGTTGAAGGGAGGAGTTTCTTGTTGATAAGGCAAATATAGAAAATTAATTGGGTATTGTGCAATACATAGTACCTTGTTTCCTAAAATATTTTTTCAAGATTCTGTTCAACTAAGCCTCGAATTCACCGCTATCTGGTAGAAAAAGCAAGGTAAGAGGCATGCTTTTGAACTAATGGATGGTAAGATCGGCGAAAAGGTTGCACAGGTCAATAAATTTCCAACAGAAAGGAGGTTTTCGTGGATGAACCGCCGAAAAATAAGGATCAATTCATAACAGGCCGCAGCGTGTCAGCGCGAGAAAACCAATCGCTGTCCTTTGACTGTCTCATCGAAATTTCCTTGCGCGCAGGCTAGGTGCCCGGAGACGAAAGTGTGCGTAACGCGCGACTGAAAGCGGGTTGCTTCAAAAGGTGACCAGCCGCATTTGGAATAAATATTGTCCGGCTGAACTTCGGTCATCTGCGTCAAATCTACCAGTACGAGGTCGGCATGGTAGCCTTCCCGAACGTAACCACGCTCTTTGATCTGGAAGCAGTCGGCAACGGCATGGCTGGTTTTTTCCACCACCCTTTCTAACGAAATTTTTCCCTGATGCACAAATTCCAGCATCACATTCAGCGAATGCTGCACCAAGGGGAGGCCCGAAGGAGCCTGCCAATAGGGTTGCGCTTTTTCGGCGGCGGTGTGGGGCGCATGGTCGGTGGCAACAACATCGATTCGATCGTCGAGCAGGGCCTGCAGTATTTGCTCTTTATTGGGCACAGCTTTGATGGCCGGATTACACTTAATTTTAGTACCCCAGGCGCGGTAGTCTTCAGCGTCGAACCAGAGATGATGGACACAGGCTTCGGCGGTAATTAGTTTGGGAGTACCGTCAGCCAGGAGAATCTGCCCATTCACGCGGCGGCCAATGTCAAACAGTCCCGTTTCTTCACCCGTAGAAATGTGCAGGATATGCAGCCGGGTACCCTTGCGGGTGGCAAGTTCCACCGCAAAGCCAGAGGATCTCAGACAAGCGTCTTCATTGCGCACGATGGCGTGGATGTCGTAAGGGACGTCATCACCGTACTTTTCTTTGAAGAATTCCATCCGCTGCCGAACGGTCGCTTCGTCTTCGCAGTGCGTGGCGATCAGGCAGGGCGCATCCGCAAAGAGCTTTTCCAAAATCTGCGGGGCATCCACCAGCATATTGCCCGTGGACGAGCCCATAAAAACTTTGATGCCGCATACGTGTTGGGGGTCGGTACGCATCACCTCATCGTAATTGTCGTTTGACGCCCCCATATAAAAGGAGTAGTTGGCCAGCGAAGTATCCGCCGCGATCCGGTACTTGTCTTCCAACAGCTTTTGTGTGAGAGCGTTGGGTACCGTGTTGGGCATTTCCATGAATGTCGTGGTGCCGCCGGCCACAGCGGCGCGGGCCTCGGTAGCGATGGTAGCCTTGTGCGTCAGGCCCGGCTCACGGAAGTGTACCTGGTCGTCGATCAGGCCGGGTAGCAAATGTTGACCTGCCGCGTCGATCACGCGATCTGCCTTTACGTGCTGCAAATCGCCGCCAATGCGGGAAATACGCCCATTTTCTATCAGCACATCGGCTTCACGAATAGTACCTTCATTGACAAGAAGTGTGTTGAGCAGGAGCGTTGTGGTCATGGGGTTTGGAAATAAAGTTGAGCAGGCAAAAGTACGCTATAACCCATGTTTTTGAAACCCTGTGCCGATAAGAAACCGATTTTGTGCAATAAGTTTACTAAAACTATCTGGCCCGATTATTTAAGCGATGGAGTTTATTATAAAAATAAAGCTATTTTTGGCAACGTATTTTATTTCACTTAACCTAACTATCTAGTATGAAAGCACTTGGAATCGTCCTCGCTATTATTGGCATTGGTATGCTGATTTTCAACGGATTCAACTACACTAAAAAAGAAAAAGTGGTGGACATTGGTCCCGTAGAAATCAACGCTGACAAACAAAAGTCAGTTGGCTGGCCCACATATGCTGGAGCTATTGTCCTCGTAGCGGGTATCGGCCTAGTAATCCTAGATCGGAAGAAATAAATAAAAAAACAAGTAAAAAGAGCGGGGCCGACGACCCGCTCTTTTTATTTATCCGTTTTGCGCCAACGCAAACTCTTTGGCGAAGTAGGTAAGAATGGCTTTCGCCCCCGCCCGGCGTATACTCATCAAACTTTCCAGCATAGCGCGTTCTCCTTCGATCCAGCCGTTTTTGGCGGCGGCCTTAATCATAGCATATTCGCCCGATACGTTGTAGGCCGCGATAGGAATGTCAAAATTATCGTGCAACATTTTGATAATATCCAAGTACGGAATGGCCGGCTTGACCATCATAAAATCGGCGCCTTCGTCAAAATCGAGTTGTGCTTCTAGCAAAGCCTCCCGCGCGTTGGCCGGGCTCATCTGATACGTTTTTTTGTCACCGAAACGTGGCGCTGAGTCAAGTGCGTCGCGGAATGGGCCGTAAAACGCACTGGCGTACTTGGCCGTGTACGACATGATGCTCACGTTCGTATAGCCCTCAGCGTCGAGCAACCCACGGATATAGCCTACCCGCCCGTCCATCATGTCGCTGGGGCCGAGAATATCTGCCCCCGCCCGGGCCTGCGCCAGGGCCATCTTTCCCAAAACTTCTACTGAAATGTCGTTTACAATCTCGCCGTTTTCCACGTAGCCATCGTGGCCGTCGCTACTGTATGGGTCCATCGCGATGTCGGTCATGAGTGTCAAATCAGGAAATTTGTCCTTAATTTCTTTCAGTGCATTGAGGTAGAGGGTACCTTCACGGTGAGACTCGGTGGCGTGTTTGTCTTTTTTGTCTTCGGGATAGTTAGGAAAGAGGCATATGGCCTGAATGCCCAAATCCGTCACTTCCCGAATTTCTTCCAGTAAAGTATCCAGAGAAAAGCGATAGATACCGGGCATGGACTTCACTTCACTCTTTACGCCTGAGCCTTCCAGCACGAACATAGGGAAAATCAGGCTCGACACGGACAGGGTCGTTTCCTGGGTCATTTCACGAATGGCGGCGGTGCGGCGATTGCGGCGTGGACGGCGGGGGAGCGTTAGCATTTTTGTTGAGAATGAATATTGGATAATGAAAAATTAAGAAACCTTCTATTTTGGCGTCTTTATGTTTTTGACTAAATATGAGCAATGGCTTGAGTAAGATCTTCGATCAAATCATCCGAATCTTCAATACCTACACTAAGCCGAATCAAAGTATCCTTTAAGCCTGCTTTCAAGCGTTCCTCCTTCGGGATACTGGCGTGGGTCATGCTGGCGGGGTGTGTGCACAGCGACTCGACGCCTCCGAGCGATTCGCCCAGCGAGAAAACTTCCAGACTTTCCATCACTTTTACAGCCTGAGCGTAGTCGTCGCCTTTAAGTTCGAAAGAAACCATACCGCCGAAGTCGCGCATTTGGCGGGTAGCGAGCTCATGCGTGGCGTGGCTACTGAGGCCCGGATAAAACACTTTGCCAACTCGCGGGTGTGCTTCCAGCCATTGGGCTATTTTACTTGCATTTTCGCAGTGCCGCTGCATTCTGATATGCAGTGTTTTCAAGCCGCGAAGTACCAGAAAGCAGTCCTGTGGCCCTGGTACTGCCCCGCTGGCGTTTTGGATGAAGGCCAGTTGCGCGGCCAGGTCGTCGTCGTTCAAAACCAGCGCTCCCATGACCGTGTCAGAATGCCCGCCGAGGTACTTGGTCACGGAGTGCATCACGACATCGGCTCCCATGTCAAGCGGATTTTGCAGGTAAGGGGTAGCGAAGGTGTTGTCCACCACCGTCATAATCTTTTTTTCCTGAGCTAACTTTACTACCGCTTCGATGTCGATAATTTTCAACAGTGGGTTGGTCGGTGTCTCGATCCAGATCATTTTGGTGTTCGCCGTAATCGCGTCGCGGACGTTGGCCGCGTCGGTCATATCTACAAACTTGAATTTCAGGCCGAATGGCTCAAATACTTTCCGCATAATCCGGTAAGTACCTCCGTACAAATCATTGGTAGAGATGATCTCGTCGCCGGGACGGAATAACTTCAAAACGGCGTCGGTCGCAGCAAGGCCCGAAGCGTAGCAGATACCGTGCTTTCCGTTTTCCAGCGCGGCCAGCGCATTCTGTAAAGCGGTGCGCGTGGGATTGTGCGTACGTGAGTACTCATACCCTTTATGTTTGCCGGGACTTTCCTGAACATAAGTCGAAGTCTGATAAATGGGCGTCATGATGGCGCCGGTAGTTGGGTCAGGCTCGACGCCCGCGTGGATGGCTCTGGTGGCGAATTTCATTTTTTTAGGGGCAAAGTTTCATTCTTCGACTACGCTCAGAATGACAGGTATAAAAAATTAAGAGAGAGAAGCGTCTTTATTAAAGCAAAAAGCAGCAAATTTTGTCAAGCTGAGCGTAGTCGAAGCTCGACAACCTCGTTACCTTTATGCCAAAATTACGAAAAGACCCTTGGCGAACCCAATTTTCAAGAAATACCCGCTTCCGCTGGTGTTAAGTACTGTGCTAGCGGTCATGCCGCTGCTGACCAGTTCGTTGCTGACGGCCTGGGCGGTCGGCTACGAAGAATTCTGGGCGGGATTGTTGCTGACGCAATGGGTTTTTATTACATTAGGTCTGGCTTTTGCATCCGCACTCGCCCTGACGCCGCCCACATTTCTGGCGTTGGTATACGGTTATTTTCTGGGCTGGATTGGTTTGCCGTTACTCTTCCTGCTTAACCTTGCTGCGATCGGAATCGTTTTTTTTATGGGCAAAAAACTGATTCCCCTTTCATTTTTACCCCAGATTCAGGCGGCTTATCCGGCGGCGGCCAAACTGCTGTTACGCTTCCACGAAGACCCGGTACGGCTGATTTTTTTTACAAAACTTTCGCCCGCCCTGCCCTTTGCCATTACCAACCTGATCTTTACCCTGGCCGGAGCAAGACTACCCCAAATGCTGCTGGGCGGAGCGCTGGGCATGATTCCGCGTACGATGCTGGCGATGTGGATTGGCACCCAGGCTAAGGAAATCAGGTACTTGCTGGAACACCCTAACGAAGGGATCGGTACGAAGCTGTTTGTGGTAGTACTTGTTATTCTTTCTACCGTTGGGATTCTGTGGTTTTTCAAGAAAAAATAGAAGAGGCATATTTGGTTTAGGTTTTAGTTTTATCATATATTTGATATGTATGATAAAATTGCTTTAATTTGGTCTTCTGTATATCAAATCTCTCTACCTAAACCCTTATCTACTATGCCTAAAGCCAACATTTACCTCAATTTCGATGGTACCGCCGAGGACGCATTCAAGTTCTATCAATCCGTTTTTGGCGGTGAATTTGCGATGATCCAACGCTTTGGCGAAACACCCGACGCGGACAAAATGCCTGATGATTTAAAAAACAAGATTATGCACATTGCGCTGCCCCTTTCTCCCGATGATGTACTCATGGGATCGGATATTATGGAAGGCATGGGAGAACCGCTTAAGGTCGGCACTAATTTCTCAATTTCGCTTAGCACCGAGAGCAAGGAAGAAGCTGACCGTCTTTTTGCCGGCCTATCCGCCGAAGGAAAGGCCGACATGCCTATGCAGGATACTTTCTGGGGCTCCTATTTTGGCATGCTTACCGATAAGTTTGGGATTCAGTGGATGGTGAGCTATGACGCAAACTATCAGTAGAAGGTAGTTTTTGCGGTATTCCTCTCAAATCCCGGCCATATCATGGCTGGGATTTTTTGATGGATGGCTAGACAGATTTTTAGTCTATTAGAATAACCTGGCTTACTTAACGTTTCAAATAATGTCCAGAATTTGCCCGAGCGATCCAGTCATCCGGGCAATCAGCACCCTTAACAAATAATTTACCCGAAAGCCGTTTCAGCGGCCTATATTAGGGGCAAAAATTAATGCAAATGAAGAAAACTCCCCTCGCGTTCTTATTCAGTATTATTCCTCTGACTTTACTCTTCCTGTTGCAAAGTTGCGGTGGCGACAAGGGCTACGATTTCGACACTTTTCAGGAACAGTCCCTGGATTTTGCCAAAAACGATCAGCGCATCGACCAGCAAGAGTACGAAACCCTGGTAGTTGGCATCGGAAACTCGGACGACCGACGCTTTCAATCTCTCAAAACCGAGAACGGCGAAGTGGATCACGCAAAGGTTGCCGCTTACCTGAAAAAGTACTTCGACGCCAAAGGAACGAACGTTGCCCTGACTGACATCTGGCAAGCCGGTGCAGGAACTTCCGATGCCGGTACTTTCAATGTCAGCGTATTTCTGGAAAACTCGGCCAGCATGGATGGCTACGTCGATGCCAATTCGACGGCTTTTAAAGCCACGATGCTGGATCTGCTGACGAATCTTGAAAACTACCCGGCTACCGACACGCTGAATCTTAACTATATCAACTCGACCATTATACCGGTCAAGGCGGCGGCTTCCAAAACCGACGTTTCCGACTTTTACCAAAATCTGAATCGCGGCAATTTCAAGTCGCAGGGCGGTAAGCGGGGTAGTTCGGACATCGGTGAAATCCTGAGCCAGATTCTTAATCAGCAGAAATCAGGTGAGCTTTCGGTCCTGATTTCCGACTTTGTTTTTTCGCCCGGCGGACAAAACGCAGTGCGGTACCTGGAAGGACAGCGCTCCCAAATCCGTAGTGAATTTGTCGCCGCGCGGCGTAGCAATCCTGACTTATCGGTTGCCATTCTGCAAGGTCAGGCGCAGTTCGAGGGTACTTACTACGACCGCAATGACAAACCCCACGCCCAGCTTAACGCCACGCGACCTTACTACCTGTGGTTGATCGGCACGGCGGCGCAAATTCAGAGTGTGTTGGATTCCAAAATTCTGGAACAAACCCGTAACGGCTTCATCAATAAGTTAGTGATTCAGCCCGCGAGCGAAGCCACCCAGCCGCCATTTAAAATTCAATACCGGCCCCGAATTGGTGAGTTCGATTCAAAATCGCTGGCGCAGGGTGTCATTTCTGACGCGCAGGCTGCCCGCGACGACCGAAATAAAGGCGTGTTCGAGTTCAATGTAGCGGTGAATTTTTCCGAAGGTATGCAGGATGCCGGGTACTTTCTGGATAGTGCTAATTACAAAATAAATGACCCAAAGTACAGCCTGAAAGCGAAACCCATTACCGACCAGAATGACGTGTCGCTGCGCGGCTTTACCCATTTGCTGACTTTGCGAACTACCGATTTGAAAGATGAAAAACTACAAATAGACGTCGTTGGTAAAGTACCTGGCTGGGTGTACGCTTCTTCGAGCGAAGACGATACTCAAATCGAAACTGCTGCTGAGGAAGAAAATAAGACATTTGGTTTCAGTTATTTGGTGGAAGGCGTGAGCGACGCCTTTTATCCGCGCTCCCAGGCCAATCCTTTGTACACTATCCCTCTAACCATCAAAAAATAAACGCCATGCAAGAAGTATTTGCCAAGATGTACGAGTGGTTTGGCCTGATTCCTTTCTTTTCCAAGGACATGGGCGACCACCTGCGGGGTTTCGATGTAACCTGTACCGACTACATCGCCACGCCCTGGTTCAGTTACATCGGCTGGATTATGGTCGTCACCACAGTTTTTACATTCGCCCTGCAGTACTACATCGTCGACAGTTCGCGCTACAACAAAGCCCGGCATTGGTGGTTTTTCGCGCTCGGGCTGGTATTGCTGAATTTCCTGGTTGCCTTTGCCATTCCCTATAACGATATTCAGGACAGTAATTTCTGTAACCAGTTGAAATTGAATGTCTCGGATTGCGTCGGCTTCGGCTTTTCCAACGCGTTGTGGAGTTTGATTTTGTTAGTTATCATCAGCAGTATTCCGGTGTTCCGGTCACAAAGTAACAACTGTCGTTTTACGACTTTCTGGAAACCTTAAAGTAATGATGAGTGATGAAGGATGAATGGTTAAAATCTTAGCTAATGGAAGATAAGAATGTCATTCGTAGAAAATCCTTTGATTTTGCAGTACGGATAGTGAAGTTATGCCAATTTGTTAGCAAAAATCATCATGAGATTGTCCTAACCAGGCAATTACTTAAATCAGGTACATCAATTGGAGCCAATGTAAGGGAGTCAACTAATGCAGAATCCGGGGCTGATTTTATTCACAAGTTTGGAATCGCCCAAAAAGAATGTGATGAAACACTCTATTGGCTTGAACTTATGAAAGCAACAGGGTACCTCACTGAGAACGAGTTCGACTCGATAGTAAAAGATTGCAATGAACTAATGAAAATCATCAGGAGTATAATCCTGACAAGAAAAGCCAATTTAAAAAACGAAAGGGTGATAAAAAGCTAAAATTCATCCTTCATCACTCAACATTCATCATTCAAAATATGGCTCGCTTATTCGTATTTGCTATTGGCGGTACTGGTTCAAGGGTACTTAAATCCCTGACCATGCTGCTGGCTTCGGGCGTAAAACCAAATTCCGCAACGGAATTTGAAATCGTCCCCATCATCATTGACCCTCATAAGTCCAACGAAGATTTGAAGCGTACCGCGCGGATGCTGGAAAACTACCAGGCCATCGCCGAGCGGGCGGGCGCGGACAGCGGCTTTTTCGGGACGCGCATCACGACGCTCGACAAGTTGGTGACCTCCCAAAACCGCCTTTCGGGTAGTTTTACTTTCAATCTGCAACAGGTTGCCAATACCCAATTCAAGGACTACATCGACTTTGCCCAACTCAGCGAACCCAACCGGGCGCTGGCCGATATTCTGTTTTCGGGCAAGTCGATCAACAAGCGCGACGAGGAGGTGAATCTGCTGGATGTAGAAATGGACATCGGTTTTGTGGGCAATCCCAACATCGGCAGCGTGGTCTTGAATCAGTTTAAGGATTCGGAAGAGTTCAAGGAAGTGGCATCCAACTACAACGCCGACGACCGGATTTTTATCATCAGTTCGATCTTTGGCGGCACGGGCGCGGCGGGTTTCCCAACGATCCTGAAAAATATCCGCGATGCGATGAACAACCGCAACATCGACGGCAAGGGCTTTTTGCAAAATGCCAAGATTGGGGCGATTTCGGTACTTCCCTATTTCAATATCGAAAAAGACCCCAATAGCCCGATTCAGAAATCGGATTTTATTGCCAAAACCAAAGCCGCGCTCTACTATTATAAGGACAATGTAACGGGCAATAATTCGGTGAATGCGCTGTACTATATCAACGACGACTACAGCGGGAAACCTTACAAAAACGATGCGGGCAACGAAGGCCAGAAAAACGACGCGCACTTTATCGAATTAGCGTCGGCATTGGCGGTCATCGACTTCCTGGAAATGCCGGACCGCGACCTGGAATCGGCGGGAGGCAAGGCGGTAAAGCCGATTTACAAGGAATTCGGCATGAAGAATGATTCGCCGGATTTTAAGTTTTCAGATTTTGAGGATAATACAGAATATAAAATCAGTCTGCGGCTGTCGCAATTGGCTTTATTCCGAAAGTACCTGAACGAACGCCTGGACGAGTCTATCGAAAAGCAGGCATGGAGTAACGACGCGCCGACCATCGACCGCGCTTTTCTCAGCGATTCTTTCTACCGTACCAATCTGTTGGAATTCATGACATCCTTTGGTGATTGGCTGAAAGAAATGTCGGCCAATCGGCGCGGTTTTACACCTTTTAATCTCAGTAGTACGATCGACTCGCTGGTGGTGGACAAGACCGTGAAGTCGGGATGGTTTGAAAAAAAGGTGGACTACTCCTATTACGACGACGGACTGAGCAAACAATCCAAGGGCAAGACATTCCCTTCGGCCGAGCAGAAAATGATCAAGTTGTTTTACGACACCACCGAAGAAATCCTGACCGAGAAATTCGGATTTAAGAAATAATATTATGAGTAAAATATTCGGCCATACCAACCGGGGCGGCAAAGATTGGTTTTCTTCCGACGCCTACTCCGACAAAGAAATAGAGTCCATCAAAGATCCCGAAGGGGGTAGCGGCGAGACGCTCTCGCCCGCCATTCCGAGTCCGTTCGCGCGGATCGATTTGGCCAAGACTGCCTTCCGCAATATCAACAAAACCCCCGAGTTAAAAGCTTATAACAGCAACGGTAATGTACTGGCGGGCCGCACGGACGAAAAGCTGGTGTCGGACACGCTGGACCTGGCCGAAATGCTTTTCAATAGCGATAGTCTGCGCGAAAATCTCCGCATCATTGTCTGGGATAAAGATGCGGAAATTGCGAAGATGAAAGCTTCGTCCGACGCGCACCGCCGCCTGGCCGAAACGCTGGAATTGTACCTGCAACAGGACAAGGAGTCGTACAACTTCGACTTACTGCGGCGGCTGTATATTCTGGAATTCAACCACAAGATTATCGGTTGCACTTCCCCCGCCACGTTGTTTTTTCCAACCGCCAACGACCTTACGCACGCTCAGATCAAACTCACGAAAAACGACGTACTGTTCGATCACAACTACGTACCGCTGTATGAGCGGGAAGTGGATTTTCAGAAGTACTTTCATCATCTGTTTCGGGCCAATCCGCTGCTGGCCAGTCGGATGAAGGTCGTAAGCGACTATCTCGATAAAAATCTGGCGATTCTCGATCGCAAAAATCATGCGCTTTACGAGGAAATCAATAAACTGAATCCCGCCGATTTTATAATCAACTACTCGGAACTGGATTCGGGGAAGGCGGGCGATATCATAGAAGTACTGGGCGTGCCGCTGCGCAAACGTAAGAAGGAAGATATCCTGGGGTCGATTGCGGAAAGTGATTTTCGGATCAATGCCACCAAAACACTGACCGGACCGACGCCCTTGGTACTGCAAAACAACTTCAATAAACGGCTGCGTTACGTTAACGATAACTGGGATCATGGGGTAGAAGTACCCTACGCCGACGAAGCGACGCTGGAAAAACGCAGCCTGCCCGGCGCGCGGATTCAGTACCCGTACCTGACCGTCAGCGACTTCCTGGAACCGTACTTGATTCGGCTCGTTTATCCAATCAATAAGGAAAAATTCTTCGACGGAAATGTAAACACCGAAGTCGGTGACGACTCCAAGGGCTTTTTGCTGCCGCTCAAAAAGCAATTCTTCGACTACTTCACACCCAACGATTTGCTGGGTGGTGGGCCGGGCAAGCCCGGTATCGAGATGACACAAGGGGTAGCGGGCAGCGTACGGGTCACGCTGCGGATTCCGATCATGAAGGAGGGTGAGTACATTGCCTTCGAACGGACATACTACCAATCGCTGGAACACCAGATCACGAAGCCCGACGAGGCGGCCAACAAGGGGGTAGTTGTGGAGCAGCAGGTCGGCTTGACGCTCTTTCCATTCGTCAAAACTAATCTGCCGGACATTGCCTCACCCTACCGGGTACAGGTCATCGATCGCAACGTAGCTGGCTTGTTCAAGAACTCCGAGTACGTGCTGCAGTTTTTCAACCAACGTGCCAACGTGCCCATTACGGTGGTCAACGAAGAAACTACCGGCTCCGGCAAACCCCGCAAGCGTACCCGCAAGCAGGCCGCCGACGCCACCACGCAGTACTACGTACTTGACAAGGAGTTCGACTACATTTATGTACAGGATACGGGGCAATCCGACATGGGCGGCGTCGTGATTCCGAAGTGGCCGCATTTCCAAAATGGCAACACAGTCTTTACGTTTGCCCTGGATTTTGGTACGACAAACACTCACATCGAATACAAAGCCGGGGCGTCGGCGCCCAAAGCCTTCGACATCACGGTGGAGGATATGCAAATCGCCACGCTATTCGACTCGGCCAAAACGAGCGAAGACTTCGGCGGTTCCGGGGCCATCGCCATCCGTGAGTTTGTAGACTACGAATTCCTGCCCGAGCAATTAGGGGGCAGCAACCGCTTCAAGTTTCCGACGCGGACGGTTTCCGGCGAGGGCAAAGACCTGGATTTGAATAAAGAAACCAATAGTCTGGCCGATTTCAACATCCCGTTCACTTACGAAAAAACGCACGATGGGGTCAACGAAATCAAGTCGAACCTGAAATGGGCGAAAGTAGAACCGGGCAATACCAAACGGATTCGGGCCTATTTTGAGACACTGCTCTTGCTCATGCGCAACAAGGTACTTCGTAACGGCGGCAACCTGACTGAAACAAAACTAGTCTGGTTTTATCCGAGCAGCATGACCAATAACCGGAAAGACAGCCTGGAAGGTTTGATCAGGGATTTGTACCAAAAGTACTTCAACGCTACCAACCCGCCGATCGGGATCAGTGAGTCGCTTGCGCCGTTTTATTATTATAAGAATACGGGCCAATTGCCGGGGGGGACTTTCTCACCCGTGGTGTCGATCGACATTGGTGGAGGTACTACGGATGTAGTCGTCTTCAAGTCGAGCCGCCCCATTTTGCTGTCGTCGTTCAAGTTTGCAGCAAATGCCATTTTTGGCGATGGTTTCTATGAATTCGGGGCGACTTCCAACGGGCTAATCAAGAAATACGCGGCGCATTACGAGAATTTATTGAGCGCCAATAAGCAGTATGATCTGATGAAAGTACTTGATTCGATCAAGGACAAAAACAAATCTGAGGACATCATTGCTTTTCTCTTTTCGCTCGAGAAAAACTACCGTATTCGGGATGCCAACATGTTTTCATTCAACGCTTTGTTGGCCGAGGATAACGATTACAAAATAATCTTTTTGTACTTCTACTCCGCCATTATCTACCACGTGGCGCAGTTGATGAAAACGAAACTACCGGAAACTGATTTGCCCAAAAATATCGTGTTCAGCGGCACGGGATCCAAGATTCTGAGTATTCTGACCCGCAATCCGCGGACGCTTTCTGAATTATCGGAACTCATTTTTGCGGCAGTTTTTGAAAAAGACTTTGGATCGGAAGACCTGGTGATCAAGGCCGAAAAAGACATTCCGAAAGAACTGACCTGCAAAGGTGGGCTGATGACCGATCCTGAGGATCTGGACATCAACATCAAAAAAATAAAAGCCATTCTAACAGGATTGGAAGATGAATCGATTACCCGCCTGCGGTACTCTGATTTGACGAATGAAGTACAAACCGAAATCACTGACTACGTGGCCGATTTCAACCGCATTTTTCTTGACCTGGACAAGAAGATGAGTTTCTCGGATAATTTCGGCGTGTCGTACAGCGCGTTGGAAATATTTAAGAATGGGCTGAACCGTCATCTGCGCGACTACCTGGCCGAAGGGCTGGAATACACCAAGAAAATGGATGAAGTGCGCTCCGATGAGAAAGAAATCGAAGAGACCCTGTTTTTCTATCCCATCATCGGTGCAATCAATCATCTATCGAAGCAGTTGGGAGAGTTGACGCCCGTGAATAGTTAACTGCGTTCTTTTGCGTCCCAAATACGAATCCAGAAAACTCAGTTAGTTAGACCTAGTGATGAATACATTCAGTAATTCAAGAGACAGAGAAGTAGCGCAGTTGCGGAAGGAAGTCAGCGAACTCAAAAATGAGCTCGAAAAGCTCAAGGAGGCATTCAAGGTGGTCCGGGGAAAAGTGCTGGGGGCTGATGTTCCCATGGAAATAACTAATTCGGGCGTCGGTGAACAAACGGAAAAGCCAAGGCAAAATCAGGTCCCTTATCCAAAACCACAAGAAGCCATCCATACTTTCTATTTGTCTACCCCCAACGCGGATGGTAGTTTCAACAATAGCTCAGCCAATGCTTCTTACAAGGAAGGCGCGTCCATTTATAAATTTCAGAATATCAAAGACAACCGCGCAAAATTCGTAATCGACGAACACGACGCGTCGGTACGATTGGCGTTGGCGTATCCTGATAAAAACATTGACCCGGTCTGTGACGCGTCAAACGCCTTCGACCCTAAGGCCCGGAAAATATATACCGAAGAAAATGGAATTGCTGAACTAATCGGTGACCGATGGAAAGTGATTACCAAAGCCCGCATCCGGTATGAAAGTTGAAATATTTGAAATATTCCTGATCGGGATCATCATTTTCATCCAGTTCCTCGTCTTCTTCCGTACCCGTAGCCAGATCAGTGTCTTCCGAAATATTATTCCTAAAACGGAGGAATTGAGCGTGGCGAAAATCCGTCTTTTTCTGGTGGATTTGGAGCGGTTTTCGCCGCGGGTCATTCTGGAAAACATCGGAAAGTTTCAGGGTAAATATCAGGGAGCATCGAGCATTCATTTGGAAGTTGTGGGTGATCACGAACCAGAAACCGCGCATCCAACGGCCAGTTTGTTCGATGATGGCGAAAGCCAGCCCCAGGAAAGTTCGCTGCCCAAGACCCAGATCAACATCATTGACAGCAAAGCCGAAGCGAATCCGATTTTCACCAATATTCTCTTTTCACTCAACAACTACCTCATCCGTAACCGGGGCGCGTCGTCAGACTTCAACCTGATAAAGGACATCGTGGAAAGGAACGTCAGCGCGGTGGAAGAAGACATAAATCTGTCCATCAGCGTGCCGCTGTACCTGGGATTGATGGGTACTATGCTGGGCATCGTCATCGGCCTGTTCAGTATGCCGGAAATGTCAGCGGCGGTGGATGCGCAGGCCAATAATCTGCTGCTGAACGACGGCATTTCGTCGCTGATCGGCGGAGTGAAAATTGCGATGATCGCCAGCTTTACAGGCCTGGTACTCACCATCATCAACTCGGGGGGTACATTCAAAGGGTCACGCACGCTGGTGGAGGCGCGGAAGAATGAGTTTTACACCTTCGTTCAGGTAGAACTACTACCAATCATCAACCAGGGATTAGCGGCGACGCTGGAATCTTTGCAGCGCAACCTGATGAAATTCAACGGCGAGTTTACGGCTAATCTGAAAGACTTGTCGGGCATTTTTGCCTCGAATACTAAAACCGTGTTGGCGCAGCGCGACTTGCTGGATTCCATTGACAAGATGAAAGTGTCGGAAATGACTCAATACAACCTCACGGTACTTCAGCAGCTGGAGCAATCGGTGAAGCAGTTTGATAAATTCAATGGCTCCATGATGAACGTCAATGCCTTCGTAACCAACTCGGAGCGGATTGTGGAGCGTACTAATCAATTGCTGGAACGGACGGAGAATTTTAAAACGATTGCCGATAATCTGAACAACAAGCTCAGCCAAAGCCAGCAACTCATAGATTTTCTAACGGCGCATTTTGCTAATCTTGAACAGCATAAATCGTTTACCGCCAACGCCGTGGCTGACGTAGGCCACGCCATTTCCGGCTCCTTCAAAGATTTGGAACAACACATTTTGAATTCCAGCGAGGCGGTGAAGCAATTCACCGTGGACGAAACCGAATCACTGCGCCTGGCGCTGTCGGGCAGCCAGAATAGCCTTCACAATTTGAAGCATTTGTCTACGATCACTCAGGAAGTTTCGCAGTTCAAAGATAGCGCGGCTTCCCAAAGCGAGAGTACCCGACAACGGCTCGATGAGCTCAACGGTAAGATGTCGACTTTGCTTGAATTGCTGATAAAAACAGAGAGAGACCGCGCCAACCGCAAGCTCGGCGCACGGTTCAAGCGCTTGATTTCTGGAAAATAACCGCGCATGAAATCCCAAAATTCCGGTTTTTTCTGGCCCAGTTTCGCCGACCTGATGACGAGCCTTTTTTTCATCATGCTGGTACTTTATGTACTTACCTACTTGAAACTGACCAATCAGCAGCGCGTCACGCAGCAACAGCTCAACAAAATAAAGGAAGTCCAGGCGGCGGTGAAAGAGTTGCCCCGCAAGTACTTTGCTTACGACTCGGTGTACAAACGATTCTCGCTGGTGCAGAATATTCAGTTTGCCCAGAAGAGCGATGTCATTCGGAGCAGCGATGTGCAGTATTTGGTTAATGTCGGCAAGTCGATCAGCAACCTCATCGACACTTTAAAGACCAAGTACGCCGGGCAGGACATCAAGTACGTGGTCATTATCGAAGGCATGGCCTCAAAAGATAACTACCCCGACAACTACACACTGAGCTATAAGCGTGCTCTGGCCGTACAAAGCCTTTGGAATGAGCGCAATATTCGTTTTGACCAGACGATTTGTGAGGTGCAGGTAGCTGGTTCCGGTACGGGCGGTATCGGCCGGTTTCCGCGTTCGCAGGAAACCCGAAACCAGCGGATTCTGATTCAGATCGTGCCGAAGATCGGGGAGATTAAGGTGGAGTAGGAGAGGAAGCTCAAAACTTCGGACATTTCATCTTCTTCCGCTGCTGGGCAAAAAATCTGGTCGCAAGCACGTATTGCGCCTTCACGCTTAGAAAAATATAAGAGTCTTTTACTTCCGGATTACCGCGAATAAAGCCCGGCTGCCGGGGGGCTTCGCCGATTTCAGGGCTGCGGTCGGAGAGTTGACGAGCCAGGTCGCTGGGGAGTTGGTCGGGCTGGGGGTAAACATCACTGGCGTCGTCGAGGTAGTCGGAATTCAGGAAGTTATTACATAGTTCCAGCCCGAGTCCCCAGCGGTCAGTCAACCGATACGTAGCACCAAGACCCGCTACGATCAGCAAAGGAGTCCGGGAGTACTTCACACCCTCGGTGGTCAGCGGCGGCAAGCTGTACCAGGTACCATCGAGTTGGGCTTTGGGATTAAGAAAAGTAGTACCGACCCCGCCAAAAAGGTAGGGATTAATCTGGGCCTGTCGCGAAAATGCAAACAGATCGCCCTGCGCCCCCACATAAAAATCAGGGTTGCGGGTGCGGAAAGAAAGGTTGTTAAAATAGTTGCGGGAGTTTTTTTGGTCGGCCTGTACTTGATAGTAGCGTAGTTCGCTGCGCAGGCTGACGTGTTCGGAAAGCCGGTACATCCCCCCCAGAGCAAGGTTTGGACCAAGGCCAAGGTGCGCAAAATCGACGCCGTCGCTAAGGTCGCCTTGGTAGTAAGCGACGCCCGCGCCACCGATGATGGTGATGAGGCCCTGCGCCGGAATATTACTACCCAGACCTTCGATTCTGGCTTGTGCCCAGAGGTTTTGGCCAATAGCCAGCCAAAAAAATAAAGAAATAACGAAGTGGAAAGTTCTGCTCATAGCCGGACGCACTGCTTTGCTTCTCAACGGAGGGGCGCGTAAATATCATGTATCTGGAGCTAATTAACGACAAAAGCCGGAAATTTTCCGGCTTTTGTCGTTAATTTAAATCTACATGCTTCACGCAATCTCAATACCATACTTCTGCACTTCTTTCAGGATGGTTGTGTCATCGAAAGCTCTTTCAATGAGTATCGGCTCAATCCGGTCATCAATTTTTTTTCGCAGCTGCCACAGCAGCGGACTGACTGAAAAATAGTCACCCCTGACCCGGTCGACCACCACGGCGACGTCGATGTTGCCCTCGCCGGAGTAGTTTTCGCGGGCAAAGGCACCGTAGAGGTACACACTTTCGAGCTGGAAGTGATCCTGCAGCAAAAGCCGATACGCCCTGACTTTGTCAATCGCTTCTCCCCGATCCATTTTTACAGTATATTTTGGAAACCGCATAAGTCTATCATGGAGCTGGCCACCCGAATGTGGGTGAAACCCGTAATCATTCATAGGTCTTACAGCGTGGGGCGCAATAGGCGAGCCGCGCTTTTCTTCTCTTAATTTTCTCTCCGCACCGAGCCTGCGCCCGAGCTACTGGAGCGTACCTGGCTCACATTGCCCGAGTAGCGGATGCTGCTTGCTCCGCTGGCGTCAGCTTGCAGAGATGAATTGGCCACGACTGAAGCCCGGCTGGCGCCTGAAGCGTCGATGTTGGCCTCTTTAACCGGAAAATCCTTGCCGTCGAAAGTGGAAGCACCTGACATTTCGCCTTCCAGTATCTCGCCCCGGCCCATCAAGGTGAGTCGTGAGGCACCGGAAAGATCCACAAACACTTTGTCGGCGGAGAAATCCATTTCAACACGGGAAGCACCCGAAACGTCGATATCCATGCCACGACTGCTGCGGAAGCCCTTTACTCTGGCGTTGCAGGCCCCCGAGAAGTCCACGCCGTCGAGATTCGGCATCGTGATTTCTACACGAACATTCTCACGATTTTTCCGCCATGAACTGTTCTTATAGCCAATGTGTAGCTTGCCCCGGCTTACGCCGTATTCCAGGTCATCCAGGTCGTCTTCTTTTCCTGTAACCTCTACTCGGTAGCTGCTGCCCTGCTCGACGTTGATTTTGAAGGCACTCCCTAAGTCCAGTTTAGAAAAATCCGAAACGTTCAGTTTGCGGGTACGCTCAGGACCTTTGCTTTGGGCAGAGCAGGCGGTGACGGTGAATAGGATAAGGCAGAAAGCGAGTAGCTTTTTCATGAGTCGATGTATGATTTAGGATAGGTTGAGAGTTCATTTATCCAGTTGAGAGTTCATTTATCCAACAGATGCACAAAGCGAATGAAATGTTGCTTTAGCCCTGAGTTTTTGTTGTTACTAATCAATTTTGCTTGCGCCGACGGTTGTTTTGCTGATGCGCCCGACTTTACCCATTTCGGCTTTGCTGGCTCCGACGGCCCGTACGTTGGCTTCGTCCATTTCCATGGCGGTGGCATCCAGCTTGCAGGCTCCGGTCAGAGATATTTTTGCCGTCCGGGCGCGACCTTTCAGCGTGGTCTTCGAGGCTCCCGTTGCTTCCAGCTCCAGGTGGTCGGCCCGGACATCGAATTCGGATACTACGGCGCCAGATAATTCTGCGTACAAGCGATCCATATTCTGGAAGCCCGAAATGCGGGCTTTACTTGCCCCCGAAAGTCTTATATCCCGCAGGTCAGGCATCGTGATTCTCAACCCGAGACGTTTTTCGTTGATGTTGAAAATATTGGAATCATCCCGTTTCCTGACCAGTAGTTCGCCATCGCGTACTGAAACCGTAACCTGGTCCACATCGTCGCGGTCACCATCTACGGACACGGCGAAGTTGTCGCCCCGCTGCAAGTCGATGGAATAAGCGCCACCAATTTCTACTTTTTGAAAATCCCGGACATCGAATTCCCTCACATAATCGCCCCGCTCATCCAATGACAACGCACCCAGGTCATCCCCCCTATCGTAGTTGTACTCATCCTGTTCATTTTCGTCATATTCTTTTTCCTGCCGATATTTTTCGGGTAGGTTCAGGCATACCAGCCCGGAGTCACGCTTAACGGCCCAGCGTAGTTTCTGCCAATCCTCACGGTCACCATTGCGTTCGAGTTCACTGTATTTATCTCTTATTTCCCAGTTGGAAATTTTACGATAAAAGAAGTTGCGCGTCATCACGAACTCGCGGTCGTAGGGCATCAACACGCGCAGCCTAACCTCCTGGTTACGGTACTTGCCTCCGGGTGCCAGCGTGGGTTCTTCGTCGAAGCGCAGTACCGAGTCTTTTTGCACGATTCGGTAGCTCAGATCCATCGCGTTGCGGCGAGCATCTTCCGTGGAACGGCCCCGGGCCGTAATTTCCCTTTCAACCTGAATGCTATCACCCGCGTAGCCTTCAATCATCAGGCTCACATCCCAGTTATTGTCGTTGTCACCGTCATTTTCGTACTCATCCAGTAGGGGAGTACCGTTTACGGCGTAGCGGTCGGTTTGCTGCACTTCGCCCCGGCGGGCAAAGTTCCGCTGATAAAGGGTACCCGTTGTGGCTACGCCAATGATGCCTACTACCCACAAGCCAGCCAGCGTGAGCCACAGCGTGCCGCTCGCTACGCGACGGTTGGCAATGAGGGTCAAGCCCAGCAGCAGCACCACCAGAAAAGGAATGCCTATCAAGAGGGCAATAGAAAATATTAAGGTGGAAGGTGCTTCATTCAGAAGCATCAGCGGCGGAATATCGCTAAAGGGTACCATATCACGCATCGTCAATCCTACACTACCCCCCACGATCAGCCCCAGCAGGGCTGCCGCCGCCACAGCGACCAGAACTGCCCCGATCACTATCCTCAAAACGGGACCGATGCCTTTAAGTATTTTGCCTAAGCCACTAATGATCACCGCAATGGCGCGGAAGGGGAAGAGCAGTAGCCGGGTAAGACCCGATTCACCCGTGGTGGGCGATTCTTCCAGATTCAGACCGCGCTTGATATTCGTTTCAATGTTGGAAAGCGTGATAGGTTCGCCCTGCATTTCCATTTTTTCAGTGAGAGTATGGGCCGAAGGCGAAATGATCCATAATACAATGTAGAGCAGGAAACCCGTACCGAATAGAAAGACGGAAAGTACCCAGAGAAAGCGCACGACACCAATATCCACCCCAAAATAGGAGGCTACGCCTGCGGCCACACCGCCGATAACTTTGCGGTCGGGGTCGCGGTAAAACTTTTTAATGCTCTTGTCCTCTTCCAGGGTAGCAGAACCCGGAAATGCGATCCACATGGCGATGTACAGGAGTACCACAATGCCGCTTACCGAGCCGGCAAAGTCATCAGGTCCGCCCACCATGCCACTGCCCGCCGGCAGGCCGATCACCAGCAGCAGAAAAGCCAGCCTTACCCATAGGGGGTCTATTGTGAAATAATGAGCGATGCCCGATGCTACTCCACCGACCAACTTACGGCGCAGGTCGCGGTACAGGCGGCGCGGGGCTGATTCTTCACCCGCAAAAGTACCTTTAGGTGGAAAGGTTTCGGTTTTTGGCGGATTTGTGTAGGGCGTCTTGGAAGGCTCAGGCTGCGGGCGGGCAGAAGCTGCCTGCAATGGCTCGGTCAGCAGGTCTTCGGCTTGGTCGATTGCCTCGAAGTCGGCCACGGTACCCATCGCCGCGATAAGTTCATCCACGTTTTCGAGCGAGATGACCTGCTTGTTCTCTGCTTTTTGCTTGGCAATGAAACGTTCGGCGATGCGGCCCTCGATGTCCGACAGGATTTCCTTGCTATCGGCAAAGGAGGAGAAGTACCGGTGTACCGAGCTGAGGTAATCGCGCAGTTTTTCGTAGCCGTCTTCCTCAATATGGAAAACTACGCCGCCTATATTGATACTGATGGTCTTTTTCATGAGAGTGTTAATCGAATGTCTGGGGTAAACAGGATCGGAAAGATTAGTTGGTGTCGGCAGTGGCCTCGGTTTTCTTGATAATCATCTGCACCGAATCGGCCAGATCGAGCCAGGTTTCCTGCATAGCATCCAGGAACTGCTTTCCTTCGTCAGTCAGCACGTAGTATTTGCGGGGTGGCCCCGACGACGATTCCACCCATTTGTAATCCAAAAGCCCGGCATTTTTGAGGCGGGTCAGCAGCGGGTACAGAGTACCTTCCACTACCATAATGCGGGCCGAGGTCAGCTCGTCGAGCATGTCGGAAGCGTACACTTCGCCGCGCGAAATGACGTGCAGAATGCAGAATTCCAGGATTCCCTTCCGCATCTGCACCTGGGCATTTTCAACTTTCATAAGGTTCCATTTTTAGGCTTTTGAGCACTCATTTGATTACTATATGCTAATCAATAAATACTATACTTATGTTTTTAATTCTATTAGAATTAAAATGTATAGATCTATTGAATATTTATCAGTCAGCGTTTTTAAGTAGCTAACATATCCTTTTATAATTCCCTAATTTGTTCGTTATATAAAGGAGAAAAAAAGTTTCAAATATTAGAGTAAAAGGTATTACAGAAAGATTCTTGAAAAATAAGAGTATGGTCCATTCTGATGAAGAATAAGTTAGTATTCCATTCTCTTTAAGTGACAATAAGAGACACGTCTGATACGCTAAAAGGTCAATTAAATAATTGAGAAGCCAAGCTATCAGAGTAAATACAATGAAATCCAGAAGTATAGTTTTCCATTGATTCTTTTAATTCTGAATAGCGATATTCCATTGTAATTTTCGGTTTTTCTTTTAGGTAAATATTTTCTTAATCCTAAGAAATCCAGTTTTGATATTAGCAAATCCCAATACGTATAGAAATAGGATTATCCGGGCGGATTCTATCGGTATTTCTAAAAGGATATTTACAGTAGAGGTTATCTCTCCAAACCCGCCTAATTGAATGACTCTGCCAAAGGCAGCAACTAGGCCTAAACCCAGTACGATCAGAAAATGCTTTCTGAAAAAATAAATAGCGTCAGCGATGAAAGTCAGCTTGCTGAAAAAATTAGAATATGAATCCATAGTTGGAAATTTTAGGTGGCTAAGATTCTAATTTGAAATGGCTAATAGATGCAAAGGCTTTTTCACTTGCAGCACGACAAAGGTATGGAAAGGTACTTTGCTATGCAAGGTACTTGGTATTTTTGAATCAGCGAATAATGATGAATGGCAGGATAACCGGGACGAATGGTTAGTCGAAAGAAATTACTAAACAAAAAAGGATCAGCTCTTAACGAACTGATCCTTTTGCAAAAAGAAAACGGACTGAAAGGCGGCTCAACCGCGGTTATGGATTCCCTCGTTTTACCCTGGTCACTATTACAGGAACGCAAATGTTAACCGGGCAACAGTCCACTGCTTCAACCACAATCGGGCAGCACCCACCGGCCGGGCAAACATCGCTGGAGGTGGTAAACGTATAGGAACCAGCACTGGCGACCGTAAGCTGGGCACTGGTTGCATTCGGAATCAAAACACCATTCCTGAACCACTGGATATTGGCCGCACCCGGCGGGGATGTGATTTCGACCGTCTGATTTGAGCATAACAGAAGCGGAGCGCTTATACATATCCGTCCAAAGTCATCTTCAGCAAATAGGCCATTATCGGGGCTGGAATCTACGTCGGTTTCATTCATTTTGGATACTTCGGCGGTATAGTATTGGGCACCCATGGAAATGACTTTGATAGTCAAAAGAATAACAGCCGAGTCTCCTGCTGCCACAGTACCGATCGTCCATTTTCCTTCTACATAACTGCCATTTCCGTTGCTTCCCAGGTATTGAACACCATTGGGAAGCAGATCTTTTACTTCCAAACCCGTGGCTGGTATCGTACCCTGATTTTCAAGTACTAACCTGATTGTCACGCTGTCGTTGACCTGAGGAAGGCTGTTGCTGACGCTTACCCGCAGCGCCACATCTGCCGTGCCCTGAGGATTGAGCACCACAGGAGTGGGGGCTGAGTTATCGCCCGCATCACCGTTCAGGTCTGGGTCAACTTCCTGGCCATTCGATGACTGATCGAGTACTTTGGTGCCGTTGAAAGTACCTTCCCCCCATGCTGAGTTGATGAATGGCCCCGGGTTGTTGGCGCCGGGAATAACCTTCAACGTAAAATCCAAAACTACCGAATCGCCGACTGCCAGCGAAGAAGTACCCGCCAATAGGCCGGTGTTGTTGCCACTACCATTGAACGATGCATTGACCGGAAGCGAAGGCGTAGTTGTGACTCCTCCCACCATGGTAATGGTAGCTGGCGCCGGGAACGTGCTGCTCAGGGTATCGTACACCTGCACATTTGTGAGGGGCACGTCGCCGGTATTTACAACTTTTACTCCGTAGCTTACATTGAAGCTTCCATCCAGGTTATCCACTACACTTGTTATGTACTTGGCTACACCAATTTGGGACTCGGCGCTACAATTGGCATCGGGCCCTTTTTTGGCAATAAACTGTTCTTTGGGAATTTCGTTGCCTCCTGTCGGCTGCCCCGATCGAGAGTAAAAACTAGCCCGTACATTGAGCGACGAGGCATTGAAGGCTGCCTGAATAAACGGATCATTAGCCGCCAGTATACTGATAGGACCAAAACAGCCATTTCCTTTAAACGTGAACAGCGCGACCGAATCGCCTACGGTGAATTTGCCCAGGTTAGTCTGGAAGGGCGCTTTCCCGATCGCGTAATAGCGGGCGGTCGAATCGTATGTTTCATTGGCCAGCAGTGGTTCAACCGCCGGATCACCGAGCTTTCGGGGGTCTTTTTCCCAAAATCCCTTCACATCCGTTATATCCTGAATAACGAAAGCCTTGGGTACTTTCAACGATACCTGAGCAGTGGCTGAAAATTCACTCTCATTCGTATTGTTGCTATTGGGCGTACTATAGTCCGGGTGTACCCATACCGTATACACCTCAGTAGCGGCATTGTAAGTCAGCTTGTACTTTACCGTGTTGGTAGATAAAGTTTGTGCATGAATGGAGGCAGTAACTCCTAAAAAACAAAGCCCAATTGCTGCCCAAAAGAAACTCGTATATTTCATAATCATATCACATTACTTGGTAAAAACTCACAGGTTGCTTTTCTATTTATGGTGTTGATTTGGCAGCCTTGTCTTTTGCATAATTTGATCCGCCGGGGCGAAAAAGTGTTTCACGCTTTTGTCTCAGGTACCAGCTTGTATCCAAACTGCTTACGTAATCAGTTAGGGGTGGAGTAGTACTCACTCCACCCCCTGATATTATTCGGGCAATTGTTGCTGAATAACGAAGAAGCTATCTTTCAATCCGTTGCCCGGATGATTCTTGATAACGTTCTGATAGATAAACTCCACGTCATTGCCAGTGCCCTGGAACACTACCTCGCCGTTCATATTGATATCTCCGCTCAGGTAGCCTTTCAGGATGTAGAAGGGCAGGCCGTTGGGATTATTCGGTGCGCCAACTACCTGTTGGGATAACACGTTCACGTCGTTGCTGGTACCCTGGTAGATTACCGCGTTGTCGCGCAGGGCATTACCCGCCCACATCGCCTTACCCTGCAACACATCTACTTGCGACTGGTGGATTAGCTGGTCAGCCTTACGGTAGGTGGGCGTCGACGGCTTGCGGAAGTCGACCGTAGTACCTGCTGCGGTCATGGTTACGGCTTCTTCCGTCATCACGGCCAGGTGGTTACGGTGCCGAACGGCTACGTAGTAGGTAGAGCCCGCTGGTGAGCGCACCGGCAGCGGCGTCACTCCGTCCAGATCCACAATGTCGCCATCACGCTGCAAGAGCGCCGAACGACTGCTGACAATCACCGAAGGATCCGTCGCATCGCGTAGTTCTACAAAGACCCAGTCCACGATCGCGTCTCGGCCCGTCGTATTCAGCACACTGGCCGCGATGGTATTAGCTGCCACCGTTGGATTCCAGTAGCTGTATGGAGAGGTGAGCGGGATGAGGTTTTTCGTTCTCAGGTTATCACGCATCAAGGAGTCCACAACCGTACCACTCGAGTACGTTACACCAAACAGAGAGCCTTGCAGGTATACCTTAGGTCGGAGAATTTGTTCTTCGAGACTAGCCGTCGAGGTATTGTTCGCCGTGTTGGGATCAGTAGCCGTGTTATCGCCCGATACGCTAGCTGTGTTGACGTACGACCCCGTGGCATTTATTGTAGCTACAATTTCCAGCGAAGCGGTACCTCCGTCAGCCAGGGAGCCAATCGTCCAGGTACCTCCCGTGTAAGCTCCTCCGCCATTATCTGATACGTAGGTAAAGCCCGCCGGTAATAGATCGGTTACGACAACTCCCGTTTCTGCGCTAGGACCATTATTGGTTACTACCAGGTTGAAAGTCACATTAGCTCCCGGCTCAGGCCGTTCGATAGACAGTGTTTTCACGATGGCCAGGTCAGCTACGCTGTTCTGCGTGTCGGAGTCCGTGGCGGTGTTGTTATTCAGGTTGTTGTCCGTCACACCCGCCGGTGCTGTCACCGTGGCCGTGTTGACGAGATTGCCTGTCGTGGCGGCCGACACGATACCCGTTACGGTGAATGTCACCGAGTTGCCCGCTCCGGCCGGGATATTCACCGAGGCTGACAGGGCGTTGCCTGTACCGTTGCCACCGCTGACCACGCTAGCTGTGCCCGCTGAGGTGGAGCTCCATGCTGCCCCAGTCAGCGCAATTGGGATGGCGTCGGTCACCGTGGCGCCTACCACGTCGCTTGGGCCGGTGTTGCTGACCACGATTGTATAGGTCGTGCTGGTGCCGGGTGTGTAGCTATCTTTGCCGTCAGTCTTGGTGATGGCCAGATCGGCCACGCTGTTCTGCGTGTCGGAGTCCGTGGCGGTGTTGTTATTCAGGTTGTTGTCCGTCACACCCGCCGGTGCTGTCACCGTGGCCGTGTTGACGAGATTGCCTGTCGTGGCGGCCGACACGATACCCGTTACGGTGAATGTCACCGAGTTGCCCGCTCCGGCCGGGATATTCACCGAGGCTGACAGATTATTTCCGTTACCATTGCTACCGCTGACTACGCTGGCCGTTCCGGCCGACACTGAGTTCCACGTCACACCCGTCAGGGCGGCGGGGATGGCGTCGGTCACCGTGGCGCCAACCACGTCACTTGGCCCGCTGTTGGTGACCACGATCGTGTAGGTCGTGCTGGTGCCGGGCGTGTAGCTATCTTTGCCGTCGGTCTTGGTGATAGCCAGGTCGGCCACGCTGTTCTGCGTGTCGGAGTCCATGACGGTGTTGTTATTCAGGTTGTTGTCCGTCACGCCCGCCGGGGCCGCCACGGTGGCAGTGTTGTCCAGGTTGCCGGTGAAGTCGCTGGGTACGGCTAGCGTGACGGTGTAGGTGGCGCTGGCGCCGCTGGGCAGGTCGACACTCTGGCTGATGTTTCCGCTGCCACTGGCCATACCGGTGGCTCCGCCCGTGAAGGCGGCCGACCAGGCGGTGATGCTGGTTCCGACAGGGGCAGCATCGGTCACCGTAGCACCCACCACGTTGCTAGGCCCGGTATTGCTGACCACAATAGTGTAGGTCGTGTTGGTGCCGGGCGTGTAGTTGGCACTGCCATCGGTCTTGGTGATGGCCAGGTCAGCTACGCTGTTCTGCGTGTCGGAGTCCGTGGCGGTGTTGTTATTCAGGTTGTTGTCCGTCACACCCGCCGGGGCTGTCACTGTGGCCGTGTTGTCCAGGTTGCCGGTGAAGGCCGGTGACACGGTACCCGTCACTGTGAAGGTCACCGAGTTGCCCGCTCCGGCCGGGATATTCACCGAGGCTGACAGATTATTTCCGTTACCATTGCCACCGCTGACCACGCTGGCCGTTCCGGTCGCCACCGAGTTCCACGTCACGCCTGTCAGCGCGGCGGGAATCGCGTCGGCTACTGTGGCGCCCACCACGTCGCTGGGCCCGCTGTTGGTGACCACGATCGTGTAGGTCGTGCTGGTGCCAGGCGTATAGGTGGCATTGTCGTTGTTTTTGGTGATAGCCAGATCGGCCACGCTATTCTGCGTGTCGGAGTCCGTGGCGCTGTTGTTGCCCAGATTAGGATCGATCACACCCGCCGGGGCAGTCACCGTGGCCGTGTTGTCCAGGTTGCCGGTGAAGGCCGGTGACACGGTACCCGTCACTG
>CAZCOG010000017.1:0-105212 GCA_964500445.1 uncultured Persicitalea sp. | reverse complement strand
ATGCCTCCACCTCCCCCGCCCCCGCCCCCGAGATCGACGTTACTAGAATTTCCACCGCTACCGCCCGTAGCCGCCCCTGTTGCCTGGCCTCCGCCTCCCAGCAATCCATGGAAGCTATTGCCGCCCCCACCCGCGCCGGCGGCCACCAGCAGGCCAAGGTTTCCCATCCGGTTCAGCACAACAGCCGTACCTCCGCCGCCTCCGCCGCTGCCATCGTAAGTATCGCCCGCTTCGCCCACGATAATGGTTAACTGATCACCCGACTGTACCGCAAAACTGGCGATGGCCGTGGCTCCGCTGCCTCCAACGCTGGACCCACCATCCCCGCCTTTGGTCGTGATGCGGATAGTGAACGGGCCACCGGCTGGTACAGTATAGGTGCTCAATCCCGGAGTCTGATAATTCAGGCACTGGCCCTGGGCATGGTCAAGTGATAAGAAAAGATGGCTGGCCAACAACCAGACCAGGAAAGGAGCTGCTACGGGACTACTTCGGTTTAAGATTGATTGCCGCTCCGTAGAGGATTTACGCAAACGATCGGGCTTTAAAATGCTGAATCGTGAATGAATGGAAGAAGTTGGTTTCATAGCAGACAGGCTTAATGTATAACATTGCTGAAAGCCAAAGCAAATAAAACCTTCTTCCGACACCAATTTTCAGGCATCTACAAACGCATCTACAAAAAAAACAATAACCCTGTGAGTCAGTTGGTTACGGAGCCGCTTGGCGATTCACCCAGGAGTTCGGCGAGGTATCCATGGCCCTCCGCCCCGATTTTTTTGCGCAGCCGGTAGCGGGTCATGCGGATGGACTGGGGAGAAATGCCCAGCATCCGGCTCATCTGCCGGGTGTCGAGGCGGAGCTGAGAAAGAGCCAGGAGCCGCTCCTCGGCAGGGCTGACATCGGGAATCTGGGTTCGGAGTTGCCAGAAAAAGCCCGGGTGTACCCGCTCGAAGCGTCGCCGGAACTCCTCCCAATCGTCGGGGGTCAGCAACGTGGAGTTGAGCAGCTTTTGCCGCGCTTCGGTCAGGGAGGTGGGTGCGGCGGTTTCGGAATTTGTGGTAGCAAACTGCTCCAGCTGCGCAGAGATAGCGTCGATGAGCGCGTTCTTTTCGTTGAGGTTCTCTACAAAATCGGACAGGTCGGCCCGGGCGTTTCGCAATTCCTCCTCCACAATCTGTTTTTCCAGCCGCAGCGACTTCTCCTTCTCGGCCCCAATGACCCGCTCCTGCCGCCGCCGGGCGCGGCTGAGGTAGTAAAGCCGGATGAACATGCCGGCCAGCAGGGCCAGCCCCACCGCCACCAGCCAGAACTGCCGACGCTGGGCTTGCTGCCCGGCCTCCAATGCTTCTACTTCCGACTGGTGTTTTTGAATCAATAATTTCTTCTGCACCATTGACAGTTGCTCAGCCCTACGGCGTTTGTCGATTTGCTTTTCCACGACCGACAAACTGTCGAAGTATGCGTAAGCTTGGCGTGCCTCTCCGATGATCCAATAGTACTTGCGAGCGGTGTCGTAGTAGTTCTTCCAAAAGTACTCATCCTCGAAGCGGTTACCGTCAGCGGCAATCCTGGCGAGATTCAGCGCGTGCCGTAGGTATTGCCGACAGCTGTCGGGCTGGCCGAGGCGCAGGTACAAGCTGGCGATACTAAGAGCTTCTCCTCTCGGGGAGAAGTCTTTTCCACCAAATTTTTCTCCAATCTGATAGCTGGCAAGGTAATATTTCAACGACTTGGCCCACTCGTGCTGATTTTCGTATACATTGGCCAGATTTCCGATGGCAATGCCCACCCAGAGCGAATCGCCGTATTGCCCGGCGGTTTCTATCGCTTTCCGGTAACTAAGCCCAGCTTGTGAATATAAGGTAGAGTCTTTGGTAGCGGCCAGCCAGGTGGTAGCCATGCCCAATGTGTTGTATACCTGAATATCCAGGTTGGGATTATAAGGAGGATAATGCGTGGCTTCTGTCAGTAGTTCGACCACTTTCTCGTATTCAGAAAAATGATAGTAGTTGAACGCCAGTTCGTATAAGTAACGGCTGATTGCGGGAATCCGCCCATAGCCGATTTTCCGGAAAGCCTTATTGGCCGCCAGCATATGCTCGAATGCCTTGCCGTACTGCTGGTCATTAAAATAGAATTGCCCGACGATGTGCCGGCAGACGGCGGCGATCTGCGGATCACCCCGCTCGGAAGCCTGCCGGCTCAGGTTAAGGAAAAGATCGGC
The DNA here is from genome assembly GCA_964500445.1 of uncultured Persicitalea sp. Taxonomy (GTDB): domain Bacteria; phylum Bacteroidota; class Bacteroidia; order Cytophagales; family Spirosomataceae; genus Persicitalea. Next base: position 102,985 of record CAZCOG010000017.1, on the reverse strand, counting down.
CTGCTGGGCATCTGTAGAAAGGGAATGCTTAGCGTAGGAGTCTTTCAGGAACCTCGCGTAGCGACGCAGCCGCGCGTCCCGCTTTTCAATACCAATTCCATCTACTTCACGCAATACCCGGAACGCATACGCCTCGCTCTGTAAAACGGCCTGGCAGGTGTCGAAATAGTTGAGCAGATGGATGACGCGGGCGGAAGAAGACGAGTGACTTATTTTCTGGAGAAAAGGACCGGCCCGACCTGTGAGCGCGGGTATCATTCCGCACAGGCTGATTATTAAATAGCGGTATATCCTTTGCTTTTCCATATTGAGTAGAGGTACCTGCGCCCTAAAAATATAATTCCCGCAATCTGATCCACAGAAAATTGAAAGTAGCGGGAACCTGATTCTACAAAAGACGCGTCTTTGCTTACCGCCAAACAAACGAAATAAGAACACCGAAAGCCCAAAACTTGTAATCAATGTTTCATCAGGGCAAGCCTTTGCTGAGAATAAACCGTACTTTTGGGGAAATTTTTGCAAAATATGGCATCCAAACGCCCTGCCGCCCTCGGCTTCATTTTCGTCACCTTACTAATCGACATCACGGGCATCGGGATCATCATTCCGGTTCTCCCTACGCTCATTACCGAACTAATTGGCGGTACGCTTAGCCAGGCATCGCGTTATGGCGGCTGGCTGCTATTTACCTATGCTTTCGTACAATTTCTGAGCGCTCCTATCATCGGAGGGCTGAGCGATCAATATGGACGACGTCCTATTCTGCTGGCTTCACTCTTCGGTTTTGGCCTCGACTACCTCTTTCTGGCGTTTGCTCCCACCATCGGCTGGCTGTTTGTCGGGCGGGTCATTGCCGGATTTCTGGGGGGTGGTTTTACTACGGGTGCCGCATACATTGCCGACGTAAGTACCCCCGAAAACCGCGCCCAGAATTTTGGAATGCTGGGCGCCGCCTTTGGTCTAGGCTTTATCATCGGGCCGGTCATCGGAGGTCTGCTGGGGCAGTACGGATCGCGGGTGCCGTTTCTGGCGGCGGCAGTACTTTCACTGGTCAACTGGCTCTACGGATATTTTGTGTTGCCCGAATCGCTCAAACCCGAAAACCGCCGGACATTTAGCTGGAAACGGGCCAATCCAGCCGGAGCATTGCGTCACCTGCGCAAGTTCCCGGTTATTTCCGGGCTGATTGTTTCGCTGGTGCTGCTCTACATTGCTTCCCACGCGGTACAAAGCGTGTGGTCGTACTACACGATGGAGAAATTTGACTGGCATGAGGCCCAGATCGGCTATTCACTGGGCGCGGTAGGTCTGCTGAGCGCCATCGTGCAGGGCGGGCTGATCCGCGTGATTATTCCTAAACTGGGCCGCGAGCGGAGTGTGTACATTGGCCTATTGTTCAGCTCCATCGGTCTAACCCTCTTCGCTTTTGCATCACAGGGCTGGATGATGTACGCCTTTATGGTTCCCTACATTCTGGGCGGTATTGCGGGTCCTGCCATCCAGGGACTGGTTTCCACGCAAGTTCCCCCCAATGAACAGGGTGAGTTGCAGGGGGGGCTTACCAGCTTGCAGAGTGTAACGGCCATCATCGGTCCTCCCCTTATGACCAGCCTCTTTGCCTACTTCACCCGCCACGACACTTCCTTATATTTTCCCGGAGCGCCTATGTTACTGGCTGCTATCCTGGCGTTAATAAGTACCATTTTGGCGTGGAGAAGCTTTAAGGTGGCGCCTTAGCACCAAAGTGACAGAGTTCCAAAGTGGGATGGAAATCGTTTAAGGCAAAGTACCAGGGACGAGGTCAGCCTGTGAAGGAGGTATTCCAGTCCGTCACTCTGTCACTTTTGGACTTTGTCGCTCAGGAACTTTGCCACTTACCCCCCCTTTTTAGCATCATTCTTGCATACCACGAAGAAAAGATTTTATTTTGCGGGTCAAATTTGAAAATGTACTATGTCAGTAATTAACAAGATTAGAGAAAAATCCGGTTGGGCCGTGGGGTTCATTGGTATCAGTATTACCCTTTTTGTGCTGGGCGACCTCTTCGGCAACAACACGCTTTTTGGGGGAGGCAACAACCAGACCCTTGGCGAAATTGACGGAAAGGAAATTAATGTCCAGGATTTTCAGACGCGAATGGACGTAATGCGCCAGAACTACGAAGCCCAAACGGGCCGTGCAGCAGGCGAACAGGAACTCGCCGCCCTGCGCGAGCAGGCCTGGAACCAGATGATTATCGACATTGCCTACACTAAGCAGTACGACAAACTGGGCTTGGCTATCAGCGACGAGGAAAAGACGGACATGGTGCAGGGCAACAACATCAGCCCCGCCATTCAACAGGCCTTTGCCAACCCCACTACGGGTGCATTTGATAAGAGTGCGGTAATCAACTACCTCAAAAACCTGAAAACGCTCCCTTTGCCACAGCAGCAGTCGTGGGCTGACTTCGAGAAAAATCTTTACGCAGATCGTCTTCGTCAGAAGTACGAAGGTCTCATCCAGATGTCCTCGTACGTAACCAAGGCCGAAGCAGAGAAGGAGTACATGGCTCAGAACACCAAAGCCAACCTGCGCTACTTGTACGTACCGTTCTACTCCGTCCCGGACACGACGATCAAAGTCACTGATTCGCAGCTGTCTTCTTATCTTAAAGATCACAAAGACGAATATAAGGGCATGGATACGCGTACGATCCAGTACGTGACATTCCCTGTGGTACCCAACACGGAAGACAGCGCTGCGCTGAACACGGAAATCAAGAATCTGGCTCGTGGCTTAGCCTCGGCGGCCAACGATTCGGCCTATGCCCGTATGAATTCGGACATCGCTATGCCGACGACCATGTCCTACGCCAACATGAGCGACCAGCTGAAAGAAGCTGTAACTACCTTCGTACCGGGTGGCGTATACGGACCTTATCGCGAGGGCGACACTTATTTTATTTATAAGTACGACGGTACCCGGAAGGACTCGCTTTCTACGGTTCGTGCCAGCCACATTCTGATCAGTTTTGAGAACCCCTCCGACTCGGCCAAAGCCGCCGCGCGGCAGAAAGCTGAAAACATCCTGAATCAGCTTCGGGGCGGTGCCAGCTTTGAAGCACTCGCCGCTACAAACAGTACCGATCAGGGTTCGGCCCAGCGGGGTGGTGATTTGGGTTACTTCCAGAACAACGGCGGGATGGTGAAACCCTTCGAAGATGCCGTTTTCTCACATAACGGCACCGGATTGATTCCCCGCCTGGTAGAAAGCCAGTTTGGCTACCACATCATTAAGGTAACCGACGCCAAGTCCAACACACTTTATCGTCTGGCGACGATTGCCAAAACCATTGCACCTAGCCAGGCTACCCGCGACGATGCCTATCGGAAGGCTGACCAGTTTGCGGCTTCGGTCAATAATAAGGAAGAATTCGATGAAGCTGTGGCCAAGGACAAGTCGCTGGTGATTGCCACCGCGACGCGTATCCCCGAAAATGCAAGCAACGTCAACGCTATTCAAAATGCCCGCGAAATCGTGCGTTGGGCTTTCAACGACAAGACAAGCCTCAACAAAGTTTCGCAGGTTTTCGAGACGGACGACCAATATGTGGTGGCCGTACTAACCGGAAAAACGGACGCCGACGATGTGAAAGTGGACGACTTCCGCGACGAACTCACCGCCAAAGTGCGCAATCAGCTCAAAGCCGAGCAGATTATCAACAAGCTAGGAACCGTAAGCGACTTGGAAGCCGCCGCCAAGAAATACGGAGCCGGCGCGCTGGTAGAAACAGCCGACGACATCACGCTGGCTACGGGCTTATTGAGTTCGGCGGGCTTTGATCCCTACGCGCTGGGTAAAGGATTTGGCGTGAATAAAGGTCAGAAAACCAAGCCTTTCGCCGGAGAAAACGGAGTATTCGTGATGGAGCAGCTCAGCAAAACGCCTGCTCCCCAAATCGCTGATTACACCCCCTACAAATCACAGATTCAGCAAAATATTGAAAGCCGCGCCAGCTTTCTGCTGAACGAGGCCGTGCGCGATAATGCTAACATCGTCGATCGCCGCGCTAAGTTTTTTTAGTAGATAGTTTGCTTAGCATACTTTCATATTCAAAAGGCCGGAGCCAACAACGCCCCGGCCTTTTTCTATAAAGTGAAGGGTAGATTTATTATAAAATGTCATCTTTACACTTTAAATATTATCTCATTATTTATTTCTCATAACCTATATTCAAATGGATATTCTCTTAGGAGACCGCGAATACTTCAAAGGTATCGGACAAATCAAATACGAAGGGCCCGAAACCGACAACCCGTTAGCTTTCCGCTGGTATGACGAAAACCGTGAGGTAGGCGGCAAAACCATGAAAGAACATCTGCGCTTTGCCGTTGCCTACTGGCATACCTTCTGCGGCTCGGGTCTCGATCCCTTTGGCGGGCAAACCCTATTTTACCCCTGGGACGAGAAGAGTGATCCCGTGGCACGGGCTAAAGACAAGGCCGACGCCGCTTTTGAATTCATTACCAAAATCGGGGCGCCTTACTATTGCTTCCATGATCTGGATGTGGTAGACTATGCCGATGACGTAAAAGAAAACGAAGGACGTCTGAAAACTCTTACGGACTACCTCAAACAAAAGCAAACCGACAGCGGAGCAAAATTGCTATGGGGAACGGCTAACCTGTTCAGCCATCACCGCTATATGAACGGGGCATCTACCAACCCTGATTTCGCGGTAGCTACCCACGCCGGGGCTCAGATCAAGATGGCACTGGATGCCACTATTGCCCTGGGAGGCGAAAACTACGTGTTCTGGGGTGGCCGTGAAGGCTACATGACCCTGCTCAACACCGATATGAAGCGCGAGCAGGAACATTTTGCCCAAATGCTGAAACTGGCCGTAGCCTACGCCCGTCAGAACGGCTTCCAAGGTAAATTTTTCATTGAACCTAAGCCCTGCGAGCCTACCAAGCACCAGTATGACTACGATGCCGCTACGGTGATCGGCTTCCTGCGGCAGTTTGATCTGCTGGACGATTTCTCGCTGAACCTGGAAGTAAACCACGCCACGCTGGCCGGGCATACCTTCCAGCACGAGCTGCAGGTGGCCGCCGACGCGGGGCTTCTCGGATCTATCGACGCCAACCGCGGCGATTACCAGAATGGCTGGGATACCGACCAATTCCCGAACGACCTGATGGAGTGGACGCAGGCTATGCTCATCATCCTCGACGCGGGTGGACTAGCCGGCGGTGGCATCAACTTCGACGCCAAGCGCCGTCGCAACTCTACCGATGTGGAGGACATTTTTTACGCTCACATTGGTGGCATGGACACCGTAGCGCGGGCCTTGCTCGTTGCTGACAAGATCATACAAAACGGCGAATATCATAAGATTCGTAAAGATCGCTACGCCAGTTTTGACGGTGGCAAAGGTGCAGCCTACGAAAAAGGTGAGCTCAGCCTGGAAGATCTCTTTCAATTGGCCGCCGAAAACGGCGAACCCGCCACGACCTCCGGCCGCCAGGAATACCTGGAAAATCTGATTAATAAGTTTATCTAAATGGACGCTGGATTCTGGACTTTGGATCGGTCCGCCGGCGCGGCTGGAAAGCCTGGTAGGCGTTCCTTCGGGCGGCACTCCGTCAGTCCAAGGTCCAGAATTCAGCATCCACCTTTCCACTTTCAACTTTCAACTAATTTTGAGTCTTCTCACCGTAGGATCCGTGGCGTTCGACGCCCTTGAAACACCTTTTGGCAAAACGGATAAAATCATCGGCGGTGCCGCAACTTACATCACGCTGGCCGCTTCGTATTTTACTAAAAAAAATAACCTCGTAGCTGTCGTCGGTGGCGATTTCCCACAGGAAATGATCGACATCCTGGTATCACACGGAATTGACACCAAAGGTCTGCAGATTAAACAAGATGGCAAAACCTTCTTTTGGTCGGGCAAGTACCATGAGGACATGAATACCCGCGATACGGTAGATGTGCAGCTGAACGTGATGGGCGATTTCGATCCCGTCATTCCTGATTCGTATCAGGGTTGTGAGTACCTAATGCTTGGAAACACTGCACCAGCTATTCAGAAACTAGTGCTGGAGCGAATGGAAAAGCGCCCCAAACTAGTCATGCTGGATACCATGAATTTCTGGATGGACATTGCCATGGCCGACCTGGAAGCCGTACTACCACTTATCGATCTGCTCACAATCAACGACGAGGAGGCACGGCAACTTTCGGGCGAATACTCGTTACGCAAAGCGGCGAAGGTGATTATGAGCAAAGGGCCTAAAACACTGGTGATCAAAAAAGGCGAACACGGAGCCTTGCTTTTCCAGGACGACCGCATTTTCTTCGCCCCGGCTTTGCCACTGGAAGAAGTTTTCGATCCCACGGGAGCGGGCGACACCTTTGCGGGAGGCTTCATCGGCTACCTCGCCCAGACTGACGACATTTCGTTCGATAACATGAAGCGGGCCATCATTTATGGCTCGGCAATGGCATCGTTCTGCGTCGAGAAATTTGGTAGCGAGCGGCTGGTTAATCTCACCCAAGAGGAAATCAACCGGCGGGTGATGGAATTTGTGCAGTTGGCGAGTTTTGAGATTCGTTAACTACTAGCTGCCCAAAGTAACTAAGTTCAAAAGCCGTCCCGAATAATATCAGGGCGGCTTTTCATTTGTTCAATTTTTGTAAAAATGGGGCAACCGACGTCGTGCGCGCAGGGAAGGTAGCCCGTGCTTAATAAAAACGAACTGACGATTTCTCCGCCCACAAAACGAAAGTTTTTTTTGAATAACTTCACCCAATCCGCTTTGGTCAGCGGTGCCAGTTCATCCAGCCACGCCTTAAATGAACCAAACTCTTCTTTCAATTCAAGAATGCGCCGGGCATTAAAAATGGCGGCAGTGATTTTGAGGCGATTTCGGATAATGCCCGCGTCGCCAAGTAGCCGTTGAACATCCTCCTCGCCGTAGTTAGCGACTTTTTCGATGGAAAAATCATCGTAGGACCGACGAAAATTCTCCTGCTTGCGCAACATCAGCGTCCAACTCAGCCCTGCCTGATTAATTTCCAGCAGCAAATGACCAAGCAGCGCGTCGTCATCTTCCAGCGGAAAGCCATATTCATTGTAGTGGTATTGCTTGTGCAATTGCGCATCCGCCGTTTCGGAGGAGTTATTGTTGACAAAATCGCAGTAGGTCATGACGTTCTCTAAAAAAGGACTGTTCGTGCGAGCCAGTTTTACTTCTTTTTTCTCTTCAATTTCCGCTTTACCCAGGGATACGCCATGTACACTACCTCGGTAGCTCCGATGCCAACACCCGCGCCAAAAAGTGCATCAGACAGCCAGTGGCGGTTGTTGATAATCCGTAACGCTCCCACGCCCGAGGCCACGGAGTACCCACCCACGCTGTACCACACGCTCCGGTGTCCATATTCCTTATGCAGCAGTGTAGCCGAGGTGAACGCCCCGGTAGTATGGCCTGAAGGGAAAGCATCATAGGTGGTACCATCAGGACGCGGGTACTTTGCAATCATCTTAATCGTTTGGGTGACGCCCTGGGAGGCAAGTCCTGAAATGATCGCCAGCACCATCTGCTCGCCCAGTGGGTGCCTGCCCTCCACACCCGCCACACTTAGGCCCAAACCCAGGGCAACCGGAGCGAACAGTAGATAATCGTCGGCGTTGGTGCGATAGCCGGGATAACGGCTTTCCACTCGCCGATTTAATTGCCGGCTGATCTTGCCTTGCACCAGCAATCCGCTCACGGCCAATCCCGCGGGAACAATAAGCGGTCTGACCCGGAAAGGCTCCGGCGCGAGGGTATCACTTACCACGATTCCAACCGCCGAAGTACCCGGCAAATGCATGGCATCCCAGGCAAAATTCCCGGTAATAGATTGTCCCTGAACCTGAAAAGTACTACTCCAGATCAATAGCAAGAAAACCTTCATCCGCTTTTTCATACTTCTGTTACTTTTTCAATTAATGCGTTTGAAGGAATCCAGCCATACCCGCACATTTTCAAACATTTCCCGTCTATTCTGCACAAACCACTCGTTGTTGGGCGCATGGACATTGCTCAGTCCGCCCCGATGCTTGCGGTACACTCCCATAACCTCAGGCAGGTAGCCAATGTTACCACGCGCGGCCAATTGCAACACCAGCGCCCAGTCTCCGGCGGCGGCCTTAGCGTGCCAGTTGGCAAAGTCCTCGGTCAGGAAGTAGTTACGATATAGCAGACTGGCGGTGGCAATAAACCAACGGTCGGCCAATAAATCATCAATGGTCGAGATGGCTTTCTGGTCGGGAGCATTGAACAAATGTTCTGGTGAGCCGTCCTCGTAGGTCACGCGGACATTATGGTGACAGATGGCGAAACCGGGATGTGCGTCCAGGAAATCGACCTGCTTTTGCAGCTTCTGCGGGTCGGTCCAGTAGTCGTCGCCTTCACAGAGGGCCACGTATTCGCCCCGGCAGGCTTTGAGCAGGAACAAAACATTATTGCGGCCCGCGAATTCGCGCGGTTCCTTCGGCCCCAGATTTTCGGGGTGCAGGTACGCCCTGATTTGCTCGGGATACTTCTCAGCGTAGGCCCGGATAATCGCCGGGGCGCGATCAGTAGAACCATCGTCCCCGATGACGATTTCGTAGGGAAAGGTAGTTTGCTGCGCCAGCGCTCCTTCCAGCATCTGCGCGATGTAGGCTTCGTGCTGGTAAGTGGGCACACAAACCGAGACTTTCATCATGACGTCTGGCGAAAACGGTGCGGCAACAGCGCGAAGAAGCTGTAAACGCGCATAATCCACTTAGGGATCAGGTAGTCTCGACAGATTTCTTTCGCTTCTATTGGATTAGGTTGCCGGAATCGCAAATAATTGACGGCCAGGGCTGCCCGTCGGAAATAGCTTTTTGAATACTGCCGGGCATCCAGCATCATACGATGATAGCGGGCGATGTTGAGGCGCAGGGAGGAATTATACCGGCGTTCTGTTTCATTATTGATCCCTTCGTACATCATGATGCGGTTACGCAGGAATCGGGCGTCACGATAGTGGTCTTTGAAGCTGGCACCCGCCTTGTTTTTGCGGTACACCGACATCGTCTCTGGTACGTAGCCAATCGGCCCGTGTTTGGCCAGAATTACATAACGTGGAATATCCCCGCTCGTGGATTTCAAAAACCACTCGGGATAATGCACCAGTCCGTTTTTGAACATGACCGCTGAGGTCGCCATGAACCAAATCTCGTCTTCACCAATAAGATCGTCCATACCAATGACCATTTTCTGGTCGGCGGCATTCACTTCGCGCGCGGGCGAACCGTCTTCGTAAGTGATAAGGGCATTATGAAAGCAAGCCGAAAAATCAGGATGACTTTCCATGAAATCCACCTGCTTCTGCAATTTGTCAGGACTAGTCCAGTAGTCGTCGCCATCGAGCGGAGCAATGTATTTTCCCTGAGCCAGTTTGAGGGTTTCAATGGTATTGAAAAGTCCGTTTTGACCCAGATTTTTCTTATGTAATACAGGCTTTACTATATCGGGAAAGCGTTTCTGATAATCCAGAATCACCTCCCGCGTCCCGTCGGTCGAGAAATCATCGCCCACCAGAATCTCGTACGCAAAATCAGTCTGCTGATTGAGCGCGCTCTCGATGGCTTGCCCGATAAAGGCCGCCTGATTGTAGGTGAGAATGGTAACGCTTACTTTCATTAAATTTTGTAAACCGCTTTCAGCTGCTCAACTGATGGAAAATTGGGCGTGACCAAATCAGCTTCGGGCTTGTAAAGGTACGCCATTGGGTAGCCACGCTCGATGAAGGTTGGTTCGGCGAGGTTGTTGTAGCGTAGCTGTACCGACCAGCGGATGTTATTCGTCACGTTGTTGCCCGACTGGTGAACCAAAAAAGAAGAGAAGACGAGCATATCACCCACCTGAAACTCGGTCTGCACGAAATCTTCCACCTTCAAGGCCGCCGTAATGCCGCCCTGATAGCCGGAGGTACTTGCTTCCATCAGGCCGCTCGTGTGGCTACCGGGAATGACCTGCAACGCGCCAATGTCGGCTCCGGCATCTACCATCGGAAACCAGATGACCGTACTGTCGAGCGAGCCCTGACCGGTGCGCCAGTCCTGGTGCGCATCGAGCTTCCAGTGCTTGCTACCACCTTTAGACAAGAAACGGCTGTTGAACTGCATCGCCGGACGCGCCCCGATAACGGGTTTTTCAATACCCAGATCCTTAAGTACCTTTTCTATTTTCTCACTCACCGCCAGCCGATGCAGGCTGAAGGTATGCTGTACGGTTTTGCCCGTATTGACAAAGGCATCGAAGTCTTTCTCAAAAAACTCGAACATGGCATTTTCGAAAGCATCACGGTCATCTATATCCACCGTCCGACCCGTCACGCGTTTGATTTGCTCGGCAAATATTTCGCGTGCCTCCTGGTAAATTTCCGTGATGGTACTTTTATCCAAAAAACCGCGCAGCAGCACATAGCCGTCTTTATTCAGTTGTTCTCTTTGTGTTGTCATGCTATTTTATGTGTGTATGAAAAACGCTGCTATTTACGTCTCCTTTTTGCCCCAACGAATGACCTCTGTCAGTTCTTGTTTTATTTTGAGTGAATGGCCGTTGCTTTGTTGAAGGGTTGAATTGTGTAATCGTTGAATTGTGATTAACGAGAATCATCACTATGTGACATACTCACTCATCATTCATCGCTCACCATTACCATCAATCTTCCCAGACGGCGTAAGCGAATCCCGCCGCACCGAAACCATTGCCGTTGTACAGCAGGTACTTCTTGCCATTATGTTCGTAGCGGTGGGCGTAGTTGATCATTTGGTAGTCGAAATCTTCCGGATTCTCTGACTTGGCAATGCCTACCAGTTCGTCCTTCCGCTCCCAGTGCGTTCCGTCTTTCGACTCCGCGTAACCCAGACGATAACTCTGGTTGCGGTCGGTACGGTAGTCGCGGGTGTGGCGGTAAGAATAATACATTTTGTACAGGCCGTCTTCCTTAAAGACGCTCGGCCGGCCCACAGCGTGGAGAAAATCGTCAAATTCCAGCGTCGGGACATCGCTGATTTCCCAATGGATGCCATCTTTCGAAATTGCCGACTGGCCCCGGTAATAGGGTTCGGGATAGCCGTGGATGTACTCGCACTTGTGCCCCGAAATGTACCACATCCGCCAGGTACCGTCTTCGTCGATCAGCACCGAAGGCTGCGCCGCCCAGATGGGGTTCTGAATGCTGCGGTCCATAATCGGCCCGGTGAACATTTTCTTAAAAGTCAGGCCACCATCGTGGCTTACTGAGAGTCCCATCGAAAGCCGATACGAGTTCCAGGTACGGTTCCAGCCCGTGTAGTACAGCCAGATGTCGCCATTGGGGCGATTGACGAACCAGGCGGGCATGGCACCCGTCTCATCGTACTCGCCGGGTCCACCCAGCTCTAAAACTGGTTTATCGTGGATGTACAGAATCTTCGACGGGTCGTCGTAATCTACATCGATGAACGTTGGCCGGGATTGTCCCTGCGCATCACGCGAGGAAAAATAAATCCGTAAAAAATCGTCGTGCTTGTAGGCAAACGGTACCTGCGCATGCGAAACGCTGTGCGGCATTGTGCCGTCGGGCTTGTATACTACGCCTTTTTTAATCCACATTTTTTGGAGGGGCAAAGTTCCAAAGGCACAAAGGCACAAAGGAGTACTCTAATTTAAGGTTAAAAAAATCAATCAGCAGACTTCTCTGCTCTGATTCGCCAGTTATCTACAAAATCCTTGCCGGGGATAGGCAGATCGACATCAATTTCCGGCGCTTTTTCGGTTACGGTGTATTCCATCACGTAAAAAGCATTGCCGAAAATGTAGTGTAATTTAAAATTTTCGACGTTGGCCGGGACATCTTCCAGTGGTACCTCGGCGCGGAAAAGAGGATTGGCTTTCAGCAGGGTTTGGTAAGTAGGTTGGCTGCGCATCCAGGGAGCGACACTTTCGTCTCCTACCACTACTTTACCACCGGGGCGCACCACGCGGGTGAGTTCGTCAAAGGCTTTTTTGCGCTCGGAAAAAGTATTGATTCCTCCAAAATGGAAAACGGCATCGAACGTGTCGTCCTTAAAAGGCAGGTACGAACCATTCCCCAAAAAGTAATGCACATTTACCTCGGCGGTATTCAGCTTATCCTGCGCCAGTTTCAGCATATTGGGCGACAGATCGGACAGTACGGCGGTACCGCCGGGTTTAACTTTTTCAAGAATCAGGGCCGAGTCTTTCCCCGTGCCTGCCCCTACTTCCAGGGCCGTCATGCCGGGTTTGAGATCCATCAGACCAATTATAAACTGGCGCGTAGCGGCTTCGTCGGAATGATTGAGTGTCTCGAAAACCCAGGAAACACCACGGTCATAGCGCAGGAAAGCCTGGTCGTAAAGATATTGCTCATGAGCATCTTCCGGCAGTAATTCCTTAGGATACAGCATATTGACAATCCCTGTATCACCCACTTCGTAGGTCACGCCATCCTGACTGGTCAGGCTTTTGCCGTCTTCGGCTAAGATAAGGGAAGTGTGCGTAGTGGGGCAGACGAGGGCGTCCAGAAATTCGGGGTGGGTCATGCGGGTGATAAATTAACGGGTCGTTTATCGCGCAAAATTAGTCATTTTCCGGGAAGTGCATTCAGAATCGCCGGGCTTCTTGACCAACCGGCGCGGGTAGCCCGATAACCTTTCGCTTTGGGTAGCGGTTTCAGGGAAGAATGGGGACAGATTTATGAGTAAAATCCTCTTCACACATTTTTTACAAAATCCCGAAACTTATGCCCCGCCGGTTGCTCAAATATAAAAACTACGACATCCATTCCATTACTACCATTTCAGCGGACGGTTGCCGGAATGCTAACATCGCGATGTGGCTCACTCAGACGGCGATGGGCGGCAAAATGCTTTGTGTAGCGCTGGATAAGACGGATTATACACTGGAACTGGTGAAGAAAGGCGGTATTCTCAACGTAAACTTATTGGCAGAAGAGCAAACCAAATTGATTGCGAAATTGGGCCGCAAAAGTGGTCGAGACACGGACAAATTCAAGAACTTAAAACACGAGCACGATAATCGTGGCTGCCCCTATTTGACTGAGGCAGTAGGCTACGTACAATGTAAAGTAGTCGGCTATGCCGACGGCGGCGACCACGAGCTGGTGATTTGTGAAGTCCTGAAACAAACGGTGCTGCATCCTGATAAAAAGGTAATGACACACCACTATTTACGGGAAAAAGGTTTAGTCAGAGGATAAGCCGGCGGCTCCTGAAATCACTTATTTTTCCTGGCTGGTAACTTCCAGAATTTCTTCCAGATATACCCGGTCGTTGGTCAGCCGGGGTACTTTATGTTGCCCTCCCAGCTTCTTGCGGCGCCCCATCCAGGCGTAGAAAGTACCCCGGGGCACAACGTGAACCAGGGGTTTGAGTAGAGCCATATCCTGAAAACGCTTGGCGTCGTAATCAGAATTGACACGCCGCAATGTTGTGTCCAGTAAGTCAAAAAATTTGGCCCGATCGTCGGGTTCCTGCGAAAACTCGATAATCCATTCGTGACGTCCTTTCGAGCCGTCGCCCATATAGACAGGTCCGGCGGTAAAGTCGCTTACCACCGCGCCGGTCTGCACGCTGGCTTCGGTAATGGCAGCTTCGGCGTTCTCTATAACCAATTCCTCACCAAAGGCATTGATAAAATGCTTGGTGCGCCCACTGATTTTGAGATGAAAAGGGTACTTGGATGTAAACTTGACGGTATCCCCGATCTGATAGCGCCACAGTCCGCTATTGGTGGACATAATGAGGGCGTAACTTTTGTCGAGCTCCACTTCGTCGAGCGTCAGCGTGCGCGGGTAATCCTTCCCTATTTCTTCCAGCGGCATAAATTCGTAAAATATGCCATAGTCGAGCATCAGCAGCATTTCGCCCGGCTTGGTCAGGTCGTCCTGCAATGCGATAAAGCCCTCGGAAGCATTGTAGGTTTCGAGATAATAGGTCTGGGAAGAAGGAAAATATTTCTTGGTAAATAGCTCACGGTAAGGATGAAAAGCTACTGCCCCGTGAACGAAAACCTCAAAATCGGGCCATACATCCAGCATCGACTTCGCCCCCTGCTCTTCCATGATGCGGTCCAGCAGCACAATGGTCCAGGTCGGGACACCCAATATGCTCGTTACGTTTTCCTGGGCGCATATTTCGGCCATTTTTGCCAGCTTATCTTCCCAATTATCCAGGAGAGCTACTTCCAGAGGCGGCGTTCGGATAAGTTGCCCCCAAGCGGGTAAATTCTGCATGATTACGCCTGAAACATCGCCTGCCTGCGTCTGCGGATTATAGGGATTGGGGCCAATAGTACCTCCGATAGACAACCCTTTACCGCTAAAAACATTCGTATCGGGTTTGTTGGCTACGAGCAGCGTCATCATATCCTTACCGCCCATGTAATGGCACTCTTCCAGCGACTCGGGGGTAACGGGGATGTATTTGCTGCGCGCATTGGTAGTACCCGACGACTTGGAAAAATGTTCTACCGGCGAAGGCCATAGTACATTCGGTTCGCCTTTCAGAACCCGTTCAATGTAGGGAAACAGCGTTTCGTAAGTCGAAACGGGTACTTGTTCCTTAAACTCCTGTACGGTTTTGATCTGACTGTAATTGTATTTCATTCCCCACTCGGTGTAGCGGGCGGTAGCGATCAGCTCCTGGAAAATCCGCTCCTGCGTTTCGACGGGATTCGCCATAAATTCCTGAATACGCGGCAGTCGTCGTTTCATGAACCAGACAATCATGTCGTTGACCATTTCCATATTGTTGAGCTTTTTATGTGGGGGTAAGGGGAAACTATACCCGATCTTAAACCGGGCAAGTTGATGAAAAAATGCCTGATAACAAAAAAGGGAATACGCATACGGTGCGTACTCCCCGGAAAGTACATACTTCAAAAATTAGAAACATTAATTGGGAAAAGCGCAAGCTGGTTTTCGCGTCTTTTCAAAATTCGCTCATCAGTTTTCTATTCCGTTTTTAACCAAATCCTGGAAACTATTCTAACTTCAAATACCGATCCGGTTAGTCAGTGATCAGCCCATCCACTCCCATTGCTTTTACTTCTTTCATGGCGGAAACATCGTTGACTGTCCAGGGGATGACTCGCATACCTTTCTGATGAAGTTGTGCTACTTTTTGTTTGGATAGTAGCTTATAGTACGGACTGTAAATGGCGGGCGTAAAGCCAAGGTCTTCCAGGTTTCGCTCGATTCCTTTCAGGTTAGATACCAGCGCGGCCAGTTTTACTTTCTGGTACTTTCCGGTTTCCATCTGCTTCTGCCAGTACTTCAATACCTCAAAATCAAAGCTTTGCAGTGTCACCCGTTCCAGCGGAACATTCTCTTTGATTACTTTATACACCAATTCCGAAAAGGCGGCCGGCTGTGGCTGCGACTTGTCATATTCCGATGCTTCGCTTTTTATTTCGATGTTGTAGGCCACGGGCGCACGGTTGTGCGCCCGGCAATAGGCTTCTGCTTTTTTAAGTACTTCGCTCAATAGTGGCTTGTAAGTTTTGATTTTTTCCTGCTCCAGAAAATCAGCGTTACCCTTCGAGCCGATGTCGTACTTTTTGATCTGGGCGTACGTCAACAGGTACAGGTTGTCGTTTTTGCCTTTCTCAATCGGCTGGCCGTTGGGGTCGAGCGCGTAACTATTCAAAAAATACGGCTCGTGCGACACCACCACTTGGCGATCTTTCGAAATCACCACGTCCATTTCCAGCGTCGTAACGCCTAGTTCCAGGGCTTTTTCGAAGGCAGGCCAGGAGTTTTCGGGCATCAGCCCCCGGCAGCCGCGGTGGCCCTGCAGGTCGAAGGTTTGAGCGTGAGTCTGGAGGGCACAAAGGAGCAGTGTAGCAAAGGCACAAAGTGAGAAAGCGTGGGGCAAGAAAGAGAGGGTAAGAAATTTCATGAGTTGGTACTTAATTATGGCAGGCACGATCAAGAATATTGATCGTTCAAATTTACGTCTAATATCTTAATCCCTTTCCCAACTTATTTTCATCAGTGGCGACTCCCCTGGTTTCTGAAAGTAAGCCCCGTCAGTTGAGTTGATTATCTGAAAAATAAGGTATTTTTACCGGGAAGGCATTTACCAAGCTTTGTCCAATTCAAATCTACCCTATGAAACACCTCTTCAATCACTTTGTCAGGCTGAGCGCACCGGATCGCCGGACGGTCAAAGTCCGCGTTTGCTTTTCCGCTTTGGTACTTTGGCACTTTGGTACTTTGTGTCTCTGCCCTTTGTCAACTACCGCCCAACAAACCCAAAAGCCTCCGCTGCATGGTAAACACTGGATGGCTATCACGGGCAAGCCGCTGGCCGCCACGGCCGGGGCCACTACTTTTCAGAAAGGCGGCAACGCCGTGGACGCGGCCTGCGCCATGCTGGCGGCCACCTGCACCATGTGGGACGTGCTGAGCTGGGGTGGCGAAACCCAGGCTTTGATCTACAACCCTAAAACCAAAAAGGTAATCGCGATCAACGCGATGGGCGTGGCCCCGACGGGTGCGACGCCGGAGTTTTTTAAAGGTAAAGGCTACAACTTCCCACCCGAGTACGGCCCATTGGCAGCGACGACACCCGGTACCCCCGGCGGTCTGCTGCACATGCTGGCCAACTACGGTACTTTGAGTTTGGAACAGGTACTTTCTCCCGCCATGGAAATGGCGGCAGGCTACCCCATCGACGCCCAAACAGCCAACAGCATCGAGCGTGGTAAGGAGCAGATTAAGCAATGGCCATACAGTAATAAAGTATTTCTGACGCATCCGGGCGAGAAACGCGAAGCGCCCGAAGCGGGCGAGATTTTCGTTCAGAAAGACTTGCTGCAAACACTCACCAAGCTCGTGGAAGCCGAGAAAGACGCTCTGAAGCAAGGTAAAAACCGCAAGGACGCGATCATGGCCGCCTACGACCGTTTCTATAAAGGAGATATTGCCCAGGAGATCGTTCGCGGCAGTCAGGAGCAAGGCGGTTTGTTCACGATGGAGGATTTGGCAAAGTGGAAACCGCTGGAAGAAACACCGCTATCGGTTGATTATAAGGGCATCGAGGTATATAAGATGCAGCAGTGGACACAGGGACCGGTGCTGCTTCAGGCCTTAAATATTCTGGAAAACTTCGACCTCAAAACGATGGGCTACAACAGTGCGAAGTACATTCACACGGTTTATCAGGCGATGAACCTGGCCTTTGCCGACCGGGATTTTTACTACGGCGATTCTTATGCCCCACCCGCCGAGCCAATGGAGGGCTTGCTAAGCAAGCAATACGCCAAACAACGTGCTTCGGTCATTCAATACGACAAGAACGACCCCACCATCGGGCCGGGTGACCCCTACCCCTTTGAAGGAAAAAAGAACCCTTACCTCGACCTGCTGAAAGCGCGGGGCTACGAAATGGATACCAGCCAGCGCAACTTTGCCCCGACGCATGACATGCGCAACGGTTCTTCGATGGTAGACTACCAGGACCGCCTCTGGCGTGGCACCACTACCGTGGAGGCCGCCGACGAAGAGGGTTGGGTGGTGTCGATTACGCCGAGTGGCGGGTGGATTCCGGCCTGCATTGCGGGCAACACGGGGGTAGGTATGAGTCAGCGGATGCAGAGCTTCGTGCTGGATGCTTCCCTGAATCCTTACAACGTGGTGGAGCCCGGCAAGCGCCCCCGCGTGACGCTGACGCCATCGCTAGCTTTGAAAGGTGGCAAGCCTTTCGTCTCGTTCGCCGTGCAGGGCGGCGACACGCAGGACCAAAACCTACTGCAATTTTTCCTCAATATGGTTGAGTTCGGCATGACCGTGCAACAGGCCACCGAGGCGGCCAATTTTAACTCCAATCAGCTGTGGCTGTCGCTGGGCGGCACCAAAACCGAAGACCGCCAACCCAAGCCCGGTCAGCTGCTGCTGCACGACAGCGTTCCCGAAAAAGTAAGGGATGAATTAAAAAGACTCGGCTATTCCCTCACCTTCAACGACCGTACTAGTGGCCCGATCAACGCCATTTATTTCGACTGGCAGCACGGCAGCTTGTGGGGCGGATCGAGTAACCACGGAGAGGACTACGGAATTGGATGGTAAGGGTAGTTACGGTGGAAGCCGA
Source organism: uncultured Persicitalea sp. (assembly GCA_964500445.1). GTDB lineage: Bacteria > Bacteroidota > Bacteroidia > Cytophagales > Spirosomataceae > Persicitalea. The sequence goes on along the minus strand of CAZCOG010000017.1, from coordinate 84,795 downwards.
GTAAATTATGTCCGCGCATAATCGTGGATAATTTGGAACTTATACTGTATTTTTTTAATAAAAACTGGGTAGTGTATTCAGCAGTTTGAAAGGGCTGCGTAGCAGGAAAGGGCAAATTGGATCGGGCATCATTTTTATACTTTATCGGAAAATGTTTACAAAGTAGGGTAAATCAAAGAAGTTTCCTAAATCCGACTGACTCATGATTCCGCACGATTCACCCCAGACTACTGACTTTGTATGGTACAGTCCGATGCCTGCCCGTCCCAACCCGGCCGCCCAGATTGTATTTGCGATTCCGGCCAAAGATGAAGAAGAGTCGATTGCAGCCTGTATTGAGGCGCTCGAAAATCAATACAATTCAAAGGGAAAGCGTATCCCGTGGTCGGAGTACGAGGCATTGATTCTGGTCAATAATACAACAGATAGTACCGTACAAAAAGCCATGGAGACGAGACGCCACCCGGGTGTTCACATTGTATCGGTACAACTACCTCCCCAGCACGCGCACATTGGTTGGGCCAGGCGACTGGCTATGGATTGGTGCAGTGAACGCCTGCGGCAGGGACGCCAGACCAACGGGGTTATAGTCTCGACCGATGCCGACAGCCAGATCGCTCCTGATTTCATTTACGAGTTACGCCGGAGTTTCATTCATCCGGAGGTAGACGCAGTGGGAGCTAACCTGCAGGTTGAAGACGGTCCCTCCGACTACCTTTTCACTTCTCTTCGAAACTACTATATCCTGGAAAAACAGCTACGTCTTATTGCGCAGGAGTCGGCTAATTTTGATCTGATGCATACAGACTTATCCGGCGCAGGTTTTGCGGTACGCCAATGCGTATACGAGAGCGTAGGCGGCCTGACGCCTTTCCCCTACAATGAAGACAAACACTTCTACTACAAGCTGCTTCAACAAGATGCCCGCGTCAGGCTAAATGACCACCTAATAGTGTACACTTCTGGCCGCCTGGTGGGGCGCACAGAATGGGGCATGGCTGCACAGTTTGACCGATGGCACAAGGACGACGAAAAAGGAGAGCCGATTTTCGTATCCTCAGCCCAGGCACACTGGATGTACTTTCAATTGCAAATGGCGCTTTATGCCTTCTGGTCGGTCAGAACCGAAGAAAAACTGGCGATTGTATGCTACTATTTACAGGCCTGCCAGATTTTCAACCCCTTGGAGTTTCTGGCCAAAATAGAAGTACCGGCCTACTTCGGGCAGTACTGGTGCTGCGTGTGGGAACACCCCAAACTGGTAGAAGCCCGTCAGCGCGCTTTTCCTGCCGTGGCCGTGAGCGACAGTCTGGCCGGTTTTGGGGAACTGCTTGCCGGGCTGAACAATCCCGCAGCCGTAGCCCGGCGGGCTTAGGCCAGGTCTGAGCGTTTTACGTTTTGCGGAATACATCCAGCCGGTAGGTTGTTTCGCGCTTGCCGTCGAGATGTTGGAGTTCATTGCTGTCCTGCGAAAATTGGATATAACGTTCGTGTACCTCATCGCCCGTAAGCGGGTAGTCTTCCACGAAGGGAGTCCAGTGCACCAGCACCAGATCGCCACCGGGTTCCAGCATCTTCATAACCTCGCTACGCGCCTGGGCAAATTCCGCGTCGCCCCAGTAGTATGCCACTTCAGACAGCAGCACAAGATCAAAGGTACCTCCGGGTACCTGGCCGGGAAACTGCATATACTGAAAAACAATATTTTCCTTATCAGCATTACGACAACGGGCTTTTTCCAACGCCTTTCTGCTTACATCCACCGACAACAGGTTATCCACCCGAGCGGCCAGCATTCCTGACAAAACTCCGATTGAACAACCCGGCTCGAAGGCCGCGCGGTAGCGCGGTTGCGGCAGGTGCATTAGCGTGTCGAGGTACTTGTGCAGCTCGTACTCGCGACTGGCAAAACCCCAGGGGTCATCGGATTGGGCGTAAATGTTTTCAAAGTACTCGGGGGGTAACGATTCATTTTTCATGGGTATGGTAGTAAAATTCAAGGGGTGTGAGAAAATGCGCCAACACATGATGTTGCAGGCGAAATGCGTCAGGATCATCGTGAATAACCTGGCCCAGTTGGGAAGCATGGCATTCGATCGCTTCTTTCTTTCTGATTAAAAAATCCTCTGCTATCTCAAAAATAAAAACCTGCACCTCACCGGGGTGAGGAACATCGCCTTCGCTGGCCAATTCATACAGCCAGATCGGATACTCATATAAAGTACCTGACCACTGACTATTGGCTATCACGGCCCGAATCAGGGCCGTGGTTGCCTGGTGGTCGCAGTGCGGGTCGCGCCGCCAGGGTGTAAAAACCGTCCGGGGGTTCAGCTTGTGAAAATGGTCTTTGATTTGCGCCAGCGCCCCGTCAAAATCTTCGGTATCCGGCAGCGGCACTTTGGTATCAGGATACTGAAAGTACCTTAGCCTCCCTTCGTGGATACCCAATCTCAGGCAAGCCTGACGAAACTCCGCCTCCCGGATTTCCCGTCGTTTTTCGGGAGGAAAAGCAACGGAGTTGGGATGTGACATCGTCCCGTCGCTGATCAGCCATATATGCACAGGTACTTTTGCCTCACAGAGCGCGGCGACGAGTCCGCCGCAACCCAGGCTCTCGTCGTCGGCGTGGGGGGCCAGTATCAGTACGGGACTACTGATGTCCTCGATTTTTAGTTTTATGGTTTTTTGAAGAAAATCGCTATTCATTGGCCGGGCGGTTATTCCAAAGAAGTGGCAATGGCTCTTGGGCATTGCCCACGTACTGACCTACCGCCGCCAAAGCACCGTCGGGATTAGGCTGACACAGATAGGTCTGCAAATCGCGGATAATGCGTTCAATAGGATTAGGTTTCATACAACCCTGCACCCCCACGGAAGACAAAGTCAACTGGATCACTTCCTGGCAAATACCCGTGATGGCCGTTCGGACCATGTTGGCGTATTCCATAACCTGCTCCGTGGAGTTGTAAGCGTAAAGCGCGTTTCCGGCGGCTCCGCTCAGCCACTGATTGCCGCCTTCCACCGCAATGGCCAGTCGCCCCAGCCGATGCAACTGATAGGGATGATCCACGCGATCGCGCCGCTGCAGCTGGCGGCGGGTATGCTCGAACAAAGCTTCTGCCCCGCCCAGATGTACCGCCGCAAAGCGTACCGCTCCGCCGCTGAAAGCAGGTTGCCGGTGGTAGTCGTCGGGCTGTCCCAGCAAGTCAGATGCCCCCAAACGGATACCCGAGAAATCGACCTTATAGCTGGCCGATGCTTCCATACCCATCGGGTTCCAGAAACTACGGTCGATGCGCTCCGTTGCTACTTTTTCCAGCGGCACAACTACCATCTGCCAGCCCAGATTCTCGTTGCCTTGCAGAAGATGCCCCGTAATAATCATCTGATCCACTTCTCCCGCTCCCGAAGAGAAAGTCTTGCTGCCTTCCAGTTCGTAACTATCACCAGAAAGCTGGTGAATACGAACCCCATCCTGGAACTCCGTATTCCAGATTCCGAACAGATGCCGTTCCTCCGTAGCTAGGCGCGTCCAGTACGATTTCTGTTGGGTAGTTCCGTATAATCCGATGAGATGAAGGGCATTGACGTGCCCTTCGTAAATCCGCCCGGCAGGCAAGCTTCCCCGCCCCACGGCTTTGAGCAGTTGAAGCTGGCGGAAAAATGCCGAACGGGCTTCACTCAAACCGGAGGCCTGCATCGGGTCATAGTCCGCCAGGGTCGGTAAAGCCAGCAGGCCTTCCTCACGAATGATTGAAAAGGTAGTGTGAGGAAAATCGGCATCATCGGGGTGAGGCGTGAAATAATCCCAGCGGGAAACCAACCTCTCTACCTCGCATAGGGTCATGGTAGTGGCAAGCATACTGGATACATGATTAGGATGGTAAGGTTCCTGTTTCCATCAATTTTATGCCAACCTGGCTACTAGGATAAAGGGCAATTTTAATTCATCAATGAATCACCGGAACTTTGTGTAAGGACGTCCGGTACCAGATTCCCGAAATTTGCAAAACCATTTATTCAGTATTTATTGTAGGGTGACAAATAGGCAAACTGTATAGGATTTTCCTCATTTTTTTTCCCTAGATTTCAGTCCTGAAATTTCCAATTCTTCCAGCCTCGATTCTTCAACCCTTCCCTGAATAAAATGCCCAAACGTCTCGCCTCCCCTGTCGCACTATTTTTCCTACTTGCCGCAACCTGGGCCTGCTCCTCTTTCAACGAAGTCCATCTGGTGGGCCGTAACTTCACCGACGAAATACAGCTCTCACAAAACATGGTCTTTACTTTCAACAAAGATCTGGTGCAGGAAAGCCGGCTGGGCGTTTGGGACTCCACGCAGTACGTGAAATTTTCGCCCGCCGTGCAGGGCAAATTCAAGTGGACGGCCCCGAACGAACTGGTGTTTTCTCCCATCGCGGCCCTGGCTCCGGCCACAAACTACAAAGCCGAGCTGACGGACGAGCTTTTGAAGCATGTGGACGAGGACAAAAAGTACGACGTAGACGACGAAGAGGTAGATTTTCACACGCCTTTCCTCCAACTTACCGAGCTACAAAGCTGGTGGACACGCTCGGCGGAAAACAGCCGGCCCGAGGCACGCTTGCGGCTTACCTTCAACTACCCCGTAGATCCGCAAGCTGTGGCCGAGCGCCTGAAACTGAGCCTGCGCGACAATGCCACCACCTTCCGCGCCCTGCCGTCGTCCGACGGTCGCAACATAGTGGTAGCTCTAACGCAGACGGGTACGCCCGAAGAAAACGCCACGCCGATGACCGTGCAGATTGAAAAGGGTTTGAAGATCAAAGGCGGAGCCACCTCCAACAACGAATACGCTACGCCCGAGCCATTGGAACGCGCCGCCAGCCTACCCTCACCGCTGCGCCTCGACGTGGCCGATGTACAGACGGGCTTTGAGAACAACCGAGGCTTTGTTCGGGTCGTGACTACCCAGGAACTCGCTCCCGAAAGCGTCGAGAGCGGTTTCAGCATTGATCCGGCCATTACTACCCAAACCGAAACGACCGAAAATGGCTTTGTGCTGCGCGGTGATTTCAATGAGACGGATACCTATATCCTGAAACTAAATACTACCCTGAAAGGCGTTCTGGGGCCAAAGCTGGAGGAGGAGATTTCGCGCGATCTGTTTTTTGGCAAGATGCCCGCCGGCATTTCCTTTGCCAATAAAAAAGCCATCTACCTCACGCCCAAAGGTGCCCAGAATATTGGGGTGCAAATCGTGAATGTACCCAAGGTACAGGTCAAAATTGCCAAGATCTATGAGAATAACATCCTGAGCTACGTTCGCAACAACCGCTACGAAAGCTACGACTACGTAGGCGACGAATACCAGCCCACGGGCAGCTACAATTACAGCGACGATGACCAGAATTTTTACAGCGATGTGGTCGTCAACAAAACCGTCGAAACCGAAAATCTACCCCGCGCTAGAGGTGTATCGGCCCTCAATATCGCGCTGCCGGATGGTAACGGTCGTAAAGGCGTGTACCTGGTATCGGTTAATTCCAAAGACGAAGCTTACCTGGGCTCCACGAAGCTAATTTCGGTGTCGGACATTGGGCTGATTGCCAAGGAAGGCGACGACGAGATTTGGGTTTTTGCCAATTCCATCAAAACGACCGAGCCGCTCAAAGGGATAGAAGTAACTCTCGTGAGTAGTAACAATCAGTCGGTTTACACCCTGGAAACCGACGGGGACGGCGTGGCGCATTTCGAGAAACTGAGCGAAAAAGCGCCCGGCTTCAAGGTCGCGATGATCACTGCCCGGACCAAAGACGATTTCAACTACCTGCTGTTTGAAGATACCCGCGTCGAAACCTCGCGCTACGAAGTGGAGGGCGCGCGCGACAATCCCTCCGGTCTGACAGCCTTCATCTACGGCGAGCGCGACATGTACCGCCCCGGCGAAACGCTGCACTTCAATACCGTCATCCGCACCCTGCGCTGGGAAACTCCCGAGGATATTCCTCTGAAAATCAAGCTGGTTACGCCCAACGGACGCGAGTACCGGACCTGGCGCAAAACAACCAACGCGCAGGGTGCCGTGGAAACCGAGGTGACCGTGGAGGCGTCAGCGCTCACGGGTACGTATCAGCTGGAAGTCTACAATGCCAATGACCTGTTGCTGGCGTCGCAGGCCGTGAGCGTGGAAGAGTTCATGCCCGACCGCATCAAGGTAGATTTGAGTGGAGCAAAAAAGGAGTACAAAACCGGCGAAACCGTCACCCTGACGGCCACAGCGCTCAATCTTTTCGGTCCGCCCGCGGCGGGTCGTACCTACGAAATGGAAGCCCAGTGGAAGCGCAAGGGTTTCGCGGCCCCCGACTTCCCGGAATTCAGCTTCGATATTCCGGCGGACGCCACCTTCGAGCGCGAACAGCGACAGGGTACCACCGACGCGCAGGGACAAGCCACCGAGAAATTTCCCATCCCGACCAGCTACAAGGATATCGGTATCCTGGAAGGCAAAATCTACGTCACAGTATTCGACGAAAACGGACGCCCCGTCAACCGCCTGCAACGTTTCGATGTACTCACCCAAAGTATCCTGTACGGCGTCCGACTACCTGACCGCTACGTGAGCGTCAACGCGCCCGTGCCGATGGAAGTGATTGGCGTGAACAGTCAGGGTAAATTGCAAAAGGGTGTACAGGCCGCCGTGGAAGTCGTCCGCATCGAGTACCAGACGGTCGTTGAAAAGCAGAACGAGCAGCTGCGTTACACCTCGCGCAAGCGGGAGAAAACGATGTACTCCAACACCCTGAACCTGAGTAATGGTAAAGGTACTTTCCGGTATGTGCCGACCGTTTCGGGGGAATACGAATTGCGGGTGCGGCGTCCGGGCGCCGAGCATTATACCGCCACAACTTTTTACGCCTATGGCTACGGCTACACGGAGTACTCGTCCTTTGAGGTAAATACCGAGGGGCGCGTCTTGATGGAAACGGATCAGGATCAATACAAAGTAGGTGATAAAGCCAAAATTTTGTTCAAAACACCCTTTGACGGTCGACTTCTGGTCACCGTTGAACGCAATCACGTCTTAGAGCAGCATGTGCTAACGACCGAAAAGAAAGCCGCCGAGCTCACGGTAGCCCTGAAAGAGGAACACCTGCCCAATGTGTACGTCACGGCCACTCTCATCCGTCCGCTCGATGCCTCCGACCTGCCGCTAACGGTGGCGCACGGCTTTGCGCCCATCGCCGTGGACGCGCCTGACCGTACGTTGCCTGTCGCCATCAGCGCGGTAGCGCAGTCGCGCTCCAAGAAAAAGCAGCAAATCAAGATTAAAACCGCCCCCAACGCGCAGTTGACGGTGTCGGTGGTGGACGAAGGAATTTTGCAAATCAAGAACTTCCGCACGCCCGACATCCATGGGTACTTTTACCAGAAACGCGCCCTGGAAGTCGCCAGCCATGACTTGTACGCCTTCCTCTTTCCCGAATTGAACTTCTCGACCTCATCGAGCTTCGGCGGTGACGGCTACAATCTGGAAAAGCGCATCAATCCACTCAGCAATGGCCGCACCGAACTCGTTACCTTCTGGAGCGGCATCCTGACCGCCAACGGGAACGGCGAAGCGACCTTTGACATTGCCATTCCGCAGTTCAGCGGCGACCTGCGCGTGATGGCCGTGGCCTACAAAGGCGACGCCTTCGGTTCGGCTTCCGAGAATATGAAGGTCGCCGATCCGGTAGTGATCAGTACAGGCGCGCCGCGCTTCCTTAGTCCCAATGACGAACTGACGCTACCCGTAAATGTGAGCAATACCGAGAAGAAAGCCACATCCGTCACCGTGTCACTGGTCACCACCGGGCCACTCGCCAAAGGCGACAATGCCACGCAGAAGCTGACCATCCCGGCGGGTAAAGAAGCACGGGCCATGTTCAGCGTGAAGGCCGGAAATACGATCGGCCAGGGCAAAATCACGGTGAAAGTGAACGCCTTCGGCGAAACCTTCGTGCAGGAAACCAACCTGACGGTGCGCCCCGCCTCACCGCTCCTCAAAACCAGTCAGTCGGGTGTCATTGCCGGAGGGCAAACGGGGACCATCGACCTGAATCAGAACTTCATTCCCGGTACGGCCAGCAGCAAGGTAGTTCTGAGCCGCTCGCCGCTGGTGCAGGGCGGCGGTAAGGCGCTGTCTACGCTACTCGGCTACCCTTATGGCTGCCTGGAACAGACGATTTCGAAGGCATTCCCCCAAATCTATTTCGCCGACCTCACCAAAGCCATGGCCACGCCGGTCTACCTGGTGCGCAGCGGCGAGAGCGATTTCAACCCCGCCACCAACGTGCAGCAGGCCATTCGTAAGACTGAAAGCCAGCAACTCTACAACGGTGGACTGGCGATGTGGCCCGGCGCGCAACGCGAAGACTGGTGGGTAACGGCATACGCGGTACATTTTCTGGAAGAAGCGCGTCGCGCCGGATTCGAGGTCAACGGGGCCACGATGAGCCGCGCTATCGAGTACCTCACCACCAAAACCGGTACTACTGCCACCGAGGAAGTACCTCAATACACCGAAGATGGCAGCACCGTGCGGGCGGTAAAGGCGCAGCGTGAAAGTCTGTACTCGCTCTACGTTTTGTCGATGGTGGGGCAGCCCAATCGCTCAGCCATGAACTACTACAAGCAGCATCCCGAGCTGCTTACTTCCGACAGCCAGTACCTGCTGGCGGGTGCCTTCCAGCTGGTGGGCGACTCGCGGAGTTTTGCGTCACTTTTGCCCAAAAACTACCAGAATGAGCAGGCGGGTACAACCTTTGGCGGCAGCTACTCGTCTCCGCTCCGGAACGTGGCGCTGGTGTTGAACACGCTGCTGGAAACCGATCCGGACAACCTTCAGATTCCGCCGCTGGCCCGCCAACTGTCGCAGGCGGTGCGTTCGGCTTCGTACATCAATACCCAGGAAGCGGGCTTTGCAGTACTGGCGCTTGGCAAACTGGCCCAGCGCGTTTCCGGCTCTACCGTTACGGCTACGGTAGCTACTAAAGGGAAACAACTCGCTGCCTTCGACGGCAAGGAACTGAGCTTAACCAAAAATATCCTGGATCAGAAGCTGACCGTAAAAACGCAGGGCAAAGGTGATCTTTATTGGTTTGCCCAATCCGAAGGCCAGTCGGCCACTGGGGCTTATGTGGAAGAAGATAACGGCCTGCGCGTGCGGCGGCAGTACCTGACCCGTAACGGCAGCAGCGCAGGTAACATCAAGCAAAATGATCTGATCGTAGTAAAAGTCAGCGTGGCAAGTACCTCGGGTCTCCCCATCGAAAACGTGGTGGTGACTGACCTGCTACCCGCCGGCTTCGAAATCGAAAACCCGCGCCTGACCGAACCCCGCGACATGCCCTGGATCAAAGGGGCTGCCACGCCCGATTACTTCGACATCCGCGACGACCGCATCCATTTTTTCACCACGGCAACGGCGAAAGAGCAGTCATTCTACTACCAGGTCCGCGTTATTTCAAAAGGTACTTTCACCGTTGGTCCCGTGGGTGCCGATGCGATGTACCAGGGTGAATACCGCAGTTATTCAGGTGGGGGAAAGGTGATGGTGCAGTAGGTGGCAGGGGTCGTGCGCGTCTGAGAGCGAAGGAAAAATTTGGTATATTTGGTCACAGCAATTGACCAGCAACCAATTGAAAGTTCAGGACGTTTGAGTGATACGTCAGCTAAAATGTGAATCCCATGATTAAGGAACCTAAAAAAACTACCAGGAAGCCTGCGAATAAACCAGCGGCTACGATCAGAAAGCCAGACCCCAAGAAGAAAATCGAACTCGGCTTGGGTCGGCATCTCGTTTATATGTCCCAGACACTTTTCGATGAAGATTTGGAAAGATGAAAAGCTATCTGTTGGATACGCATATCTTTTTGTGGGCTTCTGCCGAACCCGAAAGGCTGGGTAAAACCATGACTCGCATTATAGTCAATGCCAACGCGGCCAAGTATGTTAGTGCTATTTCGCTGGTAGAGATTGCGCAATTGTCTGAATCGAAGCCCAAAGACTTCGATTTCAAGATTCCCCTTTCGACCTTCATTTATCAGTCGTTGGCTCAATTGCAAGTTCAGGTACTATCGATTACACCAGAACACGCCCAGCGGTATTACGAGATCCAGCCGATTGAAAACCATAAGGATCCGTTTGATCGAACCATCATTGCCCAGTCCGCCAGCACAGGCTTTACGGTTCTTTCCGATGATCGGATGTTTCCGCTGTATCCGATTAGCGTGATTTCGAATTATGATTGATAGCTTTTCACCCGCATAACGCTCAGCGAGGCCGTCTGCGGAGAACCGGGGAATTGTCCCTCATCCCTACCCGCTATTCAATTCAAATGACCCAAACCAAACGGATTTTATCGATCGACATCATGAGAGGGCTGACGCTCTTTTTGATGCTGTTCGTCAATGATTTGTACGTGCCCGGCGTACCCAAATGGCTGGTACATACCACAGCAGCGGAAGACGGCATGGGTTTGGCAGACTGGGTTTTTCCCGGTTTTCTGTTTATGGTGGGTCTATCCATTCCGTTTGCATTTAAGGCCCGGGAGAAGAAAAACGAAACTACCCCGCAGCTGCTCGCTCACATTCTCATGAGAACGGTCAGCCTGTTGGTAATTGGCGTTTTTATGGTCAATGCCTCCGAAAACTTCAACGCTGAACTCACTGGAATCAACAAAACGCTCTGGGTCGTCTCCGGCTACGTCGCTGTTTTCCTGATCTGGAACAACTATCCCGAAGATAGCAAACTCCGTTATTTAAAATACGTGGGCATCGCGCTGCTTATTTTCCTGGCGATCGTATTCCGGGGCGGCACCGCCGAAAATCCAACCTTTATCCAAAAAAGTTGGTGGGGCATTCTGGGCTTGATCGGTTGGGGGTACTTTGCGGCAGCCGTCACCTACCTGTGCTTCAAGGATAACCTCACTGCCACGGTGCTGGTGCTGGTTGCCTTTTTAGGGTTAAATATTGCTTCGGGTTTAGAGTTAACTACTTTTCTGAATCCGTTGAAACCCGTATTGGGCGTGATCCTCGACGGAAACGTCCCTTTGATCGTAATTTCCGGGCTGGTCGTGGGTATTTTGTTAAAGAAATTTCAGCATACTCCATCGACATTCTTAAAGTACCTCGTGGGTACGGCGGTCATCAGTTTCGGGTTGGCGGCCGTGCTTCATCAATGGTTTATCATTTCCAAAATCGGGGGTACCCCTACTTGGGCTATGCTTTGTAACGGAATAAGTTTGTTGCTTTTTGCCCTACTTTTTTATGTGATCGATGTAAAAAATAGGATGGGCGTTCTGTCAGTTTTTAAACCGGCGGGCCAAAACTCACTGGGTACTTACCTGGCTCCCGACATTGTCTACTACCTTATTTGGGCTTTGCCCTTTCAGGTGTTACTTTACAAACAGGATGACTCGCCATTATTGGCGGTCCTGGGTTCGGTGGTGTGGGCGTTTAGTATGATTGCCTTTGCCGCTTTGTTAGCCAAACTCAATATTCGCTTAAAATTATGATGATGAAAAAAAGTACCCTTCTCGCCCTTGCTGTTCTCTTTTCCTTTTTTGTCCGTGCGCAAAATGACTTTCCGGTACGGGGCTTGGCCATTGCGGCACCGGACAGAGAGCATGTGGATCGATTCGTGAAATTTATCAATGAGGAACTCGCTCCCCGGAATATCAATACGCTCATCCTGCGGGTAGATTACAATTTCAAGTACAAAACGCACCCTGAACTGGCCCAGGAAAATGGTCTCTCGCAGGCCGACGCCGATAAAATGGCGGCGGCATGTCAAAAACACGGCATCGCCATCATTCCGCAGGTGAATTTGCTGGGGCATCAGTCGTGGCATTCTACGCTGGGAAAATTACTGCAGGTCTATCCCGAATTTGACGAAACGCCGGGCATCCAACTACCCGAAAACTATGAGTGGCCCAATGAAGACGACTTGTACTGCAAAAGCTACTGCCCGCTGCATCCGGGCGTCCACAAGGTAGTTTTCGAGGTCATGGACGAGATCGTCGCGGCTTTCAAAGCCGATGCCTTTCATGCCGGCATGGACGAAGTATTTTATATCGGACACGAAGATTGTCCCCGCTGCCAGGGACGCGACAAAGCAGAATTATTTGCCGGGGAACTGACCAAAATCCGCAACCATCTGGCGCTGAAAAACAAGCGCCTGTGGATTTGGGGCGACCGCCTGATCGACGGTAAAACTACCGGCATTGGTCTTTGGGAAGCCAGTTATAACAACACTTACCGCGCCATCGATATGATTCCGAAAGATGTCATGATCTGCGATTGGCATTACGAGCGCCCGGACCCCACCGCCGTCTATTTTGCCATGAAGGGCCTGGATGTAGCAACCTCGCCGTGGCGGAATACGCCCGTTGCGCTCCAGCAAAAACAGATGATGATCGACCTCCGGGCCAATGCCACCCCGGAAATGAAGGAACATTTCACCGGCATCGTACAAACCGTCTGGAGCGGGGCGGGTGGTTTCCTGGATCGGTTCTACACCGAAAGCGAAGAGGACAGCGATGCGAAGTGCTTTAAGGCGTTATTTGCGAGGGAGTAAGGAAGCGGCAAAAGAGACTTTGGTCTTTGGCTTTTGACAACGTTGGTCGTTAAAAACGGCCTATTATTTATAGTACGCAGTCTTGCAGACTACGCACAACATCCGTTTAGGGAAGACTACGAAGTACTGGGGTACAATATTCCTTAAGGGAAAAATGCGAAGTACTGAGGGTTGCGAACGTAAAGTGGTTTGAGGCCCGATCACAGATCGGGGTCAGCTAATATTATGGAACAGAGAGGTATGGTGTTACAAAATTAAGTCAATCTAAACATTGATTATTATATGAATTCACAACTTACCTATCCAACATTTGAAACTTTGGATGACCTATTAAATAACACTTATAGGTATATTTTTGAAAACGGAATTGACGTACGAGGAAAGAGAGGAGGAATTAAGGAAACTCTCAACTTTGCTGTTACTTTAACAAATTGTAGGGCTAGAACTTCTAGATCGCTAGATAGAAGATTGGTGAGAAGCAAATTTGCTGAGTTTGCATGGTATATGTCCAAGGACTCAAGCAAAGATTATATTAACCCTTACATTTCAGCATATAATGACGAAGAAGCAGAGAATAATAAAATTTTAGGTGCATATGGACCTAAAATTTTTGGAAGCTATGATAAAACTGTATCCCAATTTGATAGAGTTTTTCAACAAATATCAGAGCGGAAAGACACCAAGCAAGCTTATATAGTAATAAGTGATCAATCAGATTACAAAGTACGTATAGACACATATTCTAGCCCTCCATGTACGATCGGACTACATTTCATTATACGAAACGGTATGCTAAACTTAACTGCATATATGCGTAGTAATGATGCTTACTTCGGTTTACCTCACGATTTATTTTGCTTCACTATGTTACAAGAAATGCTAGCATGTAGATTAGGAATCCCACCGGGGACATACACACATGTTTGCACATCAATGCATATTTATGAAAATCATTTTGGGCGAGTACAAAATTATTTAGAAGAAGGTTACTTTGAAGGTATATTTATGCCGAAAATGACTAGTTTCAATAAAGATATGCTGAAATCGGTAGTAGACTCTTTTGACAATAAAGTTCATAGTGTTGATATAAACCATTTAGACTCTTATTGGCATGATTACTGTTTGTTTGCAAACAGAAATTTTGATAATATTAATGAAGAAGATTGGCTCAATCTATTTAATTTACAAGAACTTAAAGATATCGCTACTTGTAGTATAGCAAAATAAAGCATGGAATACATAAAAGCAAATCAATTGTGGAGAGAGGCCATAAGTGACATATTAGATACAACTCTTGATGATAACATCATACATGTCTTGTCTATGCAAATGATTGATAGTATTCGACGAATAAGTATTTATAGGGCTTATTATAATCAAGCAGACAAAGCTGAATCGTCAGAATTGCCCTACCATCATACGAGTAATCCATTCAAACTCTGCCAGAGGGAATCTCTTACATTAGATTCAAAGATATGGTACATATATATAGCAACATATTTTGGAAAAAGCAATAAGTCAGGCTGGAACCTTTTTAAAAAAGCATCTTTCTATGAAGACGGCAATTTAATTGATTTAGATTCTATCATTAACAATCGTGAAGAATACTTTGATTATTTGAGAAGTCTAGATTTTTTTGAGAAATCAAATTACTCAAACCATCGGAAATTTACTAAGAAGGCACTTGATGGTGATAAGGGGTTTCTAAATTCAGCAAATTATTTTCTTGATAATCTTAGTGAATTTTCTAGTGAAGAAGTAATTGAATTTGATACTGTTTATAAAAAAGCTTTATTAATACCAAACTTTGGCAGAATGGCTGCGTTTGATTTTACATCTAGCTTGTGCAAATGTAATCTCAACGTGGCACCTCCTATTTCCATGTATCATAAAGCTAGCACAGGGCCATTAAAAGCCTTAAAAGAGTTGCTAATTCAATCAGGAACTGATAACCCAACTAAAAAAGCACAAATCAGATTTGGCGATAATTTATTAGACTGGTTTGTTGACAATAGCGACATAGAAATAGTAGCCCAGGTTCTTGAAGATACAATTTGCAATTGGCAAAAGTCTCCTCATATTTATCGAAGATATTTTGGTTAATCAAGAGATGTTTTCAAACTTCACTTCTTTATATACTTTTCTATAGTAACTATATGGAGCCAATTTTGTTCTATGAATTTGCGCTACGATTAGTGCAGTTGACATATCGTATTTTACACCTAGGCGCATGATATTACGATAAGAACTACTCGCTTCTTTCAATTCCTGCATTAGTTCATATGGAAAGAGAAGATTTTCTACGTAAATATTTGCCTCCTCTTCTTCATAAATATTATTTATAGGTTGCGAAGCTAATGTGAATTCTTCATCTGAATAGTGTATTATTGGCTTGTAAATTGAATGTAGCACACAATGTGCAAGCTCATGAAGTAGTGTAAACCAAAATGCTGCATTATTTTTATATCGATCTGTAACAACTACAACTCTATATTTTTTTAGTAGCGTTTTGGTAAATCCAGATACGCCGTTACCAGTCTCGCTTGAACTAAGAATAAGCACAACTCCTGCTTCCAATAGCATTTTTTTTAATTTACTGATAACTTTTTGAACTGAGTTTATTTTGGTTAATGCTAGGATTTCTCCTAGTGTTTCCTTTAAAACATTTGCATTAAAGACCCGTACGGACTGTTCTATTATTACTTTTTCAGCAACTAATTCACAATTTCTAATCCAATTCGCTATATTAACAAGCGAGGGTTCTAGACGTTGAGATTTACTATACATAATTTTGGGACTATGCAAATAGTCCATAATTAGGTGCTCAAGCGTTGAAACTTTGAAGCTATTGGATAGATTATCGATAGAGGTTTGGCGAACAGAACAAAGGTTATTTAAGAAAGAAAAATTTTCAGAAATTACTAAGTCATCAGAATTTGCTAACTGCTGATCAAATTGTTTATATCTATTTATCCAAAAAGACTGACTCCCTCCCAAAACATCACTCAGTATAGATATTATTCTCGAATCTAATTTTAACTTATCATAGAGCAAATCTAAAAACTGATCAGCAGAAAGACCCGTTTTCAATCTGAATAAATATATGTTTATTCCCTTTTGATAAATTAATCTTAAAATTGTCTCACTTGGAGGTGATACCCAATCTATATCAATTGTATCATTTTCGTAGTTTATCATGCAATATGAACTTGTTCGTTTGGAAGCTGTAGATCTCTTCTGATTATTTCAAGAATTAGAATTCTGCTGATTTGACTCGGTTTCGGATCAGGATAAGTGCTAATAATTGAGCATGTTATCTCTATTTTTTCAAAATAGATAGTCAAAATTAATTGGTTTTTTTGATTATTTCTAAGATTAAAGTTTATCGGAGCATCCGATAATCTTGGAGCTGATCGTAAATCAGCTAATAATGAACGAATTGTAACTAATTCTTCGGAAGAGAATGGAGCGTTACTCATATCAGACAATAGCGAACAACAGTAATCCCGAACTACTGCATCTCTATAAGATAAATTCATTTTGCATATGTTTTAGTGTAAGTATAGTCTTCATGCTCCTGTCAGAATCTCGAATTACTGACTAATAAATTTGAATCCACTTTGAACTTAATTTACCGTTTTACAGAGACTTACAAATTAAGTTAACAGGGCTGCTGATGCCTTAGTTCATCGAAGTCCGCCAACACCGATTTGCAATCGGTGTTGAATCGTTTCGCGTTTGTAACGCGGTCCGTGCATGAGGGCATTTGCACGGTCGGCTGTTGCTGTTGCAAACGCGAGAAGCTGGCATTTCCGCTGAACTTTGACTTTGCCATGTTTGCGTTCCTAACTGAACTCCCAAGTACCATTCAGGACAGGCAAGTTTCGTTATCTTTGCATA
Organism: uncultured Persicitalea sp.; assembly: GCA_964500445.1. Lineage (GTDB taxonomy): Bacteria > Bacteroidota > Bacteroidia > Cytophagales > Spirosomataceae > Persicitalea. Next base: position 68,295 of record CAZCOG010000017.1, on the reverse strand, counting down.
CATCATTAGTAATTGAAGCTACTCGTCTGAAACCGAATCCCTATGGAATACATCGCTGACCGGATTACTATTGATCCAGACTTATGTAATGGCAAGCCCACCATAAGAGGTATCCGAATTACAGTGCAAACTGTTCTAGGCTACCTGAGCGCGGGTGACAGCAAGGAAGACATACTCGAAGCCTACCCTTCGCTGGAACCCGAAGACATTGACGCCTGCCTGAAATTTGCCGCGAAGCTTATGGAGAATCACTACGATATTCGTCAGACTGCATGATCGAATTTCTGGTAGACGTGAATCTACCTTTCAAGTTTGTACTCTGGCATGATGCGCGTTTCAGGCACGTCAGGGAGATAGACGAAACGTGGAGCGATACTCAGATTTGGCAGTTCGCCAGGGAAGGAAACCTGACGATTATTACCAAGGACATTGATTTCTACAACCGGATCATTGCTTCTGATCCTCCGCCCAAAGTCATTCACCTGAAAATGGGCAACATGAAACTGGCTGCTTTCAGAACCTTTATGCTTTCAAATTGGCAGGCTATCGAAAGGCTGAGTAAAACGCATAAACTGGTCGATGTATATCTGGATAGAATAGTAGGAATCGACTAATTCTTTACTCGTTGTTATCCTTCGCGTTATGTATGCGCGTCATGAAGGGAGATTAGAATGCGCAATCACCTGTGTAACGGGGAAAACCGTACTTAGCGACGGCATACACGCCGATAACCACGTACTCAATCTCCTCTTCGTTTAACAATCGGATAAATGTCAGGAAATGGTCGTGTATCAGGAATAGGCTTTGGATTGAAAAGGAAGTAACGACTTACCAGCACGCGCATCGCCTCCAGGCGCTTTTCGTCGGATTTTTCTTGCCAGAAGTTAGGTCTGTCCTGTTCTACTTCCTGCCAGGAGCGATATTTCCGAATCGTCATCTTCATACCCAAATATAGAATTTATCCTGGTATCCTAAAAGCTGCCGGGTTTGGCGAAGTTTTCTCTATTATGTTGTGCGTCCGTCTTCCAGAAGGGAAAAACTGCCTGTTGAAAACAAATACCGATCTTTGGAGGCAATTCCGTTCGCTTTCTTAGTCTGTAGCGTTCGCCAGTATTCTCAAATCATTCAAATGAAAAAAGCGCTCATTCAGGCATCGCTTTGTACCGCAGCCATGCTGCTTGTCTATTTTTTGCTCAATACATTTCAGGATGGAAGCGTTTGGGAGGGGATGGTCGTGAGTAAATCTGCCTTGACCACCGAGTACTGCGAGTACAACGACACCCAACGGTTGTTTCACCAAAAGATCAACACCTACTCCAACCTGGCGTACTTCTTCGTGGGTACTTTTATCTGCGCTCTGGCCTGGCAGGATATTGAAAATCAAACGAGTACGCAACTGAACTGTCTACAAAGATTTCCGATGCTATCGTTTTTGATGGGGGGTAGTTTTATTTATTTGAGTATCGGTTCTTCTCTTTTTCATGCTTCACTGACCTGGGTGGGGCAACGGTTCGATATGAACGGAACGTACAGTATCACGATTTCTTTGCTATTCATTGCGCTATACCATGTTTTTCACAAACTCCACTGGACCGCAATCGTAAAGAAAGCAACCATCGTCACGGCTTTGCTGGTCATTGTTGCCTTTTACGAAATTCATCTGCGGGTTACGAGTAGTATTCTGCTGCCCGTTATGATTCTTTTGACCTGGGTTCTTACTATCGTCAACTACTTCCAATTCCGAAAAGAGCGCTCGATGGTTTGGGCACTCCTCGGCCTTGCCTTGGTAATTATAGCCTTGAATATCAGAGTATTGGATGTACAAAAAGTGGACTGCGATCCTTATTCGCTGTTTCAGGGGCACGCGTTCTGGCATGTACTGACAGCTCTTGGTAGTTTTTGCAGCTACGCCTTTTTCAGGTTTACGCCAAAAAGTACCCATGATGAAGAATGATGGGCCCAAATTTCAATCGAGCTGAACTTGAACGGGACGCTCACGAGTTTTTCGGTATGTTCGCATGAGCCCCTGACGAATACAGCCAAGTACCTTATGGAACGGGAATAGCCGTACTTAGCGACGGCCTACCCGCCGATGCACACGTGCTCTACTTCCTGCCAGGAGCGATATTTCCGAATCGACCTCTTCATACCCCAATATAGAATTTATCCTGGTATCCCAAAAACTACCTGGTTCGACATTGTAACTCGCGCTATCGGCGATAAAATCACGGTGGCCTGCCATTCTCTGGTAGTTTTATCTTGTCCTTTTGCCTTGCGTGACAAAAGCGATCCCCCGGTTTCCCTGCATGGAATTCATCACGCCCTCGAACAAAGGCTCCGGACAATCCTGGGGCGTTTTCCATTCAAACAGGAAGTTCGATCCCGTCCCACCCTCGACGTCTTCGTGGGCGATGACAATTTCGATCGTTTCCATAGGGCGCAAGTACACCGGGTAGTTTAAGTACGCCCTGATCTTCGAGCCCGCCGTGTCGTAATAATCCGCCCTGAGCAGATAAATCGTATCCGTTTCGCTCACGTTCCTCAGGCTTATCATGCCCGTCAGGTTAAATTTCTGCTTTTGGGAAAAGCTATACATCTCGGAATAGACCGACAGGTAGGATTTTCCAAAAATAAGCGAGTCAGTTTCAGCAATATTGGCGGCCCTTTTTGACCAATCCTCCTGGTGAATATTCTTCTGGTCGACGGCGTCTGACCTTTCTTGCTCGTCACAGCCAAGTGCCAGTATCGCCAAAAACAGCCATGTGATCTTCAGATTTTTCATAGTACTTTCAAAGGTAAATCAATATACTGGCATGACCTCGACACCAGCCACATTTTCCGGCGCCGACTGGCTAACGAACGCCTGCCTGTCGAAAACCGTGCCCAGCACATGGGTTACGATAAAGTACCGCACGGCATGCGAGGGTAAAATTTCTTTTGTCACAAAATCCCTTTTTGCAACTGATTGACATATTGGGTGGGACTTACCCCGAACTGTTTCTGAAAGTCTCTTGAAAAATTAGTCGGCACGCTGTACCCAACCATATCTGCCACCTCATTGATCTTATACTTGTTTTTGGCAAGCAGTTCAGCGGCACTTTTGAGCCGCGATAGGTTGATCAGTTCGTTTGGCGTCATGTCAGAAATGCCTTTGATTTTACGATACAAAGTCGGCCTGCTCATGTTCATAAGGGAAGAAAGCAGGTCCACATTGAGGTTACTATCGGCAATTCGCTCAGAAATGATTGTGTTCAACTCCTGTAAAAATTCCTTATCGGGGTTAGAAAAAGCAATTCCTTTGAGGTGGGTCAGCGGGGAACGAGCAAAATATTCCTTGATGATATTGCGGTTGTTGAGCAGATTGGCGATTTGAGCGACCAGGTGTTCCATCGAAAATGGCTTTTCAATGTACGCATCCGCTCCAACTTCGAGTCCTTCAATTTTGGCATTGATCGAATTTTTTGCGGTCAGGAGAATGATCGGAATGTGACTGAATTGCAAATCGTTTTTCATTCGCCGGCAAAGCTCAATGCCATCCATGACCGGCATCATGATATCACTGATCACCAGCTGTACATTCTCAAGCTGCATCAGTTCAATGGCCTGCTGCCCGTCCATGGCCTGTATAATATTGTAGGACTCACTCAGTTCTTTGCTCAGGTATTGCAAAATTTCGGCATTGTCCTCCACAATCGCAATGAACGGCTTGGCGGGATCTGTAATCGCATTGGCCTGACCATTTAAAAAATAGTCGTACGAGCCGTCACGGTTCTCCCCGGCCAAATCCATTTCATAATCCTGATGGATAGGCAGGGAAAGTAAAAAGATATTTTGTTGCAAATCCTTGTGCTTGAGTTCTAGCTTTCCTTTGTGAAGCTCAGCCAGTGAGCGGGCGAGTGGAAGTCCAATGCCCGTCCCTTCCTGTTTCTGGTTTGCTTCCTGCCGGTAAAAAGGCTCAAAAATCTTGTCCTTGTGTGCCTCTCCGATGATCAACCCGTCGTTTCTGAACTCTATATGGAAAAGCAGGTCGTCACTATTGAAGGGCAAAAGCCTCACTGCTGCCTGCTTATCGGCATATTTAATCGCATTGTTGATCAGATTGCTTATTATCTTTTTGCAGGCTTCAATATCCACATACGCCTGCAGGTTTATTCTGGGAAGCTCAATTTTGTAAGCAATATTCTTCTGTTCGGCTGCGGGCCTGAACGTGGCGAATACATCGCCGAGTAACTCGTTAATATCGGTTTTTGTAAAATTCAGGCTGAAATTATTAGCCTCGGCCTTTCGGAAATCGAGTAACTGATTCGTGAGATCAATCAATCGGTTGGCATTTTTATTTATCATAGATAAGTTTTCAAGTGTTTCCGCATCCTCATTTTTACGGGCAAGCAGCTTATCAAGCGGCATTTTTATGAGAGTCAGCGGGGTTCTTATTTCGTGGGCAACGTTGGTAAAAAAATCGATCTTAGCATTGTAGATCTCCCTTTCCTTCCCTATTTCTATGGCTTCAATTTTCCTTTTATTCTTTTCATCCATAGCCAGGTGGTAGTACCTGAACAGACTGATACTAATCGCGGCTAAAACGGCACCATACAAAAGGTAAGCCCACACCGTAGCCCACCAGGGAGGCATAATATCAATTTTAAGCTTCGTTTCACGGCCATTCCAGACCTGATCGTTATTTGAGCCCTTAATTCTTAAAACATAATGACCGGGAGCAAGTTTTGAATAAACAATTTTTCTCCTGCTGTCTAAAGCAATCCAATGGTTATCGATTCCATCCATCCGATACCAGTAGCGGTTCATTTCGGGAATAACGTAACTTAGCGCAGCCACCTCGAAAGCAAGGCTGGAGCGGTCGTAGGGTAGTTTGATTCGCTTCGTATATATCGGAGAAGTACTAACTGAAGAATCACCGGTAGTTAGGCGAAGGTTCTTATTGTTCGCCAGTATCCCGGTAATGTACACCGGCGGCGCGAACGTATTCTTGACAAATGACGCGGGATTGAAACTGATCAGGCCAGCCACCGTTCCGAAAAACAGCGTCCCGTCGTCATTTTTGTAGGAAGAATTGTAGTTAAATTGCTCACTGGGTAGTCCGTTGGCCTTATTGTAATTTGTGAATTTTCCCGTGTTCGAGTCCAGCATAGCCAGACCTCTCGACGTGGAAATCCAGAAATTACCCAGGTCGTCTTCCAATACCCGAAATACCTGGTCGTCCGGCAAACCGTTTTCAACGCGGTAATTCCTGAATTTCTGAGTTACTGCGTTATAGCGGGATAAGCCATGCTCCGTGCAAAACCAGAGATCGCCTTGGCTGCTTTGATAAACGCTGTTGATATAGTTGTCCAGCAGCCCGTCAGTTTTTCCGGCTACATGTTGTATCCTGCCCTTTTTATTACTTTTCGGGTTGAAGTAATAAACACCTCCCCCGTAACTCGCTACCCAAAGTGTCCCTTCTTTATCCTCGTGAATACCCTGGATTTGTGTATCAAAAAATTCCAATCGCGTAAAATCATCCGTTTTCCGGTTGTATTTGTATAATCCCGACCACGTCCCAACCAGAATATCCGACTCCCTGGTCTTGTATAAAGTAACGATGAAATTGCTGCCAAAGGAATTCGGTAAACGCGTGGTGTAATGCCGCACCACTTTGTTGGTTCTCAAATCCATTACATCCAGGCCATGCTCATAGGTACCGATCCACAAGTGGTCACCATCAGCCACCAGGCCGTGCAGGTTCCGGTAAGCGATACTACCTTTTTTACCATCGGCCAGGTAGGATTCGAACCGACCTGTTTTCAGATTCAACTGATTGAGTCCAGCATCCTCAGTGCCAATCCATAGCCTGCCATACTGATCCTTACAAATCTCATGGATCAAATTTCCGCTGATGCTGTTGCCGGGTTGCGGAAAGTACTTATGGAAACGGTTAAGTTGTGAGGAGTAGTAGTTCATCCCTCCGAACTGCGTGCTGATCCAGATCCCGCCTTCCCGGTCCCTGAAAATAGCGTTGATAATGTTATCGGTAATCGAGTAAGGATTATACTTCTGCCTGACAATGTGGGTCATTTTCTTTCCCTTGAGGTCTAAGATATACAGGCCGGATTCCGAACCCAACCAGAACTCCCCATTGTTGTCGGCATATATGGCGTGCGCATGAATATCTTCATTATGAGCAACTTGATCCGAGACATCGGCAATCGTACCCTTTTTATAGTTAAAAAGTAGGATGTGGTTCATATTCCCGATCAGCAGGGCCGAATCGGAGACAGCCTGCATGACCATGTTGGTAAAAACCTCATTTTTACCAACTCGTCCTGAAATGTCATATTCCGTGAAGTTTTCTGTCTGATGACTGAACCGCCTGATGACACCCCTGTTGTTTGCTGCCCAAACTACCCCCTTGCGCGAAACATGAATGGAGATCGTATTTCCGTCTCGGAAAAAAGCTCTGATTTTCCCTGTCCTGCTATCATACCGGTATAAATTGTAGTCAGAAATGATCCACACGCCGCCCTGCCTGTCTCCCCTGATCATCGTTACTTCCCCGGGTTTTACCAGCTTAAAGGGAGAAAATTTATCCGAAACGGGATTATATAGGTAAACGCCTTCGTGTGTGCCGACCCACAGCTTTTCCTGTTCGTCTTCATATAATGAAAAGACGGAATTGCTGCCCAGACTGGTTGAATCGCCCGGCTGGTTTCGGAATATTTTGAATGAGTTACCGTCAAAGCGGTTTAAGCCGTTACGGCTCGCTATCCAGATAAATCCCTTTTTATCCTGGATGATGTCACCGGTCGCATTGCCCGATAATCCGTCGGATACCTGGTAGTTTTTGAAATAAAAAGGTGTGTTCTGACCAGCACAAGCCAGATAGAAAAACACGAAGTAAATTGTAATAATAAGATTCTTCACTCAGGCATTCTGAACAAAATCCGAGATTAATGGCTCCCCGTGGGACTGCCCACTCTTTATAAATATATCTCTATAAAATCACTACTTATTAAAAAAATGGAGATTGAGACGATTTGATCTAAAAATGAGACGCACTGATCATTTCATTAATTGGTAAAGGAGGAACTTCGCAAAACCTGGAAATAAATACCAAAATTTATCAATATAGTATCAAGTCCACAATTGAATTATTAGCTTAAATATCCATTTCGATGAAAAGTAATTTGTACAAATTTGCAAGAACTACCAGAAGGTCAATGCAGTTCCGAGGGTCGGCAACCGCACTGCTTTTTGGTATGTTAATGGTCCTGTCGGGTCTCGTTCGAGCTCAAACGGAAACCACAATTTCTGGTAAAGTATCCGACAAGCAAGGCCCGTTACCGGGGGTAACCGTACTGGAAACAGGTACTTCAAACGGTACTACGACCGGTGCCGATGGCAGTTTCCAACTGCAGATCGCGGCAAGTACCAAAACACTGACGGTTTCTCACCTGGGGTATGTCAGTCAGAATGTTGATGTGAGCAATCGATCGGCTGTAGAGATCACACTCGTGGAAGACGAGAAAATGCTCAATGAGGTAGTTGTAATCGGTTATGGTTCCTTAAATAAAAGAGAGGTTTCCAGCGCGATCACCCACTTGTCATCCAAAGATCTGTTGCGGGTTGGCAGCAACAACCCACTCATGGCCATTCAGGGCAAAGTGGCCGGACTTTCGGTTACTAACACGGCCAGCGCAGACCCCAACTCTTCGCCGAACATTCAGTTGCGAGGCGCTTCCTCCCGCAGTGCCGGACTGGGTCCCCTGTTTGTTGTGAACGGAATTCCAGGCGGTAATATCGACAACATCAACCAGAATGAGATTGAATCCATCGACGTACTGAAAGGGGGCGCGGCCTCCGCTATTTATGGTACCCGGGGTAGCAACGGGGTCATCGTGATCACCACCAAAAAGGGTTCAGCCGATTCACGCGTGTTTTACGATGGCTATACCACTTTTGATTTTCTGGCCAATGAGCTGTCGGTACTTTCCAAAGATCAGTTTCTGGCCAATAACCGGGGGGTCGACTTTGGAGGAGACACCAACTGGATGAAAGCGGTAAGTCGGGAGCCGGCCTTCTCGCAGAAGCATACTTTGCAGTTTTCGGGAGGGAACGGGCAGACGAACTACTTCACTTCATTGGATTACCGGGATGCCAACGGTATTGACCTTCGCTCGGCCAAAAGAGAATATGGCGGCCGGGTGAATATCAATCACGCCACGGCGAATAACCTTTTCGCTTTTACCTTTAGTGCCGCTCCCCGCTACGCGAAAACCAGCGGGGCAGATTACAGCGGGTTCAATTATTCGTTAACATTGAATCCGACGCTCTCGGTGAGGGACGCGGATGGTAGGTATAACTACATAACTTCCGGTTTTTTTGCGAACAACCCGGTTGAAGTCGCCAAAAACATCCTTTCTGATCAGGAAATCAAATATCTGGATATTAACGGATCGGCCAAGCTCAATATCCTGGAAAACCTCAATACGGTAGTTACTTTCGGGGAGGTCACTTCATCGTTTCGCAACATGAACTTTACGCCTTCCACCATCACGCCGGTGATCAATGGCAGCGGCCGTAATACCGCTTCGCAGTCGCTGGATGAAAACGACCAAAAAAGCTTTGAATGGCTGGGAAACTACTATCTGGATCTGGATCGACATTCGGTAAAGCTACTTGCCGGGTACTCTTACCAGCAGTTTACTTCGTCGGGTTTCAGCGCTTCCAATGAAAAATTCCCTTCCAACGTATTCACTTACAATGCCCTGGGGACCGGGTTGTGGAATCTGGAAAAAGGCATTAACAATGTTGGCTCGTACAAGAACAGCTCAAAACTCATCGCTTTTTTCGGCCGCGCCAACTATGATTTCGATCAGAAATACTATGTGTCGGCTAGTCTTCGCCGGGAGGGCTCATCCAAGTTCGGCTATGATAACAAATGGGGGTACTTTCCCGCGGCCTCGGTTGCCTGGCGCGTTACCCAGGAAAATTTCCTGAGTAACGTGCCGTGGCTCAACGAGCTGAAAGTCCGCGCAGACTATGGTGAAACCGGGAACCAGGATTTCGGCAACTACCTGTCGCTGGATACGTACAGCGGCTACGGATATTATCAATACAATGGAAATTCCTACCAGGTGTGGGGACCGAGCCAGAATACCAACTACAACCTGCGCTGGGAGAAAGCGCTCAACTTCAATGCTGGCGTTGATTTCGAAATCTTCAATAGCCGGATTAACGGTAGTTTGAATTACTACGTCCGTACCAACAAAGATCTGCTTGGTTCTTACAATGTACCCAATCCGCCAAACATTCAGGGATCGACCTTCGCCAATGTAGGCACCATGAGAAACACGGGCGTGGAATTACAGATCAACGGTGACGTGGTAAATAAGGGTGATTTTAGCTACAATGCCAGCCTCATTGGTGCATACAACGACAATAAATTTGTCTCGTTTTCCAATGAACTTTTCAAAGGTCAGAGTTACATTGATGTCGTAGGAATGCCCGCCCCGGGAAGTCCGGGTAACATCCAGCGTCTGCAAGAGAACAAAAGAATCGGAAGCTTTTACGCGCTGAAGTCCGCCGGGGTAAATGAGAGCGGTGCACTGCTGGTTTATAACAAAGACGGCGACATTATTCCTGCAAACCAAGCCAATAACGATGACCGGCAATTCATCGGAAACGGTCTACCCAAATTCACGCTGGGGATTTCCAATACCTTCAATTATAGAAAGTGGGATTTGAGCGTATTCCTGCGGGGTGCCTTTGATTACAAACTGTTTAACACCTATGCCTTTTATCTGGGCACGCCGGCTACCCAGGAAAATGCCAATGTACTATCCTCGGCCTACGACGGAGGAAAGTACTCGAAGCTGACCAGCCCAACCACCTACTCTTCCCTGTCTGACTATTTCCTGGAACCGGGGGGCTTTTTGAAGGTCGACAATGTTACCCTGAGCTATACCCAACCGTTGAAGGTTAAATTCATGCAGTCGGTACGCATTTATGCCACCAGCCGGAACCTGGCCACATTCACCAAATACACCGGGGGTGACCCGGATCTTGTTCAGGTCAACGGGCTGTATCCCGGCGTGAACAACTCTTTGTCTTATTACCCTTCCACCACCCAGCTCCTGGTGGGCTTACAGCTTACGTTATAATTTTTGAAAATACCACAACACTTGCCATAATGAAAATGAATTTAAAGTACCTATATCGGTTTGCCGCCTGTGCCTTCTTATCCGTAACAGTTGGCTGCACCGACCTGGACGAAGTTTTATACGATCGTATCACCTCCGAGAACTTTTTACAGACCCGCGAGGATGTAATACGAGACTTTCTGAGGGCCTTTGAGCACAGCTACTGGAGCATTCAAGGCGGAAATACCTTCATGCTTCAGGAGGACAGCTCCGATGAAATGATGACCCCAAATCGCCAGGGCGACTGGTTTGACGGCGGACAGTTTCAGCGGGTTCATTACCACACCTGGACGCCCAACGACGGTTTTACCAACGATCCCTGGAATGCGCTGTATGGCGGCGTAACATTAGCTACCAACTCACTCGAAGATCTTCAGGGCATTACCGATCCTTCCAGGTTTGATATGACCCGCCAGGAACTGGATGGTATGATCGCCGAGCTGAAAGTACTCCGTGCTTGGCTGAACATTCGTCTGCTGGACTTTTACCGGAATATTGTGATCGTTACCAAAGTAAAAGGACAGACTGAAGGTGGCCTGCAGGTCCCCCCTCAGGAAGCGTTCAATTTTATTGAGCAGGAGCTTAAGGATGCTCTGCCCAAACTATCAACAAACACCACGCTGGGTGATAATGTGGTGGGGCGCTGGACCCAGGGCGGAGCGGCCTCTCTGCTGGTACGCCTGTACCTGAACGCCAAAGTGTACACCGGCACAGACCGCTTTGCGGATTGTGCCAAGATCGCCCAGGAAATTATCGATGGTAAGTACGGCGATTATAAGCTGGAAGAGCGTTGGGATGCCCCATTTGACTATACCAACCCCACTTCCAAAGAAACTATTTTTGGTTTCCCCGGTAGTTTCGGGTTGACGCACTGGCAGTACGACAGCGGCATGTATTTCTGGATGTTACCCAATCTCGCACCCAGCTACTTTGGGTTCACCGATTTTGGCAACGCCAATCCCAAGTACGCCATGCAGCCGGGCCGCGATGTAGACAGCGTCGAATACAGCTTTTCATTGGGCAAACCTTTCGTAAAATTCCAGAAGTACCCGGATGATGTTCGCCTGAAGAAATATAAGAATCTGGGCAATAGTAAAAGAGAAGGAATGTTTCTGTACGGTTACCTGCCTTACGTCAATTCGGCGGGGAAAGTTGATACCGTACGAGGTTTCAAAGGCCCTTACCCCCTGTACTTTCGCGATCGGGTTGGAAAGTTTCTGGATGCCAAGCCTGGTACCAAGATAGCCGACAAAGAATCCAACATGAACAATGCGGATAACAATTCGGGTATTTTTCCCGTCAAGTATCCCTACTACCCCAGTGAAGATCCAAACAAGATATCTTCGGCCTACGCAGAAGTACGTTTCGCCGAGATTTACTACTCCCTGGCTGAATGTAAATACAGAGCCAATGATAAAGCCGGGGCAGCGGTACTTCTCAACGCAGTCCGAAAACGGTATTATCCGGCGGGTTCCCCCAGTCTATATAAACCAGACGGCAGCCAGCTGACCGACCAGGAAATACTCGATGAGTGGGGACGAGAGTTTCTGGCAGAAGGCCGAAGAAGAACGGATATGGTTCGGTGGGGCGTTTTCAGTACTGGTACCTGGTGGGATAAACAGCCTGATCCGGATGACCATACGAACATCTTCCCGATCGGTCAGAATGTCCTCAATGCTTCGCCTCAATTAAAGCAAAACCCTGGTTACTGACCCGTTTCTTGAAAACGTCTGTCAATCAATCTGTGATTATACACTATTAGCATTCTGTGTCTGACTATTCTGCTAAAACCACCGGAATAATCAGGCACAGAATTTCTTCTGCAACAGCTCTTTTCCTGCTGGCTAAGGTTCCAAATTAATCAAGAGAGTCGAGGCGATTCACCAGATCGGCGATAAACAAGTCTGTCTCCAAGGCTGATTGCACCATTCTTTCCTTTGCCTCTTCGCTAACTCCGATTTGCACTCGGGAATAGCTTAATGTACTTTTACTTTCCTTTCAGCATCGGGAAAATCCGCCGCAGGTCTTCCCCGCTGGGCCGTGCACCATTAAAAAATCAACCATGAAGTACCTGCTTGAAACGGACCGATTGCGTCTGCGGGAATTGACGCTCGACGACACGGCCTTTGTCATCGAGCTCCTGAACAGCCCCGGCTGGCTGGAATTCATTGGCGACCGGAATGTCAGAACGGAGGCCCAGGCCCGGGTATACCTTGAAGACGGCCCCCTCAAAAGCTACCGGGAGTTCGGGTATGGGCTTTGCGTGATAGAAAGAAAGGAAGATGATCGGGAAATCGGTCTGTGCGGCCTTCTCCAGCGCAGCAATCTCGATCATCCCGACCTGGGGTACGCGCTTTTGCCTGATTTTGCCGGCGCGGGCTATGCTTTCGAAATAGCGGCGGCTACCCGCACGTACGCCGCCGAGAAGCTTTCTGTTACGCAGTTGTACGGGATTGTAAACCCTGAGAACGCCCGATCCATCCGCCTGCTGGAAAAGCTGGGGTTCGCTTATTTGAGAATACATTGTCTACCAGGCGTTGAAAGAGAACTGGCTCTCTACGGCCTGCACCTTGCCTGATTCAAAAATGGTGGCTGCTCCCCTTGAAGTGTGCAGAGCAAGTGTGGCCAGATCTTTTTAGCAAACCTGTTTTTTGCCTGAAATTAGGAGAAAAGTACCCGCTGAACTCTTTTCCTGAAAATTTACTCAACTCAGTACTTATGAGTTTAAGCGCTCAGAGAACTTCGCTGCAAATAGTCTTAGACGGGATGCTGGGTATGCGACACTCGGCAGCACTACCCGAGCTTACTACTTTACCCTTCGATCAATTAGCCGTTCATACCAATGGCATCTCCGCCGAAATCTGCTTCATGCCTTTTTTGATTCACTATCCTTTCTGCCAGCGCTGTTGTTGGAAAGAGTAGTTTTGCACTTTCGAGTACTCAGAAACTGCGGAAGAAAGACTGTTAAATGAACACGAAACCATGCTACATAAACTACTGGTAGTTTTACTGCTTTATACAGGCCAAAGCTTTGCCCAAACCTTCACCAATCCGCTCTTGCCCAACGGGGCCGATCCGTGGGTGACCTACGAAGGGGGGTACTTTTATTATACCAATACCGTCGGGAATAGACTGATCCTGTATAAGACCCGGAATTTGGCAGAGCTCCCCGAAACAGAACCGAAAACTGTATGGACTCCGCCTGCTACCGGCCCCAACTCAAAAGACATCTGGGCGCCCGAACTCCACCGCCTGGATGGCAAATGGTACCTCTACTACACCGCCACCGACCAGGCCCGGCCCGGCGATATGAATCGGTATGTGTTTGTGCTGGAAAATACTGCCGCCGATCCGTTGCAGGGAGAATGGACAGACAAGGGGAAAGTAAACACAAAATTTACGGGTCTGGACGGGTCGATCATGACACACGAAGGACGGCGGTACTTTCTGTACTCGGCCTATGATGGCCCGCAGAGCGTGCTGAATATCGTAAAGATGCAAAATCCCTGGACCCTCACCGGGCCGGAGGTGACCATCGCCCGCCCTACCCACGACTGGGAGAAATACGATGGGCGCGAAATCTGCGAAGGTCCCGAATTTCTGCAACGTGACGCTGGCAGCCCACTCTGTATCGTGTACTCAGCCTCCGCCTGCTGGGACGATGATTATGCGCTTGGACTACTTACGGCTCCCTCCGATGCCGATCCGATGAATGCCGCTGCCTGGACCAAGACACCCAAACCCGTGTTTGAAAAATCGGTTGCGAATGGTGTGTACGGACCGGGTCATAATGGTTTTTTCAAAACAAAAAATGGCCAGAACTGGCTGGTCTACCATGCCAAATCCGTGGCTAATAAGGCCTGCCGGGAACGAAACCCACGCATGCAGCCCTTCGGCTGGAACGCCGACGGCACCCCGGATTTTGGCGTTCCGGTAGCGACGACGGAAAAACTTGAAGCACCGGAGTAAGTTTACTATTTCGTTACCAAAGCCGGTAAGAAACTCCCAATCGCACATAACGCGAGTACACCCGGGCATCGGGATAGTAGTTCAGATTTTTCATGTAGTTGACTACGCCATGGGAGTAAGAGACGAATACGCCTACTTTCTGGTACTCCGCAGCTAAGCCGAGGGTCGGACCAAGATCAATTTCAGTATTAATATGCTCATTGTCGGCAATATCTCTATCAAAAAAATTGGGTTTATCATCAAAATTGACAGTATAGGTACTTTTCAATATCGAGCCAACATTGACGCCAGCCGTTATATCCAAACGGACATTTTGTTTAAACAAACGATAACCGAAATAGGGATTGGCCTGTAACAAATCGTTTTGAAGGTTAACCCTCCCGTTTTCGACCATCACCATTCCCCCCCATGCTCCTCCGTAACGATCTAAGTGCGAAACAGTCGAGAATCTGTCGTACCCTAGCTTTATCCCATAAAGCAAATTCTTACTCGATACGCGTTGTACTTGCAGGGCCAGGCCATAAGGAAAATTACTTTTTTTGCTGTAGGGCGAACTGACATAAAAAAATGGGGGACCAACGTCAGTTGTATAAGCAGTTGGCGTCGAGGTAGCAGATTTACCTCTATAGAATGAAAGACCTGAGTTTGCCTGAACAGAAATTTCTGTCTTCTGTCCGTAACAAACAAAGAGTGGTAGTTGCAGTAAAATCAGTAGAAGGTTTTTCATTGTTTATAGGAAAAAAGGTTGCGGTTATATCTATCTTATCTTCCCTGGATAGCTAAAAAGTAAAAATGGTTGTAATCGCTACTTGAAATTTTGCACCTTCTTAAAAGATATTTTACTGCCAGCCCTTCGCTTACTCCCCCTCATTCTCAACCAGTATCGCTTCGTAAAGTGAGGCGAAGGAGGCCTTGATCCAGATAATTGCCGGGATCAGCCCCACGACGAGCAACAGTAGCCCTCCCAAACCGATGAGGATCGACATACATCCGAGACCGAATATTTTCCAGCCGTGTTTGCGGGTCATGCGCCAACTGGTTTCTACGGCCTCGATGGGTTCCAGGCCTTTGTCCATCACCAGATAAGAAACAAAAGCCAGCCGACAGGCGACAAAAATTCCGGGCAGAATCAGGGCAATGAAGGCGATCCCCACCAGCGCCGCGACCAGCAGATGCGACAGCACGACATTGAGGTAGTTTCGAAAGCCGGCGAGAAGGTCCTTGAAGTCGAGTTTCTGGTTGCGGATAGCCTGGATGAACATCAGATCGGCACTGTATTCAAAGGCAGGCAGCAGCAGAAGCCAGTACGCTGCCGACAGGACTTGCAACATCACCTTGTCCTTCAATAAAAGTGTTTCTTCAGTATCTTTCAAAGTCTCCCGCATACTATCGAGCGGCATATTGACGATGGCGATGACCAGTACTACCAGCAGCAGGGGCAGGAAGTACTGCTTCATTTTCTCCCAGCCAAACGACAGGCTGCTGTTGACGGTGGGGGGAACTAAAAGGGGGATATTTTCCATGGTTTTTGTTAGATAGGTTCAGTAATTTCCGAATGATTCAAAAGTAAGGTAAACCCTTGTCTATGAGTAGCTACTTTGGTAGTGATTTTGAAAAATACTACCAAAGTAGGGGTCTAAAACTACCTTTGTCGGGTATTTTTGGGGCGTGTCAACTTTTATTACGGTATGTCGATAACCCCGCTCCTCAGTTGGATTTGCTTCATATTTTGCCTGGGCCTCACGGCGGGCGGGATGCTGGTGTTGTTTCGTCGGAAAGAATATGGTCAGTACCTGCCCATGCGGTACCTGCGCTACTACCTGATCCTGACTTATACCTTTGGTTTCTACGCGCTGTGGAGTCGGCTGCTGCTGCGTGAATTGTATTTCCCGATTATACCACCCGCCAGCCGCCTACCGCTCTCGCGTTTTCTGACGCTCCTCAGCGTCCCCTTTCTGCTGGCCGGGATGGTTATGCTCGTTTTGTGGGTAGTTCACATCCTGAAACCAAGCCGCCGCAGTCTTACACTCTCTCTCCTGATTGCTTCGTTCGCTGCGGCAGTATTGGGGTACTTTGGCGCGGAAAGTACCTGGACGGTCAATCAGATTTACGCCGGGTTTGTGCTGGTTCTTATGATCGGGGTAAGTACCTCGTTAGCGCTGGGACAAGCCAAAGACCTCGATTTTCGGCCACGGCTTACGCTAGCGGGACTAGCCTTTGTCGTTGGCGCTGTTCATTTACTTCTGTTCGTGCCATCCAGTCATTACCTGCCTTTTGAACTGCTTTTTATTTTCCTGTACTTCCTGAGCCATACATTCTTGGCCGTTTTTTACATCTACCGGGCCAAACTACCCGAAGCTGCGCCTTCCCGCGCGGAGATGTTTCCGGCCAAGGAACCCTCGCTGGAATTGTTCGTAGAAAAGTACGAGATTACCCCCCGCGAACGGGAGATTATCCAGGAGATTTATCTAGGTAAGACCAATAAAGAGATTGCGGAAGCCCTCTTCGTGACCGTGCAGACCATCAAAGACCACACGCACCGGATTTATCAGAAAACTGAGGTCAGAAGTCGTACCCAGCTCATATCGCTGATGCGTACTTTCCGGGTGTAAATGCGGAGCGACAGAAGCTCGGTTCAAACCGCCGGGGCACGACTTT
Organism: uncultured Persicitalea sp.; assembly: GCA_964500445.1. Taxonomy (GTDB): domain Bacteria; phylum Bacteroidota; class Bacteroidia; order Cytophagales; family Spirosomataceae; genus Persicitalea. Next base: position 51,472 of record CAZCOG010000017.1, on the reverse strand, counting down.
TTTCATTTTTGTCCGATTGTAGCTCCTGTGCTTGTTCACTTCTACCCACTCCTGAAATGTTAAAAAATCTTTGGCGCTGGATTGACGACCGGACCGGACTTTCGGCAGCTATTGGGCCGCTGGCGAAGCATAAAGTACCGCCCGGCTCCAAGTGGGCGTACGTATTCGGGAGTGCCACACTTTTCTGTTTTTTGCTTCAGGTATTTACGGGGGTAGGGTTGGCTTTGCTCTATCAACCCACTTCCGGGGAAGCCTACCAATCGCTCCAATATATTACCTATCAGGCTCCACTGGGTGCTTTCCTGCGTGGGCTGCATTACATGGGTGCCTGCGGGATGATCGTCATGATCGGCATCCACATGATCAGGGTCTACCTGACAGCCTCCTACAAGTTTCCCCGCGAAATGAACTGGATCACGGGTGTTTTACTCTTCATTCTGACGGTAGTTATGGCCTTTACCGGCCAACTCCTGCGCTGGGATAGCAACGGTATCTGGTCTACGCTGGTCGGTGCCGAGCAGTTGGCCCGCTTTCCGTTGATCGGTCCCGCGCTGGCGTATTTTATCTTTGGCGGCGATACGATCGGGGGCCATACCCTCATGCGGTTTTTCAACTACCATGTATTCATCACGCCCGCGCTCATTTTCGGTATCGTGGGCTTCCATCTGTATCTGGTAATCAGAAATGGCATATCTGAGCCCGCCAAGGCCGGGAGGCCCGTAGATAAAAAGACCTATCGGCAGTGGTATAAAGAGTTGATGGACAAAAAGGGCGTCCCTTTCTGGCCGGATGCGGCCTGGCGCGATGTGGTGTTCAGCGTAGTCGTTATCCTCATATTGGTTGCTCTGGCCCTTTGGGTAGGCGCGCCCGAGTTGGTGGGCCCGGCTGACCCCACCAATGTCGATGTCAAACCGCACCCCGACTGGTTTCTCCTCTGGCCCGAGGCTCTCTACGCTTTGATGCCTTACGAATGGGAGTCATACGTGATGTTTCTGATGCCTACGGTACTATTCGGCTTACTATTTGCCATTCCTTTTATCTCGCTGGGCGGAGAGCGTTCTCCCATTCGCCGCCCCTGGGCCGTGGCCGGTGTGATCCTTACCCTGGCCACTATCATATCCCTTACCTACATGGGATTGGAAGCTCCCTGGGCGCCCGATTTCAAAACTGAGCGGGTGGCAATGGCTAAGTTGCACGTCTCTTCCCCGGAAATGGCGCTCGGGTACACTGTGTTCTACGAAAAGGGATGCCAGTACTGCCACCAAATGGAAGGAAAGGGCGGGACTCGGGGCCCCGACCTGACGGAAGTTGCCGCCCGCCTCACGCCCGAACAGATGACCATCCGCATCGTCAATGGGGGCTACAATATGCCCGCTTTTGGCGGATCACTTTCAAAGCAGGAATTGGCTGCGCTCGTCGATTTTCTCCAATCGCGCCAGCCTGAACAAAGTGGGGAAAGAACATCCGCTGCCCGGATAAAGTAGCGAGTGTCACCGCCCTGTACTATTAAAATTCCATTAAAACTTCGTCTGATCAGCCGCGTGTACTTTGTGTAAAAAATCCGTCAGGATTTACAATAAACTACCCTCAACGCTAATTCCAGGGCGTTTTAACGGCAAATCCCGCTGCTTTGAATCGAGTTCTTCGGTTCAGAAACAGCTTTCCTTTGGTGTAGTTTTTTGGGGCTTTCACTAAGAAATTATTTGTCCACAAATTTTCCTAAACCATGGCAAGAGACGTAAGCGATTTTATAATAGACCGAATGATCGAATGGGGAGTCCACCGTATTTATGGCTACCCCGGCGATGGAATCGGTGGCTTTTTCGGTGCTTTGGAAAAGGCCGAAAAAGAAGAGAAGCCCCTGCAGCTCATCCGCCCCACCCACGAAGAAATGGCCGCCCTGATGGCCGTGGCCCACGCCAAATTTACGGGTGAAGTGGGCGTCTGTGTAGCCACCTCCGGACCGGGCGCAATGCACCTTATTAACGGATTGTACGACGCTAAAATGGACAACCAGCCCGTGGTGGCTATCGTCGGGCAGCAGGCGCGGGTAGCTCTGGGCAGTGATTTCCAGCAGGAGAATAATCTGGAAACTACCTTTGCCGACGTAGCCGAATTTGTCAAAACCGTCAGTACGCCCATGCAGGCGCAACTGGTGATCGACCGCGCTTTCCGGATCGCCAAAGCTACGTTGCGGCCCTGCGTCGTCATTCTACCCAACGACATTCAGAAGGCCGACTTCGAGGAACCGACGCAGGAGCACTTCGTTTCGCGAACGGGTGTAGGCCACGCTTCGACCCGCATCACACCACCGTTGGACGAACTCCAGAAAGCAGCAAAAATCCTTAATTCGGGCCAAAAGGTAGCAATGCTGGTAGGCCAGGGCGCTCTGAATGCCACGGATGAAATCATCGAAGTCGCCCGGAAAACCGGTGCCGGGATCATAACCGCACTGCTGGGAAAGGCCGCCGTTCCGGCCGATGTACCATTTCATACCCATCACCTCGGTTTGCTGGGCACCAAGCCCAGCTACGACATGATGATGGAATGTGATACCCTGCTGATGGTAGGAAGCAACTTTCCCTACGGTGAATTTATGCCCAAAACCGGACAGGCGCGGGGCATTCAGATCGATTTGCTGCCTCGTCATCTTTCGCTGCGCTACCCCATGGAACTGAACCTCTGGGGCGACTCCAAAGCGACTCTTGAAGCGCTTCTGCCGCTTCTGCAACAAAAGGAAGATCTCAGCTGGCAGGAGGAAATCATTGAAAACATGAAAGAGTGGAATGAGATCAACGAAAAAGAAGCGATGGTATCGGCCGATCCTATCAACCCACGCCGCGCTTTCTACGAAATGAACAAACAACTACCCGATAACAGCATCATCACTGCCGATGCGGGTAGTACCGCCGACTGGTACGGCCACCACGTTCATCTGAAGCGCGGTATGATGGGTAATCTCTCCGGTCGGCTGGCGACTATGCTGGCGGCCATGCCTTACGCCATCGCCGCCAAATTTGCTTTCCCGGATCGTCCGGTCGTCTGTACCATCGGCGATGGAGCCATGCAGATGCTTGGCATGAATGGCCTGATCACCGTAAAGCGCTACTGGCAGTCGTGGAGTAATCCTACCTTTATTGTGCTGGTACTTCACAACGACGACCTGGCGCAGGTTTCGTGGGAAATGCGTATTGAGGATGGCAATCCGCGTTACGATACTTCCCAGAAAATAGAGCCCATGAATTACGCGGCTTATGCCCAGACACTGGGGCTTCACGGAATCCGGGTTGACGATCCCGATCGACTGGAAGATGCCTGGAAGGAAGCCTTCGCCGCCAAACTACCGGTAGTCCTGGATATCCTGACCGATCCCAATGTACCCCCGCTGCCGCCGCATATTTCTTTTAAACAAGCCAAAAACTTCACCTACGCTATGCTGCAAGGTGGCGACCCCAAGCGGGTCGGTGCCTTCAAGGAAGCCGTCAAGGGCGTTGTGGCCGAGGTAGGCGGTGTGGTCAGCCACAAACTGGGACTGGACGATGAGTAATTTTTGAATTAGTGAATGTCAGAATTAACTGGCGAGAGCCTGTTCCGGCATTCACTAATTCCGACATTGACTATGGACTTTCCCATCAAAAAACTAACGGTATCTGCCTATACCATCCCAACCGACGGTCCGGAATCTGACGGTACTTTGCAGTGGGACAGCACGACAGTGGTACTTGTGGAACTGGAGGCCGGAGAAAAAACCGGGATGGGCTACACCTACGCCGATGCTTCGGTCGCCACGCTGATCGACAAAACCCTGCGAGGGGTAATTGAAGGAGAAAATGCCATGAACATTCCGGCCATCTGGCAAAAAATGGTTGGTCACATCCGTAATAATGGAAATTCGGGTCTGACTCACATGGGAATTGCGGCAATAGATGTGGCGCTCTGGGATTTGAAGGCCAAACTACTGGGTCAGCCGTTGGCTGTTTTGTTAGGAATGGCGAAACCGGAAATATTGGTGTACGGAAGCGGTGGTTTTACCTCCTATTCCATCGGTCGTCTGCAGGAGCAACTGGGAGGCTGGGCGGACAAGGGAATAGCTTATGTAAAAATGAAAGTAGGCCGGGAGCCGGATAAGGATATCGAAAGAGCCCGAGCCGCCAAAGAAGCCATTGGCGATAAAACTACCCTTTTCGTAGATGCCAACGGAGGCTACTCTGTCAAACAAGCTATCGAAAAAGCGCACGAGTTTGCTGCTCTGGGCGTATCCTGGTTTGAGGAACCCGTTTCTTCCGACGATTTGGCCGGACTGCATTTTATCCGCCAGCACGCGCCCCCTGCTATGAATATCGCCGCTGGAGAGTACGGATTCAATCTGACGTATTTCGAAAGAATGCTGGATGCCGGAGCCGTGGATATTTTGCAGGCCGATGCCACCCGTTGCGGTGGGATTACCGGATTTCTGAAAGCTGCCACCGTCTGCGAAGCCCACCATTTGCCTTTTTCGTCCCATTGTGCCCCGGCGTTGCATTTGCACCCCGCTTTATCAGTACCCGACTTTTATATCGCCGAATACTTTTATGATCACGTCAGGATTGAGAAAATGTTTTTTGATGGTGTGGCTGAACCCAAAAATGGGAAAATGATCGCCGATTTAACGAGACCCGGATTGGGCTTGAAGTTTAAAAAGAAAGACGCAGAGAGATTTAAGTTATGAAAAACGAACAAAGCGATGCCACCTTTACTCTACCTCCGGTAGAATACGAAAAAAAATACACGCACTACGAGGGCATGAAGACCGTCAGGCTGAAAGACGATCTCGGTTCCAACCTTCCACCCTACGCCCAGGAACTGGCTGCCGCACTACGCAAGGCAATACGCGGCGAAGTACGCTTCGATCACGGGAGCCGGGCCACGTATTCTACCGATGCCTCCAATTACCGGCAAGTACCCATCGGGGTAGTTTTGCCCAAAGACGAAGAGGATGTGCTGGCGATCGTTCGGCTGTGTCATAAATATGGCGCGCCGATTACCTCCCGGGGAGGCGGCACCAGCCTGGCCGGGCAGACCTGCAACGTGGCGGTGATTATGGATTTTTCCAAGTACATGGACAAGGTGCTGCATATCGATGCTTCGTCACAAACCGCCGTGGTGCAGCCTGGCTGCATTCTGGACACATTGCGTTTTGAAGCTCAGGAAAAGTACAACCTAACCTACGGACCTGATCCGGCCACGCATAAGTACAACACGCTGGGTGGCATGATCGGCAACAATTCCTGCGGTATCCACTCGGTAATGGCCGAATTCTACGGCCACGGTCCGTTGACCGTGCATCAGGTAGAATCGCTGGATATTGTGGCCTACGATGGCATCCGGATGACGGTGGGTGCTACTTCTGAAGAGGAATTATATAAAATAATAAAAGAAGGAGGCCGGCGGGGCGAGATTTACGCAGGTCTGAAAGCCATTCGTGACCGCTATGCCAAACTAATTCGTGAAAAGTACCCCCAGATTCCGCGCCGGGTTTCGGGTTTCAATCTGGATTTCCTGCTGCCCGAACATGATTTCAACGTGGCGCAGGCTTTGGTAGGTTCGGAGGGTACCTGCGTGGTGATTCTTTCGGCCAAGGTAAAACTGCAACACTATATAAAAGAGAGAGTATTGGTGGTACTTGGCTATCCGAGCGCCTACGAGGCAGGTGACCACGTCCAGGAAATCATGAAGCACAAACCGACGGGTTGCGAAGGCATCGACCACAAGCTGATCGGCTACATGGAGAAAAAAGGGATGCACCCCAAGGACATCAACATGCTGCCGGAAGGGAAAGGGTTCCTGTTTGTGGAATTCGGAGGGGATACCAAAGAGTCTGCCGAGGCGCAGGCCCGAAAACTCATGGACGATCTAAAAGATAAGGAAGACGCTCCCTCCATGAAGCTTTACACCAAAGAATGGGAAAAGAAGCACCTGTGGAACGTCCGCGAGTCAGGTCTGGGTGCAACGGCCCACGTGCCGGGCATGTCCCCCACGCATCCCGGCTGGGAAGACGCCGCCGTAGCGCCTGAGAACGTCGGCAAGTACCTGCGCGACTTCCGTGACCTGCTCGACGAGTTTGGGTATGACTGTTCGCTGTACGGTCATTTTGGCCAGGGTTGCATTCACTGCCGCATTGATTTTGACCTTACCACTACGCAGGGTGTACAACAGTGGAAAGAGTTCCTGAAGCGGGCCGCCCACCTGGTGGTCAAGTATGGCGGTTCGCTTTCCGGCGAGCACGGCGACGGTCAGGCGCGGGCTTCGTTGCTGCCTATCATGTACGGCGATGAACTGGTGCAGGCCTTTGGCGAATTCAAAGGCCTGTGGGACCCGCAGAACCGGATGAACCCTCACAAGGTAGTAGAGCCCTACCAGCCCGACGAAAACTTGCGGATGGGTCCCGACTATGTCCCCAAGGAGGAGAAAACCTATTTCCAGTTTCCCGAAGACCAGTTTTCTTTTGCCAACGCGGCCGCGCGCTGCGTGGGTGTAGGGAAGTGCCGCAGCGATGAAGGTGGTACGATGTGTCCCAGCTACATGGTGACCCGCGAAGAGGAAGACTCCACGCGGGGGCGTTCGCGGTTGCTCTTCGAAATGCTGCGCGGCGATGTACTGTCCGATGGCTGGAATGACGAACACGTCAAGGAGTCGCTGGAACTTTGCCTGGCCTGTAAAGCCTGCAAAAATGAGTGCCCTGTCAATGTAGACATGGCCACTTACAAAGCTGAGTTTCTGGCCCACTATTACGAGGGAAAGCTTCGACCCATGCCCGCCTATACGATGGGCCTGATTTACTGGTGGGCCCGCCTGGCCAGGCCCATCGCCCCGATTGCCAATTTTTTCACGCAAAAGGAGCCTTTCGCAACGCTCTTGAAAAAAGCCGCTGGCCTGGCTACTCAACGGAAGATGCCCACTTTTGCCGAGCAGAGTTTCGTGGACTGGTTTCGTGTCCGCACTACCACCTTCCCGCCCGATCCGCCCCGCCCAGCGGAAGGCGACCAAAACAAAGAACTGGATCACGAGGACGTTCCGCGCTTCCGGGAAGACACCTACGAATCGACCAATAGCCCCCATAATGGAGATGGCAAAAAACTGAATATCCACGCCGAACAGAAGCCTTTTGCAACCAAACGGGTACTGCTGTGGCCGGATACCTTTAATAACTACCTGTTGCCCGAAGCCGCCAAAGCGGCCGTAGAAGTACTGGAGCGGGCGGGCTATACCGTAGAAATTCCGCAGTGTCCGCTCTGCTGCGGGCGACCGCTCTACGATTTCGGAATGCTGGATACCGCCAAGCGGCTGTGGGAGCAAACCATCGAACATCTGCGCCCCTACCTGCGCGACGGCGTTCCCATTGTGGGCCTGGAGCCGAGTTGCGTGGCGGCTTTCCGCGACGAGCTGATCAATCTTTTTCCGCACGATGAAGATGCCAAACGGCTGGCTCATAGCACTTTTTTACTGAGTGAATATCTGGTGCGGCAGCAGTACGTTCCGCCCCAGCTTCATCGCAAGGCAGTCGTGCACGGTCATTGCCAGCATAAGGCCATCATGCACATGGATGCCGAAATGGCTATTTTCAAAAAGATGGGTATCACATACGACCTGCTCGATTCGGGCTGCTGCGGCATGGCGGGTTCTTACGGATTTTCGGCCGACAAATACGACATATCGATTCGGGCAGGGGAGCGGGTGCTACTACCCAAGGTACGCGAAGCCGAACATGACACGCTGGTGATAGCCAATGGATTCAGTTGCCGGGAGCAAATCGAGCAACAAACCGAACGGGGCGGAATGCACCTGGCGCAGGTAATCCAGATGGCGCTGCACGAAGGCCCCGCAGGTGCCAGCGGTGCTTTTCCCGAAAAAAAGAATTATAATAAAAAGGTCAATTCCGATTCCGGCAAAGTACCCTTGCTGGCGCTGTTGGGTGTAGGAATCCTGGCGTGTGCTGCCACCTATTTTTTTACTAATAAAAGTACCCTATGAAATCTCAACTCATTGATAACAACGGGCAGAAAACTTTTGCCCTCATCCTGGATAGCGGCGACGAGGCCATCGAAAGTATCACTAAATTCGCCGAAGAGAATAATCTGAACGCCAGTCAGTTTACGGCCATTGGTGCTTTCAGCAGCGTGGTGACTGGCTTTTTCGATTTCTCCATAAAAGACTACCGGAAAAATAAAATTGCCGAGCAAGTGGAGGTACTTTCCCTCACCGGCGACATCGCCACGCACGAAGGTAAGCCCAAAGTCCACGCCCACATTGTGGTAGGGAAAGCCGACGGAACGGCCCACGGCGGGCATTTGCTGGAAGGCTACGCGCATCCTGCCCTGGAAGTAATTCTGACTGAGTCACCCGCGCATTTGCGGCGCAAAATGGACGATTCGATCGGGATCGCGCTCATTGATTTGGAAAGTAAATGAGTCATTTCCCGACACCCGGAAACAAATTCCATAAAGTACATACTCTGTTTATTAACCGAATAGAGAAACGTGCTTAGGTTAGTTGATACCTGAAAAATGACTTTTGCTTTGACGACAGCTTTTTTCGATACCGCCTCGCAGGATAGTGATGCCATCCGGCAACTGTTCGTCTACTTTCTGTGGACATCGGCGGTGGTGCTTTTGGTGGTAACGGGCCTTGTCGTTTATTACTCCCTAAAATATCGGGCAAGACCCGGACAAACGGATGAACCTGAACAACGGCACACCCACAAAGGACTGGAAGTTTCGATACTGGCGGTAGTCACGGGCGTGATGGGCCTCTTTTTCTTTCTCACGATCAGGACGATGCTTGCCATCCAGGATAGTCCGGCGGGGCAAGAGCCTGATCTGATCATTATCGGTCATCAGTGGTGGTGGGAGGCGCGTTATCCCGGATCGGGCGTAGTGGCAGCCAACGAGATTCATATTCCGGCGGGAAAAAGATTACTGATTGAACTACGGTCGGCCGACGTGATTCATGATTGGTGGGTACCGGCTCTGGGGCGAAAAATGGATGCGATTCCCGGCAAGCCAAATCAGCTGTGGATGGAAGCCCGGCAACCCGGCCGGTACCTGGGCACGTGCAGCGAATTTTGCGGTGCCCAGCACGCCTGGATGCGGATTCAGGTCATTGCCCAGCCGCCGACTGAATTTGCGGATTGGGAATTGGCCCAAAGGCAGAAAGCTACCCTTGCCACAACCAATATCGTAAAAAGCGGCGAAGCCTTATTCCAGCAAAAAACCTGCGCGAATTGCCACGCTATTGCCGGAACGGATGCGCAGGCGACCATCGGCCCTGACTTGACGCATCTCGGCAGCCGGAACACACTGTTGACCGGAGTTTTGAAAAACACGCCCGAAAATCTCGGTCGATGGCTCGATGATCCACAGAAGATTAAACCCGGTGCCCACATGCCCGATTTTATTTTTACCAGCCAGGAAGTGGAGGCATTGGTGGCCTATTTGGAAAGTCTTGAATGAAAAGAATGGAAACAGTTCCCGAACCTACCATCCCGCTACCGTTGGTTAAGTCCGACCGGGGGCTACTACAATGGCTTTCTTCGGTGGACCACAAGCAACTGGGGGTTATGTACTTGCTGACGGCCCTGTTGTTCTTCGTGGCCGGGGGAATTGAAATTCTGCTGATTCGGATTCAGTTGATCGTACCTGAAAATACCTTTCTCAGTCCGGATGTCTACAATCAACTGTTTACGATGCACGGCACCACCATGATTTTTCTGGTACTGATGCCCACGCTGATTGGGTTGGGGGTATATTTTGTCCCCTTGATGATCGGGGCCAACGAAATGGCCTTTCCGCGCCTCAACGCATTCAGCCTGTGGATGACTCTGCTCGGTGGCCTGATTCTCTATTTCAGTTTTCTGGACGGGGGCGGAGCGCCCAACGCGGGTTGGTTCAGCTACGCCCCGCTGAGCAGCAAGAATTTTTCTTCTACCAAGGGGGTAGATTACTATTGTATCGGGCTGCTGCTTACGGGCCTTGGTTCGGTAACGGCCGCCCTGAATTTTGCGGTCACGATTCTGACGTTGCGTATTCCGGGGATGGGATTCCGGCGACTACCCGTTTTTGTGTGGATGATGTTCATCACGGCGATGCTGATTCTGGCCGCTTTCCCGATGCTCAATGCGGGTTTGGCCATGTTACTGATCGACCGCCAGTTGAATGCGCACTTCTTCTTGCCCGGCTCGGGCGGTTCGGCTATTTTGTGGCAGCATCTGTTCTGGGCGTTTGGTCACCCGGAAGTGTACATTTTGGCTTTGCCTCCTTTCGGTCTGATCTCGGAAATCATCCCCGTATTTTCCCGGCAGCCCATTTTCGGCTACCGTTTCCTGATTGGTTCGGGGATCGCCATTGCGCTACTGGCATTTGGCGTGTGGGCGCACCATATGTTTGCGGTCGGTTTAGGGAATCCCGTCAATGGTTTCTTTGCCGCCGGAAGTATGCTGATTGGTATCCCGACGGGTATCAAGGTATTCAACTGGATTATCACCATGCGGAGCGGGGCCATCCGCTTCACCACGGCGATGCTGTTCGCTACCTCCTTCATCATCGAGTTTACCATTGGGGGATTGAGCGGAATTTCTTTCGCCATTGCGCCTCTCGACTGGCAACTGACCGATACCTACTATGTGGTAGCCCACATTCATTATGTGTTCCTGGGAGGTACTTTGTACAGTGTTTTTGCCGGGATTTTCTACTGGTTTCCTAAAATGAGCGGCCGGATGCTGTCCGAGAAATTGGGACGCATTTTTTTCTGGATGTTTTTTTTGGGTTTCAACCTTACCTTCATGTTGCAGCATGTGCTGGGCATTATGGGCATGCCCCGGCGGGTCTACACCTATCCCGACTTACCCAATTTCGGAGCGTTGAACCTGGCTTCTTCGGCGGGTGCTTTTCTGATGGCCGCGGCGATTGGCGTATTCTTTTGGAATATCTTCATAAGTCTCAAAAAGGGAAAACAAGCGGGCGACAACCCCTGGCAAGCCTGGACTTTGGAATGGGCTACCACTTCGCCTCCGCGTTTGCAAAACTTTGATCGGGTTCCGCCCGTGCGCAGCCTGCGTCCGCTCTGGGATCTGGAACATCCCGAAGACCCGGATTGGAAAAATGACAATGCAAAACAGGCACGAAATGAAAGCTAACGAACCAAAATGGTGGGATACCATCCTGGCTGTCGGCTACGGCTTGTTGGGAGGTGGTGAAAAAGCAAAAGCGGGCCGCCTGGCGGCAACGGCAGCCCCATTGTCCGTATCGTTGCGCCGCGAACTCCCGGAGAAATCGCTGAGGCAGTACGATCTGCTGATTAAATTTTTTGTGGCGTCGGAAACCTTTTTCTTTCTGGCTCTGATCATCACCTACGTGTATTACCGTAATCTGAATGAAGTCATTTCCACGAGCGACCAAATCCTGAGCGTTAAAACTACCGGATTGTATACGGTCCTGCTCGTGGCCAGCAGCGCGACATTGTGGTGGGGACGCCGCGAACTGAGCAAAGAAAAACCGCTACGCTTAGCTTTCGGGCTGTTCATTACGCTGGTGTTAGGAATAGCCTTTTTGTACGGCCAGGGCCAGGAATACACCCATTTGTTGCGGGAGGATGTTACGGTCGATCGGAATATTTTTGGCTCGGCATTCTTCACCCTCACGGGCTTTCACGCCCTTCACGTTTTTGTTGGTTTACTAATGCTGTCCATCGTACTTACCCTGACTTTGATGGGCGATTTTACCGGTCCGCATTCGGCGGCGGTGGCCGCTACGGAGTTGTACTGGCACTTTGTGGATGTAGTCTGGCTCGTTGTTTTTACCGTGATGTATATAATCCCAATCTTATGACCACCCGACAACTACTTACCGAAACCTGGCAATGGTCGCCCTCTTTACTCATAGGTACTTTGCTGCTGGTGGGCGGGTACCTGTACTTTTCAAGATTTACTGTGAGTCGACAGAGTACCTATTTCTTCGCGGGAATAGTACTGATGGTTCTTACGCTGGCTTCGCCCCTCACTTTTTTGGGAGAAAGGTACTTGTTCAGCGCCCACATGGTGCAGCACATGATTTTGCTGCTGATCGTACCGCCATTGCTTTTAGCCGGAATTCCGGAACGGGTGTTCAGGAGCTTTTTGACAAAATCCAAAAGTACCTATTGGCTATCGCCGGCCTTATGCTGGCTGCTGGGCGTGGCTATCATGTGGTTTTGGCACGTGCCGGGGATATACACTACCACTTTGCAGGATTCGGGCATTCCGGTATGTGGCCTCGTCACCGGGCCGTATGGGGCTTTTCTGCACGGGATTCAGAATGCCTCGCTGTTGTTCGCCGGACTGCTGTTTGCCTGGCCCATCCTGTCGCCGGTCAAGGCGCAGCGGTTGCCCGCGTTGCCGGGCATGGCGTACCTGTTCACGGCCTGCGTGGGCTGTTCGCTGCTGGGACTGTCCATCACGTTTTCCTCTTCTTTGCTCTATCCGACATATGCCTCAACCATCGATCTGACGGGAGCTATGCATCTGGTTCGCCGGCAGTGGGGCATTAGCCCCGCATCCGACCAGCAAATCGGCGGCCTGATGATGTGGGTGCCGGGCTGTTTCATCTACGTTTCGGCAGCTTTGTTTTTATTGAACCGCTGGTTTGAAGAAGGGGAAGTATTGAATGACAGAATGAGCGCGCAATCATAGTATTTGAAATTAAAAACCATGGAAACAGACAAGCACCCCTGGCTTCCCGCCGAACCCCGGAAACTACCCCAGCCTACCTATTGGCCCTTTTTTCTGGCCCTGGGTGTAGTACTGATTCTCTGGGGTATTCCAACCACAAAGTACCTTTCCGTTATCGGGGGGGTAGTTTCCGTTATTTCTCTCATTAAATGGATAAATATTTTACGCCATGAGTGAAACAAAATCAGAAGCCGGGCAGGTAAAGCGCCGTTCTTTTCTGGCAAAGCTCAGTTTCGGGCTGGGCGGACTGGCTGCCGCAGCGGCTTCGGTTCCGGTGATTGCGGCCCTCCTGAATCCCTGGATCAGGAAAAAGTACCGTGTATGGCGAACCGTAGGGGCAGTCAAAGATTTCAAGCCCGGTGGTTTTACCTTAGTAAAATACAAGGATGCCGACCCCGACCCCTGGGCGGGTAGTACCGGTAACTCCGCAGCCTGGCTACGCCGTGACTCCGATACAGAATTCACGGCATTTTCCATCAACTGCACCCACCTGGGTTGCCCTGTCCGTTGGGTGGAATTCTCGGAATTATTCATGTGCCCCTGCCACGGAGGCGTGTACTATAAAGATGGCTCGGTGGCGGCCGGTCCTCCGCCCAAAAGCCTGGTAAAGTACCCCGTACGGGTCAGGAAGGGAAATGTGGAAATTGAAACTACGGCTATTCCGGTATCGACAAGCGTACGGGTGTAGGCTATACCCCTTGGGCTGGTACGGGTTTTGGGTGGTCAACCGTTGTAGCTCCTGTTTTACTATCCACCCCAATGACCATCACCACTTTCAGTTCTTTTAAAAGTCGCAATTTCCGGCTGTTTTTCATGGGCCAGTCTGTATCGCTGATCGGTACCTGGATGCAGAAAACCGCCGTAAGCTGGGTAGTTTACTCGCTGACGCAGTCCAAGGTCATGCTGGGGGTTTCGGTTTTCGCCACGCTGTTTCCGGCCTCGATATTCTCCCTGTTCGGCGGCATCGTCGCCGATCGTTACGATCGCTATAAAGTACTGCTGGTCACGCAGGTACTTTCGCTGATCCAGGCTGTTCTTCTCACGCTGGCCGTCATTTATTTTCAGCAATACGCCGTTTGGTCGATCATCGGCCTGAGCGCGGTGCTGGGAATTATTAACGGGTTCGATGTGCCGGCCCGGCAGTCGCTGGTGCAGGCGATGGTGGAGGATCAGCGGGATCTGCCCAATGCCCTGGCGCTAAATTCTTCGATGGTCAACCTATCCAAACTGCTCGGTCCGGCGATAGCCGGTTTCGCGCTGGAAACCTTCGGCGATCAGGTCTGTTTCGGCCTCAATGCCCTGAGCTTTATCCCGGTCATCATTTCTTTGCTGTTGATGAAACTACCCGCTTTTTTGCCCAAACCGAAAGCCGACCGGAATATCAAACGAGAATTCCGCGAAGCCTTTGCTTTCATCAAAGCCACGCCCGACATCAGCAGTACCATTCTTTTTGCGGGGATCATGAGCTTATTGGTACTACCCTACTCGACCCTGACGCCGGTGTACGCCAAAGATATTTTTCAGGGTACCGCCTCCACGCTCGGCGTCATCGACGGCGTTATCGGCCTCGGTGCCTTTGTAGGCGCCATCTTCCTGGCCTCTCTGAAACCCGGCACTAACCTGACCAAAATATTGGCCATTAACACCCTGATTTTCGGGACCGGGCTCACGCTGTTTTCCTACATGACCAACTACTACCTGGCTTTGGTCATCCTGACCTGCGGGGCATTCGGGATGATGTCAGTCGTCACGATCAGCAACACGCTGATCCAGTTGAGCGTCACGCAGGAACTGCGGGGACGGGTACTGAGCATTTTTGTGATGGTGTTCGCCGGATCATTGCCCCTTGGTAGTTTGCTGGTGGGTGCCGTATCGCACTACATCGGCGTGCAGGCCACGGTTCTGGCGCAGGGTTTCGCGGCAATTGCCGTAGCCCTTCTCTACGCCAGGTACCTGAAAAAGCGACGGCTGACGAAAGAGAGAGAGGACTCTCTCGAAAGACAACCCGAGCAGATTTTGGTCCGGGCGTAGTAGAGAGTAGTTTGGCTTTGGGTAGTTCTATAAAGTTCGCGACCGGCGACTGATCATCCTGGATAGGTAGCATCAGCCACTTGTCAGAAAAATCTGCCCGGCTCAGCGATCAGTAGAACTTGCCGTTCAGGACGTTTTGGAAATAGATCTGCCTTGAACTGTTCAACAAACAAACGATGAAGAAAATATATGACTTCGCACTGCTTCTTACCCTGCCGACTCTGGATGGCATGGCACAACAGGCGCACGTCAACATCGACTGGCGCCCCCACAAGAATACCGAAAATCTGGCTCCTCCCTATGGCACAAATACGGTGTCGCCCGTGGTACATGACGATCGTACCGTCACTTTCAAACTGCTGGCTCCGGCCGTCGACAGCGTTTCGGTGGTAGGGCTGCCCCTGGCAGGAAAAGTACCCCTCAAGAAAGGCGAAGGCGGCCTGTGGGAAACTACCGTTGGCCCATTAGCCCCTGACCTCTACATTTACCGACTACGCATCGATGGAGTAAATGTGCCCGACCCAAACAACAGCTTCGTAGGAATGGCCGACCAGCCTCCGTATAGTGTACTTGTAGTGCATGGAGAGGCGCCGGCTTACTACGATCCCAAACCCGTCCCCCACGGTGCCGTTACCAGGTATATCTACCATTCGTCGGTGACGAACGGTGAGCGAGAAATGTACGTGTATACGCCACCCGGTTACGATCCTGCCAAGGCGTATCCGGTACTTTATCTGGTAGGAGGAAGCGGTGAACTGGCGGCCAACTGGTCTGACGAGGGACGAGCTAATTTTATTATGGATAATCTGCTGGCTGAGCAAAAGGCAGTTCCTATGATTATTGCCATGCCCAATAACCAGATGATTCACCGCCAGCACCCCAATCACGTAAACCTGACTTTCGATCTGTTTGAAGCCGACCTCCGGCAACACATTGTACCGTTTGTCGATGCGCATTACCACACCATCCAGGAACCGTCCGGGCGGGCTTTGGCGGGGTTGTCGATGGGCGGGCGCCACACCCAGACCGTGGGCTTTCGCAATCTGGATCTTTTCGGTTCGCTGGGCATCCTTAGTGCGGGGGATGTGGATACCGAAACACTGTTCGCCGATTTTCTGAATGACCCCAAAACCAACGATAAAATCGATTATCTTCTGGTGGGCCAGGGTACCCTTGAGGCCGAGCGGGACATGGGCAAGCGGTCCATTGCGTTACATCAGGCTCTGGAAAGACACCATATCAAACACGAGTACTACGTGGGAGGCGGTGGTGCCCACGAGTGGAAAACCTGGCGCCATTTGCTATACGCCCGACTATTGCCGGGGCTGTGGCGGAAGTAGTTTCTCTTTCCGCTCCTGCGGCTACTCTTGGGCTAATAGTTGTCACAATGAGAAAAGTCGAAACTCGACACCCGTATTCAAACTACCAAACGGACGACGACCGTTAGCGTCCCAACGCCCACCGAAAGTCAGGAAAGCTGGTCTTGATACCTTTTCCCAATCGAATACTGTATGCCTCATATCTTATCCGTGGGTAGCTCTCAAAGAAGTACCCTACCTTGCTGGGGTCTTTTCTACCGCAGATCAGCCTTGTTGCGAACCTTAGGCGGAGGAACAAACCATACAGTTTGCTCTTGGTTTGTTCGCAGTTGATGTTTGCGATAATAAAATCGGGGCTAGTGCCGTCTAGGGGAAAGTTCACGGTGTCTGGAAAGGGAAAAAACGCTCGTGGGAAAGTGATAATTATCTAATTTTGCCCGTACCCAACCTTACAGCTCATGCCCTCTTTATTGCCTACCTACAGTCAATGGTTGCTGCTCTATGTAGGAGCCACGGTGGTCATTTTTGTAGCTAACCTAATCCAATGGGTCGCGCGCCGGGAAAGGATTTACGGCCTTTATTCACTGTACATTCTTTTATGGCTATTCCTGTTTGGCCTGGACAATGTCCTGGTCCCCCCTCATGTCAAGGCCTTCCTGCAAACCGTTAATGCGCACATTTTCGCCTGGCTGTTCCTGGAAATAGCCATTACCTTCCTGCGATTGAAAAACCGGCCCACTCAGTTACGCTGGTATCGGATCGTACAGAAAGGGATAGTGGTTGTGGCTTTGCCCGAAGTGTATTTCAATTTGTTCTCGTCAGCCTGGCAAACCCAGTGGCATGAAACCCAACTCAATATTATTCGGGTGCTTATTGTTTCGGTGGTCTATTTGACGATTCTATACACGGTGGTCAGACATGTCCAATTGAAAGACATACTTGCCCGCTTTTTTATAGTGGGCTCGCTGGTCCTGCTGATTACCCAACTCATGGGCGTTTTCATCATCAGCCATTACGGCAATAATGAGAGGGTGACGACTTTTTCTGATTTGCCCTCACCAGTTCATCCCGGTTTTCTCATCCAGTTGGGCGTCCTCATTGACATGGCCTGCGTGTCGTTAGGCCTTTCCTACCGGCAACAGCAGCGGGCCAAGCAACAAGCGCGGGCCGAACAGGACCTCATTCGCGAACGGGAACAGTATCTGCGGCAGCAGCTTCAATCCGACCTTGCAGTTCAACAACTCAAGCAGCAGTATGCTGAAGCGCAGATGCGAGCCCTGCAAAGTCAGGTAAACCCGCATTTTTTGTTTAATGCACTCAACATCCTCATCGCTCTCATTGACGAGAACCCACGTCAGGCCAGCGATTACGTTGAAGAGTTAAGCAGTGTCTACCGTTACCTGCTACGGTCAACAGATCAGGAATTGACCCCCCTAAGCAACGAACTGGATTTCATCCAATCCTATTTTCGGCTGCTCAGGACTCGCTTCGGTGACAGCATCTGCCCCGAACTGAGCATTGCTAGTGCTGACAAAGATGCTCTGATTCCTCCGCTAACCCTGCAGCTGTTAGTAGAGAACGCCGTCAAGCATAACCGTGCTCTGTCAGAGGAACCCCTGACCATCCGCATTCGCACAACGGAACAAGGGCAGCTGGTGGTCGAAAATAATATGCAGCCCCGAAACGTCCAGGTTTATTCCCATGGGGTCGGTCTCAACAATATCGCTGATAAATACCGGATATTGGGCCACCCCCTGCCCTTGATTGAGGAGAAGGAAGGCTGGTTTCGGGTAACGCTATCCCTTTTGCAAACAAATTCCCAAAGCAGAGAAGAAAATTTCCATTCGAAGTCCATGAGCTGAAGCATGTAATCGCGAACTAACCAGGGCAAAATCCGCTGCATTATCAGTGCACCGGGCAGATAGTACCCGCAACTTATTTTGGGCATAGAATTGAGCCCCGCTAAACGTCAACAGCACAAAGGGAAGCGCAAGTAGTCTGTATTAAAACTAATGAAAACAGACCTACCAAAATTATTGATGAAGCAGCTCTCAAAGCAGTGGGGAGTTGCCGAAAGGAATCTAAAAAAAGCACTAAACCACCAGCGGCTTCATCCTCGGAGTAATGAAATAAATCGTCAGCCAGGCGACCAGAAACGATATGCCACAAATCTATAAATATGAAATTTTATCCCGCAAACAGGTTGGAAACCTGTTTGTAAGAATCAAGGGTACGACCGATGAATAATGCAAACAAAACCCCACCGGTGGCACCCGCCATACCGCCGATACCGATCGCACTCTGGGGAAATATGTCGGAAACGATGGTGTAAATATTGGAACCCACCCAGCATTGCCCGCAACCGACCACCCGATGACAACTACCCCACAGTCCTCCGGGAGATCATTCAAACCCAGCGTAAAATACACAAAAGCCCGGTCAAACCGACCGGGCTTATATCATTTAAACTGTCAAACAAACTATCAACTCTCCACCTTCGCGCTCCATCCTTCGACAAACGGCTGCTTGTACAACCGCTTGCCCGTGGCTTTGAAGAAAGCATTCGCCACCGCGCCACCCGTGGGGGGCAGGGCGGGTTCTCCAAGGCCGGTGGGGTCGATGCCGTTGTCCACGAAATGTACCTCCACTTCGGGGATTTCCTGCATCCTGATGATGCGGTACTTGTTGAAATTGCTCTGGTCGGGTACGCCATCGGTAAAGCTGAGGCTACCGTACATGGCGTGGCCGAAGCCATCCACCACGCCGCCCATCACCTGCTGCCGGGCACCGCTCTGGTTGATGACGATGCCGCAATCCACGGCGGCGATGATCTTGGTCAGTTCCGGCTTGCCCGCCTTCATCTCGACCTCACCGACCTGCGCCACGTACGACAGGTGCGAGTAGTACAGGCTGAAACCCTGGTTCTTGGTTTTGTCCTTGCCCCAATTCGATTTTTCGGCGGCGAGTTTGGTCACCGCAATCATCCGGTCCACGTCGTAACGCACGTCGCCCGCCGGAGCCGTTTTGGCTTTTTCCAGCAGCTCAAGGCGAAACTGGATCGGGTCCTTCCCGGCGGCCTGCGCTACTTCGTCCAGGAACGATTGCTCGGCAGCAGCCAGGAAGTTGGTGATTGGCGCGCGCCAAGGGCCCGTCGTGATGGCCGACTTGTGTTCGGCGGAGTCGATCAGCAGGTTATCTACCGCGCCCGCCGGGAAGTTGTTCTCCCGGGTGGGGTTGCCAGCGTTGATGCCCGCGCCGCGTAACTTATAACCGATCATATTTCCTTTGTCGTCAAGGGCGGCCTCGAAGCGGTACTTCACCGCCGGACGGTAGTCGCCGCCCGTCATGTCGTCCTCCCGCGACCAGATGAGCTTGATGGGTGCTTTGGTCAGGGCCGATACTTTTACGGCTTCCATCACGAAGTCGGCGGCCAAACGACGGCCAAAGCCACCGCCCATGCGGGTCATCTCGACCGTAATTTTTTCCTTGGGGATGCCCAGGTACTTGGCAGCTTCGCCCTGCGCGCGTTCCGGCGTTTGGGTCGGACCAATGAGCTCGGCGCCGTCGGGACGGACGTGCGCGAAGAAATTCATCGGTTCCAGCGGGTTGTGCGGCAGGAACGGACACTGGTACTCGCTTTTGACCACTTTGGCGGCACTTTTGAACGCCTTGTCCACGTCGCCTTCCTTACGGCGGACTTCGTTCTTATCCGAGTTGAGCAGTTCATCGAAAATCCGGTCGTGGTCGCTGGTACTTTCCAGCGCGGCTTCCTTTTCGTAATCAATTTTCAAAGCCTTTC
Organism: uncultured Persicitalea sp.; assembly: GCA_964500445.1. GTDB lineage: Bacteria > Bacteroidota > Bacteroidia > Cytophagales > Spirosomataceae > Persicitalea. Next base: position 31,584 of record CAZCOG010000017.1, on the reverse strand, counting down.
GCGCCTTCATTACCTGCCAGGTAGATTTGCCCACCACGGCCACGTTATTGTCGAAGGTCACCACGTCCACAATGCCGGGGATAGCCTTGGCCGCAGCGGAATCCACCGATTTCAGCTTCATACCAAATGCCTTCGGACGCTCTACTACGGCATACAACATGCCCTCGCGGGTGAAGTCCAGCCCGAACAGCGGCTTACCCGTAATAATGTCCTGATTGTCCACATTACGAATGGTCGAACCGATCAGCTTAAAATCCTTGGGATCTTTCAGCGGTACGTCGGTGGGCGTGGGCATTTTGGCGGCATCGGCGGCCAGTTCGCCGTAAGTCAGTTTCTTTTTGGAGCCTTTGAGCAGCACCGCGCCGCTTTCGGTAGTACATTGCTCGGGTGCCACGCCCCAGCGCTGGGCGGCGGTATTGATAAACAGCTGCCGCGCAGTGGCTCCGGCTTGGCGCAGCCGCTTCCAGGAGTGCGGAATGGAGCCGCTGCCACCTGCCACCTGCCGCTGGAATTTTTCGGTGTCCAGCGGGGCCTGGGCGACGTGTACCTGCTGCCAGTCTACGTCGAGCTCTTCGGCAACGACAATCGGGAAGGCGGTTTTGATGCCCTGCCCTACTTCGGGATTGGGCGAGAAAATGGTGATTTTGCCATCAGGCGCGACGGCCAGGTAGCTGTTGAATTCGATACTCGGGGCCGCAGCTTCCGCCGCCGCGTCGAGGACAGCGGGTTTGGCGTCGGCGTTGCGCCAGTGGAATCCCAGCAGCACGCCACCGCCCGCCGTGGCCGCCAGCTTCATGAAATCGCGTCGGTTGGTATTGGTCAGGTTAGGCATGGCTTAGTTGGTTTTGGTGGAGGCTACTTTCACGGCTTCGCGGATGCGGTGGTAGGTACCACAGCGGCAAAGGTTGCCGTTCATCGCGTTTTCGATTTGCTTGTCGCTGGGCTTGGCATTTCTTTTCAGCAGCGCGGCGGCGGTCATAATCTGGCCCGCCTGGCAATAGCCGCACTGCGGCACATCCACTTCGTTCCAGGCCTGCTGCACAGGGTGATCGCCCTTTTCAGAAAGTCCTTCGATGGTCGTCACTTTGGAGTCGCCGACGGCTGACACGGGCAGCACGCAGGAACGCGTGGCCGAGTCGTTGACGTGGACGGTGCAGGCGCCGCACTGCGCAATGCCGCAGCCGTATTTGGTGCCGACCAGCCCGAGGCTGTCGCGCAAAACCCACAGCAACGGCGTGTCCGGCTCGACGTCGGCCTTGTAGGTTTGGCCATTGATTTTCAGGTTGTATTGGGCCATGATGGTATTGGTTGGTTTAGTTTTGGGCTAAATTACTGATTTTTGTTGTGAATTAAATTACTGACTGCTAGGTATTTGCAAACAATGATAGAAAAATGTATCAGTCATACTTCCACTCATAAATAAATTCCTCGAACGAGCGGCTCGAATCTTTTTCCCCCGCCATGGCTTCTCTGGCATCCATCCAATCCTCGTAGGCTTCCCGAACGGCTTTGTTTCTCAAATCAAGTTGTACCATAACGGGATTTCCTTTTTCGTCGTAGAAAAAAGTCTGGTACTTTCTAAGCGTATCAGCTTGCATAGTTTCAGAAAAGTATGGGTTTACACTTCTAGTGCGGTGGTAAATATACTAAAATTCAGGCTATCGTGCTTTCCATCAGACAAAAACCCCAGTGTATCAGCGATACCAAGACCCTATCGACGCAAGCGCCGTTCTTCTCCCAAACAGAGAAATACGCTGTCCAAGCTTGCCTTTAAGAAATTTTAACAGTCGCCCGGCCGGACATTAGCTTATGTTTGTAAAAACAACGACTTGTGAAAGCCCTTGCTGCCCATACACTGCACGAACTTCAGATTCTACCGCGGCAGGTGGGCGAACGCAGTGTTTTGGATCTACTCAATCGAGCCTATACGCACTCAGGTAGGGACCATATACAGCTGCTTTTGAGCACGCCGCTGGGTACCCTACCGGAAATTCAACAACGCCAGAAACTACTTCAATATATTTCTGCCAATCTAACCGAGATAGAGTTTACCGTTCCAAAAAGCTATTTAACCGCGGCACACAATCATCTGGATAGCAACTTGGCCTGGAATTCGGCAAAAACCTGGTTCAATCGTTACCGGTTGTCCCTGTGGTACCGGTGGTTTAGTACGCATGATTTTTACAGGTTGCTGTCAGGTACCACCGCCCTGCAAAAAGTACTTGGGATGATTGGCGAAAAGACAGCCTGGTGGCGTGACTCCGATCAGCTGCCCCATGAATTGCAACAACATGCAAAGGTACTGCGAGACTTTTTCGACCACGCCCAGCCGACACTGACGACTAAGCTCAACCGAATTTCGATGATAGAAGTCGATTTCTTTTTGAGGCAGAAGTACGTAAACCAGGTCAAAGCGGTGCTGGCTGTTTTTTATCAGCTCGATGCGTATTGCGGCATCGCCCGCTTTTTGCAAACAGCCCGCTGGGTCTACCCGTCGTTTGTTCCAACTCAGGAACCAACTTTCAGCGTCATGGATATGAAGCATCCCCTGCTCAGTGATGAGGTGGCCGTAGGCAACGATTTTTCCCTTGCTTTTCCCCAACGGCTGACGCTGCTGACGGGAGGAAATATGAGTGGAAAAACTACCTTTTTGAAAACCTGCGGGCTGGTACTTTATCTGGCTCACCTGGGATTGCCTGTGCCGGCCCGGACGGCTACTCTCAGTTTTTTCGATCGTCTGATGACAAGCATTCATTTGAGCGATAGTCTGGATTTGGGGTATAGTCATTTTTATACCGAACTCATTCGGATCAAGGAAGTGGCTCAGGCCATATCGGAGGGACAAAGGATCTTTTTGCTGGCCGATGAGCTGTTTAGAGGGACCAATCCACAGGATGCCTTCATGTGCGCTCGCCAGGTGATCGATACCCTTATCCGGCAATCAGGTAGCCTGTTTTTGATTTCTTCCCATCTCGTCCAATTGGGAGCTCCTTATGAAAAGAATACCAGTGTGCAATTTAATTGCTTCAAAACCAACGTACTGAAAGGAAAGCTTATGTTTACCCACCAAATAGAGAGAGGTATCACCGAAGAGCAAACCGGCCTGCTGCTCTTGAATCAGACGGAGGTACTTTCTTGTTTGCAATAAAAAAAGAGAACCGTAATCCTCAGCAGAAAATACTGATCTCGCCAAGAAAGTACAGAAATTTCTTGCCGTACTTCCTCCCCTCTATTTGTTAGTTATCCCGTTTGCGCTCGGCTCGTCTTTCCGCCCGGCGTTCCTTCCGGCTTTTCTTCCTCTCCTGCCGTTCTTCTTTCGTAGGAAAATCAAATGGCAGCACGTCCCTAACCTTATCGAAAAAGGTCGGCTCGTCTTCGAGGTAGGGGGCGCAGTTCAAGCGGTTCGCTAGGCGTTCGGATAACGGGGCGAAAGGTTCTTTATTGGAGTAGTACCCCAGCCTGACCAAGCGCGAAGTAAATTCTCCCCAGATTGGCAAAGCCGTCCGCGCGCCCTGACCCAGACTAAGGCTGCGGAAACGCACCAGCGGACTTTCGCCCCCAACCCACACACCCGTAACCAGGCCCGGCGTGATCCCGATGAACCAGCCGTCGGTTTGGTTTTGGGTAGTACCCGTCTTGCCGGCGATGTCCAGTGACAGCCCGAAGGTGGAGCGGAGACCAGACCCGCTGCCTTCATTTACCACGGCCTGCATCATATGCAGCATAATGGCCGCGTTGTCGGGTGATAGAACTTCCCGGCGCCTTTGTGGTTCGCTTTCGCGGAGTGCCTTACCGTTCCGATCCACAATTTTGGTCACGTACACTGGTTCGCTGATGCGGCCTTCGTTGGCAAAGGCGGTGTAGGCTCCTACCATCTCGAGCAGTGAAATATCCGCCGTACCCAGCGCCAGCGAGGGCACGGGCGGCAGGTCACTATGAATACCCAGATCGCGGGCCAGCCGGATAGTGTACGGCACGCCCACATTCAGGATCAACTGGGCCGAGACGGTATTGACCGAGTTAGACAAGGCCCCTTCCAGCGAGTAGCGGCCGCCGTACTGGTTATCGGCATTCTGCGGCGACCAGTTCTCGAACTGCTCGTAGGTCGTCAATTTGTTTTCGATGTACTTGCAGGGCTGCACGCCTTTTTCCAGCGCCGCGGCGTACAGAATCGGCTTAAAGGTGGAGCCCACCTGCCGCCTGGAGGTGACGTGGTCGTACTTGAACAGGTTATGGTTGATCCCGCCGACCCACGCCCGCACGTAGCCCGTTTCGGGCTCCATCGACACCATACCCGTGTTCAGAAATTTTTCGTAATAGGCCAGTGAATCCATGGGGCTCATAGTGCGGCGGAAGGAGCCGTTCCAGCCGTAGAGCGTCATCGGCACGCGCTTTTGGAAGGCCTTATCGATTTCTTCATCGGAAGCTCCCGCAGCCTTCATCCGCTGGTAGCGCGGCGAGCGGCGCATGGCGTTTTGTAGTACCGACTTATCCTGCCCCCAGGGATCGCGTCCCTGCCAGTGCGCGTTGAACTGCTTTTGCAAACTGGCCATGCGCCGGGCTACGGCCCGCTCGGCTTCGCGCTGAAGCTTGGAATCCAGCGTGGTATATATTTTAAGACCGTCGGTGTAAAGATTATAGGCATCGCCGTTGCGCTTGTACTGATTGCTGCACCACTCAGCCAGTTCCACGCGCAGTTGCTCACGAAAATAGGGGGCAAGATTTTGCTCCTCCTTCTTTTTATCGACTTTTTCCTTTTTGGTTACCAAAGCCAGTTTCTTCAAAGAATCCGCCTCCTCGGGCGTAAGATAGCCGTACTTGGCCATTTGCGACAGCACTACATTGCGCCGCGTCTTGGCGCGTTCGGGATGGTTTTTTGGGTTGTAGGAAGTAGTCGCTTTCAGCATCCCGACCAGTACGGCGGCTTGTTCGGGTTTGAGTTTCTTGGCGGTGGTATTGAAAAAGTACTTCGCCGCGCGCTCTACCCCGAAAATCGTCCCACCGAAGGAAACAGTATTCAGGTACAGTTCCAGAATTTCCGGCTTGGTGTACACCGATTCCAACCGCCGGGCCAGGACCATTTCCCGCGCTTTATTGATCGGCATATCCAAAATCCAGTAATCCCGGCGGGGATACAGATTCTTAATCAATTGCTGCGTGAGGGTACTTCCTCCCCCCGAGCTTTCCTTTTGCAATAAAATACTTTTGATAACTACCCGTGCCAGACTACGCGAATCGACACCGTGGTGCTTATAGAAACGGGCGTCCTCAGTAGCAACCAGGGCTTCGATAACCGTGGTGTCAATGTCGCGGTAGGCGATGTTGGTGCGGTCGTAAAGAAAGTACCGCCCCAGCAGTACACTATCGGCGGAATATACTTCAGAGGCAGTATCGTTACGCTTATCCTGCAACTCGCGGCGCGACGGCATATCGCCGAAGAAACCCATGATCACGAAAAGATAAAACGCGACGCCCAACGAAACGATAATGGCCGCAAATGCGCCGCCGAAGAAAAGCAATAATCGAAGGAAACGCCCGCGACTGCGTCGGTTAACCGTTTGCCAGGTTCTTTTTACAAAGTTTCTCAAAAAGTATCAGGGTCAGATCAGAAGTGAGTTGTATTACGCCTAAAAACGCGTGCCGGAATGAATTCTTGCCTTGTGCAGGCAGTAAACCGGCTGAACTCAAAGATAGCATAATCAATCAGTAACAACTTATGCGATCTTTCTTTTGCCCTTAGCCGCCACCGGGCGCTTCGTCTGATCTTCATTCAACCCAATTCCCAAAATGCAGCAACCGCTCGACCCGCCAAAATCTATCGCCGGACAATTAAAGTACCTCGGCCCCGGCTTTATCATGTCGGCGGCCATTGTCGGCTCCGGCGAACTGATCGCCACCACCACGCTGGGAGCCAAGGCGGGTTTCGTAACTTTTTGGGTCATTCTGGTAAGTTGTCTGGTCAAGGTAACGCTACAGCTGGAATTTGGGAAGAATGCCATATACACCGGAACGTTCACGATGCACAACTTCAACCGCCTGCCCGGCTTACGGCTGGGGCGGGCGCACTGGAGCATCTGGCTGTGGCTGTCGCTGCAAGGACTCAAACTCCTGCAAGTCGGCGGTATCGTGGGCGGCGTGGCCATCGTGCTGAACATGGCGCTGCCCGCATTGTCTGTGGATATCTGGGCGTTGCTGGCGGCACTTGTCACCGCGCTGCTGGTGTACCGGGGGTACTACGCCCCCATCGAAAAAGGCTCGCTGGTGATGATCGTACTTTTCTCGTCGGTGGTACTTATCTCTTTGGGATTATTGCAGGGAACGCCTTTCGCCATTCGCTGGGCAGATATTCAGGAAGGGCTGAGTTTCAGCCTGCCGCCGGAGGCGGTACTTGTCGCTTTCGGGGCGTTCGGCATCACGGGCGTGGGTGGCGACGAAATCATGTACTACAACTACTGGTGCATCGAGAAAGGCTACGCGGCATACGCCGGACCTAACGACGGTAGCGCTGCCTGGGCTGCCCGCGCCAAAGGCTGGATCGACGTGATGTACCTTGATGCCCTGCTTTCGATGGTTGTGTACACCATCGTGACGGCGGCTTTCTACCTGCTGGGAGCGGCAGTCCTGCACCGCAGCGGCGAAGTACCCGAGGGCTACCGGATGATCGGTGTGCTTTCGCGTATCTTCACCGAAACCCTCGGTCCCTGGGCCGAAACGCTGTTTCTGGTGGGAGCTTTTACCGCTTTGTACTCCACGCTTTTCACCGCGACGGCGAGTTGGGCGCGGGTGTGGGGCGATGCCTTCGGGCAGCTGGGTTGGCTACCTTTTAATACCGTTCAGGAGCGCCGCCGCTCCATTGCCATTTTTTCGTGGATATTCCCCTTTGCCTGGTGCGTCTTCTTCCTGTTCTTCCAGTCGCCCGTGATGATGGTGATTCTGGGGGGCGTCGCCACGTCGGTACTTCTGCTGCTGATCGTGTGGGTGGCGTGGGTATACCGCTACCGCGAACTACCCAAATCACTGCCGCCATCGCGGCTGTACGATGTTTTCTTTTGGTTGAGTGTAGTGTCGATTCTAGTCGTGAGTGGATATGGGGTTTGGCAGGTAGTTTGAGGAAAGGTTTTGATTTTACTGCGTCATTAACCTGATTCGTTCGATGGCAGAAACTCCCGTTATCAACGAAACACCTCCGCCAAGTCCACGCTCAATCCCGAAAAAATTACCGACTGCGCCACTTCGGTGGCAGGTTGTAATCCAATGTACTGCTCGGCTTCGTTGAGCACGTAAATCTGCACCGACTCGTCCAATGGATGCACCAGCCAATATTCCTGCACGCCCGCTTCTTCGTAGAGCTCGAACTTGTCCTTCATTTCGCGCTTGGTATTGCCGGGCGACAGGATTTCGACGACCAGATCAGGCGCCCCGTTGCAGCTTTGGTTGTCTTTCAGCTTGACCGAATCACAAACCACACACAGATCAGGCTGTACTACCGTAAAGATATCTTTATCGGCTTTGAGAGACTTTTTTCTGTTGTGCAGCCGGACATCGAAAGGTGCAGCGAACAAACGACAATCCTGATGGCGGAAATAGGAGAAAAATAATCCACTTAGATTTATGGATACCTGCTGATGCCGGACGCTCGGCGCGGGAGACATTGGAAATATTTTACCGCGCAGCAGCTCGACACGCTCCTGAAACTCCCATTTCAGATAGTCGGCGTAGGAATACGTGCCATCAAGGTCAAGTTGCGAGAGTTGGGTAATAGTAGCCATGCTAAGCGAAAGATCGAAGTTTTTTCAAATTTACTTTAAAATCCCCAAAAAGTTTAAAAGTAAATCTTACCAATAACGAGGCCTAAACTAAGCCGTCAGTACCCGAAAAATTTCTTCCAGACTCTCTCCTTGCTGCCGCAGCGTAGCCAATGGGCTATCGGCCACGATCTTGCCTTTGTTGATAATAATGACCCGGTCGCAGAGGGCTTCTACTTCCTGCATGATGTGGGTGGAGAAAAGTACCGTTTTGTCGGCCCCGGCGGTGCGGATTAGCGAGCGAATTTCGGTGAGTTGATTGGGGTCGAGGCCAGTAGTGGGCTCATCGAGAATTAGCACGGCGGGGTCGTGCAACAGAGCCTGCGCCAGTCCGACGCGCTGACGGTACCCTTTGGAGAGTTGCCCTATTTTCTTGTGTTGTTCCACCGTCAGGCCGCAAAGTTGTACCATTTCAGTCACCCGCGTGGTCAGCGAATTTCCTTTCATGCCGTATAATTTTCCCACAAAAAGCAGGAACTCCCGCACGTACATGTCCAGATAAAGCGGATTGTGTTCGGGCAGGTAGCCAATGGCGCGCCGGGCGGCCATCGCATCGGTTGCCAGGTCGTGTCCGTCGACCACCGCTCGGCCTTCGGTGGGAGTCAGGTAGCCCGTCAGTAGTTTCATTGTTGTGGATTTTCCGGCACCGTTGGGACCTAGAAAACCCACAATCTCACCCGGATTCAGCGTGAAACTGAGCGAGTCAATTGCTTTTTGGGAGCCATACTGTTTGGTGAGTTGAGAGACAAGGATCGACATGGGTGGAGTTTTTTTTGAAATAAGTAAATTCTTTTCGCAAGAAGAAAATTCTATTGGCTTTCAGTATTACCAAACAAAATTTCTGCCTGAGAAAATGTCTGGTATTTAATCTTCGCTATTCCTTGAATTCTTCAATAGAGGAAGGCTCATGTGATATACATAGTTGTTTTTAACTATAAAACTTGATAGCTATATTTACCTAAAATCAAGCATAGTTATCATTTTTTAAAATAAAAATACAATTATCATGTATATCGGCCGCTCTTTTTTCGTAACGCTTTGCACGATTCTGCTGGGCGGTTTTGAAGCTATTTCCCAGAACGAAACCAAGGTAAAAGTCGATCCCGGTGTATCGATCCATAATTATAAGCATACCCACAAAGCCAAAATGGCTGAAAGTATGCAACAAGTTCGGACCAGGCGGCGGTTTTCTTCCCGGGTAGGTATTGTACCACGCTCTGTCAACGCCCCCAGAGAGAGTGTACGGGTAAGCACACCCAAGTACAAAAGACGTTCGGTCTGGTCCTTTTTCAAGAACTCTAACCCAACACCAACCCGTCTGAACCCGCTCACAAATCCTGCTAATTACAAGACTCAGTGACGATGAACTTTTATTTCCGTTTCGTGTAAGTCTTCTTTTTAGGGTAATAGCGGGTCGGCGCTTTCTTCACGGGAGGCCGGACTGCGGCCTCCTCTTCGCCCTCTTCCGACATCGCTTCGGTCCCCATGCCCGGACTCATCGTTTTGGCAAAAATCGGAAGGGCCGTGCGCACCAGCGAAGGTACTTCGTCCGCTGAATCGATGGGACGCAGCCGGAACGAATAATTATAAGTCCTCACGGGAAGCTGATAGGGTTCGTGGACGCGCGGCGACCAGCTATCGTCGCCTCCCAGCCCCATCTGCGCCAAATCCAGATTCACAACCGTCGCGCTGTCTTTGGCCAGTGGAACGCCGGGATTTTTGGCGGCCAGCAGGGCAGCATCGGTATAATTATGAACACTGACGTTGAACACTGAATCACTGATGGCCAGCAGTCCCAGCCCATCGGAATTAGTCACGGCCAGCCAGCGGACGTCCGTCTTGTTGCCATTTTCCTGCGCCATGATGTAAGGAAAATGCTGCTCGTCCACGGTTCCGCCGTACAACCCGACTTTCGCACTGCTCTTGCGATCAGCGTAGGTTTCGTAGGGCCCGCGGCCGTACCAGTGTATTTTGCTGTAGCTGAGCGGCATCTCAAATTGCAGGCCAATCCTGGCAAATGGTGGCCAGGTACCATTGGGCGCAAAGGTAGTCTGTAGGTGCACATCGCCCGTGGCGTACACAGTATAGAGCGAACTTACCAGTAAGCCGCCCGCCTTTCCCTGCAAACTTTTGATCAGACTCACCTTGTATACGTGCGCGTTCACTTTCTCGACCCGCAGGTCGGAGCCCATCAATTGCAGGGAATCCAACCCGGCGGCGCGCCAGCGGGCTGCGTAGCTTTTGTCCCCGCCGCCTTCGTCGTTGTCAGTAGGGACACGCATGAAATTGGCGTAGAGGCCGCTTTTCAGGAGCTCTTTGCCTTTGTAAAGGAAAGAACTCATGCGGGCGGATTTCTTGTCGAAACTAACGGAGAATTGCTGGCCCGATAGTGTGATACCCTTGCCGCGCGTAAGTGTGAGTCGTAACGGTGTATTGCCGGCGTAGCTAATTTCGGTCAGCTGACCCGTAGGCACCATTATTCGCAGCTGTCTGCCAGCCACCTCGTGCCCTGCTTCCGCCCAGGACGTTTTTTCTTTCAACTGCACGCTCAGGTTCAAGAAGTACTCCGCACCCGGCGATGGATCGGCGGGAACTTGGTAGGGAATGCTCACTTCCTGCGTTTGCCCGGCAGCAGCGGTCAGGTTATCTAAAGTACCGTCCTGAATCGGCTTGCCATTCTCCTGTAACGTCCATACCAATTTGAAAGGACTTAGCGACTGAAAATCATAATCGTTACGGAGTTTGAGCTGATTTATGGACGGCTGGATCGAATCAGGTACTTCAAATTTCACGTACCGATATACGTGCTTGACCTCATTGATTTCCGGCTGGGGTGTCCGGTCGGGGTTTACCAGTCCGTCGCCCGCGTTGGCTCCGTCGATGTAGTTGATATGGTTCCAATAGTCACGGCCCTGGGTAGTTTTGGCGTGCAATCCCTGGTCCACCCAGTCCCAGATGAAGCCGCCCTGCATGGTAGGGTACTTTTCGATTACGTCCCAGTATTCCTGCAAATTCCCGATACTATTGCCCATACCGTGGGCGTACTCACACACAATCAGCGGGCGCTCTGGGTCTTTTTTGACCAGCTCGATCATATCCTGTACCGAAGGGTACATAACCGAAATGATGTCAAAACTACTCAGCGAGGTGGGCGTGTAGTTGGCGCGGCCTTCGTAATGTATAGGCCGGGTCGGGTCGGCCAGGCGAATGTAGTCGGCCATCGCGACGAAGTTTTCGCCGTTGCCGGTTTCATTGCCCAGCGACCAGATGATAACCGAAGGGTGATTTTTGTCGCGCTCGACCATCGCTTTGCCCCGCGCCAGGAAGGCCGTTTTCCACTCGGGTTTATCGGCCAGGATTACGTTCTTGGACCATAGCTCGTGGCTCTCGATATTGGCCTCATCCACAACGTACAGTCCGTAATAGTCGCACAAGTCGTACCATTCCTCCACATTGGGGTAGTGCGAGGTGCGGACGGCGTTGATGTTATGCTGTTTCATCAGCGTGATGTCGCGGATCATACTTTCGCGGCTGATGACGCGCCCCGTTTCGGGATCGAATTCGTGGCGGTTGACGCCCTTGATCGTAATCGGCTGGCCGTTGACCAGCAACTGCCCGCCCCTAACTTTGACTTCCCGAAAGCCGACGGACTGACTCACGGCTTCTACCACCTGACCTTCGGGCCCCACGATCTGCATCGTCAGTTTGTAAAGATAAGGGGTTTCCGCACTCCATTTCCGGGGTGACGTCACCGGGAATTCCAGCCGGACGGGCATCTCGCCGCCGGGATCGAGCATCCCGATGGTCTGGGTTTTGGTAGGAATCGCTTTTTGTCCGGTGGCATCGTAAAGGGTCGTGACGAGCAAGTACCCGTATTTGGCCTCTTTTGAGTGGTTTTTAGCGTATACGCTCACTTTCAGATCGGCATTGCGGTAGTCGTCGTCGAGGTCGGTTTGCACTACATAGTCGCTGATGTGGACGCGCGGGGCCGACAGCAAATACACATCCCGGAAAATCCCGGACAACCGCCAGAAATCCTGGTCTTCAAGGTAGCTGCCATCCGACCAGTTGATCACCTGCACGGCCAGCGTATTTGGTCCGTCCTGAATTTTGGCCGAAATGTCAAACTCGAAGGGCGTCATTCCGTCTTCGTGGTAGCCCAGCGGCTCGCCGTTGAGCCAGACGTAACAGGCCGACTGCACGCCGCCAAAATGTAAAAATAGCGGACGCTGCGCCCAGTCTGCCGGGACGGTGAACGTAGTTCGGTACAGCCCCGTGGCGTTGGTGTCGGCGGTAATGCGCGGCGGTGTGGCCTCGAAGGGGTGCTTGATGTTGGTAAAAACCGGACGATCGTAGGGCCGATTTTTCTTGGCCCCAACTACCTGCCAATTGGACGGCACGGGCAGGTCGTCCCAGGCGGCGGTGGAAGTAGTAGGCTGGAAGAAATCGGCGGGTACTTTGGACGGGTGCGACACCCATTTGAATTTCCAGGTACCATTCAGCGATTGGAGGAAAGGCGAGTTATCGGCGTCGGCCAGGGCCTGTTCTTCGGTAGCGTAGGGCGTAAAACTGGCGCGGGAACGTTCCGTGTTTTTACTGATTACTTCGGGGTTCTCCCAGTCGGGTAGTGGGTCCTGGGCCCGAAGCGCGTTACTTAAAATGAATAAAAAACCAACGGCACAAATCAATTCTCTCGGGGCGAAACACATAATTCAGTTCAGAGGCTGGGGAGGTACAAATAAAGTCTGTCATGATATCTGTGGTGTGGAAAGAGGTATTTCTTGCAAAGTAAGGTATTTTTCGGGAAAAGATTTGGAGCAAAAAGCTCTTCCTAAGCTAATCTTTTAGCCTAAAACCCCTAATTTGGCGTCATTAACGCAACCCTCTTTGCCATGCTCCTTGCCGTCGATGCCGGAAATACCGATACCGTATTTGGCCTTTTTGAAGAAGAAAACACACCGCACGTCTGGCGCACCCGCTCGCTGCCGCAGGAATCAGCGGCAAACTATGAGTCGTGGTTGCGGCTGCATTTTCTGGAAGCCGGAATTACGCTGGATCGCGTAAAAAAGGTAGTACTTTGTAGCGTGGTACCCGACCTGACGGGTACTTTACGCGCTATGCTCACCTCACTCTTTGGCATAGAGCCTATCGTCGTCGGGCCGGACATTTATCCTGGTCTGGAAATTGCCATCGACCACCCGCACGAGATCGGAGCCGACCTGATTGCCAACGCTGTGGCCGCCCACGCCCGCTATCCGCAGAATTGCGTGGTCGTGGATTTTGGCACCGCGCTGACCTTTACCACCGTGGCAGCTACGGGTCAAATCCTGGGCGTAGCGATTCTGCCGGGGCTGAAAACCGCCGTGAAAGCGCTCTTCACTAACACCGCTCAGCTACCCGAAGTACCGCTGCAACTACCCGACTCCGCCATTGGCAAAAACACCGTTCACGCCATTCAGGCGGGCATACTGCTGGGTTACGAGGGCTTGGTCAAATCCATGCTCCGTCGCATAAAAGCAGAGCTAGGCGGCGACTGCATCGCCGTCGCGACGGGAGGCTTGTCGTCGATCATCGACACGCTGGAAGGGGAATTTGTAGAAATAGACCGCGGGCTGACGCTGGACGGACTGCGGTTGATTGGAACGGTATAAGTCAATCTTACCGCATCAGTAATACCCTGCCTTCTGCTGCTGTTGGTGGCCAGCCTTCGCCTTCCAACTCCATCCTGTACAGATAAACGCCCGAAGGCACACCTGCTGCAAGCCAGATCATTTCGTTACGGCCCAGATGTGGCTGACTTTGCCGGGTAAAAACAACTTTTCCGTTCAAATCAAAAACCAGTACCCGCCAACTACCCGGCGCGTTCTTTCCTTCCAGTTCCAGCCCGAACTTCACCCAAAAATCCGCCGGATTGGGGGAGGCCGTGGCCGACACGATGCGGTTAGCTTCAACCACGCGGAATCGGATTTCGTAGGGAGCAGCGGCGTTACCGACCAGATCCCGGCCTTCTACTTCCAGGCGATAAGTACCCGGTGTGAGTTTAGAGAAAACAAAGTCCGCGCGAAAATCGATAACCGGAGTCGGCGACCAGGTGGCTATGCTCAGCGGGATTCGTGTTTCGGGGCATTTATCGCAGGTTTTATACAAGCTTACCTGCAAGCCCGTCGTATCAGCCCGTAATAGGTACGGGTTGGAATCCGAAAGCCGTACCTGGATTTCAGGTTGCGGAGAAACGGCTTCACCATCGGCCAGGCGGCGGGAATCTACCGTTACATCCAGCAGCGGCGGGGTGCGGTCGGGCCGGACGGTGTAAAGAATCTCGGCGGCATTGTTGGCATAAAATGCTTCGGGTAGTTGGCTGGTATTGAAGTAGATCAACGACCGATTGAAGCCTACTTTGGCCTGGGTGGTTCTGGAAAAATCAAAAGTGTAGGTACCCTTTGCAGGCAATGGAGCAATCTTAAAGGATCTTTCCAAGATCCGATTCTCGTAAAATTCCTGCACTAAAACGGTAATTGAATCCTGAAAAGAAATATCGGTAATGTTCCTGAATGAAACGCTGGCCCGGAAAACGGCTCCTTCATCAACCTCAGCCGGATAGATATTTTCTACTTTCGCCACGCCTTCGGGCAAGGGCGAAGTACTGTCTGGGCCATTTGGCACGTAGCGAAAAGAGCGTAATGCCGATACCGCCGAATCGCCCGCGAGTCGTACCCGCCAGTAAATGGTTTGCGGGCTGGTTAGCGTGAGACTTTTTCTGGCCACAATAGTCTCGCTGCGCACGGTATCGCGCTGAACAGCACTGGCAAAATCCGGACTGCTACTCCACTCGAAAACTACCCCCGCCCGCTGACGGCCTACGGGAAGCTGAGCGACTAACTCGACGGCAGGTTCGCTGAAAACCGACTGATCGGCGGGCAGCAGCGGAATTGCTCCGCCCTCAGCGATTTGGATTTTGATGGAAAACAGGTTGTTGGTTTCGTCTTCTTCAGCAATTACATTCTCAGGATCGAGCCGGAATTCCCAGGTTTCTTCGCCCCCCTGACGGCTGACGTTGGGCAAGGTAAAACTCAGGGAATCCTGCAGCGGCATGGCCGATCGGGTGAACATGTACTCGGCCAAAAGGCGGGAATCTTTCTTGCGAGAAATGGTGAGCGAGTAGTTGCCCCACAGGAACCTACCGTAGTTGGCCACGCGAGCCGTCACGTGCAGGGAGTCGTCCCAGGCTGAGCTACTTTCACCCTTACCATTGGTCACTTTGATCGAAGCGTTCTGCCAGGCGTAGTCGGGTCGGGTGGCGGGAAAAATTTTTATGGCCGGGTCGCCCTGCAGACCCATCTGAGTAGCGGCAATGCGATCGCTGAGCGTAGGATTGCGGCTCATGTTGCGGCGGATTCCCTCACGCATAATATCGCCGAAGGGGCGACTGGTAAAAGCCGGATCAGCCAGTACTTCGTAGAATGAGGAGGTGTAGTCATGCAGAGCCGCCGTAAAGCCCAGGTGCGTGTGCGCTACAAAAAGTACCGCGCCCCGGTCGGGCGTCAGAATCCAGTCGGTGCTGGTGGGGGGGCCGGCGAAGTAGAAATTTCCCAGAGCGCAGCCGTTGACGATTACCGCCGGGTAGCGGCCTTTGTTGCGATAGCCGAAGGCATTTTTGGATACTTCACCGATTTCGATGTCCGTCACATTCAGGCTGGAATGGCCGTAGAGCGTCATCAGCGCCACGCCTTCGTTGATGATGGGGGCGATGGGAAATCGTTCGATGTACTCATCGGTCTTCTTGGAAATAGTCTGCAAATCCGGCGCGGCGAAAGTACCCTTGATTTTGGCCGCGTAAGAATCCGTAAAGTATCGAAATAGAAGCAACTCCTGGGCCGAGCGACCACCGCTCAGGTGCAGCACATTTTTGCGCCAGGGCGCAGCGGCGGGCGCGGCTTCGTTCTGCTTTACTTTTTGCAAATAATCCCAGACATTTTGTGACGTATAAGCATTCACGCGGCCAATCGGCACCAGCGGAGTGTAGGGGTCAGCCGGGTCTAGTCCCACGCCCAGGGCCATATCCGAGTCGGGCCAGCCCGCGCTGGGTATCATGTCTTCCGAACGGGCAGCCGGTTTCTTCCGGACGGCCTGCGGTGAGCGCGACTGCCCGAGCAGTAGCACGTATCGGAGTTGCGCGCGGTCGTGCAGCCAACGCATCAGCCGCCGCATCCCCACCGGACCGGGCTCGCCGTAGTTGAACTGGTCGAATACCTCGGCAGCATTCATAACCAGTGGCTTAAAACTACCTCCCGCCGCCGAAGCGCGGTAGGCGGCGTAGTCGGCCACGGGATCGCTGCTGCCCGCCACGGGCTTCCGCACGAGTGGATGGGTTATGATGAGGTAATCGGTACCGACTGAATCGATATCTCTGAATTTTACCGGATGCAGGTTAGTCACGGAACGCGGTTTCCTGACTGCTAAAATAGGGGAACTACCTTGCGGCACAACCGTCGCCGATTTTCCATCGTCCTGAACAAGTAGCTGACGAGGTGAGCCGGGAGTCGATACGTCAAAAAACCGGACATTTTGCACTGAGTCCAGCCGAATGGTACTTTCGCCGACAGGAAAAAGCGTCTTTTGGTCGGCAGAATTTGCCATAACTAACCGCTGCGGGTACATCCACTTGATATACGAAACCGAAACGCGATCGTCCTTTCCTTTTGGCACAAAAGTGATGCTGACTTTGCCGACGCTATCTAAGTCTTCGGGTAGCAAACTAGCCCCGAACAACTGAGTTTCGTAATCCCGCCATTCCACCTCACCCAGTTTCCGGCTCTGCCGTAAAGGGGTGCCGACCCAAATCTCCATGCGATGCTCTCCAACATATCGGCCCACAAAAAGCATCTCTACTGTGGCCTTGGCAAATGATTCAACCGGGGGCTTCTCCGTTTGCAAACCTAGTCCGCCTGCCCACTGATTAGTACTATGGAGCCAGCCTGTCCAGCCCTCGCCCGTATCTCCGAAGGTTTGCAGGTATCCATCGTCGGGACCCGCACCAGGCGGGTAGATTGCCCCGGCGGCGTATTCATTTGTCATGACTTGCAGGACTGTCTCCTGATGGTACTTTGTCGGGGATGAAACAGGAGAAGGAGAAACTTGCTCGATCCGTCGGCCCGCCAGCCCGTCGGTACGCCAGGTCAGAAAGTAGGCAGCTGTGTCGGAATACAGACTATAATGCGGATGCGGCATGAGTTGTGGCGACACGTAAATCAGCGTGTCGAGCCAGCCGTCGTTGCGCTGGCCGTAGAATTCTATATAATCGAGAGAATCCAGCCGCCCGTCGACCTCACCCGGTATGTGGATCGCGACCTCCTGCCCACGTCGGAATAGTTGCAGCGATTTGGCTGGAATATTGGCTAAATCCAGCCCCTGTTTTTGCAAATCCCGGGCTTCGAGGCGGTACCACCCGTCCTGCGTCGTGCCTATGCGTAGGTATTGCTGCGAAGGATTGAGCCACTCGTTGCCGTATGAGGTCTGCGCCTTTACAGTCAAACTTATCAAGAAAAACAGACCCATCCAGACGTACCGCATCGTTTCCTTTTTTTCAAAACTAAGGATAAATGGCCTAAGAATGAGCTTCTCCCAAACTCCTCCGCTATTCTTTCACCCAATCATAATCCAATTGAGCGTACACAATGCGCTTGTAGCCATCCTTCTCATAAAGTACGCCGATATCGCCGTTTTGTTGGATTACCAGATCAGAATACGCCGCCGGACCGGGACAGATTACCTTTCCCGCCGACCAGTTTTTGCCATCGTCGGTACTATAACGGATGGTTAGGTTTTCGCGCTTGTCCTGACTATCGAGATTAGAAAATAGCAGAACGGGTTTCCCCTTTTTCGGCTTGTAGCTGATCAAACTACCCTGACAGACCGGGTCGGGTAGTTGCTGCATTACCTTTACTTCGGTCCAGCTTGCGCCTGCGTCGCGGCTGAACGCCTGAATCCGGTACTTGGCATCGCCCGACTGGTTGCGGCAGTTGAGAAGCAAACTACCACCGGAAGTCTCGGCGGCCATAGCTTCGTTGCTCCCGGCATAGTTCACGTCAGGACTTATTTTGAAAGTTTTGCCGTGATCGTCAGAGTAAAAAGCGTGGGCTCGGTAATCGCGGAACTTGTCCTGTGGTGGCCCGGCGGAGTGGTTGGCCGCCACAAAAAGCCGCCCTTTGTATTTTCCCTTCTGGAGTTGCAGGGCATGGCCGGGCGTATTGGCGTAAGAGCGCCAGTCTTCGTTGAACGTATAGTCCGGATTGGTCGCCGGAGCGTTGGGCCGCGAGGTTTGACTTGTGATATTCACGGCTTCACTCCACGACTGTCCATTATCGGTGCTAGTGCGGTACCATACTTCCCGCACCGCCTTCCCCTTGCGGTTGTCACTCTCGGACGCCGTACCTGTGTTGTAGAACAGAAACAGACGGCCTTGCGGAAAGGCCGGGTCCGTCAGATCGTAGACCGGAGCAGGATTTCCGGCCTGATTGCTGCCGTAATCGACAACTAGTTGAAGTTCGCCCCAGGTCTGGCCATTATCAGTGCTGCTTTTCAGAACGAGATCCACGTCGCCAAAATCCCCGCAGTTGTTACGCCGGGCTTCGGCGAAGGCCAGCAGCTCACCATTGGGTGCTTTCACGATGGCCGGAATGCGGTAACACTGATAGCCGTTTTGCCCGCTTTCAAAAACAACCGTTTCTACTATATTTTCCTTATCAGACAGATAGTGAGGTGAGTTTCGGGGTAGCTGGGCGGTGTAGCTGGCAAGAAGATAAAGGTTCAGGAGAAGAGTCAGCATAGGATGGTTTTTTATTAAAAATACACGGCCGCAAAAACTGCCAGCGGAGCTCGGCGGCCTACGTTCAGGCTCAAAGTATCGCCCCTGATAATGTAGTTGTCAGCCAGCCCGAAGACTTTGAGAAACTCCGCCTCGCTGACCTTCGCATCGGGACAGGCTTTCCGGGTAGTAACCAAGGGCGAAAAACGAATCCGGCTGTTTTTTTCCAGCGCATAAGTACCGTTGAACGTATTGCATCCCGCAAAACCAGTCACACGATTCTGGTCAGTTTTCAGGATAAAGTAGCTTTCCCGTTCCTGATTTTTTACCATCGTCACCTCTCGCCCTTCCAGCGTAAGCAGCTTCCAGTATTTTTCAGTAATGGGGTTCTGATCTGTTTTATTCAAAGTACTTGCTGCCTCGTTTTTTACTTTCCGCGGATGTTTAACGACACACCCTGCTACCATAAGCACAGCGAAAGCGAGACCGATTAGCAATGATTTTACTGACATTTCAGGATTATTTTCCGGATATAGAAGAAGGTCCCTTGTTTCTCCTCTAACTACCCGGACTGGACAGATTCAATAAGTAATCGCGAAACTCATCCGTATCGTAATTGGCTATTCCTTCAATTCGCTGCATCACCTGACCATTTGGATCGAGCACCAGGGTAGTTGGGATCGCTTCGGAAGCGAAGGCGGCGGGCAACGGCCCGGCGGGCCGGTATACCGGAAAGGTAAAGTCTTTCTCCCGCACAAAATCCCGGGCTTTCTGGTCGGAATCGTCCAGAGACAACATTACGAAAGCGATCTTACTTTTATCCACCGATTTATAAAGTTTCTGAATGGCGGGCATCTCGGCCCGGCATGGCGGACACCAGGTGGCCCACTGGTTCAGGAATACTACTTTCCCCCGCAGTTCGCTCAATTCAACCCATTTTCCATCCAGCGTGCGAAGCAATAAATGATGCGGATATCCGTCGGCAACTGAATTTTTAACGACAACTTCTTCCGATTTGGTCGGGGCATTTTTCAGGCCCGTTTTGAGTAATAGCTGCTGCAAACCTACCACGGTTGATTTGCCGGCATCGGTCAAGAAAAGAAAACCAGCCAGGCCCGCCCATAGCGTGTACTCAAGCCAGGCGCGCTTCTGCTTGCTCATGCTATATTATGATTGAAGAAGAAGGCTAGTTTTATCAATGCACCGTCATACTCTTTACCTTGCCGCCGTCTACGTTTTCCAGCGCCGACTGACTGACGAAAGCCTGGCCGTCAATATCGAAAATTGCGTCCATCAGGCGGCTCAATTCCAGACGAGTTACGATGACGTAGAGCACGTCGACGGTTTGGTCCTGTTCGCCGCGCTTGCCGAATCCCTTATGACTTTTCAGGCTAGTGACACCCCAGCCTTTCTCCTGAATACTTTGCCGGATTTCGGTGTACTGCTCGGAGACGATCATCACGGCGGTGTACTGCTCGATGCCATTCACGATGAAATCGATGGTCTTGAAGGCCGCGAAGTACGTGAGCATGGAGTATAAAGCCGACTCGACGCTGAGGAAGAAAACTGCCGCCGAAAAAATGAATACATTGAGTACCAGGATTACATCACCAACTTTCAGAAAGCGCGACTTACGGCTAATCAACAGGGCCAGAGCTTCCGTCCCGTCCAGTACTGCACCGCCACGCATAGCCACACCGATGCCTGCCCCAATAAAAAAACCGCCAAACACTGCCGTAAGCAGCGAGTCGGGCGTCACGTCCGGGTAAGGTACTACCAACAGGCATAAAGCCAGACCCGCAATGGCCAGCACACTACGGATGGCGAAAGTGCGGCCAATGTACCGGTATGCCATTACGATGAATGGCAGGTTGATAAGCGGAATCAACACCGCCAGCGAGATCCCAAATATTTCACTCAGCAGCATTGAGATACCCGTGGCCCCGCCATCGATAAAGTTACTGGACATCAGAAACCCCTTGAGGCCCATGCCTGCACTCCCGATGCCCAGCAAAATGAGGAAGGTATCTTTCAGGATATACCCGATTTTAGCTTTTTTATGTTTGGTCATTTTTTGATGGAAAAGTTTGGAGCCGCCGAGCGCTGGCTCCATTTTGAACAGAGTCGTAACTGACTAGGTTCACCATCCGCCTCACGGCGTATTAATCTCTGGCTTTCATCAAAAGCAGTTCACGCCAAAACATTCGAATGAACTCCCACTCGGCCCGGGATGCACCCTCATGCGCGCGTGCTACCCCCAGCAGAATATTGATGAACCGCTTTCGCGTTTCCCGGTTAATTTCAACCCCTTCTCCGGCTATGCGCTTTACTCCCGCGTCGTAAGCTTCCCTGGAACTATACCCAAAATTGTCCCGCAGGAAAAAACCGCAGACGGCCAGGTCGCCATACGTTTCTTCGGTCAGGATTTCGCGAACGGCCTTTACTTCTTCTTTCTGAAGTTCGCCATCAAGCTTCGACAGCGCATAAATAACGCTGCCTAACCCTATTAACAGATCAGGTGAATTCATGACGTTCTGATTTATTATGGTACATCGATATATTTTGCAGAGGCAAAAGATTAAATACTCAGACAAATGAATGCGCGGCCAGCTGGTGAAAAACCCGCTCGTCGAGTCGGTAGCGGTCATTAAAAGTCAGGCTGCTCCGGGCGGTGAAAAGCGCGTAGTTGACGGCGTTGTACAGCAACCAGTACGAGAGTTTTGCTTCCAGCATCCGCTCTTCGAGCCGCAGCCGCTCGCGGGCCTGCTTAGCCAACTGTACCGGAATGGGTAGTTCCTTTAATATGGCATCGTCCGCCTTAGCCGGGACTGTTTTCTGAAAATGGTCGTATACGCTGGTCGTGAGCGTGTGATCGGCCGCCAGGTGTTCCGCAATCAGATCACGCAAATGCTCTTGAAACAGCTCGATGGTAAGTGCGCTGTGGTGAATATTACGAATTTCGGAACGTGTCTGCCTGGTTCGCTTTGGGCTGACGGCACCGGTCGGTGGCTGCTTCTTCCTGCGCCCTCCGGCCCCCTGCTCCAGCCATGACTGGTATTCGGCCAGATTCGCGAACGGGTCGGCCCAGCCCATTAGTCCGTTCTGGCAAAGGTTACGGTAGAGACTACTCCCCAGTCGGGTTGCGGGGTCCAGCAGAGAAGTGAGTGATTGTCCCTGAATACTAAAAGGTGTCTTGCCATTGTAGCTGTTGGTCAGCGTCAGGCTCCGGTGAATGCTTTCTTCGCCAATCTGCACCGTAGCAGGCAGCACGATACAAATACTGAATTCTCCGGTAACGGTGTGCTTTATCACCAACTGATATTCCGGTATCAATTCATCGATCACCTCCTGAATGGCTGCGTTGGGCACAATCGTGTAGTCTGCACTCTGAATACCGAATAGCGTTTTGCGCCCGCCAGGAATCTGGCCTACTACCAGCTGCTGACGATCCGTAGCGACGATGTCGTAATCCGGCAAGAGTTCTGCCAACCATACAGATTCTATGGGATAACAGATGTCCTTCCAGTAACCCGTAATCCGGGGTTCGGTGCTAATATAAGTCATAAAGTTTGCGTTTTTATTTTTACAGTTGTAAATTTACATCCAGAAAATATCAATATCAAGTATTAGCGCGCAGTTTGTCCATTTTTTCACCAAAGGCAGCCCGATCATGAAAATTTCTGTGTTGATTAATCAAAAAGTGAAGGTTGCCGCCCTGTTATTTTTGGTGATGGCCTTCGTGGTACTTTTCTCGTTGCGGGTAGACAACCGGGCGCACCACATGGATGAGGCTGTCACAACAGTTTATCGGGACCGTCTTCAACCAACATTGATTATAGTGTACCTGAGTGAAAACCTTCACGCTAAACGCATCCTTCTGGATAATCACTTTGGTGATCATGCAAGACTCTCGCTAACGGATCTGAGGGCTCAACTTGCGGAATACGACATCGAAAACGACAAACTCGTATCCAATTTCGAGCATACTCTCCTGACTCGCAACGAGTCGGCGGTACTAACCGAATTCAAGGCCGACCTGGCGGCCAGCATCCGTCTGGAGCGGGCGGTATTGGAAGAAACCGATAAGGGAAAAAAGGAAATGGCCGCCTTACTTTACAATAAAGATGGCATAATGGCTTTCCGCAAAAGCATTCGAAACTTGCACATCCTTGCCCAAATCCAATCAGAAACGGGGCGGGAAATTGTCCAGGGGTCACACCGCGATGCTGCCGGCGTGTCCGCCATAACTTCCTTACTAATCGCCGTAGCCGTCATCATCGGTATCCTTATCCAAAGCCTGGTTCATAATGCCCGGTTCCTGGAGCGGAATCCGTCAAAATTTCATCTTAATTAACTCCAGTAAACAAACCTAGTCATGCGTACCATTCATTCATTTCTTGTTACCATCTTCGCAATGCTGTTGAGTGGCTTCGAGGCCCTTTCCCAGGATAAACAAAAAATAAAAGTTGACCCCGGTGTATCGGTGCATAATTACAAGCATCCTCACAAAGCCAAAAAGGCTGACAGTATGCAAAAAGTTTATAGCCGCTCTCGGTACCCTTCGCGTGTTGGCATCGTGCCTCGGCGCATCGTAGTCCCCCAAGCAAGCTTTCAGCCCAATACACCGAAGTACAAGCGGCGCCCGGGTTGGTCGTTTTTCCGGAATTCCAATCCGACGCCCACGCGGTTGAATCCACTAACAAATCCCGGTAACTACAAGACTCAGCATTGAAGTCACCGGTTATCATAAATAAGTAACTTTAAAATTATAAAAGATTTCAAATCAGGCGATCAGGTAGTTTTTAATACAAAACTACCTGATCGCCTGATTTATGAACGAGAATAATCCATAGAGTGCTATATGGTGACACGCACAAACCGCTTCATCGAAAAGGCGTACGCATGACGATCGTCGGCCTCGTGACGATCGGAGTATACTTCTTTCCAATTCGTCCAGTCAATTTCCGGAAAATAGGCATCCCCTTCGATAGTCGCGTGGACAATTGTCAGGTACAGCTTGTCCGCTCGCGGCAGCATTTCCTCGAAAATACTTACACCACCCAGCACGAAAACCTCCTCTTCGTGGGCCAGCATTGTCAGCGCTTCCTCTAAGCTTTGCGCCTGCTCGGCGGGCTGATGATTAAGTATGAGGCCATTCCTAGTACTTACGACCACATTTCGGTAGCCGGAGTACAACCCATCCGGTGCTTCGTAGCTTTTGCGCCCAATCAGAAAAGGCTTTCCAGCAGTAGTTTTCTTAAAGTACTCCCACTCGTCAGGTAGTTTCCAAGGCAGGTGGTCGCCCTGGCCTACACAATGGTTTTCGCTCATGGCGGCGATGATTGTCAACTGCATTTCTCTTAAAATAAGTTGGCTTCTATGATTGGTAAACCTACCCAAAAAGGGAAGAACGACCAATTTTATCAACTTGAATATTGTTGAATTTAAGTTTCAAAAAACAAAATAAAGAGGCCTGAAATTTGATCCAAAAACAAGAAAATGGCCCGGTTTTTGAGGAACGGCCGTTCTTTCGATTTCCCCCTTTTCTTTCCAAAATAACGACCCACTGCCTTGCCTCTTTTTTTGGATTATTCAAATTCGTTAAGGCAAATATCTGGACTAAGAGTGCATTTAAGTAACCAGCTAATTTCATTATTCGGTTAAATCCAATAATTGGCATAGAGATTGCCCCCTTCTTTACCATCTCCCCTCCAATGAAAGCTACCAGCGTAAAAAAGAAAAAAAGCGAAGTATAGAAAAAGATTTTACGAGGGTATCCACTGTGACATTGATCGTCCAACACATTATTAATCGCGAATGGAAATTAACCCCATTTACAGAAACACCCATGTCCTGACGACATGGATCCGAACAGGTATAGTAAACATTGCGCTGTTGTTATTGACAGGCTTTCACTTACTGTATGCCCAGGTAGCTACTCAAACATTCAACACGGCAGGTACCTATACCTTCACGGTTCCCGCAGGGGTGACCTCTATCACCGTGCAGGCGTGGGGGGGTGGAGGAGGTGCCCGTGGAGATGGCACCAGCAACCGGGGAGCCGGCGGCGGCGGGGCCTATGCAAGTTCAACGCTTAATGTAACGCAAGGCACGACCTACACCGTCGTGGTAGGTGCCGGAGGAGTGGCAACGGGCAATCCCGGCCAATCAGGACAAGCTACGGTTTTCGGAAACAACCTGGTAGTTGCTGACGGGGGCAGCGGGGGTACCAACTCAGGAGGTCCGGGTGGAACGGTAGCGGCCAGTATAGGCACCACCCGGTATGCCGGGGGGGCGGGCGGTAGCCGAGGAGGAACTACTGGTGTTGGCGGTGGCGGCGGTGGCGGTGGATCGGCTTTCAGTACGGGTAACGGAAACAATGGAGCGAATGGCGGACTGACCCTGGGTGGCAATGGAGGAACCGGAGCCGGTAATGGGGGAGACGGTGGAGACGCCACGCAGCCCGGAAACAATGGCCAAGCACCCGGCGGCGGCGGCGGCGGGCGTGGGTCACTGGGGGGAAATAGCGGTATGGGCGCCGATGGTCGGGTGGTGGTTTCTTATGCCAGTAATCTGTTGGATCTAGCTATCACAAAAACAGCCAATAACAGTTCGACCACGGTAGGACAGGCCATCACTTTCACGGTCAATGTTATCAACAATGGCCCCATTACTGCTACGAATGTGGTAGTTACTGATCTTTTACCCTCAGGCTATACTTTCATTGGTGCTACTCTGACGCCCTCAACAACTACCTACGCCAGCTCGACCGGCGTCTGGACGATCGGGAGTCTTACTTCCGGTGCCTCAGCCTCGATGGTACTCGTAGGAATCGTGAACACCGCCGGGACCTATAACAATACGGCTAGCGTCACCGCCAACCAACCCGATAGCAATGCGGCCAATAATAGTGCTACTGCCACGGTCACGGTATGTAGAGCAGGATCGTCATCACCTCTATTTAATTGACGAAAATCAAATAGTATTCGCATACTCAAAAGGACCTTTATGCTGAATAGTTTACTCAGAAAATCTAGGAGCCAAAAAGACCAATCTAGCGCTGCACATCCTGCTTTGGGCCGTGCAGGGTGGGTGAGACTGGTAGGGCTACTCCTGTTTTCATTATCACATTATGCTATTGCCGAAGGAACCAGGCAGGTTTCGTCTACCAGCAACACCATTTCGGCCCTGCTATCAGCGCCTGATCTGGCAAATGGTTCCTATTTCAACGCTCCCGAAGACAACCGTCTGTATTTTTCAATCAAAAATTTTTCTACCGAAAGTCTGTACTTTGGGTTTGACTGGCGGGATTATGATGGGACTTCGGCAAACCTGGCAAGCCCGGTTTTTTACCGGATTATGAATCCCAACGGAACGGTCGCATTGGGCCCTACACTCTGGACGGGTACCGGCAACGGAAAGATAAATACCTATGCGCAGGCTGTAGCCGGCCCAAACATCAATGGCTCCGTACCGACGGGATACTCGCCACTGGTATTCAACCCCACGGTGAATGGAGAGTACTGGATCGAGTACTGGCTGGGCACATCAACTACCAACTCCACACCCATCACTACTAGCGCAGGAAGGATTGATTCGCCACTTTTTGATCTGACTGTGGCCAACAGAACTTCTCCCTACACGGTACAGCCGGGCCGACTTTTCTCATACAAGTGGGGATTCGTGGCTGTTGACCCAACATCGTTCTTCGTACTGGCAAGCGCTAATGCAGCTCCTAGTTTTTATGCGTATACTGATGATCGACTAGTAGTAAGGCTCCAATTCATTACTGGTTTCCAACCTCTTGCATTCGCCGTTGCGGTCAATAACTATGGTGTAAACGACTCTGGAAATCGCCTCGTCGATCGAAAATCGGTGAATGCTACTATTGCTCCCTCTTTACCGGGGGGGTATATGGTTTTTCTCAATCCTCCGGATGCAACCATATATCCTGTGGCTACCGATCCGGGCCAGCCCACGTTCCAATCGCCCATATTTGAAGGCTGCGTACCCCCTTATGGCGTAAGATTCAACCTTCCGGCCAATGGAGATGTCCGGATTCTGTTCGACCTCAACGGCGTGGCGGGATATCAGGCAGGAACTGCCGACCGGATACTTGAAGGCTTTGACCTTCTGGCGGGCCCCAATACCATTCCCTGGGATGGAAAAAATGGTTTGGGCGTTTCCATTGCCAACAATGTGTCCTTGAATCTGAAACTGACCTACCTCAGGGGACGGTTCAATTTCCCGATTTATGATGCCGAAATAAATAAGGGAGGCTTTACAGTTACGACCATTTCGCCAGCCGGCCTGCCCTCTCCAAAACTGTACTGGGATGATAGCGGACTTACCAATATCGGAACAACATGTAATGATAATCAGAACAACGTAACAGGTGCTGGAATTGATAACTCATTGGTCGGAAGTACCTCTCCCGGCCATGCCTGGAATGGGAATGGCAATCCCAACCAAACCATACCGGCCCCTGCGGTTGGCGGGAATGATACAGACAACCTCCAATGTAATGACTTCGGGAATGTCAGGACCATCAATACCTTTGGCTGGGGACAGGAGAAAGAAGTAAGTGCTACCGGAGTGTTGGGATGTCCTGACCTGACGCTTTCCAAAAGCGTGAACAATGCTACGCCCAATAAAGGCGGCACGGTAACTTTTACCGTCACGGCCCAAAACCTCGGTCCAAATGCTGCTCCTAATACCGTAGTGACGGATGTGCTACCTTCGGGCTACACACTGGTAAGCGCAACCCCCTCAGTGGGTACCTTTACGGCTCCTAACTGGAATATAGGAAACCTGGCGGTGGGAGCTACCCCAACTCTGACCATAACGGCCACCGTCAACTGTTCGGGGCTGTATACCAATATCGCCAGTATAGCCAGCAGCCTGCCCGACATAAATCCAAATAACAATAACGCTTATGCCGTAGTAACTCCGAGAAGTACAGGAACAATCAACCTAACCAATACCTGTCCGGCTACTACCGTAGACCTCACCACGCAAGTACCCTGTAATGTCCCTTCCGGAGCCACATTGACGTGGCATACGGGTTCAGTAGCCACGGCTGCTAATAAACTTCCCAATCCGGCCAGTGTTGGAGCAGGTACTTATTATGCTGCTTTTGAGGATGCAACCAATAATTGTTACAGCCCCACCACGGCTTATACGGTTACTATTCAAAGTTGTAATGCAGATCTGAGCATTGTAAAGTCAGTCAATAACTCTACACCCAATGTCAATAGCAATGTAGTTTTCACTTTGACGGTAACAAATAATGGTCCTTCCCCAGCTACGGGTGTTAGCGTAAGCGATCTGCTCCCTAATGGATATACTTATGTAAGTAATAATGGTGGGATTGCCTACAATAGCAGCACAGGTATATGGACAATCGGAAACCTGGCCAGTTCGGCTAGTACCTCCTTACAGATTACAGCTACCGTGAGGCCGACGGGCAACTACGCCAACACAGCTACGGTATCGGGCAACCAGAATGACCCCGCTCCGGCAAATAATACTTCCACGAGCACTCCCGTTCCGGTACCTATTGCCGACCTGGCTGTCACTAAAACCGACGGCAGCACCACCTACACACCTGGTAACAGCATCAATTATACCATCACCGTCACCAACAATGGCCCCAGTAGCGTGACGGCCGCTACCATTACCGACAATGCCCCGGCGGGAACCAGCATCACTGCCTGGACAGCTACCTTCGCTGGCGGAGCCACCGGCACGGCCAGCGGCAGCGGAAACATCAGCCAGAGTGTCAACCTGCCCAGCGGCGCCAGCGCCACCTACACTGTCACGCTGGCTGTGCCCAGCGGCTTCACTGGCAACCTGGTCAATGTCGCTACGGTGGCGGTTCCTGCGGGTGTGACCGATCCCAATCTGGCCAACAACACCGCCACCGACACCGACACGCAGAACTCCATCGCCAACCTGGCTATCACCAAGACCGACGGCAGCGCCACCTACACGCCCGGTACCAGCCTTACCTACACAATCGTGGTGAGCAACAGCGGGCCCAGCAACGTAGCAGGTGCCAGGGTGGACGATGCCATTCCGGCCGTACTGACGGATGTGACCTGGACCTCGACTACGGCAGGTACAGCCAGCGTGGTTAGCGGCGGCACTGGCAGCGGCAACAACTTGTTTGCCTTAGTGAATATTCCGGCCGGAGCGGGCAATACGGTAACCTTTAACGTAACGGGTACCGTGTCGGCCGCCGCTACGGGGAACCTGATCAACACCGCTACGGTGACCGCCCCCGCAGGTGTGACCGACCCAACCCCGGCCAACAACACCGCTACCGATAGCGATACGCCGGCTCCCCGTACAGATTTGAGCATTTCAAAAACGGTAGTTATTCAAAGGCCCGACATAGGAGCCAACGTGACTTTCACCCTAGTAGCGACCAACAACGGGCCCAGTGCGGCCACAGGGGTGTCGGTGGCAGATCTGCTTCCCGGGGGATATTCCTATGTATCCAGCACCGGATCGTTAGGTAGTTATAACAGTGGTACCGGCGTATGGACTATCGGTAACCTCGCCAATGGGAATAGCGCAACGCTGACAATCACCGCTACAATAAATGCTTCGGGTACTTACGCCAACACAGCAATCGTGTCGGGCAACGAAACTGATCTCAACCCGGTCAATAACACTTCCACGGCAGGGGTTCAGGCGCAGATTTTGAGACCCAAGGTGTACCTGCAGGGCGCACTTTTCGGAATCACCTACTCGAGCCCTTCTGTGGTCGATTCGCTGATGCGTGACAACCTGCGGGCACCGACTCAATTGATTCCCCTCACTTCCCCCTATAGCTACTGGAATCCAACGGTGGCAGCCAACACTATTCCGGCCAGCGTGCTGAATACGACGGGCCGAGACGCGATCGTGGACTGGGTGTTTGTAGAACTGCGCAATGCGGCGGACCCTTCGGTGATTGTCAGCAGTCGTTCGGCGCTGCTGCAACGTGATGGCGACATCGTGGATCTGGACGGAGTGACGCCACTTCCGGTGCGCTCACCAGCGGGCTCTACCTACTACGTAGCCGTTCGGCACCGCAACCACCTGGCCGTGATGACCGCAGGAGCCGTAGTGATGACAACGGCAGGTACTACGGTTGATTTCCGGAAATCTTCTACCCTCACCTACCGCAAAGGCATACAACCAATTCACCAGCCTCAAGTAGATGTGTTGCAGGGTAAGGCGATGTGGGCGGGTAATGCCCTGCGCGACAATGCGGTAATCTATCAGGGCACTAATAATGATGTGAATACAATCTACCAGCAGGTGACAGGTGCCTCAGGAAACACCAATGCCCTGCCCATCTACATCCTCAAAGGCTATTTTAGCGGAGACATCAACCTGGATGGAAAAGCCATTTATCAAGGTATTGGCAATGACGTGGAATATATCTACCAGAATGTTTTCAGAAACCATCCGGCCAACACACCCAAAGACAACAATTTCATCATCCAGCAACAACTCCCTGAATAAACCAGAAAGAAAAACTAGATCGGAAATCTTTACGACAACCCATTATGAGAACATTACATTACCTCAGAAACCTGCTCAGTGCATTGGTATTGATTCTTCTGGCAACCTCCGTCTATGCCCAGCTATCTACCAATACCATAAAATACCAGCTAACATACGACGCGTCTACCGGCAGGTATACAGTATGGGTAGTACCTGATTATAGTACCCCCAATGTCTTCAATCCGGATACGGATGAAACAGGCGGAACCGCTCAGGTAACCCTCAAAGTACCCGAGGCCTTCGACATCGTGCCGGGCTCTGTCACTAATATACGAGGCTTTTGGTCCGAACAACCGATCAAGCTGATTGGAAGTGACTTCGGACTCAGTACTGGCTTCAGCTACCTGGTTTTCGGTAAAGATCCGTCCAGAACAAATTATGGACCTTTCGCCCCGAATACTCCCGTCGCATTATTCTCCTTCTTGGGAAATAGTTGCTTTGGACAAATTGGGATTCTGGCCAAGGCCGACCCCTTTGTAGCCGCCGCAGCAGCCGACCCTTTTTCCCTAAACGTAGGTGGAAGTTTTTATTCGAGATCCGGACAACCGGGCAATGATACAGGTACCCCCACAGGTGGCAACCAGGAACCGCTCGAACAGTTTATTGACAAGCTTGGTCCCGATACAGAATGTCGCTCTGACCTGATGCTGACCAAAATGGTTGATAACGCTACTCCCAATGTGGGCAGTAATGTCGTGTTCACGATTACGGTCACCAACAGCGGTCCGGGCGTGGCGACTGGTGTCGTAGTTACTGACCAGTTGCCTTCGGGATATACCTATGTAAGTGATGATGGCGCTACGGCTTCAACCTATAATGAAACTACGGGTTTATGGACAATCGGAACGATTCTGGCCGGCAATTCCGCAACGCTCGCTATTACGGCCCGGGTCAATCCGACGGGTATTTATTTGAATTATGCCCAGGTATCAGCTTCCAACGACCTCGATGTCGACTCTACTCCCGGAAACGGACCACAAACTCCCGATGAAGATGATGACGATCAGGTAACGACGGTTCCTGTACCGGTAGCCGACCTGGCTATCACCAAGACCGACGGCAGAGCCAACTACACACCCGGTACCAGCCTTACCTACACGATCGTGGTCAGTAACTCGGGCCCCAGCGACGTGGTGGGTGCCACAGTAGCTGACGCCATCCCCGCCGCCCTGACGGGTGTGACCTGGAACTCGGTGGCGACCGGAACGGCCAGCGTGGTCAGTGGTGGCAACGGTACAGGCAACGCCCTGTCAGCTTCAGTGAATATTCCGGCCGGAGCGGGCAACTCGGTGACCTTCATGGTGACAGGTACCGTGTCACCCGCCTTCACCGGCAACCTAGACAACACGGCCACGGTGACAGCCCCGGCGGGTGTGATCGATCCTAATCTGGGCAACAACAGCGCCACGGACTCCG
>CAZCOG010000016.1:0-111462 GCA_964500445.1 uncultured Persicitalea sp. | reverse complement strand
ACATAGTTGTATAAATTTTCAGTTACTAAAAGGAAGAATCACCTTTTAGTAAGAATCAAATGCAACGAATACGTTTTACTTATTTGGTATTGCTGGCAGGGCTCATGCTTTCGCTCAATACTGCCTGTACTTCTTCCAGCCTGGAGATCGAAAAGCCAGAGCAATTTGATCGAAAAGATATGTTGAGGCACTATGCCGATGACCTCATCATTCCTTCTTTTAATGAATTACAAGCCAATGTAAATTCCCTGGAAAAAGCGGCGGTGACGCTGGCCGATCAACCCACGCTGGACAATCTGTCCACCCTGCAAACGACCTGGATTAAAACTTTGCAAGCCTTCCAGGCAGTAAATGCCTATAATTTCGGTCCGGCCGGTGAGTCGGATAACCAAAAGAGTTTGGCGCAGGAAATTGGTACCTTTCCCATCGACACCAGAAAAATTGAGATTGCCATCGCCAAAGGTTTGCCTGTCCCGAACGACGACAATTACGACGCGCGCGGTTTGCTAGCCATCGAATACCTGATTTTCGACGCCAAGGGTGATAATCAGCTTATCCTCGATGGACTTATCACGGCCAGCCGGGAAGTATACCTGCGGAAACAGATAGCCAATGTAAAGGAACACGTGGATGGCGTCGTGACGGGCTGGACAACCTACCGCGATGCTTTTATTAACAATGATGGTACTACGGTCGAAAGTTCTGTTTCCGAGCTCTACAATGAGTTTGTCCGTAGCTACGAGCATTTAAAAGCTCTCAAAGTTGGCTTACCCCTAAACGGCGCGGCCGGGCAGCCAGGCCCACAGCCTACTTTGGCCGAAGCCTATTACAGCGGCCAATCATTGGCCTTTATCCGGGCACACTTCGCGGCTTTGGAAAGTATATGGAGCGGACGCACTGCTCAGGAAGAAGGGCCTGGTTTCGATGAATATATCAAAACTGTGTCCGGCGGTCCGGCTTTGGTTGCCAATACGGAAACCCAACTTACTGCCATCCGCCAAGCACTGGCCGAGCTGGACGAACCAGCTTCTCTGGCCAAGCAGATGCAGGCTAATCGCACCAAAGTCGAAAAACTTTACACCGAGTTGCAAAACACCACTCGTTTTCTTGAAAGCGATATGGCATCACTACTTGAACTCACGCTCACCGCTCAGTAGCGGGCAGTACTTGTTAGCAACCTTCCGGACCGCAGACTTCCCCGGTGACTGCCTCAAGCGCCTCTTCACGTACTTGCGTAAGGGCCTGCACAAATACCTCAGCGGGTTGCGCGCCCGAAATGCCATACTTGTTGTTGATAATAAAGAAAGGTACTCCGCTTACGCCCATCTGCTGAAAGTGGTTGATCTCCTGCCGCACGGCGTAGCCAAGGTCGTCGTTGGCGAGGATGTTCTCAATTTTCGCCTCATCCCAGCCGTAGCTGGCAAATAGTTCTGCAAGTATTTTAGGGCTTTTCAGGTCTTTCCCATGAGAAAAATAAGCCTGAAATAATATCTCCTCGGCTTCGGGCTGGAAGCCTTCCTGTCCGGCTACATGAAGCAGTTTGTGCAACGGGAGCGTGTTGATGCTCTCCGAAATCGCATCCAGATTAAAGTCGATTCCTGCTTCTTTCCCTACCTGCGTCAGGTGCTCGGACATCTGCCGGATGCGGCTTTCATCGCCGAATTTCTTGATGAAATATTTCTTTCGATCCATACCCTCGGCCGGAATCGTGGGGTCAAGCTGAAAAGGGTGCCAGGTGATTTCCACGTCGTCCGGGTTGCCCAGTTCGTCGAGGGCGGATTCCAGCCGTCTTTTGCCTACGTAACACCACGGGCAAACTACATCCGAAACAATATCGATGGTTATTTTATTATTCACTAGGGTCTTCATCAGTATAAAAGTAAGTTCTCGTATTTATTATTACAGGAAAACAGGTCGGAAACCTAAATGATTCACTGGACTTGGAAGCGGCAGACAACTACATTCCCGGGAAATATTTAATTCACAAAATGCCTGGCGCATCGGTTTTGAATAAATAATTCGTTCATATTAATATATTTTGCATTTATCGAATGTAATTTTACATTCTCCATTGTTAACCCTACACAATTACCATTATGATGAATAGACGTGAGGCGCTTTCGCGTGTCGCCCTGCTGATGGGTAGTGCCGTGACCGCCCCGACCATGATTGCCTTCATGGACGGCTGCAAGACCAAAGACGCCGCCACCGGGGCCGAATTCGGCTTCGACCCCGACCAGCTAAATCTCGTTTCGGAAGTGGCGGAGGTCATTATTCCCAAGACCGACACCCCTGGTGCCAAAGATGCCAAAGTAGGCGAGTTTGTGCAGAAAATGCTGAAAGACTGCTACTACGAGAAAGACCAGAAAAGCTTTATGGCCGGCTTGTCCAAATTGGAGGATAAGGATTTCATGAAAGCTTCTGCTGAGGAAAAGATTACCATACTGACCGCCGCCGAGCAGGAGTCAATGGATGAACTGGAGCGTATCGGCGAGGAGCGGTCCAAAGCCCAGGAAGCGGGCAAGGACTTCGACGAGCCCGGCGTACCGTTCTTCCGACTGATGAAGGAATTGACCTTGCTTGGGTACTTTACTTCCGAACCGGGTGCCACCCAGGCCCTGGAATACGTGGCAGTACCGGGTCGCTACGACGGCTGCATCGACCTGCAGCCCGGTCAGAAAGCGTGGGCCATGTAGAATATCGGACGCTAACACCACTTACTTCCTTTACATCAAACAATCGAAATTTATAGATAATGAACCTGAATATAAGAGCAAAACAACAGGCTACTTACGATGCTATCGTCGTGGGTTCCGGCATTAGCGGTGGCTGGGCAGCCAAAGAACTGACTGAAAAGGGCCTGAAAGTACTGATGCTGGAAAGAGGCCGGGATGTGAAGCACATCACCGATTATCCTACCATGCAAACGCCCCCCTGGGGTCTCGAACACCGGGGCCGTGTCACCACGATGGCCCGCGAAGAGTATTGGGCCAATTTCCGCACGGGCTATACGGCTAATGAGGAACACCGACATTTTTTTGAAAACGATAAGGAAAATCCTTACAAAGAAACCCGCCGCTTCGACTGGATTCGCGGCTACCACGTGGGAGGGCGATCGCTGCTCTGGGGCCGTCAGAGTTACCGCTGGAATGAGCAGGATTTCGAGGCCAACGCCAAGGAAGGCCTGGGTACTGACTGGCCCATCCGTTATAAGGACGTAGCCCCCTGGTACGATTACGTTGAGAAATTTGCGGGAATCAGCGGTTCGCGCGAGGGCCTGGATGTGCTGCCCGACGGCAAGTTTCTGCCTCCCATGCAGATGAACTGCGTGGAAACCAAGATCAAAGGCGACATCGAATCAAAGTTTGCCGGACGTAAGATTATCATCGGCCGGGTGGCGCACCTCACGCAGCCGCAAGACTTCCACACGGAGCTGGGTCGCGCAGCCTGTCAGTTTCGTAATATGTGTATGCGCGGCTGCCCTTACGGAGCGTATTTCAGCACGCAGTCAGCTACTTTGCCGGCCGCTACCAAAACGGGCAACCTGACGCTGCTACCCGATTCTATCGTATCGGAAGTAATCTTTGATGACAAGGCGGGCAAAGCCACGGGCGTGCGGGTTATCAACCAGAACGATCCCGGCGATATCAAGGAGTATTATGCCAAAATCATCTTCCTGAATGCTTCGGCCATTCCTTCAACTACCATTCTGATGAAGTCCAAGTCGGACCGTCATCCCAATGGGCTGGGTAATGAGAGCGACCAGCTGGGCCGCAATATCATGGACCACCACCTGGCGGTCGGTGCCTCGGGCCAAATGGAGGGCTTCGACGATAAGTACTACTTCGGACGCCGGGCTAACGGAATTTACGTCCCCCGCTACCGCAACTGGGGCAGCGACAAGCGCGACTACGTGCGTGGGTTCGGTTACCAGGGCGGCGGCAGCCGGGCCAGCTGGGGCCGGGGCGGCGGACAGCCAGGCTTTGGCGCGGCTTTCAAGGAGGAAATGTCTAAGCCAGGACCATGGAATATCGGGATGGGTGGTTTCGGCGAGATGATCCCGAATCCCGACAACCGTTTCACACTTAGCACCGAAACAGATAAGTGGGGGATGCCGATTGTGGTATTTGACGCCGCCTACGGCGAGAACGAGAAAAAAATGCGTGTCGATATGATGAACGACGCCGCCGAAATGCTCGAAGCTGCCGGGGCGAAGAACGTCAATCCCTACAACGACGAGTCGAAAGCACCCGGCATCGGTATCCACGAAATGGGTACCGCCCGCATGGGTACCGATCCGAAGAACTCGGTACTCAACAAGCACAATCAGGTGTGGGGCGCCGAGAACGTCTACGTGACCGACGGTGCCTGCATGACTTCGGCTTCCTGCGTGAACCCCTCGCTGACGTACATGGCTCTCACCGCCCGCGCCGCCGACCACGCCGTGAGTGAGTTGAAGAAGATGAACGCGTAGTAAGTAGATAATGAAAAATTGACAATTACTCGTTGTCAATCGGTAGTTTAGAGAATGCCTTTGCCTTTGTTATAGGTGAAGGCATTTTCTTTTAATTTGGAATCAGTACGTAAAACAGACTTATGCCAAGGCCTTTGAAAAACAGGTCTCGAAAAAGCTCTCCCTAGTAAAAAGTAAATAGCCCGATTTTATAAAGCTAACTACCCTACTATGAACCTAAAACTACTCCCCCTCCTCCTACTAGCTTTCCTATTTTCTTTCTCAGCCCAAAGTCAGCTACCTTCCACGACGGAATACAATCCGGAATTGGAAACGACCTGGGACGCTAACTGGATCACCCATCCGGCGATCAAGGGAAGCGAGTTCGGTGTGTATCTGTTCAAAAAAACCTTTCAGCTCAATGAAAAGCCCGGTAGTTTCATCGTCCATGTCAGTGCGGACAATCGCTACAAGCTGTATGTAAACGGGAAGTACCTCACCAATGGCCCGGCTCGCGGCGATCAGCTGCACTGGCGATTCGAAAGTCTGGACCTGGGGCCGTACCTGACTCAGGGCGAGAATGTCGTGTCGGCAATAGTCTGGAATTTCGCAGAGTACCGCCCCGTCGCCCAGCACAGCGTGCGCACCGGATTTATCCTGCAGGGGAACACTGCCCGCGAACGTATCATCAATACCGACAGTAGCTGGAAAGTACTGCAAAGTGACGCCTATCGCCCTCTGTCCGTCAATCTGAATGCATATTACGTAGTTGGGCCCGGCGAGGGATTCGACGGCAGCGCCTATCCCTGGGGCTGGGAGGCGAAAAGTACCACTGTCACCGGCTTTGTGGCCGCCAAGCCACTAGGTCCCGGCAATCCGGTGAAGGGATTGGGCAAGTACGGGATCGTTCCTTCTCACGTGCTGGTGAAGCGCACCATCCCTCTGATGGAAGAGCGTCCGCAACGGTTCAAGGCCGTTCGGAGAAGCTCGAAGGTCATTGACGAAGGGTTTATAAGCGGAAGTACCGCCCTGACGATCGCCCCCAATACGCAGCTAACGATCCTGCTGGATCAGGGGCAGTTGACCAATGCCTATCCCCTGCTCACGTTTTCCCAGGGCCAGGGAAGTACCATCAAGCTGACCTACGCCGAAAGTCTGGTGGATGACAAAGGGCAAAAGGGCAACCGGGATGTGGTTGAAAATAAAAAGATTGTAGGCAACAGCGACATCATCCGACCCGATGGCGGGCAGAACCGAACCTACGAAACCCTGTGGTGGCGTACGTTTCGGTACGTGCAGCTGGATATCGAAACAAAAGCCGAGCCCCTTGTCCTGAACGATTTTCAGTCAAGGTACACAGGGTATCCCTTCGAA
Organism: uncultured Persicitalea sp.; assembly: GCA_964500445.1. Lineage (GTDB taxonomy): Bacteria > Bacteroidota > Bacteroidia > Cytophagales > Spirosomataceae > Persicitalea. The sequence continues at coordinate 105,635 of CAZCOG010000016.1, read as the reverse complement.
GAAAAAGCGGTTTTCGAAACGCAGGTACCCGTGCTGGATCAGATTTGGGATGTAAGCTGGCGGACGCAGCTCCTTTGCTCGGGAGAAAACTACTTTGACTGCCCCTACTACGAGCAGCTCCAATACACGGGCGACACCCGGATTCAGTGCCTAATCTCTACCTACGTTTCCGGCGATACCCGGCTGTATAAGAACGCGTTGCAGTCGTTCCACGATTCGTTCAATTCCATCGGTCTGACGCAAAGTCGGTACCCCAGCTATGATCCGCAGTACATCCCGACCTTCTCGCTGGTCTGGATTACCATGCTGCACGACTACCTGAGATTGCAGAAAGACGACGGTACCGTGGCCGGGATGATGCCTGTGGTACTCAGTGTGTTGGATTGGTACGAAAAACGCCTGGACACCAACGGGCTGCTGGGAAATATGGAATGGTGGATGTTTGTAGATTGGGTAGACAGTTGGGATGCGGGGATACCACCGGGCGTCGGAAGTACCCAATCCACGATGATCAGTCTGCAGTATGTGTACACGTTGCAGAAAGCCGTGGACTTGATGCGCAGATATGGGTACTCAGAAAAGGCGGAACATTACGACCAAGTAGCCAAGCGGATTCAGGAAGCGACCAATAAACTTTCGTGGGATGCCCAGCGGGGCTTGTATGCCGATACGCCCGGTGGAAAAAATTTCAGTCAGCATACCAACATTTTTGCTCTGTTGAGCGGTACCTCATCGGCCGAAAGATCGGCGGCGCTGATGGATAAAGTCATCGAGGGAACCGACATGGCTCCGGCCAGCTATTACTTCTCCTTTTATCTGATGGAAGCCTTGCGGAAAACTAACAAGGAAGACAAGTACCTGGAACTGCTGGGCCCCTGGGAGGATATGCTGAAAAAGGGCCTGACTACCTTCGCCGAAAGACAAGACCCGACTCGCTCCGACTGCCACGCCTGGAGCGCCTCGCCCATGTACTTTTTCCTTTCGATGGTCTGCGGCATTGAACCGGCCGGGCAAGGTTTTGAAAAAGTGACCGTCGCCCCACATCTTGGAAAGTTGGAAACGGTAAAAGGTTCGGTGCCGCATCAGAACGGGATGATCGAAGTAAACCTCAAGCGCAAAGGAAAATCCGGCGTCGAGGGTACCGTACAACTACCTGCGGGCCTGACGGGTACTTTCCAATGGGGTAAGCAGGCGCTGAACTTGAAGAGTGGTGCTAATCCGATTTCGATTTGAGATTTAATTGGGTGGGTAGGTAGCTCCAAAGGTAGCAAAGCAATTGTTTTCAGTGAAAGTGATGCAATGGCAGCAGGAGAGGTAAATATTGATGGATGAGCTAGCTTTTAGAATCAGCGTAGTCTGACCTGTTCGACCCCGTCGGGGTCGCCTGTTTATAGTACTTGGTTATCTATAAGCATTTGACCCTGTCGGGGTCATAGCTTGCGGACGACTTAAAGTTTATGACTTTGTTCACGCATCAATAAGCATAACTCACATTTCAATGTAGTGATTTTTCTTTTCTGTACAGGCTTTAAGAAACTGGATGCCAAGATCGGAGAGGTAATGATCTGTATCGATTGATAAATCTAAATCTAATTCAATTTCCTTATTATCTTCATCATCCTGATCAGGTAACTCAATAGTTCCGTTTGAATATGATGCACCATGTACGGTTTCTATCAGACCCAATCTTGCAATATTGTAAAATTCATATGTTTTAAAATCACTTTTTTTAACATCTTGTTGAACATTATCATAATTTTTAAGTCTTTTTTCTTTATAGTTTAATGAACGAATGTCAGATTCAATATTTCGTATTTTCTCATCTATTTCAATTCTTTTTTCATGACTAGAAGAATCTTCTCTTTTGAATCGAAGCTCCTCCAAATCATTTTGACAACGTTTTATAAGTAAAGGCTTCTTTTCTAGAAAAATAGATAATTCTATTTCGCGTATCTTTAACTTACCTTTGAATTCTTTATAGTATTGTTCTAAAATCAAATATTCATCTTTTGATATTTGACTTAAAATATGTGGAAATACATGGTTTTGTATATTTTGCAATGAATCTGCAAGGTTAGAAAGTAATACGGCCCATTTATCCTGCATGAACTCATCATCTTCCAAAGAGGCGCTTTCTAGAAGGGGGAGAAGTAATTTGAGATTTACACTTTGAGGTTTGATTCCATTTTTCTCACATATCTTTTTAGTCTTTTCAAGCAATTTAACTTGCCTTTTAAGCCTAAAAACCCTTACACCATCGGCCAAACTTTGGCCCATTTCACTAAATGAAGGGGAGAAAAGTTGTTTGAGCAGACCACCACCTGCCTCGGTTGCTTGTTGAGCGAGCATGCCTATCGGATCGCTGCTTGCTAATTCTTTACTCATGGGAAGATGTATTCAGGTGTTATAGTGTCCCAATATATGCAAAAGTTACTAATAGTAAATAGCGAATTAAATCCCCACTAGCCCTGATTTGCGATTGAGGCTGACTCTGATGGCGTTTTCAACGCGATTGCTGCCATTCTACCGAAGAACCGCGATTGCCGATATGAGTTTACCAAACCCGTTGCGTATCAGGAGCTATATATTCGAAGTGATGCAGCCAACCCCGATCTTTCAACCCAGTTGTCGAGAAACCATTTTCTGTACATCTAGGAATTCAATTCCTAAATGTGCAAGAAATAGTACCTTATGAAGGCAGCGGAGTTAGCGCTGCTTGTTGAGATTGGCCATGATGACTCCCGTCAGTACGATGGCGAGTGCTACCAATTGCCTGGAAGAGATTGTCTCCCCTAGAATCGACCAGCCCAGAAAAACGGCAACCAGCGGATTGACGTACGTGTACGTCCCGACAATAGCGGGACTAACTTTCTCGAGCAGCCAAACGTAGGACAGGTAGGCGACGATCGAGCCAAAGAAGACGAGGAAAAGTAAAGCCAGAATTGAATTAACCGATATTTCCGACCAAATGACCCGGCCCGTTTCCCCGATGAGAGAAGCAACCAAAATGGATACCAACCCGGCAACCATCATCTGAATGGCGGCTCTCATCGTTGTGGCCATTTCTATTTTTTTGCTGTACCTGGCCAGCAAAGAGCCGATTGAAAACAAAATGGTTCCTCCGATGGCGATAAAGAAATTAATCAATACATCACGGTTGTTGAAATCCAGAGCGGTCTTGTCAGAGAACAGCAAAACGATTCCGGCAAAGCCGATAATCAATCCGGCGATCAGCCATTTATTTTTGAAGTACTGCTTCCATTTATTGTAATCCAAAACGATCAGCCAGATCGGCAGAAAAGCCCACACGATGGAGGTAAGGCCCGTCGGTAGGTACTGCTCTACCCAGATGACCGATCCGCTGCCAAATAAAAGCAGAAGAATTCCGATCACTGAGGTTTTGAGCACATCCCTGGCACTCGTAATTTTTTGCCCTTTGTACTTACAAAATAAAAATAGAAGAAATCCTGCCGTAAAAAAACGTATACCCGCCAGAGTAAACGGAGGAAAGCCTTCGAGGGCCAGGGCTATCGCCAGGTAGGTGGATCCCCAAACAAAATAAATTCCTGAAAATGCAAGTAGTACTTGCCAGGAAATTGAGTTTTTTTGAGCCATAGGTGCGTGATAGGTTTGAAATTCAAAACTACTCGATTCACCCAGTATTGATTCCTTTTGCTGGTAGGTTACTCGTTTTCTACCCAAAAAAGGAATACAGCGCGAAAGGGCATACGGACTTTCCTGATAGTAAAATATCTATTCAGAAGTGGGGCTTAAATAATTTTCACGAAAAAACATTAGTTTAGGAGTTGCACAACGCGGGATCTCATGCTGGCTGTCAGTCTCTGAAATTCTATTCCTGCGACCCCAAACCCGTTCCGTTTGATCAAGCCATATATGCACAGCACAAACTCAAAAGTCGATGACTACCTCGCCAAAATTTCCAGCTGGCAGGAGGAATTAGCCCAGTTGCGAAAAATTCTGCTCGACTGTGGCCTGACCGAAGAATTCAAATGGGGAGTACCGTGCTACATGTTTCAGAAAAGTAACGTAGTCCTGTTGGGTAGTTTTAAGGAATACTGCGTAATTAGTTTTGTGAAGGGCGCTTTGCTCAACGATGCTGACGGTATTCTTATCCAGCAAACGGAAAATTCGCAAGCCGTGCGCATCATTCGCTTTACTAATATCCGCGAAATTATCGCGCTGAAAACCAGTTTGAAAGCCTACATTTTTGAAGCCATCGAGGTAGAAAAGGCCGGGCTGAAAGTACCTTACGAGAAAAGTAAGAATCTTGTACTTGCCCAGGAACTCGAAGATAAATTAGCGGAAAGTCCGGCCCTAAAAACTGCGTTCGAGGCCCTGACACCGGGCCGGCAAAGAGCTTACAATATTTATTTTTCTGCGCCCAAACAAACCCGCTCCCGCGAGTCGCGAATTGAAAAATACCGGCAACGAATTTTGGATGGTAAGGGAATCAATGATTGCGTTTGCGGCTTCTCCAAACGAATGCCCTCCTGCGACGGCTCGCACAAGTACCTTCAACAGGAAAATTGACGAGTTAAAATTGCGGATACTCCCTACCTTTGCGTAGTTCCTGAACCCGGCCGTAGGTTCCGTTCCAAGTACCCTGCTTTCTCGCCAAACTCGTTCTGTTAACTACCTATGAACTTTCGAAGTACCCTCCTGCTTTTGATCATTTTCGTCTGCTTTTCATGTCAGGAAAAAACCCGCCAACTCCCACTGGCAGGTACCTGGGAGTTGGTGTCGGCGACGGCGATGGAAAATGATTCCGTGTACTCTACTTTCGATTCTTCCCGGCAAATGATCAAGATTTTGAACGAAACGCATTTTGCTTTCCTGAATCACGCGCTAAACGGCCAGGAAGACTCCACCGCCTCGACATTTTCGGCCGGAGGGGGTACTTATACCCTGCTGGATAGTACGTACACGGAACATCTGGACTATTTTGCAGATCCGGCCTGGGAGAACCATACCTTTGAGTTTACGGTCAAAATCGAGAACGATACTCTGACGCAAAAAGGAATAGAAAAAGTAGCCGAACTGGGAATCGATCGCATTATAACTGAAAAATACATACGCGTAAAATCCAACTGACACTATCCCTCTCAGGTAGTTGTGGTCTGGAAGTCGTGCGGACTCCGTATCTCAAATAGAGGTGAATTTTAGAGTCAATAAAGCTTTTTCAGCCATTCGAAAACGGAATACAATGGAACAAAAAAGACTTCCCATCGGATATTACCTGAAACTTGCAGACCGTGCTTTGACCAATGGAATAGATACTATTCAATCCCGATATGGCATGGATAGAACAGGATGGCAGGTCTTGAATTCGATCTTCGAGAATCCTGACATTTTGGAGGATAGACTTCTCGAACTGATGCAACCCTTTGCTGATAAATCATTTATAGAGAGTATTTTATCAAAATTTATTAACGAAGGACAAATAGATTTTAAGAACAATCGATTGGTTTTGACTGTCGAAGGCAACAAACTACACGGTGCATGCCTGGAAAGCCAGCGAGAATTCAGAAATAAGGCAATGATGGATATTTCGGAAGAAGAATACAAAACTACTATGTTGACGCTGGAAAAAATTATCGCCAACTTATCATAAAGTCTCAGCTAAGCAGACTACCTTGATCAAAATGCAGAGGAATTAATACAAATCTTTATGGATGCACAAAAGTTTGCCGAAGAGTGGATAAGGAGCTGGAATACCAGAAATCTCGACGATATCCTGACGCATTATTCCGATGATGTTGAGATTACGACGCCCATGATAAAAATTGCCCTGGGAATCGATAATGGATCACTAAAAGGAAAAGAACAGGTGGCGGATTACTGGCGGAAAGCCTTACAAAAACTACCCGATCTGCATTTTGAATTGCTAGACGTCACATCGGGCGTCGATTCGGTTGCCTTGTACTACAAATCGGTCCTGGATAAAAAATCCATCGAGGTGATGTTTTTTAATGAGGCAGGAAAAGTGAATAAGATAATTGCTCATTATACCGAATAGACAAAGTACCTGGACGTACTTCTTTTTAAACCACAAAGCCTGATTCTTAAAAAAACAACAACCTGCCATGCCCAAACTCACCCCATTCCACGTCGCCGTTCCCGTTCATGATTTAGAAGCCGCCCGAAAATTCTACCGCGAAGTACTTGGCTGCGGCGAAGGCCGGAGCGATACGCACTGGACCGACTTCGACCTGTTCGGACACCAGTATGTCATTCATTACAAGCCCAAACCCGAGGGACAAGAAGCACCACATTTCAATCCGGTGGACGGACACGATGTCCCGGTGCCCCATTTTGGAGTAGTACTGGAATGGGACGACTGGCACGCCCTGGAAGCACGCCTGCGCGAACATGGCGTTCAATTCATTATCGAGCCCTATATCCGCTTCAAAGGTCAGCCCGGCGAGCAGGCCACGATGTTTTTCCTGGACCCTTCGGGTAATGCCCTCGAATTCAAGTCATTTCAGGATATGGACCAATTGTTTGCCGTATAACGTGATCAAAGTTTTAGACTACCCGATAATCTTTCTTTTAAAAGCCGCTGCCGCTACTGGAAACCACCTAACTACTACACAATGACTCGTATTGAAACCAAGATTGATCAGGATGACGAAGGGGTGTTCAAACTCTACGAAGAGAATACCGAGCTGGGCGAAATGGTGGTGAGCGTCGAGGATGGTACACTGACTGTCTACCACACCGAGGTGATACCGGAAGCCGAAGGCAAAGGATACGCAACACAGTTGCTGAACGCGATGGTCGATTACGCCCGCGCGCACCATCTTCAGGTAGTACCTCTGTGCCCGTATGTTTATGCCCAGTTTCAGCGCCATCCCGAGCAGTATGCCGATGTATGGTCAAAACCAGCTGATTGACAAAGCCCATTTCGACCCTCTATGACAACGAACGAGATTACAAAAGAACGCTGGCCCGCTTTGGTCTACGCCGAGTGGAGTCAAACGCTGGAAACGCTGCACCTCTGGACACAGATCGTCGGCAAAATCCGGCTCCGGCAAACTCCCTGGATCAATCATTCCTGGCACGTTTCGCTTTATGTAGCGCCAACCGGGCTTACGACCGGCAGCATACCCTATGACCGGGGGCTATTCCAAATTGATTTCGACTTTCTGGCTCACCAGTTGGCGATCAAAACCAGTACTGGCGACCGGGTCTACATCGGCCTATACCCGCGGTCCGTTGCTGATTTTTACACAGAAGTACTTGACACATTCCGGCAGTTGGGAATTGAGATCACGATTCACGGTACGCCCAACGAACTCCCCGTCGTCATTCCCTTTGCCGAGGACCAGGTTCACCAATCGTACGATGCCGAAATGGTCGGGCGGTTCTGGCAGGCCATTGTGAGTATGTACTCCGTTTTTGTGCGATTCCGGGCGGGGTATACCGGTAAATGCAGCCCTGTGCACTTTTTCTGGGGTAGTTTTGATCTGGCGGTTACCCGCTTTTCGGGGCGTCGGGCACCGCTCCATCCGGGTGGAGCCCCCAACCTGTCGGCTCGGGTCATGCAGGAAGCCTATTCGCACGAGGTTAGTTCGGCGGGTTTCTGGCCCGGCAATGCCCAATTTCCGGAGGCAGCGTTTTATTCGTATTGCTACCCCACGCCGGCGGACTTTGGGCAGCAGCCGGTTGAGCCGACCGGTGCTTACTTTCACCCGGAAATGGGAGAATTTATTCTGCCCTACGAGGTGGTACGTCAGTCGGCTGAGCCGGAGCAGACGTTGCTTTTATTTCTACAAACTACCTACGATGCTGCCGTATCGACTGCCCACTGGAACCGGTCCGAATTGGATTGCGACCTGAGTAGCTACGAATACCGATAAATGAGTGTACATGGATTCTTCCCTTTCTCGCACCGCTTACAAAGTACTTCTCTTTTCTGGCCATTCCGCTGATTAAAGCATTCATCACCAGGCCAACGATGATCAGGCTCGTGGCCCGCTGGCTGTACAAATCGTGAGTACTTGAAGACCGTCACCAAACTACCTGCTCATTTGCAGACTTTGGCTTCGATATTCAATTCGCATTTTGGGCAAAAACTCCACACCCGAATCAAATTTTCATTGCTGATCTAACAAATTTTGGTTTCCTTTCGGAATGGCCACGATCAATAATCCCCTCCCACAACGCGTATCCTCGGTTGACGCCTACCGGGGCCTGGTCATGCTGCTGATGATGGCCGAAGTACTGGAATTCAGCCACGTGGCCGAAGCGCTGCCTGAAAGCTCATTCTGGGCTTTTCTGGCTTACCACCAAAGTCACGTGCCGTGGGTGGGTTGTTCCCTGCACGACCTGATCCAGCCCTCGTTCACTTTTCTGGTAGGGGTGGCCCTGCCCTACTCCATGGCCAGTCGTGCTTCCCGCGGCCACAGCCAAACCTACTTATGGCTGCGCACGCTGCGTCGGGCGCTGGTACTTATTCTGCTGGGAATATTTCTGCGTTCGATGTACCGGCCGCAAACGTACTTTACCTTCGAAGACACCCTGACGCAGATTGGCCTGAGCTATCCGTTTCTTTACGCTTTGGGTTTGCGCTCGGAACGCAGCATCTGGGTAGCTTTGGGCTTGGTGCTGTTTGGCTACTGGGTACTGTTTGCCCTTTACCCGCTGCCAGGGCCCGATTTCGACTGGTCGCAGTCGGGCGTCGCTGCCGATTGGGAACATCACCTCAGCGGCTTTGCGGCGCACTGGAACAAAAATACCAATGCTGCCTGGGCCTTCGACCGCTGGTTTCTGAATCTGTTTCCGAGAGAAAAACCGTTTGTTTTTAACGGCGGTGGCTACGCCACGCTGAGTTTTATTCCCACACTGGGTACCATGGTTTTGGGGTTAATCGCTGGCCGCTGGCTAAAAGAAAGTACCTCTCCATCCTGGCTTATCCGCCGATTCGCCATTGCCGCAGCAGCCCTATTTGCCGTTGCTATTCTTTTGCATTTCACCGGAATTAATCCCATCGTAAAACGTATATGGACACCCGCCTGGACTTTGTTTAGCGGAGGCTGGTGTTTCGTGCTACTCACCGCGTTTTATTTCGTGGTAGATGTCCAAAAAACCAAAAGCCCTTTTTTCCCGTTGATTGTAGTGGGAATGAACTCCATCGCGGCCTATGTACTGGCCCACACAGTGGTCGGTTTCATTGACGAGTCGTTTCGAACCCATTTTAGTCAGCAATATGATCTGCTTTTCGGGCAACCTTACAAAACGCTCATCAGCGGTTTCGTTATCCTGGCCGTTCAGTGGCTGGTTCTCTATTGGATGTACAAGAAGAAGCTATTTGTCAGAATTTAGCTTTCCCCGCTACTCATTACTCCTAACACAATATTGAAAAGTTGAACCTCAACCTGAAAGCTAAACAGCAGAATACGTACGATGCTATCGTCATTGGCTCCGGTATTAGCGGTGGTTGGGCCGCTAAGGAACTCTGCGAGAAAGGATTGAAAACCATAGTACTTGAACGCGGCCGAATGGTAAAGCATGTGACTGATTACCCCACAGCCATGCTGAATCCCTGGGATTTTCCGCATCATCTCCGAGATCCGCTTACTCAGAAAATCGAGAATCCGATTGTCAATCGTTGCTACGCCTTCGACGAAGCTACCGAAGACTTTTTTGTTAAAGATGATGAACATCCTTACGTACAGGAAAAACCCTTCGACTGGATTCGTGGCTATCAGGTTGGTGGTAAGTCACTCATCTGGGCGCGACAAACGCAACGATGGAGCGACTTCGAGTTTGAAGGCCCGGCTCGCGATGGTTTCGCGGTAGACTGGCCAATCCGATATAAGGATATCGCACCCTGGTATAGCCACGTCGAAAAATTTGTAGGTATCAGTGGCAATCGGGATGGTATCGACAGCTTGCCCGACGGGGAATTCCTGCCCGCCTGGGAACTCAACTGCGTAGAGAAAAGTATGCAGGAAAAGATAAAAGCCCGCTATGCCGACCGCCACGTCATCATTGGGCGTTGTGCACATTTGACTCAGCCAAACGCTCTTCATCTGGCGCAGGGGCGAGGCCAGTGTCAGGCAAGGCATCTTTGCTACCGGGGGTGTCCCTATGGTGGCTATTTCAGTTCCAACTCTTCCACTCTGCCCTGGGCCGAGAAAACGGGTAACCTCACCATCCGGCCCGATGCGGTAGTTGCTGAGATCATTTATGATGAAAGCAAAGGCAAAGCTTCGGGCGTAAGGATAATCGACGCCCACACGAAGGAAGAAACGGAATATTTCGCCAAAATTATTTTTGTAAATGCGGCGACACTCAATTCAAATCTTATTCTGCTCAACTCCAAATCAAAACGTTTCCCTAATGGACTGGGTAATGACAATGGCCTGCTGGGCAAGTATGTAGCCTTTCATAATTACCGAGGTAACATTGTGGCGTCTTTGGATGGTTTTGAAAATGGTTACTACTATGGCCGCCGTCCGACATCTGTTTTCATGCCCTCTTTCCGTAATCTGCGTGAGTCTCAGAACCTGAATTTTCAACGCGGTTATATGGTGGCATTCAGTGCGGCCCGTAGTGGCTGGGAGCAAGGATTGGGGCAGCGTGGCTTCGGGGCCGAATTTAAGGACAAGTTAAGTAACCCTGGCGGCTGGCGGGTATTTATGCAGATGCAGGGCGAAACCATTCCGAAGGAAACGAACCACGTGCGCCTAAGCAGCGACCAAAAGGATGAATGGGGAATTCCATTGCTCGTAACATCCGTTGATTACGATAACAATGACTTTAACATGCGGGACGATTTCCTGGTCCAGGGCTCGGAGATGCTGGAAACGGCGGGTTGCAAAGACATCAATGCTTACGACACCGGACAGGCACCGGGCCTAGACATTCACGAGATGGGTGGTGCACGTATGGGACACGACCCCAAAACTTCCATCCTAAACCAATGGAATCAACTTCATGAAGTGAGAAACGTATTTGTGACAGATGGGGCCTGCATGACCTCGGTGGGAAATCAAAATCCGTCAATTACGTTTGTGGCCCTGACCGCCCGGGCGGCGGATTACGCCTTTACTGAATTGAAAAGAGGATATTTATAGGTAGTTTTGGGCCTGATTTATTTTGTTGTGATGAAAAAAAAATCTGGATACGCTTTCCTGAGTAAAGTTGGAGCAGGCTTGGGAATGATGTGTGTGATAGCGATTTCGGGTTGCGAAAAGCTGGGAATTGAAACGAACAAATCGTATCTGAATAGCCCCATAAAAGGCTATAATGAGAAGATGGACGTGGAGTTCGGTAAGGTAAAAAATCTCACTCTTGACCTACACCTTCCGGTTGCAGAGGATAGTACCCCCGCCGAGGTGGTGATATTGTTGCATGGCGGCGGTTGGGTAAGCGGCGATAAGTCTTTTCTGAAACCAACGGTGGATCTTCTCAAAGACGAGCGCAAAAACCTGGCAATCGTGAATATGAATTACCGGGTTGCCAGTTCTTCCAACAATTTATTGGCGCTGCAACTTGAAGACCTGCAAAGTGTCATTACCTTCCTCACCGTCAACGCTGAAAAGTATAATATCCGGAATAACCGGTTCCGCCTGACGGGATTCAGCGCAGGCGGGCACATTGCCCTGACCTACGCTTACAAATCTACCGAAACCAACATTCAGGCCGTAGTAGCTGCTTCGGCTCCTACTGAACTGTCCTTGCGGGCATGGCTCGATAAGACGCTGTGGTCGAAGGTGGAATTGCTCACGGGGAATGCCTACGGCGGGCCGATTGACATTTTCAAAAACGATAGTCCCTTCTATCTGGCTACTGCCCGTTCACCACGCACAATTTTGGTATACGGCCAGGACGATGAACTTGTTTCGCCCCGGCAGGGGCAACTCCTTGCTGACAAACTACGGTTGCTTCGCGTTCCTTACGCTTTTTATCTGGAACCCGGTGAAACGCACGAATTATCGCCTCGAAAAGCCGCCGAACACATTATGGAAGCTTTTCAGTAGCTATCGATAATATTTTATTCTTTCCCCTTGTCTTCTTCGAGAGCGTCCTCTTCTGATATTCTGACGGTATCCGAGAGGTCATCTTCAATCGCTACTTCATCAAATATCTCCTCAGGTACTTCGTCAAAAGCGTGATCCAGTTCGGTGCTGTGGTTTTTGGTACCCGTTTCAAAGGTACTTTCTCCCGGACGAGCATCCACGAGTCCCAGGTTTGAGTGCGTCTGCACTACCCGCTCTTCGTCGATTTGCTGACTATCTTCTTCGTTCTGTACGTATTTCTTTTCTGGTTCCTTGTCTTTGCTATCTTGCATGATCGTGGTTTATAAATGGGTAAATAGGAGTATGTAGAAAGTACCCGAATCAACTACTTACTTTTCTCAGCGGAGGTTTTCTGGCTCTTCTCGTAGCTTTCTTTCAGGTTTTCTGCCTCTTCCTGTGGGTTTTCCGGACGGCGATCCATGTCTTCGTCGGCCAGATGTAGCGACGCCTCTTCCTTGCCCTGGGCGGGATCGGTACTATAACCTTCGTCCGGTTCTTTCTCTTCAAGCGGCTTTTCCGGCTCGTATTCCTCCTTACTGGTCGCAGTAGGCAGATACCGATCTGGGTCGTAAGTTTTTGGCTTCGGTTCTTTTTCTTCGTTTACAGCGTGAGCCAGCGAATTATCCTGGGTGTCTTCCACTTTGTTCTCGTTTTGCATGAGTTGTCTGTTGATGGGTACATTTACAGCATTTTGGTAGTAAAAAACTATGCCTTGCCCTTAAATAGCTTTTTTCGTTAACCGATGCATTTTGTGTCTTTGTAAAAATGCATACAAAAAAAGCAGGCTCGAAAGCCTGCTTTTTACAAAGTATTTGCAATAATGACTGATAGTGAGCAAAAAGCTCTGTGTCAGATGCCTACTACCTATTACTTAAAGGGTCCGCTTCACTTCACGCAGCTCGAAGCTTTCGATGATGTCGCCTTCCTCAATATCGTTGAAATTCTTAATATTCAAACCACATTCGTAACCGGCCCGCACTTCGCTGACATCGTCCTTGAAACGTTTCAGGGAGTCGATTTCACCTGTGTGGATCACGATACCGTCGCGGATAATACGTATTTTGTTGTTACGCTTCACGAAGCCATCCGTAACGTAGCAACCCGCAATAGTACCCACGCGGCTGATCTTGAACACCTCGCGAATCTCGATATTTCCGGTCACGGTTTCTTCCACGGTCGGGGCCAACATGCCCGTCATAGCGTCCTTGATTTCGTCAATGGCCTGGTAAATAACCGAGTAGTGGCGAATCTCGATCTGCTCCTGCTCGGCCATGCGCTTCGCACTCGGAGAAGGCCGTACCTGGAAGCCCACGATGATAGCATCAGAGGCAATAGCCAAGTTGACATCCGATTCCGAAATCTGTCCTACCGCCTTGTGGATGGTATTGACCTGGATTTCGGAGGTAGACAGTTGCAGCAGGGAGTCGGATAGTGCTTCCACCGAACCGTCCACGTCGCCTTTCACGATCAGATTAAGCTCTTTGAAAGAACCAATGGCTTTGCGTCGGCCAATTTCTTCCAGCGTGATGTGCTTGCGGGAACGAATAGTCTGCTCACGCAGAATTTGCTCGCGTTTATTAGCCAGTTCGCGGGCATCCCGCTCCTGATCCATCACATTGAATTTGTCGCCTGCTTGCGGAGCACCATTCAGGCCAAGTACCTGAACCGGGTCGGAAGGTCCGGCCTTTTTCAGCTTTTTGCCCAGGTAATCGGTCATTGCCTTTACGCGCCCGTGGTGTGCGCCGGCCAGAATAATATCGCCGACTTTGAGCGTTCCTGCCTGCACCAGAATGGTTGTAACGTAGCCGCGCCCTTTGTCAAGCGATGCTTCCACTACAGTTCCTACCGCGCGGCGGTCAGGGTTTGCTTTAAGTTCGAGCAATTCTGCTTCGAGCAGGACTTTTTCTAACAAATCATCGACGCCCAAACCTGACTTCGAAGAAATCTCCTGCGACTGGTACTTACCGCCCCAATCCTCAACCAGGTAGTTCATCTGCGAAAGTTCCTCACGGATTTTCTCCGTATTGGCACCAGGCTTATCTACTTTACTAAACGCAAAAACAATAGGTACACCCGCCACCTGCGCGTGGTTGATTGCCTCACGCGTCTGGGGCATTACGCTGTCATCCGCGGCAATCACCACGATAACCACGTCAGTCACCTTGGCACCCCGCGCCCGCATGGCCGTAAAGGCTTCGTGACCGGGCGTATCCAGGAAGGTTACCTGCTTGCCCGATTTGGTCTGGACACTGTAAGCACCGATGTGCTGGGTAATGCCGCCCGCTTCGCCGCTGGCGACGTTTTCAGAGCGGATATAGTCGAGCAGTGAGGTTTTACCGTGGTCCACGTGCCCCATAATGGTGACGATGGGAGCACGCTCTTCCAAATCTTCGGGATCGTCCACGATGTCGACTACCTCGTTCTGAATTTCTTCCTCGGCGGAAATGAATTCCACTTCGTAGCCAAATTCATCCGCAATGAAGGTAATGGCCTCGGCGTCGATACGCTGGTTGATCGACACGAACATACCCATGCTCAAACACACCGAAATAACTTCCTGCACACTGACATCCATTAGAGAAGCCAGTTCATTGGCCGAGATGTACTCGGTCACGCGCAGGATTTTGGTTTCGTTCTGATCGAAGTTGCTGTCGTCCTGGTCAGCGCGGTCACGACGACGCTTGCTGGCCGCACGGCCGCGCTGCTGCGTAACAGTACCACTTCCCATACGGGCCATTGTGGCTTTGATATTTTCGGCTACTTCCTTATCGGAAACCTCTTCACGACGTCCACCGCGACGACTCGTCTTACTGCGGGTGTTGCTGCCGGCTGTAGTACTTTTGGCCGCAGTATTGGTTCTGGGAACAGGTGTGCCTGTTGCCGCATCGGCCGCTGGTGCGGCCTCTCCCCGGTTGTCACGGATGCGCTTGCGCTTGCGCCGGCGTTTTTTGTCGCCGGTTTCGCCAGTCGCTCCATCTTTTTTCTTGCTTCTCTCGGAGGGCAGTTCGATTTTCCCAACTACCTTCAATCCACGTAGTTGCTTGCCTTTGGCCTCGATGACATCGTCAGCATCTTCAGTCTCTGGCTCAGTTTCAGCAGGCTTTGCCTCTACTTTGGGAGCTACGGCTTTTACCGGTTCTGGAGCGGGCGCTTTGGGCTTCGGCTCTTCAGTTACCTTGGCAGCAATTTCCGGGGCTTTCTCCGCAGGTGGTGTTTCTACGGGCGGTGCCACTACCGGTTCGACGGACTTCGCCATCTCAACAGGTGCTTCCTTGGGCACCTCAACGGGCGGAGTTGCCTTCTCTTCCTTAATTTCGGGAGCTTTGACTTCGGGCTGTGGCTTCGGTTCTATAGGCTCAGGAGCAGCTGGCTTTGGCTCTTCCTTGGCAATCGGCTCAGGCTTAGGTGCGGGCTCAGGTTTAGGCTCGGGCTTTGGCGTGGCGATGGGCCTGCGCGCGTTGAGATCTATTTTCCCCACTACCTTAATACCCGGAAGTCTGGCTTCGGTCGGTAGATTCTTATCTTCCGCGATCGGTTTCTCGGCTGGCTTCTCTTCCTTTTTTTCCGCCGCAGGAGAGGCAGGGGGGGTTCGGAAATACAGCACTTCGTCCACGCCGCTTTCCTGCTTTGTTTCCTTCTTTTCAGGTTCGGGTTCGGTGGCTGGTTTTTGCCGCCCACCCGAATTTCTTAGCTGGTCCGAATCGTATTCTTTAGCCAAAGAATTGATTTGGGCAGCATTTAACTTGGTATTCGGACTGGAGTCCACCTTGAAGCCTTCGGCAGACAGGTAGTCCACGATCGTAGAGGTACCTACGTTCAGGATCCTTGCCACTTGGCTCAGGCGCATCATTTTTTCTTCTGCCATATTCAGCAATTAACAAAAAATTCTTCTATCGGTAATAAATGTAAGCAAGCAATGTCTGAACGGAGGCGGGCAGAAGAAACGACTGCCTAATCCTTACTCAAACTCCTTGCGCAATACATCGAGGATTTCCTCAATGGTGTTTTCTTCCAAATCAGTCCGGCGAACGAGTTCTTCCATACTGAGGGCCAAAACGCTCTTAGCGGTATCCAGCCCAATTTTACGGAATTCCTCGATCATCCAGTCTTCAATTTCATCGTCGAATTCTGACAGATCTACGTCTTCTTCTGACAGTTCTTCCACATCGCGGAAAACGTCAATTTCCATGCCCACTAGTTTTCCGGCCAGTTTGATATTCTGTCCGCCCTTGCCGATAGCGAGTGACACCTGGTCGGGCTTCAAGTACACCGAAACTCGTTTTGCCTCATGGTCGATGTGCATCGATGTGACCTTGGCAGGACTTAGCGAACGACTAATGAGCAGTTCCAGGTTCTCGGTGTAATTAATTACGTCGATGTTCTCGTTCCCGAGTTCGCGTACGATGCTGTGAATACGGGAACCCTTCATTCCCACACAGGCACCCACAGGATCGATGCGGTCGTCGTAAGACTCCACGGCTACCTTGGCGCGGTCACCTGGTTCGCGTACGATACGGCGAACCGAAATCAAGCCATCGTATATTTCAGGAATTTCGATCTCAAACAATCTTTCCAGAAACATGGGCGACGTGCGCGAAAGCGTGACGCGGGGCGTGCCGTTGTTCATTTCCACTTTGTGGATGATGGCCTTTACACTTTCACCCTTGCGAAAACGATCCTTGGGAATCTGCTCGCTGCGCGGCATTGTGAGTTCGTTACCCTCGTTGTCCAGTACAATCAGCTCGTGACGCAGGGTTTGGTATACTTCCCCGGTAATCAGTTCACCTACCTGATCCTTATATTTTTCGTACAGAAGTTCTTTCTCCAGATCCTTGATTTTCTGAATCAAAGTCTGACGGGCGGTCTGCACGAGACGGCGGCCAAACTCTTCCAGTTTGACCTCTTCAGCTACTTCCTCACCTACTTCAAAATCTTCTTCGATTTTCCGGGCCTCAGAAAGGGGTATTTTGTCGTGATCCCAGATATCTTCTGAATTATCGTCTACGATTTCGCGGGTACGCCACATTTCCAGGTCGCCATTCTCAGGGTTGATAATGACGTCGAAGTTGTCGTCCGTACCATATTTTTTTCGAATCATGGTACGGAATACTTCTTCCAGAATGCTGATCATCGTAGGACGATCAATGGCTTTCGTGCTGGCAAAGTCAGCAAAGGAATCTATTAAAATTGAGCTATCCATAAGTTAATGGACAATTGATAGTTGATAATTGATAGTTAAAAACATTACCTCGGCTGACTGTGAAACGGCTATTCGAGTGGGTGCTTTTTATTTAAATGAAACCTGGACCAGTGCCTTCGCCACGTTTTCAAGGGCTATTTCAGGACGCAGGTCTGGCTCGGGCTCAGTGGCCTTCTTTTTTTTCTTTGGCGGTGGAAGCTGAAGTACAATGCTATCCTCTTTGGCTTCTACCAGCGTTCCGGTCAGGATCTCCCCGCTTGTCAACGTCACTTTCAGATCACGGCCGACATTCTTGCGAAATTGGCGTGGCAGCCGCAGGGACTGATCAAGGCCAGGCGACGATACCTCTAATGTATAAGCCGTATCTACTACCTCAGCGGCTTCAAGGTCATTGCCCAGTTGGCGACTAATGTCGGCGCATTCCTGTATCGTGATCCCCTCGTCGCTATCCAGTAATATCAGTACTTTCTGGCTCCCCCGCACTGGCTTGAACTGAATATCGACGATAAAATATTTACCGTTTTCCAGTAGAGGTTCCAGAAATGCTTCTATCTGTTCTTTGAACGCCATATTGCAACAAAAAAGGGGATTAAATATCCCCTCAACCTTTCTATTGAACCGAAATTGTGCCGCAAAGATAATACTATTTTAGAATTTCTACAAACACCCCTTACTCAAGGATTTATTCGTTAGGTTATCTTACTTTTGCGATTTGATCCCTCCTTATGCGTCTGCTCAACGGCCTGCTCTGGTCTATATACAAAATTGCGGTCATCTACACGCTGCTGGTCTATGCGCTCACCTATTGGATACCCAGTGCGCATTGGATAGCGGGTTTCCTGATGCTGTCGCTGCCGGTAATGCTGGTATTTCATGTAGTATTCCTGTTCATTTGGGCGCTACTTGCCCCGAAACGCGTACTGACGACGATTTTTGTGCTTTTGTTAGGTTATCCTTTCCTGAACAGAACTTTCCAATTCGGAAACAGTCCTGCCGAAGCATCTTCGCTCCCGGAGAATAAGGAAAAAAAGTACCTGACCATCCTGAATTACAATGTTTTCAGTTTTGGTCTTTACGACTACCAATACGGTAATAAAAAAGAGACCGTCAAAAACTTTGGTACCTGGATCAGCGAGCAAAATGCCGATATACTTTGTCTGCAGGAGTATTTCAGTCATACTGGTATGGACGATTTCAACTTTACAGAAAGGTTGCAAAGGCAGGGTTATAAGCATAGTGCCTTCCTGAAAAAGCTAGATTACGGCACAAAAAATCTGAGCGGAGTGGCTGTTTTTTCTAAGTTTCCCATTGTTGCCGTTCAGGACACTCTTTTCAGCGGGCAAAACGGTCTTCTGCAAACGGACATTTTATGGAACGGCGACACGATCAGCGTCATCGATGTACACTTATATTCCATGACGCTGAAACTTTCGGCGGTAGTTCGTCAGGAAAACTATGAGCAATCGAAGCACGAAGCAAAGTATGCCTTCAAGCAAATGAAGAAAGGCTTTGAGCGGAGGGGTGCAGAAGTCGAATTACTGGAAAAATGGATTGCTGCCACGCCTCACCCAACCATAGTGTGCGGAGATTTCAACGAAACGCCTTATAGCTATGTGTACGGACGATTACGCAAACGACTCGACAATGCTTTCGAGCAAAAAGGCAGCGGTTTTGGTTTTACTTACAACCATCTACCCTATTTCATCCGAATCGACAACCAGTTTTACGACAAAAGCAGACTGGAACTTCTTGATTTTGAGACTTTGAATCAAATACCCTACTCGGACCATTATCCCTTGATTGGAAAGTATCAAGTCAAATAGAGTAATACTGATAATCTGTCTTCAAACCCAGATTGTTACCTTATTCGAATGACCTTCCATCTATCTTTTCAGGGTTGGGGGAGAGTGGAGAATTGAAAGTATAAAGTACTTTCAATTCTCCACTCTCCCCCAACATAACTACTCCGCCAGATTGAACTTCACCTGGACGCCTCCCGCCGTGGTAGAGCGGTAGAATGAGTTGGTAACCAGCGGATCATTGAACGTACGGTCGAAATAGAACTGCACATTCAGACGATTGTTGACCTGATAAGCCAGCGTAGGCCGTAACTGGAAGTTGATATTGCCCGCCACGGGGATGATTTGCCCGTCGAACTTGCGCTGAATGGAGCGCGTATCGCGGAAAGTCATGCTGAAATTAAAGATCAGGTCATTTTTCAGCCTTTTCTTTACTCCGTTGATTTTGAAAGGAATAGAGACATTGTTTTTGGTAAAGCCGATCGCAATCGTCAGATCCTGATTAAACAGTTCAGCTACCTGCGAGTTGGCAAGATTCAGGGCAATGGTCCTGTCGCGGTTGTAGTCCACCCGGCCCGTAATGCGGCTTTGGGTGCGAAAGTTGACACCTACCAGCGGCGAAAATTTCTCCTGCATCGTCACAGTACTCATCACGAACACCGGGACGTACTGTCCCAGGTAGTTGTTCCGGCTCGATAGGGGATATCCCGTTACGGCCAGATTCACGTACAAAGCCTCATACCCCAGCGAGGAAGTAAAGTTACCGACGCTGTAAGTCGAATTGTAGTTGTGGGTCAGCGTGAAAGAACTAAACAGTTTCTGGAAAGGCTTCACCTGTGAGAGGCCGTTGTAGTCGATGCGCCAGTTGGGCATCGGGAAGCCCAGGAAGGGCGAGATACGAACCGAATTGGGATCTTTGCCGGTATAGGCGGCAAAAAAGGCCGGAATCAGTACATCCTGCGAGTTTTCGTTGTACTCACCGCCGCTGTTATTTTCCTGGTTCAGGCGATCTCTGAGAATAGGCCGGTAGTCCCGGAAGCGGTCGAATACGGGCGATTCGTTGTCACGCTGCATTTTGGCAAAGGCCGTGCGGAACGACAGAAACGACATACTAAACTGTCCGTTGCGCACCGGGCTTTGGCTCACGTAAGAACCACCGGGTGCATCGGGACGGTAAAATTCCTGGTAAGCATCCTGACGAGTAAGCCGACCCTCAATCTGCATTCTGAAATCTTTGAAAGGTTCCAGCGTAGTTCTGAAATTGAAGTTCTTCTGAATAGTTTGCTGGAACGGTTGATTTTGCACCTCGCTGGGCGTAATCCAGCCGTTTTCGGCCGCCCGAACGTGAATATCCCGATCCTGATTACCCAACACAAAGGGTAATCCCGGCGCGTTGGCATCTGACAAGCCAAAGTACCTCGGAGTGGGCAGGAAGCCCGGCAGGGCGGTAGTTTCAAGTACCGTATAACTGAAATTAATACCGCGCACCGTCATAAGTACCCTAGCAATATTTTTCAAAGCCTTGCTCGGCGGGGCAGGCAGGTCTTCGATGTCGCCCGGACTACGGGCAAAGTTCTTACGCTCCTGTGAGGGCGAATTGGCAAAGCGCAGGTACTTAAGCTTATTGTACAATGCCACGAAATCTACCTGACCGGTGACGCCCCGCTCGCGGCTGTTGCGCACGATATTGCCGAACGGAATACCCAGCGAATCTACCAGTCCAAGCGCGTTCGCCTGGAAATTATACGCGATAGTATGGTTGTAATCCGCCCGAATCCAGTCCGTAAGGGGTAGTTTGTCCAGCGGCAGGCGGTAGGTTAGACGGATGCGCTGATCAAAATTCTTGATTCGACCTAGTTTCTTAAAATTATCCCATAGGGAATCCTGCTTCACCTCGGTATTGATATCACCCTGTGGCTCGTCGATGATGGCGTTGGCCACGGTGTTGTACTGAAGTACCACGTTTCGGGTCAGGTTCCAGTTCAGGTCGTAGTAACGATTGAACCAAAAGTACTTTTCGTAGAAAGGCTGCATCCCCGCCGTAGTCAGATCGGAGTTACGGAGTTGGGTTTTGGTAAAACTCCGGTCAACATCCGCCCGCACTGATACCTGCGTAGGTAGCAGCGTGAGGTTAAAGTCCTTGATAAAATTCAGATAACGGCTTTGCGTCTCCCACTTGCGGAAAGGTTCGAAAGCCTTCGGCTGCGCGGAAAAAGTGTACGCTACCCCGCCGCGGTACATTCGCTGGGAATATTCCTGAGTGAGAATATTGGTGCGCAGCATATCGCTGTAGGCATAGGTGAACGCCAGATTTTCGAAATCGTAAAAATGACTTTTGGCGCCCTCTTTCGTTTTGACTTTCCGGACGTTGGAGAGGTTGATTCCCCGGCGGACGGTATTGTCCTCCACGAGCCTTCGGAAGCGGTCGCGGGCTTCGGGGCCATCAAGGTTTTCCAGCGAGGTAGTTAGTTCCGTATCGGGGTCCAGCGGGTTGAAGTGCGGCACAATACGCCGCTTGTCGTAGTTGACATACAGCGGAATGCTGAAACCCCACTGCTGAGGAAGTAGCTTATCTACCTGAATATTGGAAGAAATACCAAATTCGCTGGTGGTGGAGCGGGCGCGTTCGCCGATGCGCTGCTGTACGCTTCCAAAGCCGAACGTTTCGATGCGACCTGAGGCGGTTACGGTAGCGAAATCGGCCAGTTTAGCATTGAGTTGTGCCACGGCGGCTTCTCCCGCAGTCTGATCGAAGCCTTCGACGTGCAATTCATTTACCCACAAACAAAAACTCTTGTTTTGCTCATCGGCCGTTTTTGGGTTACGCATCCCGATCATCATCACCCGTACTGCGCTCAGGTCAGGGTTGCCCACTACAGTAATGCGGTAAGGACGCCCCGTCAGCTGATCGATAATATTAATTGAATAAGGAACGGTGCGCGCCGCGTCGGAGCGGTTGCGCTGGGCCTTGGCATCGATTAGGTCCGCGAAGGCTACGTTCATTTCGTTTTGTTCGGGCCATACAGCGTCCGGGGCGCTTATATTTTCGGGCGTAGCCTGCAGATTGGCGATTTCTATCTCGTAGTAGTTTTGTGTCAAGTCAGTACCCAGCCGGAAGAAAGCCCCGGTTTGCCCGTTCTGATTGTCATCGTTGTGCATGTGAATGTACATCCGCAGCCGCTTGCGGAACTGCATATCGATATTCACATTTTTATAAACCGCCCGCGAATCACCGTCGCGCAAATCAGTCACGCACAGGCTCATCGACTGCTCGTTAAGCTGAAAATTGGCGGTAGGCTGCGTGATGTCGCGGTCCCGCTGCCAGCCCGGTGGTACGGCGTACACGTACTTTTTATTGGAGTTGTTGGCCTGGCTATTTTCCTCAATGCTGACCGTTCCCACCGTAAAACGGGCATCGTAAGGCTCGGGTACTTCCTGCAAACCGGGGGCGTCAAGGTCGGAGAGGTACTTGCGGTACTGCTGGCCCACCATCTGCAACTGCGCGAAGCGAAGTACCACGGGCTGAGGAAAGTCGGTTAGATACATC
Source organism: uncultured Persicitalea sp. (assembly GCA_964500445.1). Lineage (GTDB taxonomy): Bacteria > Bacteroidota > Bacteroidia > Cytophagales > Spirosomataceae > Persicitalea. Next base: position 83,042 of record CAZCOG010000016.1, on the reverse strand, counting down.
CGCACGAATCGAATAGACTTGAAGCCGTTGATCTGTCCTACCTTACGCGTAAATTCCTTCACCGGCATCCGGAAAAGGTACCAGTTAACACCCTTCGCTACGGTTTTGTCCACGATGAATCCCTGCCCGATTTCAAGCCGATTGGGTTTCAGGTCGATCTCGTATTCGTAATAGGCTTCGTTGTCGTTGACAGTATTATCTATGTTCAGGTCCTCCGAATCGGGCAGATTGGTAGAGGCTGGCGTGACGGTAGCATTGCTGCTATTAGCGGTGTTCTCAGGGGAATTATTCTCCATTCCCAGAAATTCCTTATAGCGTTCCAGAATTTTAGCATTGGCACTATCCAGTTCTTCACCCAGATAAAACTGGAAGTCATCACCCGACGGATCGGCCAGAATGCGGGCACGGGCCTCCTGCGTCAACGTAGCGGGCAGCCGATCCAGGAAACGTTCTTTAAAATAGATCCGCTCTTGTTGGCTGTCCAGACCATCGAGACCGACATCCTGCTTTTCACGCGCCCCCGGCTCGTTGCTGAAGGCATTGATAATAAACTGCTCCTTCGTGACGCGGCCCCAGGCAGTACTATCTACGTTAATACCAGGCTGAGGTTCGACAGGCAGCCCATTCTCGAAGTTAAAGCGTCCGTCAGGGATAACATCTTCCGAAATATCACCCAGGTTGAAGACCAGTTTACCCCCTGTCGTATTATTCTCGTTCTCAATGCCGTCGCGCACTACGCCGTTTTCTCCCTGAATAAACGGGTCCATCAGCCAAAACTCAATATTCTCGATGTTGGCATTATCGAAGTCGATGTCCGAAGTAACAGCCCGGCTAATAGCACCAAAATTACGGCGCGGGTCTTTCAGCCGTCCGTCGTTGGTCAAGTCAGGGTTGTAATTATACATTCCGCGTTCGCTGGGGTAGTAAGCGATGTCCAGAATGTTCTGTGGTAAATTCAGGGGTGGGACTGAACGGCCAGGGAAAAGTTCTTGAGGCGTAAACAGTGTAACGTAAAAATTCTGAACATCCTCGTCACCAATATTGGGTGGGCGCAGATTAAAGCCCAGTCCGTTGTATTGGAATAAATTATCTACCGAATAGACTGATATCTTGGCCCGGCGGAAACCATATTCCAGCGGGTTGCTGGGTGAGCCTTGCGGGAATTGCTGCGGCGTAGAGCCCAGCCGCCAGCGTGTGGGCTGCCGCGTGAGGTCATAGATAGTACGGGCGGCCTCAAAGTCGTCTACCAGCGAGCGGTCTTTGACCAGCGGCGATACACCGGGAAATAGCTTGGCTACTTCGCCTTTAAACTGAATGCTGGATGGCTCCTTAGTCTGGAGCAAAGGTAGTTTATCCAGCCATTTGGTCAGGAAGGGTGCATCTTTCCTGATGTTGGCGTCGAAGCCCACGATGGTGTTGTTGGTCGGTTCATTACCAATGGCTACCCGGGTCAGAAAGCCAGCGGGAGTTTCCCGGTGGTTCATGACCGTGGCGCCTATACTGATATCATTGCTCACCAGGTAGTCCAGACGCGTACCGAACAGCGTTCTGATTTGGTTATTGAACAAATCGGGACGCTCGAACTCAATGACGATTTCGCGCCCGGAATTCAGCACGCTGGGATTGACGATGCGGACGCGACCAATCTGCGCCTCGACGATAAAATCAACGCCGGGCGATAATGACACGCCTCCGGACGTCACCGTCACCGATTCTTCCGACACACCGTAGGGTAGTTGCACCTCTGCTCCGCCCGCCGATTGATAGGCGCCTTTCAGGTAGAACTTGTTGCGCTCGTTAATCTGCTGCGCGTCAATTTGGGTAGTGTTGTAGAGTTCGGGGAAGACATATTTATTTTTCAGAATATCTTCGTCGGGATCAAAGTACTCAGCCAAATCGGAGCCGAATGGTTCCAGTACCGGGAAGAAAATCCTTCCCGTGCGGGAATCGATAGTGACGCCCTCTACGAAGTCAAAGTTACCATCCGGCTGCAAATCATTGACCGGATTGAGGCGATCCAGCCCCATCACCCGCAGCAATGGTTTGTTTTGCAGATTACGGCCTTCCTGAAGATTGGGGTTATCGATCCCCGTAAGATCATCTTTATAAATAACCCTGAGCTGAAAACCCTGGCGGTCGATTTGATTGGTACCCAAAGCGTAGACGTTCTTCATCATCAAATCCCACATCGGCAACTGGGTATTGTTCCGAATGGTGGAGGATTTAAGTAATTTCAGAGCGATTACCTCGTCGTCGCTGCGATTCTGGTAGTCTTCCGTCAGTTCACCTACTTTATAGGAACGGCCATTCAGCGTGTACTCGTAGGCCACAGCCAGCACTTCATCGTTGCGCAACGGCACAGTCAGCGACAAGTAGCCCAACTGCTGATTGAACCGGTACTCGCTCTCACCCAGCAGCCGCTTTGCTCCCCGAAGTACCTCGAAGTCTACGCTTTTTTCCAGCCCTAAGGTGTTGGTCAGTTCGAAAGTAGTACGGTCTATTTGGCGGAAGGCTTCATTTTCACGCAAACTGCGATACAGGCCATTACTTTCATTGTCGGCGGGTAGTTTGGGCTGAATAGGCTGGAGGGCGGGGAGGTTACTTTTGTAAGGATTAGGTTCTCCTAGATCAGCAAATGCTGCCAGGTTGCGCAGCGACTGCGTATTGGTGGTACGGTTAGTAACGTACACTTCCAAACGTGTGATGGTCACACCCGAAGTAATGGCTGGCAAGGATTTAAGCGATCCCTCGTAGATATTCCTGAAATATTGCGCGAGGAAAAAGTGCCGGTTCTCATCATAAAAATCAGCCCTGATCTCGAAGTCCTGCGTTTGCGCCCCACCACGTAACACTCTTCTTTCTTTGCGCGACCGCTGTACCGACCCCACAAAGGTAGCATTCAGCCGTCCGAATTGAAGCTCGGCCTTGGCGCCAAACAAATTCTGTACTCCCGGAATTAGCTGACTATTGATCGGCCAACTGATATTACCCGCTTCCAGTTTGCGCACCAGACTTTCTTCGGGAGCTTTATAATTAAGCTTCAGAGCATTTTCAAAATTAAAGCTGGCTTTTGTATCGAAATTGGTCAGAAAGCCCAGTTTGTCGCCAATCTTGGCGTTGAAGTTTATGTTGATTTGCTCGTTGAAAATAAAGTTGGTGTTGCGCCGCTGCCGGATCGGAATCGCAGGGTTATCGATAAACTGATGCAAAACCCCGAAATCGAGTGCCACGAAGCCATTAGGCTTAAAATCCGAAAAATCCTGTCCCAGCAACTTGTCCAACGCGGGCGGCAGGTCAAGCTTGGGCAATAATCCACGCCCGCCCATTGCACTCTTACCATCAAGTCGTGCCGAGTATTCACGCATCAGGGTTTCGAACGCCCTCCGGCGCTGCATCTCATTATAAGTTTGCAGATCAACACTTTCCGTCGGACGATAGTTGAGCGTTCCATCAGGTGTTTTGACATCCTCCTCAATTACTACCCGACCCGTACTGTCAAGACGCATGGTAGTACCTATATTCGTCGGATCGTTTAGGTAGTAGGACGAACGCGGTCGCGGATCAGTAAAGCGGTTACGATAATAGTCCTGCCAGTCTAGCCTGGGGCTGCGGCCCGATTTTTTTAGGCTGTCACCCGTTGTATCAGCTTCAGCCAACGCGGGTTCATAAGCCATGAAATGGCCTGCGTTACGCTGAGTAGAAAGCGTAATACTGCCTGTTGTATCGGCTATGATGTAAGCGCCGACAGCGAGGGCAACGGTGCGGAATAATAATTGGTAGATGGTTCCTGACAAAGCCTATCACACTTGGTTAAAAGAGGGTATAGTCGGGTGACTGGGACGAGACTGCCCAGCAAACCTCAACCTGCGGACGTCATGTCAGACACAAAACGGCCAAAACCTTGCCAATATTCTTTTGGCGGGATAAATTTAAAAATAAGCTTATCGCAAAGCTAGTTTGATGAGTTCTTCAACAGTAAGCTGATCGCCTTCGCGCTTGATAATCGTGTCCAGACTTTTCTCGGCAGCGGCCTTGGGAATACCAAGTGTAACCAACGCCGCCAAAGCTTCGCTACGGGTACCACCGCCCGACACTCCGGCCAAAAACGGAACGGGAGAGGTAAGCGAATCTTTACGCATTTTGTCTTTGAGTTCTAAAATGACCCGCTGAGCCGTCTTGGAGCCAATGCCCTTGATCGACTGCACGACGCGAACGTCTTCATTCATGATCGCGTGGCGAATTTCGGAGGACGACAGCGAAGAGAGCATTACCAGCGCGGTGGCTGGCCCTACCCCTGACACGCCGACTAAATCCAGAAAAAGTGTTTTCTCATCCGGTTCGGCAAACCCGAACAGAATATGGGCGTCTTCACGAATATTAAGGTAGGTGAACACCTTGCTCTTCTCTCCTATTTCGGGAAGAGCGGAGTAGGTTTGCAGCGAAATACGAACTTCGTAGCCAACGCCCTGTACATCGACGATGGCGTAAGCAGGATCTTTGTAAGCAACTTTTCCTTCGAGATAAGCGATCATTTATATAGGGGCAAAGTGGCAAAGGCACAAAGTAGAAACGCGGCGCGCCACGTTCAGCGGACGAAAACAACCCGCTTCCGGCCGGCAGATTTACTCAGCCGGAAGTACTACTTTTACTATAAAAAACACCACCCATAGTTCCCTGCGGGTGGTGTTTTTTCCTACAATCTAATTTTTTATCCTGTAATCAGCAGCTTCATACCGGCTCTGATTTTGCTGTCTTTCATACGATTGGCGGCTTTGATCTTATCGATCGACAGGCCATAACGTTGCGAAATAGTCCAGAGTGTATCACCGCGCTGCACAGTATGGTACTTTGGTTTCACCTTTGTTACGGTACTTTTCGTCGAAGCAACCGCGGTGCTGATGCTGGCCGGACTCTCCTTTACAATTTTTAACTTTTGGCCTGCCAGAATTCTGCCACTACTCAGGTTATTCCAATCTTTCATGTCGTCGATGCTGACACCGTGGCGGCGGGCAATCTCGGTCAGATTGTCGCCCCGGCGGACGATGTAAGTGGCCGTTTTCGTAGTTGACTGCGGTTTTGCAGCTTTGGCAGTCTTGACTTCCGGCTGATCCTCTATTTCACTAGCGTCAGCTACCAGTTCTTCACTGTCATTGGCTTCGGTAGTATCTGGCGTTTCTTTGCTTACAGTATTTTTAGCCAGAATGACTTCAGCCTTAGCCGCCGGACGCGGCGCTACCCGCACCTGCCGAACGATTGTCAGGCGCTGGCCACGAAGTAGTTTGCTGCTTCTCAACCGATTCCAGCTTTTTACTTCACTGATGCTCACACCATAACGCCGGGCTACGGAGGTCAATGTTTCGCCGCTACGCACCGTATGGCGCAGTCGCTTGGTTATGTACTCGCCGTTTTCATCTGCCGATGCCAGCATAGTACCGGGTGTACCCCTTCTGGATGCTGAGTCGAGGATGGCTAACCTATTGGGCTGCATGAAGGCGAATTTCTGGGAAGGTACTTTTAAGGCAAAGCCCCGGGTATATTCAGGAAGCACATCGCTGATGATTTGTGGATTGAGCCTCTGAATCTCCTCCATTGTCACGCCACTCAGCGCAGCAAAGGTGGTCAGGTTCAAGTACCCATTGACCTGAATGGTGTCGGTAGTTGTTGGGAATTGGGTAACGTTGGGAACGATGCCATGATCTTCACCGTAGTGCATCATGTAAAGAATAGCCACAAACTGAGGCACATAACCCCGCGTTTGCTTCGGTAGCGAATTATATATTCCCCAGAAAGTATTACCGCCGCTGCGACGCATGGCGCGTTTTACATTACCTGGACCACAGTTATAGGAGGCAAGGGCCATTTCCCAGTCTCCAAAAATGTTGTAAAGCTGGCGCAGGTACCGGCAGGCCGCATCAGTAGATTTCTCGGGATCGAAGCGCTCATCAATGTACGAATCCTGCTTAAGACCAAACTCCCGGCCCGTGGCCCGCATGAACTGCCACAATCCACCCGCTCCGGCGTAAGAGATGATCTTGGGATTAAGCCCCGACTCAATCATGGAAAGATATTTCAGCTCGTCCGGCATGTTGTACTTGGCCAACATCCGTTCGTATATCGGGAAGTAAAGGTTTTTGTCCTCCATCATACGCCGCGTAAAATCAGGCTTTGTATAGATGAAGTACTCCACAAACTTGTGGGATTCTGCGTGGTAGACCAGGGGAATTTTCTTTTCCAGAAGGCCGAAGCGTTCCCGAACCAAGTCGCTCGGTACCCGGTTGGCGGGTTCTTCAATCTCGGGAAGCAAATCGGTCGCCGCCACACTAAGCGTATCGGATTCGTAAATAATTTCGTCCTGTTGCAATTGCGGTACCGCCATGACCGGGAGGTTGCACAAAACTAAGGAGGCAAAAGCTGCCAGATTCACGACTCGCTTGGTAAAGTTCATCAGCGTCAGAGAGGTTTAGTAAGTAAATAAAATAGTACTTTCCCTATGAAATTCTTGATTTGGTATTTTACAAAGCCTGAAATAGTATAAAACTACTATACTTTTTCTGGAGAGGCGATGATTTCAAATAGATGCTGCGAAAAGGACAATAATTTTTCTTCTTCAAAAGCCTGCGTCATCACTTGCAATCCGATGGGCAAACCGCTTTCATCCATTCCATTTGGAATAGCGATAGCGGGCGTACCGGCCACGTTAGCACCTACGGTGAATATGTCGGCCAAGTACATTTGCAGAGAATCGTCCATTTTTTCTCCCAATTTGAAAGCAGTAGTTGGCGTCACGGGAGAGATCAGAAAATCGTATTGGGTCAGGAGCTGCTCGGTTTCTGAGCGTATCAGTTTTCTAACGCGCTGCGCCTTGGTATAGTATGCGTCGTAGTAATTTGCACTCAGGACAAAAGTACCTAGCAGAATTCGCCGGCGCACTTCCTCGCCGAAGCCTTCGGTGCGGGATTTCTTGTAAAGGCTTTCCAAATCGGTGGCCTGCTGACTGCGATAGCCATATCGCACACCGTCGAAGCGAGCTAAGTTAGAACTCGCCTCGGCGGTAGTTAAAATATAATAAGTCGGAAGACCATATTTGAGAAGCGGCATTTCCACGGGTTCTACCGTGTGGCCTTGCTCCCGCAATTGGGCAATAACCTCCAAAGTACGCTGCCGAATAGCCGGAGCGACGGCTTCACTTTCCACCGACTCGCGCAGGTAACCTATCCGCGCTTTTTTGTCTTCATCCCAAGCCGGTACTTTTGAATATGCCGGCACCTGTTTTGTCGATACCGTACTGTCAAACTCGTCGGCTCCTGCCATTATTTCCAGCAGCAGGGCGGCGTCTTCCACGCTTTTGGTGATCGGTCCGATGCAGTCGAACGATGAGGCGTAAGCAATTAGACCCCAGCGTGACACGCGGCCGTAGGTTGGCTTCAAGCCAACTACCCCACAAAATGCAGCGGGTTGGCGCACCGATCCTCCCGTATCACTGCCCAGCGAGGCATGGCACAGTCCGGCCTGCACAGCTACTGCCGAGCCACCCGAGGAGCCACCCGGCACCCGCGCCTGATCGGCAGCATTGCGCACTACCCCGAAGTAAGAGCTCTCGTTGGAAGAACCCATCGCAAATTCGTCGCAGTTTTGCCGACCGATGATAATGGCGTCTTCGTCGAGCAGGCGCTGTATTGCGGTAGCTGTAAAAGGGGATTTATAGTTGTCGAGGATTTTGCTGCCTGCCTGTACACCATGTGCGGCATAGCAAAGCACATCCTTGATTCCCAGCACGAGCCCAGCGAGTCGCCCGGCGGAGCGCTGCCCGGCAGTATCGGCGGTCAATTTGGCGTCTATTTCCTCCGCCCGTTGCAGGGCATCACTGGTATAGACCTCCACGAAAGCATTGAGGTGTTGCTGTGTTTCGATGCGGGCAAGGTACATCCTGACCAGTTCGACACAAGTCAAAATTCCCGTACTCAAATCACGCTGAATTGCGGCAAGCGTTTGATAGTCTTTCAATTCAGAGGAGGAGTTGTCTTTCTGAAAACAAAAAACAGAGTCGGTCAGGCGTAGGCTTTTTTACAGTCTAACCCAAACCGACTCCGTTGAGGAAAAAGGGGGAATGCCGACGATTTTAGTTCTTCATCGGGTCTTCCATGCCTTTCTCGATATTCTCCTTTACATCTTTGGTCGCATTCTTGAACTCGTTGATACCCTGACCGAGGCCGCGCATCAGCTCAGGGATCTTCTTAGCGCCGAAGAAAAGTAATATAAATAGCGCTACGAGGAAAATCTCCTGTCCGCCCAGTCCCATAAATGCCAAAATTGATCCGAATTCCATGTTCATTGAATTTTAAATGAATACAAATTTAATTAATACTTCTTGCCAAACAAAAATTGTTTTGTCAGCCGATGTTGATAGTCTTTGTTTTTTTTTCCCACTCGGCAAAATCTGCCAAATCGCCACTTACACTCCTGAAGAGCCAAAGTACCAGCGCCAGATCATCCGCCATTCCCACCACGGGCAGAAAGTCGGGAATAAAATCGAGTGGCGAGACAAAATAAATCAAAACACCCACGATAGACAGCAGGCTTTTCCAGGGTAGTTTCCGGTATTCACCGGAGGCGTAGGCCCGAACCAGCCGCACCAGAATAAAAATTTTATCTTTTGCGTCAGCAGCTTCGCTCTTGAAATCGCTGTCCTTGGTTTTCTTAAGTACCTGCTGAGCCAGGTTATAAAGCTTCGAACTATTGGACGCGTATCGCCCCGCCTTACCCGTAGCTTTTTTAAAAAAAACTGATTTTAAGACCTGCGTGAGCAGTGAATCATTGGCCATTGTAAGAAAAGTTGTGGTTGTCGGCTATATAACCCTGATCCCCGACGAAAAATTGCACTTTCTTTTCTCAATGGCAATTTTGGCTCTCTGCAAAGGATTTGTGCTTGTGTTTGTTTACCATCTACGACGCTAGAGTACCGTACAGATGTTTCTGATAACAAATCACTCAGCGGATGGGGAGTTTCGGTCAGGGAAAAAAGTGTAGTTTCAGGTGCTTGCTGTGCTTCTATCGTCCTGAATAGTACGAGAAAGGGTAGCTTACCCGATCAAACCACGAGACTATGAAAAAAAAGCTTTTGATTCTGCTGGCCATCCTTTTTACCGGAATAGGTTGCAAGCAGAGCGCTCCCATCGGAACAGCACCTGCCGCCAGTGAACTGATTTTCCAGTCGGGATTTGAAAATAACGTCAGAATCCTGCCCCGCAACGGCGATGATGACCTTATCGGTACCGATCGATCGCTGGCCGACCACAATGACTGGGTGAATGATTTGGACAACCATCCCGCGATTGGAAACTTCAACATCCAGTACCAGGGCGGCGATACGATCCAGCGCTATGCCCGGATTATTTCCGAACCCGGCCATCCCGGCAATAAAGTACTTCATTTCTGGCTCGACGGTCCTAATGTGAGCAACTCGAAAGGGCGCATCCAGGGCAATCTGTACGGCAATAAGGGAATGAAAGGATTTTCGCAATCGGTGCGCATGTTCCTGCCCGATGATTTCAATACAGTTCGCAGCTTTCCCAAGCCTATCCACTGGCTCACCATCGCCGAATTTTGGAATAATATCACGTGGAGCCAGCAGATTCCCTACCGGTTCAGAATCACGTTAGGAATCGGGAAATCGACCGCGCAGGAGAGCGATTTGCATTTTATTCTGGATGCTCAGGATTGTGAACTTTTTAAAGACGACAGCCAGAAATACACGACGATCTGGGCCGAAACCAACGAGTCGGTAGAAGTACCCATTGGCCGTTGGTTCACGATGTACTACTATTATAAGGAGGGCGATGCGGATTCCGGGCGTTTTTACATGAGCATTACGCCCGAGGGTGAGAAAGAACAGGTAGTTTTCGATGTACATAAGGTTACCCATAACACCCAAGACCCGTCTCCCGATGGCGTCACGGATTTCAACCCCATCAAGCTCTACACTTCCAAAGACTTGATCGCTTATATGAAAAGCAAAGGCAAGACATTGCAGATTTACTGGGATGACCTGAAACTGTGGCAGGATAAGTAGCCAAATCAGCTTTTCCACTACGGATTTGGCTAAAAATTGCCCGCAAAGTGGGGTTTAAAGAAATATGTCCCCTAATTTTGGGTCGAAAATTTTCACCAAACGCTTTTTAGCAACCTATAACATGAAAATAACCGTCGTAGGCGCGGGGGCCGTCGGGGCCACCACCGCCGATAACATCATCCGTCGTCAACTGGCCGAGGAGGTAGTATTGCTGGACATTAAGGAAGGCGTGGCCGAAGGCAAATCCCTGGACATGTACCAAACTGCCGCCCTGCTGAATTTCAATACCAGGCCCATCGGCTCCACCAACGATTACGAAAAAACCAAAGGTTCGGATGTGGTTGTGATTACCTCGGGTATCCCGCGCAAACCGGGGATGACGCGTGAGGAACTCATTGGCATCAACGCCGGTATCGTAAAGTCTGTCACCGAAAATATCCTGAAATATTCACCTAAGGCGATCATCATCGTAGTGTCCAACCCGATGGATACTATGACGTACCTGGCCCTGCGCGAGTCGGGCTTGCCGAAGAAGCGCATTATCGGCATGGGTGGAGCGCTGGACAGCGCCCGCTTCAAGACCTACCTGGCGCTGGCCATGGACGTGTCGCCCAACGACATCCACGGCATGGTGATCGGTGGTCACGGCGACACGACTATGATTCCGCTCACTCGTCTGGCTACCTATAATGGTCTGCCCGTCAGTCGTTTCCTGTCGGCCGAAAAGCTGGAAAAAGTCGCCGCCGATACCATGGTGGGTGGCGCTACGCTGACCAAACTCATTGGTACTTCGGCCTGGTACGCACCCGGTGCGGCGGCAGCCATGCTGGTCGAGAGCATCATCCGTAACCAGAAACGCATTGTGCCCTGTAGCGTGATGCTCAACGGCGAATACGGTCAGAAAGACATTTGCATCGGGGTACCGGTAGTCCTGGGTCGCAATGGCTGGGAGAAGATCGTCAACATCCGTCTGAGCGATTCTGAGAAAGAGGCCTTCGCCAAATCGGCCGACGCAGTGCGGAATATGAACGGAGCGATCGCTTAGTTTAATTGAGAATTGATGGTGGACAAGTTGAGAAGCCACCAATGTTTCAAAAGTAATTCTTTTGGAACTACCTGCCCGGGAAACCGGATCAATGGCAGCTTGCTGATGATCCGGTTTTTTTATGAAAAAATTTAATTCTCACGCTCTACCTTCTCTCCGCCAATCCAAACCCCGGAGATCTGCCTGACCGTCAACATCCGTCTGAGCGATTCTGAGAAAGAGGCCTTCGCCAAATCGGCCGACGCAGTGCGGAATATGAACGGAGCGATCGCTTAGTTTAATTGAGAATTGATGGTGGACAAGTTGAGAAGCCACCAATGTTTCAAAAGTAATTCTTTTGGAACTACCTGCCCGGGAAACCGGATCAATGGCAGCTTGCTGATGATCCGGTTTTTTTATGAAAAAATTTAATTCTCACGCTCTACCTTCTCTCCGCCAATCCAAACCCCGGAGATCTGCCTGACATTCCGAATATCCGCTAATGGATCGGCGTCCAAAACAAGGAAATCAGCCCAGTGGCCTTTCGATAAAGTACCCAGGTCTTTCAGGCCCATGTATTCGGCAGCGTTTTTAGTAGCCGACTCGATGATTTGCATGGGCGTGAGGCCAGCCTCGGCCATCATTTCCATTTCTAATTGCTCAAAATAGCCCATGAATCGCTTCGGAATACCGCTGTCGGTACCAAAAACGATCGGCACGCCCTGATCTTGCAGTGCTTTCAAGTTAGCCATCGCCGTCGGGAGCTGATTTTCGTATATCTGGGCCGCCCGACTGTTTCGCACTTTTTCCTGAGCGGTGGGGTCGAGTAGCGGCTCGATGGTAGCCTGATCGTATTCTTTCAGAAAATAGGGGTCAGAAAAGAACGCCGCCGTGTCGCCATAGACAAAGGTGGAGAGTTCTCGGGTCAAAGTTGGACAGTAGCCGACGTTTTTTGCCTTGATGAGTTCAATGAATTCTTCATCGACGGGCAGGTCGCGCACGCTGTGTGCCAGGAAATCACTACCCGCATTAAGTAGTTTCTTGGCGTCGGCAAGGTAGTACATATGGGTGGCAATCTTATAGCCCAGTTCGTGCGAACGTTTTATTACGGCGCGATATACCTCTTCAGTCATTTTGGCGGTCGTTCCCAGGTTGTCATCTACCCGGATTTTCATCCAATCCACGCCCATTTTTGCATTCTTCTGGATTACCGCCACTGCTTGAGCGGGCGTTTCTCCGGTAATCACCTCACCTGCAATGAAAAGCCGCGCGCGTTGGGTGACCGCCGTATCGTTGACCGCCCGCAATGGTACGGCTTCGGGTTGGTCGCCGCCCAGGCTCACGACGGTCGTGACACCGTAGCGAGCGTAAGTCGCTAGATTGTATTTGAGGTTTTGGGTGGAGTAATGCCCGCCTTCGATACCCTGTACGTCGCCTACGTGGCCATGGGCGTTGATGATGCCGGGCATGATAAATTTGCCCGTTACGTCTTTAATGGTTGCTTTTTCAGGAATTGTAACTCCTTCCTTTGTTCCGACCGCCACGACGCGGCCGTCCCGGACCAATAACACACCATTTTGAATAGGCTCGCCTCCGCGGCCATCAATGATAGTGCCACCGGTGAAAACCGTGTAGCTTTGGTCGGTCGATTGCTGACTTTTGCAGGAAGCCATGCTAACGAAAAGCAGGAAAAGTATTTTGGCAAAAAATTTCATAGATGTAGTTTGATAGTGCTTTTCTTCAAAGCGTAGTAAACTTACCGTGCCGGGATTCTGAAGATCGGGTAGCGCAGGTACTCTTTCTCGCGGTAAACCGAGTTTTCATAAATGTAGTCCAGTTGCGCCCCGGCGCTTTTGGCAAAATCAGCGTCGGCGGCGATTTTTTCTTTCAGTGCTTTCTGCAGGTCAGGCGATTCGCTTAGTAGTTTGGCCGCAAGGTCTTCAAACACGTAAGCAGAAAACCCTTCTTTCGCCTGCAAAATAGTATCGAAAAAATTCCACTTGAAAAAAGAATCCACGCCCTTTGGTTCCAGGGTTTCAACGATATAGCGGTTCGTTGACTGGTCGACGGGGACGAACCAATCGCCTTTTCGAAATGACAGTTCTTTCAACTCTTTATTCAGTTCTACTCCAGTATGCCAGTAATGCCCTTCGTAGGGCTGGGATGAAGTTTTTACATCCTTAATTTGATACACTTCCACCTTAATGACTGTATCCTGAGTCAACGAGCGCATCTGAACACCATTCAGTTTCAGCAGCTCGATTACGTTATGCCAGCCCTGCGGGATGACGTAGGCTTCCGGCCTTTCCACTACATCAGCGGGCTCATATTGATTGTAAAAAGGAATGGTCTTAGTGAAAGGTTTTTCCCGGTTGTAAAAAAGCCGCTTTTGGCCGCTTACCTGGCTATTGGGATACTCAGGTTCGTATCCCTTGAATTCGATTGGGGTAGGTTTGTCGCGATTGACTTGCCAGGTCAACGAAAATGTTTTCTGTGTCTTTACGGCTGCTTTGGTTTCCCTTCGCATCGCAAGAATTGAGCGGCGGTACTGCGCCAGTAGTTTAATAGTACCTTCCAGATACGCGTAGGTTGCTTTCACGCGCTGGTCATAGGGTTTGAGCATGTGAGTTTCGGTCATCACGCCGATGGTGTGGAACAGCGCCGCGTAACCCGTGGAATAGCGCGGCCAGTCGGGAAACTGCACGAAGCCTTTATCCGGCGTCTGTCCCCAGGCATTGACGTAGGGCGTGGCTTCGTAGCCCGCTTCTTTCATGTGTTTGTATAAATACGGCAGGAAAGTACTTCGCTGGAATTGGCCTAGAACGCCGCCGAGTTTGTTTTCCTGGGTGTAGTCGAGGGTCATCACGTACTGGTAGTCGGCTCCGTTGCTCACGTGGGTATCGACGAACAGATCAGGATCGAGTTCGTGAAAAATAGCGGCGAAGCTACGGGCATTACGGGTGTCGGCTTTGATGAAATCACGATTGAGGTCGTAGTTTCGGGCATTGCCCCGAAAACCGTATTCCTCCGGTCCGTCTTGATTGACGCGGCTCGTGCGGTTGCGGTTCAGCGCTCCACCAATGTTGTAGAACGGGATGATGGCCAGTACAACACTGTCGAGTTGGGGAAATTGTTCCGGGTGCAGAGCCACGTTGCGTAGCAGCAGCATAGAGGCATCCACCCCATCGGATTCGCCGGGATGAATAGCGTTATTGATCAGCAAAATAGCTTTCCCCTGCGCTTTGAGTTTAGCAATATCGAATTGCCGACTTCGGGAATAAAGTACCAGATGCAGCGGCTTGCCGCTGTCGGTAGGGCCTTTGGTTTGTATCTGAATTTGCGGAAAATCTTTGGCCAATCGCTGGTAGTAAGCGATGCCTTCTTCGTAGGTTGGGGTTTGGGTACCCTTACTTTGCTCAAAACGGGTTTCGTATTGCGCAAAAGTCAAGGTAGTTATCAGCAGAAGCTGGAAAGTAAATAATTGTTTTAGCATCGTGACCCTGGATAGATAGAAGGATAGTTCAAAATCTTTTGAAAATATAGCTTGGTTTGATGGGACTTCAATGAAAGTTCTTGCTTTACTAAGATGGTGGCTGGATATACTTTCGGGTAAATATACCCAGTATCGAGTCAATCCAGTCAATTAGGGCATCGGCCAACAGGAAAGAAAGTCTATGAAAATAATAGCTATGCTGGCAGCAGTTGCCACAGGTATGCTCTGGATTACCCCAGCAGGCACGAGTACCCCCGCCCCCACCAGGCCCAATATCATTTTCATACTGGCGGATGATATGGGCTATGCCGATCTGGGTTGCTATCGGTCCGGAAGTTCCGGGCCTCCTTTGATTCGCACGCCCAACATCGACCGTCTGGCCCGGGAAGGCATGAAGTTCACGCAGTTTTACGCCGGAAGTACGGTCTGTGCTCCTTCCCGTGCTTCCCTGATGACGGGCAAACATACGGGTCATACTTACATTCGGGGTAATTACGATTACGAAACCGAGGGCAATCTGCCCATTCCCGATTCGACAGTAACCGTGGCCGAGTTGCTCAAATCCAGTGGTTACCGCACCGCCATGCTGGGCAAATGGGGCTTGGGCGGTCCCGGCTCGACGGGTGGACCCAACCGACAGGGTTTCGACTATTCTCTGGCCTACCTGGACCAGCGCAAAGCGCACGACTACTATATTCCCTACTTGTGGGAAAACGAAACAAAGTACCCGCTCGAAAAAAACCAAAACGACCAGCAGGGTACTTATAGCCACGATGTGTTCGCCGCCGCCGCTCTAAACTATATCCGACAGAGTCAGGAAAAACCGAGCGCGGCCCAACCCTTTTTTCTTTATTTGCCTTATACGATTCCTCACGGCAAATTTGAAGTACCTACGGATGCGCCCTATACCGACGAAAAATGGTCGCAACTCGCGAAGAATTATGCTGCCATGATTACCCGTATGGATGGCGATATTGGCCGAATGATGGCTTTGCTGAAGGAACTGGGTATCGACGACAACACCATCGTTTTCTTCACCAGCGACAACGGTCCGGTAAAAGTTGTGAATGAGCGTTTCGACAGCAATGGACCTTTCCGCGGCTACAAGCAGGATTTGTACGAAGGCGGCATCCGGGAACCCATGATCGCCCGTTGGCCGAGTCGTATAGCGTCCGGCACTACCAGCGACCGCGTGGCGGCATTCTGGGACGTACTGCCCACACTCTGCGACCTCGCCGGAGCGGCTATTCCAAAGGCAACCGATGGCATTTCCATCCTGCCTACCCTACTGGGCAAGCCCGAACCAAAACCGCACTCCTACTTGTACTGGGAGTTTTTTGACATAAACTACAACTGGAATAAGCCCGGCAATACCAAGCCCCGGATTTACCTCGACAAACAAGCGCTCCGAATGGACGATTGGAAGGTCGTTCGCAATAGTCTACTTGATCATCCCACGGCCCCGCTGGAATTGTACAACCTGAAAACCGACCCTGCCGAATCAACCGATGTAGCCGCCAAACACCCCGACGTAGTGAAGAAAATGACCTCGCTTCTGCGTTCTGCCCGCACCGAAGGCGATTTTTTTAAAGCACAGCCTAACCAACTTCTGAAAAACCCATGAGAGCGTTGTGTTTAATAGTAATTGTTCTTCTGGGAACTACCCGCGGAGGGGCAGCTCAATCCGTGCAGGTGGATGCCGACGCGGCCGTGCGTTATGTATTGTCTTGCCAGAAGCCGAATGGTGCCTTCGGGCCTTACGATATGGAGTATACCGACCTGGCCTGGACATATCCGGCGGTGTATACCCTTAAACTTCTCGACATCCCCGTTCCCCACGCCGACTCCTGTTTCAAAAACGGGCAGCAGGCATGGATTGAAAAAGCTCCCTGGAAAAACGGTCCCTGGTACTGGTCATTCTACCAAAAAGTGGATTTGTACCGACTGTTCGGTCGAACGGGACCGGATGAGCCTGGGGTAACGACGGAAAAACCCTGGCAACTCTACTACAAACCCCGAACCAGCTACCTCGAACTGCGCAAGTACCCCGAGGGCGAATTTTTCGATCTGGCTTCGCTCTGGCATATCGTCGGATCAGCCAAAACAATGGGAGCTACCATTGCCAATCCGGAGGTGGTAAAATCATTCGTTACGGAACGGCAAGCGCCCGGTGGAGGCTTTGTCGAAGGATTGGATTCTCTGGTTGAGCCAAGAGACAAAGACGCCCATCTGATGGCTACATGTGAGGCAATACTGACGCTGACCGCTTTGGGCATTCCGATACCGAACCAAGAGAAATGCATCGCCTGGCTCCGTGCCTGCCAGACGCCAACGGGTGGTTTCCGGTGGAGTCCGTCGGCCTCCGCGCCCAGTAATCAACCAGACGTGTGGTACACCTGGGCCGCTATCCGGGCGTTGAAAACGCTGGGCTCGGGACCAGCGAACGAAAAAGCCTGCCTTCGCTGGATCAATTCCTTACAAAATCCTGATGGCGGCTTCGGCGATCGGCCCGGCTGGAAGTCCCGGTTGTATAGTACCTACTATGCCGTGCATTCTGCGCAACTTTTAGCGGGAAACGCCCGGCAGGGGATTACCAAAAAGCAAATGGCTGACGAAACTACGGCGACAATCCCAGAAGGAAAGTACCGCATTTTTCAGGCAGCGCACAAAAGTCCGCCGGGCGACAGCAGCATGGTGGATGAAGCGGCTGCGATGGGTTTCAATCTTTTAGCCGTCAAGATTACGGAGAAACAAATCGACACGCTTGAAGGCATGAGCCAAATGGTGAAACAAGCGCGCGCCTACGCCAAACGAAAAGGCTACTCCCTAGAAATCGTGGATTTCCCCGAGAATTACAGCCATCGCCTGCAGTGGCCCAGCGGACAACGGGCCGACCATGTTTCCAATTTGCTCATTCCGCCTACTCTCTCGACCTCGGAGTTATCGGCTTACAATGCGGCTTATGGGGCTGGAAAAATTGGCCTGCCCTGGACAGACTTTAAGGAGCAAGTCATCAAACCCATGCTGGGACTGAACACGCTTTTTTACCCGGAACTTGATTACACTATGACCAACGCGTACCAGGTTTACGACGACGGCTTGGACGGAAAAACAGGCTACAATGCCATTCCGGGGGCGCATTTTGGCAATTCCGACTGGATGCGTCACTTTCCTTATAAGGAGCGGTGGATTGGCCAATTGCCCATCGTGGCCGACGCCGACGCGCACGGTGACATCACCCAATGGCGGAAGTACCTCGATGAGTTTCGTAACCTTTACATCGCCGAAGATTATCACTACGCAAATTACATCGACGCCGCGCAAAACGGGCGACTGGTCTGCGTGATCCGGTACGAGTCAGGCGAAATCAGGTACTACGGTGCTCCGGCGGCGGTGGCTTATCTCAAAAAGCACCGCCCGGAATGGCAGTGGTGGTAGTTGGTTTTTATTTTGCTTCCGATCAGTTCCTGGTCAGGGTATGACACGTCAATAATCGGCTCGATAGTAGATAGGTACTTTTCCTATCGCTCTTTTTCTTATCACCTTATCTTAAAGTACTTATCTTTTGAACTTTTGCCTTTTTTACGCTTTATCAGTGCTTCGCCCGCCTCGATGGCCAGGTCAGCTTCGATAATGTCCGCTCCCGAGTCGATAATGGCCTGGTAGCTGTTGTTCTGTTCGCTTTTCGATATTTTATTCTCGACAAAGTCTTTGTCGATGGTGCGGGAACTACCCACGATCGCCATCGTACCCTTATCGTGCAGGTACTTAAATAGGGTGGGATCACTCGGCTGCGTGTGGGTGACAAATGCTACTACGTTTTCCCAGGGAACGCCCTTTTGCTCGAACCGATCGGCCGCAGCACGGTCGGGGACAAAGACTTCCATCATTACCTCTGGATTTAGAGCATGGCTGCGTTTGGCATCATCAAAGTTGTAAGCCATAACCATCGCATTGGACTCAGCTTTGTGCTTCCTGATTTCTTCCACCCGCGCGGCGATAGGTACATCTTTTTGATCTATGATGAGCACCGTTTTGCCCTTCGCCCATTCCAGAGTTTCACCAAGGGTGGGGATGGTGTACTCCGTAACCTGGCCGTCCGTATCTTTCAGCCTAAGCTTGCTTAGTTCTGCTAATGTGTAGTCAGCTACCTTGCCGTGGCCCGTGGTCGTGCGGTCGAGGGTCGGATCGTGCATGAGGACGATGGCGCTGTCTTTGGTATAACGCGGGTCGATTTCCAGGATCGCCCAGGTACGGCTTAACGTATTCTCAAACGTAGCCAGGCAGTTTTCGGGATAACCGGCCATGGGACCTCCTCTATGAGCGCTGACAAAAGGTGTCCGATCAGGGCTGTAACGCAGGAAAGACCGTAGTTGAGCAGGGCTTTCCAGATCGAGTACGTGCAGTTTCGGACTTTGGGAAAAACAAGCAAAGCCGGGGATAACGACCACCACAATCAATAGTAAAATGCGGTATCTCCGGTCAGTGAATCTACGCATCAGTACTGTGGGTTTTGGACCAGTTTCGTATTGTTCAGTTCAGGCAGCGGAATCGGCAGCACCTCGTTCTTTCCTGCCACAAAACCTTCCGATGTCAGCATGGCTGCGGCCCGCCCCGTGCGCACGAGGTCGTACCAGCGGTGGCCTTCGGTGGCCAGTTCAAGGCGTCGTTCGTTGTAGATATTGGCCAGCGTGGCTTCTGCGGGTTTGAGACCAGCGCGGGTGCGCACGGCGTTCAGGAGCGTAGCTGCCCGAGCCAGGTCGCCGCCGCCCTGCACCAGCGCCTCCGCTTCCATAAGATAGGTATCGGCCAGACGCATTTCGATGTAGTTTTGCGGGTAGTTCAGGGCAGAAGGTCCCGCCCCTTTGCTTTCAAAAACCTTCAACGGCGCGTATTTCTGGATGAAATGGCCGGTATCCTGATACCCCGGAATGTAGGTGGCCTTCTTGACCTTCACCAAACTGTCCACATCCGCTACCGTAGCCTTGAAGCGGGGATCGTAGTGCAAAGCATTATATAGCTCCGGCGTGATAGGGCAGCCTCCCCAGCCCGAGTAGTACTCGGGGCCATTGTAGCTGCGGGGGCCAAACATCTTGCTGGCAATCAAGCCCTCTACTTTGGAGGTATTTCCCCAACCGGAAGCGGCGATGGACGTGTGGGGTATCTCGATAATCGCCTCGCTGCTGAATGGATTATCGGGTTTAAATATATCGTTGAAATTAGTGAGCAACTGATAGCCGTACTTGTTGGTGGCGCCCGGCGTACCATTGACCTGAGCGAGTAGTTCGGCCGCTTTCGCCCACTTCTTTTCATACAAATACACTTTCCCCAGCAAAGCTCGCGCCATGCCCGCTGTCACGCGTCCGCCTTCGGTGGCGGCAGGTACTTTGTCCGGTAGATTGGTTTCGGCAACGGCTTCGGTCAGGTCTTTTTCAATTTGGGCGTATACGGCTTCCGGCGTCGCCTGGGTCACGTTATAAATTTCGCTCGTTTCGAGCGGAGCGGTAAACAGGGGTACTTTGCCGAACAGACGCACCAGTTCAAAGTAGTAGTAGGCACGCAGGAACTTGGCCTCGGCCACGTACCTTTTCTTGACCGCCTCGCTCAGGCCAGGAATGTTGTCCTCCATTTTGTTCAAAATAGTATTGACCCGCGAAACGCCCGCAAAGCCTTTCTCCCAAAAATCGAGCTGCGGGCCGTTGGCCGGATCGATATTGAAGGCATCCATGGAATTGAGGTAAGGCACATCGGACGAGCTTCCCCCGCCTCCGTAACAATCGTCGGAGGCGGCATTCAGGCAGGCGAAGTTGCCATACTGCACGGTTCCTTCCCAACTCATGGGGTCATAGGCCGCCACCAATCCGTTGAACACCTCTTCGGGATTCTTATAGTAGTTTGTTTCTACCTGGGTAGCCTTGGTATCTACATCCAGAAAGCTCTCCTGGCAAGAACTCAGTCCCTGTAGGCTGGTCGCCAGCAGGGCGGTATATATAATTTGTTGCTTTTTCATGTGTATGTTTTTCTAAAAATCAAAAACCAAGATTGAGACCCAACAGGAATGAGCGCGACTGCGGATAAATGGCCCGGTCGATGCCGTAGCTGCTGCCGCCAATTTCGGGATCGTAGCCGGAGTATTTGGTGAACGTAATCAGGTTGTTACTACTCACGTATATCCGGGCTTTTTGCAGTCCGATTTTTCCGGTAACGGCCTTGGGCAGCGTATAGCCGACCTGCATCGTCTTGATTCTGAAATAGTCGCCCCGCTCCAGATGAAAGTCGGAAGGATTAGCAAAGTTTTTGTTCGCATCTTTCGTAGTCAGGCGGGGATAGGTATCTGAAGTACCCTCACCCGTCCAGCGATCGAGGACACTGGTTTGCCAGTTGGCGGTGGGAATATCCAGGCGACGCAGGCCCTGAAAAATGTCGTTGCCGGCGACGCCCTGCCCGAAAGCCAGGAAGTCGAAATTTTTCCAGGTGGCATTCGCGGTAAAGCCGAAAGACCAGTTGGGGATGGGATCACCGATAAAGGTACGGTCGTCGGCGTTGATCTGACCGTCATTGTTGAGGTCCGCCCAACGGAAATCACCAGGTTGGGCAGCGGGCTGAATGGGCTTACCAGCGGGTCCCGTGTAGGCTTCGATTTCCTGCTGATTTTGGAAAATACCCTGCGTCTTGAACCCATAGAAAGAGCCGATCGCCTGCCCGACTGCCGTGCGCGTAAGCTCATAGGTACTATTCTGCAAGGTGGCACCGCCCTGCAAAAACTCCTTGCCTTCACCCAGGTACTCTACCTCATTTTTCAGGTACGAAATATTTCCCCGCAAATTCAGCTTCACCGCTCCAACCTGCTTGCGATAACCAAGTTCCAGCTCGACGCCCCGGTTGCTCATGTCAGCTACGTTCCCAAAAGAAGAGCCCGTCGCACCGGCGTATCCGGGAAAGGCCACGGTTTGCAGAATGCCCGTCGTCAGTTTATTGTACCAATCGAAAGTCAGATTCCAGTCCTGGAAAAGGACCATGTCGACGCCGAAATTCAGCTGACTGGTTTCCTCCCAGCGAAGGTCGGGGTTAGCCGGTGCGTCCGGGCTATAGCCGATCAGGTAGTTGTCGTTGCCGAAGGTAAAGTTCCGCCCCCCGCCTACCGTGGACAGGTACCGGAAGTTACCCAGTACATCATTGCCCGTTACGCCGTAGGAAGCCCGGAATTTCAGAAAACTGATTGTGTTCTTGACCGTCCAAAAATCTTCCTGCGAAGCCACCCAACCAAAGGAGGCGGAAGGGAAGTAGCCAAAGCGATTGTTAAACCCAAAGCGCGAGGAGCCATCCCGGCGGATGACGCCCGTAAAGAGGTACTTTTCATTATAGTTGTACGTCAGGCGGCTGAACAGTGAACTGACTTTGTGGTGGATGCCTTCGTAGCCACTGGCGTTGATGTCGTTAGCCGAGATGCTGTAGTTCATCGACGCCTCCTCGAAGGTATTGACCGGCAAATTGAAGTAGGTCACGGTCAGGCCCGTAGAGTTGTTATCAAGGTAAGCTCCCTGTCCCACCAGCACTGTAAAGTCGTGCATTCCGTTGACGCGGCGGTACGACACGGTATTCTCCAGATTCCAATTCAGCGTCTTGCCACTGAAACGGGCGAAGGAGGTTTGGGTTGATATCTGGTTGGAATTGAGGTAACTCAGCGGCGAAAAATTCTCGCTGCCATTGAAGGAAAGCGTCGTGCCCACAGTGGAGCGCAGTTTAAGTCCTTTTAAAGGCTCTGCCTCCACGAATACATTCCCCACGATGTCGTCGGACCAGCTATAATTGCCCTTTCTGGTGTTTATAAATGCCAGAGGATTGGTCACCTGCTGGGCTATATAATTGGAAATAGCGTAGGGATTTCCCTCGGCATCACGCACCACGGGCTGGGTGGAATAGGGCACCGCGTTAGCGACCGTGGGGTCAGTGATGAGGACGGGCGTGATAGGGTCGAGCATGATGGCTGAACTCAGCGGGCCGCCAAAATCGGAGTTGGCATTGACGCCACTTTTGTTGTTGATGTGCGAGTAGCCGAGGGTCTGACCAAAGGTCAGCCAATCTTTGATTTTGTGCGAGGAGTTGAGGCGGATATTGTACCGCTTGAAACCCGAAATCTCCGACGCCACGATACCCTGCTGGTCGTAGAATCCAAACGAAGTATAGAAAGTGGAACGGTCGGTACCGCCGCTGATGCTCAGCTCGTGGTTCTGGATGCGGGCATTGTTGTCGAAAATCAGTTTCTGCCAATCGGTACCTTTACCGAACGAAGACGGGTTGGCAAAGGGTGCTTTCTGGCCATCGTTCACCGCCTGCTCGTTTATCAGCGTAGCGTACTGGGTAGCATCCAGCAGGTCGAGTTTTTTGGCGGGTGCCTGGCTACCGTAATAGCCGCTATAATTGACCCGAATGCCGCCCGAAGTACCTTTCTTGGTCGTGACCAGAATAACCCCCGCCGACGAACGCGCCCCGTAAATGGCCGCCGAAGCAGCATCTTTCAATACTTCAATGGATTCTATATCGCTGGGATTCAGGTAGTCGATACCGCCCGTGCCCACCACGACACCATCTACCACATACAGCGGATTACTCGCGCCTTCGTTTAGCGAAGTCGTACCCCGAATCCTGACCGTGGCCGTAGAGCCCGGAGCGCCGGAACTAGCCGCAATCGTGAGGCCCGATGCCCGCCCCTGCAAGGCCTGTTCGAGGCGACCGATCTGCTGGTTTTCCAGATCTGAGGATTTCACGCTGGAAATAGCTCCGGTCACCACGCTTTTCTTCTGGGTACCGTAGCCCACAACTACCACCTCCTGCAAGGCCTGAATGTCCGCCGTCATCGTGACGTCGAGCAGTTGCCGGCCGTTCAGGTCGACGGATTTGGTGATATAGCCGATGTAGGAGAAAACCAGCGTTTGCACGTCGTCGCCGACATTGAGATTGAAGTTTCCGTCAACGTCCGTAACCGTCCCTTGCATGGTACCTTTGGCCACGATGCTTACGCCCGGCAGGCCCTGACCACTTTCTTGATCCGTCACCTTCCCGCTCACCGTTTGCTGCACCTTGGTTTGAACGATTCTCTCGTACCGTTTTGCCTGACCCGAAGTACGAACGAGGTTTTCCAATTTGGAGGAAGAATCGGACGTTTCCCGCTGACTGGGCACTGCCCGGCTTTCGGGGGCCTGGGGGTAAATCACGTAGTACTTATCCCGCAGCTTTTCGTATTTCAAGCCCAGCGGGTTGAGCAATCGTTGCAGGCTCTCGTCGATAGTCGTCGCCTGCTCGAAGGATACGGAACGCACCATTTTGCCTTTAACTACCTCGACTTCGTAGTTAAAGTACACCTTGTACTTTTTTTGTAGATCGCGCAGCACCGTCTGTAAGCTGCGGGCTTTCAAATCCAGGTTTGGCTTCTGTGATTCCAGATGTGTATCCGTGCCGCCGCCATACGTGGGGACGATACCCACCGCTGACAGCACACTCACCCAGAGCAAAGCTTTGAGAAGTAGTAATTTTTTCATTGGTCTTGGAATTTATTGATTTGATTATAAATAGTTTATCCTCAACTCATACCGGTTAGTTAGTACAAGCCTAGGGTTTGTTTTTGAACACGATCTTTTTTTGGTTATAGTCGATGTCCGTGTCAAGCGATTTGGACAGGGTTTGGAGCAAAAGCTCGATGTCGTCGGCAGGAAAAGTACCCCGGAAGGTTTTCTGACCTAGTTGGCCATTCTCAATCGTCACGTCAAAAGCGTAGTTGTCTTCCAGCAGCCGGGCGATTTCGTTCAACGATATATTGTCAAAAACCAGTAGGTTATCTTTCCAGGCGGTGTGCGTGGTCGGGTCTACCACTTCTTTGACCAACGCCTGCTGGCTGGCCCGCACCATCTCGCCCGGTTTCATCATCACGGCTTTTCCGGCTACATTATCCAGTACTTTTACCTTACCGGTTTTCAGGACTACCTTCGTTTCTCCGCGCCGGTGCCGTACATCGAAGGTAGTTCCCAGCACTTCCACCGTTATCTTCCCGGTTTTTACCCGAAACTTCCGGTAGGCGGGAGACGAAGCGGCCACGGTTTTCTTCTGAGGTACTTTCCGTACTTCAAAAAAAGCTTCCCCTTCCAGGTACACGTCGCGGCTCCCCTCCTGCCAGTCCTTAACATAGGAAAGCCGAGAATTGGCATTCAGCGTGACCCGCGAACTGTCGGGAAGAAACACGATTTTCGTTTCGCCGTAACCGCTGCTGATCAAGACATTGGGATCAGAAAGAAGATTGGGATAAAGGAAAGCGATTAGTCCCGTGACTATTGCCACCGAAGCCGCCAGCCAGTACCATTTGCGGGGATTATACGAATGGCCGGACAGCGGAACTACCTTTTCACTCTCATCGATACGTTGGTGAATCGCGGCATTGAGCCGCGCCACGCTGGCTTCGGAAATTTCATCCGTTGCAAAATCCAGCGATTTGATAAGAGCCACGGCTTCCTCAACCACCGGAGCCCGGGTGGGATGTTCTTTCAGCCAGTTGGCCCAGAAGGCCGTGCTGGATGGGTTTGGATGTTTCACCCAGTTGAGGAAGAAATCATCCGTCAGGAAATCTTCCAGAGAATAGTCGTCATACTTCATGAAGAAGAAAAGCAGTAGTACGACAGGAAATGGGAGAAACGACAGAAAGTATCCCTGTTTTTTTCAAAAAAATTTGAGATAGCTGCAATTTTTCTGAAAAATGGAAGCTAGAAGTACCTACATGAAGTAAAGGAGAAGAAGAGTGATTGAGCTACCAATCAGTACTTTGGAAGGAGATATTCGCTTTTTCAGAGAATCGAGTGCTTTGTAAGTCAACTTGTACACCGACTTGACATCGATATCCATCGTATGGGCAATCTCCTCGAACGTTAGCTCATCATAGAAGCGCAGCAAGATTACTTCCCGCTGACGCCCCGAAAGACGGTCGAGGGCTTTTTGCAAAACAGAATTGGCACGGGCCGTAGTCTGCTCCACAATCAGACGGACTTCAAAAGAGTCCTCCGAAAACATGTTTTCCAGCAAGGCGGTACTTGTCGATTGCCGATGATTTTGCGCCTGACGCCGCAGCAAAGTTCGGCGCAGTACTTTGAAAAGATAAAACCGAATCGAATCCGTCGGCCCCAGGCGTTCGCGTTTTTCCCATAGCTCCACAAAAATATCCTGAATGCAATCTTCGACCAGATCCCGGTTTTGGGTAAGTTTAAAGCCGTAGTTATAGAGTGCCCTGACTTGCTGCTGATAAACCTGATCCAGCGCATTCCTGTCCCCCGCCCGGAAAGCATTCCACAACTCAAAGTCATTCGTGGCAGTAGGTGAGGGCATAGGATTATTTTATCTTAAAGCAGTACGTTGCCTGGTCCGAAAGGTACGGAGTGCTGCTACATCATTGAAAGATTCTACGTTAAGGAATCTTTAAAATTGAAGAATAAATTAGTTAAATACAATTATTTATTCGCTGAACGCAGAAGAGGGGGAAATATATGCAAAACAAAAAGCGCCGGAAAAATTTCCGACGCTTTTTGTTCATGTCTCAGCCTGTGGTTGAAACCACTCTAAACGTAGACTTAAATCGAAATCTGGTACTGCATGATCAAGGCCCCGCGACGACCGGCAGTCGTCAGCCTGTTGGGGATTGATCCCGCTTCGTAAATAGGACGGTTCTCGTAGTTTAGGCTCAGTTTGGCCGTATGGCTTTTCATTAACCAGTTTACACCGAAGTTCAACAAATTCATATCTTTTTCCAGGCGGTCGTAGCTGGAATGCTGCACCGAAACGTAAGGTTGCAAAGTACCCTGTTCGCCCAGTAAACCATCGGCCATTTTATAGCCTAACTGCCCGTAGATTACGCTGCCGGTGCCAAACATCGGGTAGGCATTGCCCTGCGTACCGCCCACGCCCGGCAGTGGCTGGGTAGTTCCGGTAGCGGGATTCATCAGGCCGTTGTAGCGGAGGTAACCTTTCCCGTAGTCAGTATTAAAATAGCCCAAGTACGACGAGATAGCCGTGCCTTTCGCCTGATTCAATGGCATGTCCAGGAAAGCCGCAACCGACCATAAGTTCAGGCTGTGATACAGGGTGTCGGCATTGACTAATTCTTTTGTCCAGGTTGCGTTCTTCTGGGAAATGAAACCCGCTTCCAGGTTTAATACTCTGCGCTTTCCGAGGTAAGTACCTGTCATATAACCGGGGGTAGTGTTGTCCTCGGTATCGAAGATGTTATAGATAAACAATCCTTGAAACTGCTTTTTGTGGTTTTTACGCGAAAAGGTGGCATTCGGTCCTAGAGCGGGTGGAACACCACCATTGGTTTCGATGGGAAAAGGGTCTGCTACACCCAGTCGGTAGTTGAGTTTACCCAATTGACCTCGGCTGTACACGCTCAACTTACGGCTGAATTCATCGGTTTGATCTACCGTGGCCTGGGCGAAAACGGGTACGTCCATCGTCAGGATGGTGCCAATGCTGGGCTGCGAAAAGCGCGATAAACCGCCGACGATTGTAAGTCCGCCACCAAAACGCACGAAATTGGTACCCTGCCGATGCACTTCGTACTCTCCCAAAGCATCGTGAAAGAAGGCCGCTATTTTGCGGTTACTGGGCGTACCGTTGGCGTTGTACCCAGGAAAGGCGTTATTTTTATTAAAGTTATTCATCCCAAACTGCGTATAAAAAAACACGCGGTCGGTGATTTGGCTGAACATCTGAATGCGCGTCCGACGCAGGCCGATGTCGAAAGTCTGGGCGGCCGGGTCGCCAAGCGAAGTCGTGCCGGGGTTGCTTTCGTTGTAGCGCAGCCAAGTCTGGTTCAGAAACGTGACCTTGAAGTAGTGAGAGCCAGACTCATTAAGGTTATAACGCAGGTCGTTGCGGGTGTTGGGATCTTCTTTTTTCTTTTCCTGGGCAATGGCGGGGACGGCAATGATGAATAGCCAGAGGATTTTTTTCATTCGTATCAGTAAGTCTGGATTCTGTGAGTTGTGTTTGGTCCAAAAGTACTGAAAATAAAAAACCGCGAGGACAGAGGCCTATCGCCCCTCCTATCCTCGCGGTCAAATAAAAAATTACCTCCACCCGCAAACCGGCTCAAGCCACTCCTGACCGGGGTCGATGGGCGAGCCGTCGGGCGCGTCATTAGGCTGTAAGGCTGGCAAACCTTCTTTCTCGCCTTTCTCAAATAAATCAATTTTTTGTAAAGTGTACACCAGATGGGCGTGATCCTGTTCGGCAGGGAAAATTTGCTGCCCTTGCATCCACTCCTTCAACTGGTCGAGTTTGAAATACGCCATCGACCTCGCCGCCGAAGAAGCCGCCTCCGACGAAGCCAGATTCATCAATTCCTGCACGATCATGCTTTCCGTTTGGCGAAGAATAGCGGACTCGTAGGCATCACCGCTGCCCGCTCGACTCCGGGAATTTGATCTACGCTTCCAGGTTTGATTTACCAGCGCATCCACGACCTCGCTCAAGCCGGGTAGCGACGGGTCCACGGCTTTCTGGGCTTCCAGCCGACTGGCACGCTGCGGGTGCAGCACGAAGCTCAACGTCAGGGAAGTAGCTGCCTCGGCGGGAGCCAGCGGATCGAACGTCAGCCCGGTGCGGCCCGAAAATAGCTCACGGGAATTTCCGTCGAAGCCAAAAGGTCGCGGCGGTAATAAGGCCAGAATCGAGCGAGGCAAAGCAAGTACCTCAGGTCGCATTGAGGCCAGTACGGCTTGCAAAGCGCGACGCTGCTCGCGGCCATCCACGGGCTTTTGGGCCACTTGTCCGTCGCCGCGCAGGGCGTAGGTGTAGTCCATGCCGCCAATCACCTTGGCCGCCGCCTCTACCTGATAGCGATGAAAGAGGTACATCGGCACCAGTACTTCCTGCAAAGTGGCCAGCGGCATGCCGACCGGAATTTTCTTTTCGGAAAAATTATCCAGCGCTATTTGCCGCACTTTCATGACTCGGTCCAACTCGTCCACGGCATTGCGACCACCGTCCCAAAGATGGGTTTTGGAATGTGAACTACCCGCCGGGCGAGCGTCTTGATCCGTAAGGAAACCTTCGCCGATTTTCAGGTAGTCTGTAATGATTTTGTTCAAAGAATCCTTCTCGTTACTACCCTTCGGAAACTCACGGTAGGCGTAGTTGATCGCGATTTTATCCCAGGAACCGATGCCCGTAGCGTAAGAATCCGACAGGTCGAGCGTGCCGTCGCTCTTGATGTCCACCTGCGGGTGCGGGTAGTCCATTACCGAAGCGCGTTCGTTAGAGCTGGCGATGTAGTTGTGCGGCAATCCCAGCGTGTGGCCGACTTCGTGCGCCGCCAATTGCCGCAGGCGCGCCAGCGACAAGGCCATCATTTCGTCCGATACTTTCTGGCCTTCCTCGTACTTGGCCACCAGCCCCTGAGCAATCAGGAAATCCTGCCGCACCCGCAGCGAGCCTAAGGTCACTTTCCCCTTCAAAATTTCGCCCGTGCGTGGGTCCGAAATGCTCCCGCCGTACGACCAGCCACGCGTGGAGCGATGTACCCACTGAATGAGGTTGTAGCGGATATCCATCGGGTCGGCATCAGGAGGCAGGAGTTTGACCTGAAAGGCATCTTTGTAGCCCGCCGCCTCGAAGGCCTGATTCCACCAGGCCGTACCTTCCATAAGCGCCGAGCGGATGGGCTCGGGCGCACCGGGATCCATATAGTAGATAATCGGCTCGACCGCCTCGCTCATGGCGGCATTGGGATTTTTCTTCTGCAAACGATGCCGCGATATGTAGCGCTTAATGAGCGGCTCGCCCACCGGCGAGGCGTAGTCGAAAAACTCAATGCCATTCACGCCCGATCGCGGATCGAAGGCGCGGGTTTGGTAGCCATCGTCAGGCAATTCAACAAAAGAGTGGTGCTGGTGCATGGTGACGGCATTGGCCGAGGGTACTACCGACCGCAGGTAGCCACCAGGATTGTCTCCCGTCAGAGTGATGAGGGTTTCGAATTCGGTGTTTTTGGGAAAATTCTTGGTTCGGTCCATGAATAAAGCCGAGCGGGAGGCGTCCATTTTGAAACTACCCTGCCTGGTGCGGCTAATGGCCTGCGCGGCCCCCACTGCGTCCTGCATCAAAAATGGCGTGAGTTCCACCAGAACCCGACTACCCGTTTCGGCGGCAATCTCAAAGCCCCAAAGTACTGACTGCGCAAAGGATTCGGCTACAGCTTGCCGCTCGAGCGGGTCGTCGGACAGGGCACGGTAGGCGTAGTTGGGTTCCACCATCAGGATTTTCGGGCCGGAGCGCTGGAACTTGACGATGTGTTCGCTACCCAGTCGCCCCCGGTCGAGGCCGATATCGTTGGAGCCTACGCCCTGCGCCAGGGTTGGATAGTATAGCAATTCCGTATCCAGCTTGTTGATTTCCAGCCATATTTTGCCTTTCTTAGCATCATAGTAAAACGGAAGGTACCCTTCCTGCTTCGTCATACCTTCGGTATGTTTTTCAATGGTAGGCGTCTGCGCCAGGAGGCTGAGGCTTGTCAGAAGAACGGCCAACAGGAGGTAGTAGCGTTTTTGCATATTTTTATTTTTATAAGGAGGGTGAATATAGGATAAATGTCAGGAATAGAGGAGGGAGAAACGAAGATTCTGATTTCTGTTATAAAAAAAGTGGGAGAGGTGAAAGTGTTAATACACCTTTTGTTTGACCATTTGAGGTTAAATTTGAATTAAAACCCCCGCAAAGCGTGAATCGCAAGGGTAGGTCATTGAGTTTTTGAAACTTTTAGTACTTCTGACTACCTTCCTCTTTTAAAAAAAACTTGCCATGCACACACATCTATCTTCATTTCAGATAAAGAAGTGGCCATATCTGTCAGTATTATTTCTTTGTCTTTCACTTTCCGGCAAATCCCAGATTATCAGTACCGTAGCAGGTACGGGTACTTCCGGCTTTAACGGTGACAGCTTGGCAGCGACCGCAACTCTACTCCAATCCCCTTATGGAATTGCGATAGACAGCGAGGGTACCCTTTACCTGGCCGATCAGTTCAACCAACGCATTCGCAAAGTCACTTCCGAGGGCATTATCACAACCGTCGCCGGTGAGGGTACAAAAGCGTACGGTGGCGATGGCGGCCCAGCTACCGACGCCTCTTTGGCAGGCCCGACCAATGTCGCGTTTGACAAATCAGGAAACGTTTATATAGCCGACCGGGATAATAACCGCATACGTAAGGTCGACACAAGCGGCATCATTAGTACCGTAGCGGGCAATGGTAACATTGGCTACGGCGGCGATGGCGGTCCAGCCACTAGCGCTAACCTGGCCTCACCCACCGGCATCGCAGTGGACACATCAGGAAATCTTTATATTGCCGACCGAGACAACCATCGTATCCGGAAAGTCAACAATAGCGGAATTATTAGCACGGTGGCGGGCAATGGGGTCGCCGGGAACGGAGATGGCCAAGGCATAGCCACTGACGCCAACCTGTACTCCCCGACCAGCCTAGCGATCGACAGTGTAGGGAATATTTTCATAGCCGACCGGGATAATCATCTCATCCGAAAGCTTACCCCCAGCGGAAATATCAGCACGGTGGCAGGTGACGGATCCTATTTTTATAATGGAGACGGTATACCTGCGATCAACGCTTCGCTTGCAGCTCCATCTGGCGTAGCATTTGATAATGATGGAAACCTGCTGATCGCCGATTCGGGAAACTTCCGCGTTCGCAGGATTGATGCCAACGGAATCATCAGCACCGTGGCAGGCAACGGTACTTACGGTTTTAGTGGCGATGGCGTGGCGGCAACAGCTACCAGACTAACGTTTGTATCCGGCGTTACCACCGATGATTCGGGCAATATATACATCGCCGATACCGACAACCACAGGATTCGGATGGTATCCGCTCCTCCTAAGCCAATAGTCAGTGTCATGTCTGGCAACTGGGACAATCCCACTACCTGGGAGGATAACCGGCTTCCCGTGGCGGGCGACAGGGTGGAGCTGAGCGATGGACATACGGTGATCATAACGGGTACGCAAGCGTCACTAAGTCTCGACTTTCATTCCAATGCCCAGATCATATTTAGTGGAGCGGGCAGCACACTGGTGCTCGGGCATTAAAAGGAGTCAGCTTTTCGGGAGAACGTAAGGCTTATTGGTTAAATGGGAACAATATTTCATAAATATTCCTATCTTTACTAGCACATTTTTCATTAGCTAATTTTCTCTCCCTTGCCCACCGAGCCAATTCAACGCAGCCTGCTTCAAACAGAAGAGGCCGAACGCTGGAACGCGTTTCGGTCTGGTGACCGCGCGGCTTTCGGGCAAATCTATGACCAGCATATTCAGGAATTGCTTTCGTATGGTTACCGAATTACCAACGACCGTCAACTGATTCGCGACAGCATTCAGGATCTGTTCCTATACCTCTGGGCGCACCGCGAGAACCTCTCTCCCACCGACTCGATCAAGTTTTATCTTTACCGCTCACTACGCAACCGTATCATCCGCAACGCCGGAAAATCTTCCCAATTGGCGACCGACCTGCAATTGTCCCCTCAGGATATTCTGGCGGAGTTGTCCGTAGAAAACACTTGGATCGCGCAGGAAAAGCAGACGGAGCAGGCAGCCAAACTACGCGCTGCCATTGCCCGCTTACCCAAGCGACAACAAGAAGTGATTCAACTACGCTATTACCATGATTTCAATGCTGATGAGATAGCCAAACTACTGGAAATCAACAATCAATCTGTTCGAAATCTGCTACACCAGGCCATCGGTCGGTTGCGAGATTTCTTCGGCGAAGGGTTCTTCCTTTTCTTTCTTCTTTCCGAAGTTTTCAAAAAACTTTAAAATTTTTTTCATAAAAAACAGTACAAAAAGACTTTCTCCCGATTTAGGGGGCAAGAACGATTTGTACTATGTTTCAAAAATACGCCTCCTTCCAGACCGCCGACTTTGTGGCCGACGCCGATTTCATCGAGTGGGTTCGTCGGCCAACAGTAGCTTCCAACCAATTTTGGCAGGAGTACCTGGAAGTATTTCCCCACCAGCACCCGGCTTTACAGCAGGCCCGGCAAGCAGTTCAGTTATTGATCCAGGAAGGCAGAGCGATGCCACCCGCTTCGGAAGAGGCTGGGCAAATCTGGGATTCTATCGAGGAAAGCCTGAATTCCAGGCCCATTCGCCGGATCGGGTTTCTGGCCCAGGGCTGGCAACGCTGGGTGGCGGCAGCAGCAGTGGTGCTGACCGTAGGCGTGGGATGGTACTTGGTTCAGCTTTCGGTTTCGGAAACACCCGAATCGTATCAGTCTTTGGTAAAAGAAGCCGAAAATCTTCAACCTTTGGTAGAGGTAGTTAATACTTCGGTGCAGCCGCGCCTGGTCAACCTACCCGATGGCAGTACGCTCACCCTCGAAAAAGACAGCCGGGTGAGCTATGCCCAAAGTTTTATGGGGAAAAACCGGGAAGTGTACCTAACTGGTGCTGCCTTTTTTGACGTAACTAAGAATCCCGAAAAACCCTTTCTGGTCTATTCCAATGAATTAGTAACCAAAGTACTGGGTACCAGTTTCCGTATTCAGGCTTTCGAAAAAGAAAAAAATATCGTCGTATCGGTAAGGACGGGCCGGGTGTCGGTGTATCCTAAAAAATCGTTGAGCAATGCCGACCCCGAAACGGCAGGGATGCTGCTTACGCCCAATCAGGAAGTCAACTTTGCCCGCGCCGAAGAGCGATTCAACCGGACGCTCATCGAAAAGCCAACCGTATTACTCAGCGAAGAGGAATTACAACAATACTCCTTCGATAACGTCCCCGTCAGTCGCATTTTTGCCGCGCTCGAAAAGGCCTATGGCGTGGATATCGTCTTCGACGAAGAGGTCATGGCTGGCTGCCGCTTGACCACCTCCCTCTCCGCCGAAACGCTTTTCGACAAGCTGGAAGTGATTTGCGAAGGCATCGGCGCGACGTATAAAGTAGTGGATGCGCAGGTAGTCGTCAGCGGGAGAGGGTGTAGCTAGGAAGGGCAGAAAGGCACCCAGCAAAGCGTAAGGACAACCAGAATTTATTCATTACTCATCACTTATCACTCATCATTAAATATTGCTTATGTAACAAACTACCCAAAACGAATAGGCCAGCGACGGTTGCAGCGTCGCTGGCCTGAAAAAAAGATTCCTCGCTTTGTGTTTGCAGCACAAACCGTTTGCAGCGGTTACGAGGGGTGTTTTTGCGATCTCTTACAACCCAAAAAACCTTTCAAACAATGAAAAAAACCTTACAAAAACAAGGAAAACTGTTCCTGCTCATGAAAATCTCGCTCGTTCAGCTCTGCATTGCGGTGATTTTTGCGGGATTGACCCATGCCCGCGACGCCTCGGCGCAGGAGTTACTGAACCAGAAAATCAGTCTTAACGCGGTAAACCGCGAAGTCAAGTCGGTGCTTTCGGACATCGAGCAAAAAACCAAAGTACGCTTCACCTACCGGCCCCGGCTCATCGAGAACGAGCCTAATGTGACGCTATCGGCTACGAATGAACCGCTGGGTGAAGTATTGGAAAAATTACTGAGGCCTCTGAAATTAAAGTATAGAGTCATTGGTAAGGAGATAGTACTGAGCAAATTGGCGGTATCCTATAAAGAATCTCAGCCCCTGCTCCTGATTCCGGTCGTAGTACCCGATCGGCTCATCACTGGTACCATCACAGACGAAAACGGGCAAGGCCTTCCGGGTGTTAGCATCGTACTGAAAGGTACCCAAAGAGGTACAACCTCCGAAGTAGACGGTAAATACAGTATCAATCTGCCCGACGGCCCGGCCACCCTGATCTTTTCCTTTGTAGGCTATGTATCGCAGGAAATAGCGGTAGGAAACCAGAGCCGGATCGATATTTTTCTCGAAGCCGACACCAAGTCGCTGGAAGAGGTAGTAGTAGTAGGGTATGGCACGCAGCAAAAAAAGGATCTTACGGGAGCTGTTTCGGTGGTACAGGGCGAAGCTATTACCAACCGAAAAACGACCCAGATTTCACAGGCACTTCAAGGCTCTATGCCGGGTGTGATGGTGACGCGCGGCAGCAACGCGCCGGGCGCCACCGCTCAGATCCGGGTACGGGGGATCACCACTATTACTGACGCGGGGGCCAATCCTCTGATCATCCTCGATGGGGTGCCCATTGACGATATCAATTCTATAAACCCCAATGACGTCGAGAGCATTTCGGTACTCAAAGATGCCGCCTCGGCTTCTATTTACGGATCGCGGGCAGCGGCCGGGGTCATTCTTGTCACCACCAAGCGAGCCAAGAACGGTCAACTGAGCCTGGACTATACGGCGGAGTACGGCCTGGAAAAACCCACGGTACTGCCAGACTACGTTGATGTCGTACGGTTCATGCAGCTTTCCAACGAGCTGCGCTGGAATGATAACAACAACAACGCCAATGAGTATCCTACATTTACCAAGGATGTGGTAGATAACTATGCGCAACTGCACGCCGAAAATCCTGACCTTTACCCCAATACCGACTGGCGGTCTCTGATTTTGCGCAATGCTGCACCCAGGAACAGCCACATCCTAAGTATTGCAGCCTCGGGTAAAGCTATCAGTACGCGTGTTTCGCTCGGTTATGATAAAACCGAAGCGCTCTACGCCGATCGGGACTACCAGCGCGTCACAGCCAGGATCAACAATGACATTACGATCAATAAATTTCTTTCGGCAACAGTCGATCTTAACTTCCGGCGCTCGGTGGTCAAACAACCGACTGTCGATCCCCTTTATCGGATAGGGATTACACCGCCCATTTATGCTGCCCAATGGTCCGACGACCGATTGGCTTCTGGTAAAGACGGTGACAACATTTACGGAATGCTACATTATGGCGGTTTCAACAACGCCTGGTACAACCAGGTTGGGGGCAAAATCGGCCTAGACTTCACCCCTATTCCCGGTTTGAAATTCTCGGGGGTACTTTCTCCTTTTTTCAGCTTCGATAAGGTAAAAAATTTCAGAACCAAGGTACCCTACACTGCCTGGAATGATCCCGAGCTGCAGGTGGGTTACCTGAACGGCTATAACCAAACCAACCTATCCGAAGACCGCAACGACAACTACCGCTACACCACGCAGTTTCTGGCCAACTACAATAAGCAGCTTGGTAAACACGAATTCAGCCTCTTGGCTGGATACGAGTACTATTACGCTTTCAACGAAAACCTTGGTGCTTCGCGCAACCAGTACTTGCTGAGCTCCTATCCCTATCTGAATATCGGACCGCTAGAATTCCGGGATAACAGTGGCGGAGCATCGGAAAACGCCTATCGCTCCTGGTTCGGACGGGTCATGTACAATCACAACAGCAAGTACCTGTTCCAGGCCAATATCCGCTACGACGCGTCTTCCCGCTTTGCTCCGGGATACCGTTGGGGGGCCTTCCCTTCTTTCTCGGCGGGCTGGGCTATTTCGGAAGAATCGTTTATGAAAGGCGGCATTTCCAAGTGGCTCTCCTACCTGAAGCTGCGGGCCTCTTGGGGATCACTTGGTAACGAGCGGATTGGTAACTACCCCTATCACTCCATTCTTCAGTTTGAAAACAACTCCCTATTCTATCAGGGCAATAACGTGGTTTCGCAACAGTCGGCCGCGCAGTGGCAGTATGCCATCCGCGATATTTCCTGGGAAACAACCGAATCATTCGACATAGGTTTTGACGCGAATTTCTTCCAGAACCGCTTGAAGTTTACAGGCGACTACTATAAGAAGACCACCCGGGATATGCTCCTGGAACTGCAGATTCCTATGTTCCTGGGATTTGATAACCCTAACCAGAATACAGGCAAAATGCATACGAACGGCTGGGAGGGACAAATTAGCTGGAATGACCGCAAAGGTGACTTTACTTACTCAGCTGCTTTCAACTTGTCCGATTTTCGTTCCAGAATGGGCGATTTGGGCGGTACGGAATTCCTGGGCGACCAGATCAAGATTCAGGGGAGTGAATTCAATGAATGGTACGGCTACGTATCCGATGGCCTTTACCAGACGCAGGACGAGGTGGATAACTCACCAAAGCTCAACGCCAACGTAAGGCCGGGGGATGTAAAGTACCGGGATGTAAGCGGCCCTGATGGGGTACCTGATGGCAGAATTTCGCCTGAGTACGACCGGGTGTTGCTGGGGGGATCGCTCCCTCGGCTCATGTACGGAGCTAATTTTAACCTGAGCTACAAAAACTGGAGCCTCGGGATAGTACTTCAAGGCGTTGGTAGACAAAACTCCCGCCTGGGCTCCCATATCGTTAGGCCGTTACAGGAAAACTGGGGAAATTTTCCGGCGATTCTCGATGGCAACTCATGGAGTGTCTATAATACCGACGAACAGAACCGCAACGCCATCTACCCCCGATACACTAATACACTGGCTGGCAACAACTACACCATGTCCGACTTCTGGCTGATCAACGGAGCTTACCTACGATTGAAGAACATCAACTTGAGTTATAATATCCCCAATGAACTAACCAAGCGGATCGGTATCCAGAACCTCCGGCTGTACGGCACTGCAACCGACGTATTTTCCCTCCATAACTTCCCCAAAGGCTGGGACCCGGAAATGAGCTCTCTTGCTTACCCGATCACTACTTCTCTAGTTTTTGGGGTTTCTGTCCAATTTTAATCTGAATTTACTCATGAAAATCAATATACTATTATTCTGTACGATCCTTCTTACGCTGGTTTCCTGCGATTCACTGGACCTGAATCCGCTGTCGCAAGGCTCCAGCGAAACCTGGAACTCCAACGCTGATGAAATCGAGATGTCTCTGAACGGAATTTATAAGGATGCGTTCTGGATGACCGACGACGATGCCTGGACCGACGACCAGAACTACCGGGATGCCCTGACCGATATCACCAATGCTACACTGACTGGTCAGGCCGGCTTCATCCGCACCTGGTGGCTCAATACCTATAAAGCGATTTCGCGGGTGAATCTTGTTATCAGCAGCGTAGACAGAGCTTCTGGGTCGCTTACCCAAGTCCAAATAGATCGCTACCGGGCTGAGGCGCGCTACCTGCGGGCTTGCCAGTATTCCCGGCTACTTTCACACTTTGGCAACATTGTCTATACCGACGAACCACTGGATATAGAAGAGGCGCTGGCTTTGAATCAATCCGATCCGCAGATGGTACTTCAAAAGATCTACGAGGATTTTGATTTCGCCGCGGCCCATCTCCCCACCAGCTATAGTTCCTCCCAGGTCAAGCGCGCTACCGCTGGTGCCGCGCTGGCCATGAAAGCCCGCATAGCGCTGCATATGAGCGACTGGACCACAGCCGCACAGGCTGCCAAAGCATGCATGGATTTGGGTAAGTACCAGCTGCATCAAGATTTTGGGGATCTGTTCTTGACAAAAACCAAAAACTCGGCTGAAACTATTTTCAGTCTACCCCGCTCCCTTGCCCTTAACGTGACCCTGGGAGGGCGGCAAAATTACGTACCACGTCTGGGTGGTGGCTGGGGAGCCATCTATCCTTCCTGGGAGCTCTTCTGCGCGTTTCTTTGCACCGATGGACTACCCATCGACGAATCGCCTTTATTCAGCCCGCGTGAACCATTCAAAAACCGTGATCCCCGGTGCACGGCTACCATCGTAGAATTCGGTACGCCCCATCTTGGTTTCATTTACCAGCCACACCCGGACTCTCTACGGGTATTGAATCTCAACACCAATGCATATGTAGTTAACAATGACACTCGCGCCAACGCCCAGTTTGCCTCGTTCAACGGATTGCTCTGGAAAAAAGGCGTAGCCGAAGATTGGCGGCAGAATAACTGGCAAATTGAACAGGAAAAAATCATCATCCGCTACGCCGACGTGCTACTCATGTACGCCGAAGCGAAAATCGAACTGAACGAGATTGACCAATCGGTGCTGGATGCCATCAATACGGTGCGGGCTCGCGCTTACAAAGTAGAACCATCCAATACAACAGCCTACCCCGCCGTCACCTCGCAAAGCCAAAGCGAACTCCGTAAGATTGTCCGAATCGAACGTCGGATGGAATTCGCCATGGAAGGTATCCGATACATGGACATTATCCGGTGGGACTTAGCTGAGAAGGTACTTAATCTACCAGTTTATGGTATGCTTGATCCCACTGAGCTACGTGCAAAAGTAGTAAAACCGGGGCTGTGGTTTTTCCCCCAGGTACCTCCCATCGATGAGGACGGCGTAGCTAATTTTAACCCTATGTACGAGGCTGGCCTTATTAAACAAATCACGGTCCGGAAGTTCGACCCTTCCCGCCAGTACCTGTGGCCCATTCCCACCCCGGAAGTACTTACGAGTGGGTTGGAACAAAACCCAAACTATTGATCCGAACCTACATTTCCTGGTGTTGAAAAAACGTATGCTGTCTGGGTGAAAGCGTTGACAGGGGGAAAAATTTCAGAATCAATCCTCTGACAATCTACCTGCCAACCAGCAACCGTACCTGGCCGTCTGAATAGTATAGAAGAGGGCCAGGTATCGGGCAGCAAAGAAAGTATTGACACGGATATAGCCTCTGCTGTCCAGAATTTGTCTGGCCTGAGTGGAACCATTATGTCCAGAATAACTGCAAGTACATTCACTCTATTCTTAAAGAAGATACAATCTATGCGAACGCATGCTTTGTTTTTGTCACTCCTTTTCCTGGCTTCCTGCCGAACCTCCAAGCATGAATCTGTACCAGAAAAGCTTTCATTCAGCGGTGTTGTCCCCGAATTAGCGATGGTAGCCAACTATGCGCCACGGACTGAGGGAGGTACCGGCGCATTGATGCCCTGGGTCAATCGCTTATGGGTAGTTACCTATACGGCGCACCTGGCTGGCACCGGTTCGGGAATGGGACTCTTCGAGATAAACGAGTCAATGGAAATCCGTAAGCGACCCGAAAGTGTTGTAGGTACTTATGCCAACCGCCTGATTCATGGCCCCACCCATCAATTACTGATCGGTCCCTATGTCGTTGATACTTTGGGAAAAGTACGAGTCATCAAGGATTTGGTAAATCACCGGCTGGCGGCCACGATGACGCACCTTACCGAACCTGATCGAAAGGTATATTATCTGGCTATGGAGGGAGAGTTTTTTGAGGTGGATGTTAATACCCTGGAAGCCAAACAGCTGTTCTACCTGATGGACGAGCTTAACGAGCCCAAGGGCTCCAAGCCTCATTTCAAATCGGGGTTTACCAACCACGAACGGGTGGTAGTAACAAACAACAGCTACGATACCCGGGATTACGAAGGTAGCTGGTCGGCGGGGCGCCTGGCGGAGTGGGATGGAAAAAGCTGGAAAGTACTAGAGAATACGGCATTTACCGAAGCCTGGAGCGCTGGCTCGTTTGGTCAGCCGATGATCGCCACAGGTTGGGATAAGGCCTCGGTCATTATGCGGGTTTATTTTCCAGCCCTGAAAGAATGGAAGCGATACCGCCTTCCCAAAGCCAGCCGGGCCTTTGATGAGACGAGCTGTACCGAATGGATGCGGATCAGAGAGATAGAAACCGAGCGTACCCTCATGGACTGCCACGGTTTGTTCTACGAAATAGGTTTTCATACGTATGGCGGACAACTCTGGGCCATCAAGCCGGTTGCTTCCCACTTACGGGTCATTCCCGATTTTGCAGTTGGCGTGGGATGTTGGTTCTTGGCGGCAATCAGGCCACGCCCATGCGATTCAGAGCACAGGATCAGAACCCGCTAGCTGGTCAGCCGCAAGCCGGCCTTTGGTTTGGCAAAACCGACGATTTATGGAATTTTGGTCCGTTACATGGCGAAGGCGGCGTCTGGCTCGATTCTGAAGTAAAAGCCCAACAGCCTTCTGATCCATTCTTAACCTTCAACTTTGGGAAGAAAGGGCTGAACCTTTGGCATGACCAATCCGCTGAGGTTATTTTCACTGTTGAGGCTGACATCGTAGGAGATGGCAACTTCAAAACTTACACCAAAATCACCGTTAAACCGGGAGAATCCAAAAACATTGAATTACCCGACTCTTTCAATCCTAAATGGATCCGCCTCACTTCGGACAAAGATTGCGTCGCTACCGGATATTTCACTTTCAAATAATAATAGAAGCATATTCACCGTGACTTTCCAAACGCTATATCATGACAAATAAAATCAACTGCATTTCTTCTACCGTAATACTTCTTGTCATCGGTTTCCTGACACAGGCCCAACCCAAACCTCGGCAGATCAGTGGAATCTACCCTCACCTGGCCTACTACAACAACGAAGGCGAATGCGGCACCGGTGCCGTAGTACCTTGGGCGGAAAGGCTTTGGGTAATCACCTACGGTCCTCACCTACCCTATGGCTCGTCAGACAAGTTGTACGAAATCACTCCTGATCTAAAAAAAACGGTTCGTCCTGAGAGCGTGGGAGGTACCCCAGCCGACCGGATGATTCACCGCGAAAGCAATCAACTGTTCATAGGTCCCTACGCCATTGACGCCCAGCGCAACGTAAAAACAATCTCCTATAAAGAAGCACCTGGCCGTTATACCGGTCTTGCCCGCCATCTGACTGATCCAGAGAATAAAATTTTATTGGCCTCAATGGAAGAAGGGTTTTATGAAGTGGATGTCAAAACGCTGAAAACGAAGCTGCTGTACACTGACGGCAATCTGTTGCGAAAAGAAAATGACATGGCGCAATTTGGTCCTCTTTTGCCCGGCGCCCACGGAAAAGGGTACTATTCAGGTCAAGGCGTGGCAGTGTATTCCAACAATGGTGAAACGTCACAACAGGCCCTAAAAAAGTTTGACATTGAGTCGGGTGCGTTGGCAGAATGGGATGGCAAAGACTGGAAAATAGTGCGCCGAAATCAGTTCGTGGAAGTCACCGGTCCAGGTGGCATCTACGGCAATGCCAATCCAACTACCGACCCCATCTGGGCTACGGGCTGGGACCATAAATCGGTACTTTTGGGCGTGCGGGACGCTCAGCAAGGCTGGAGTTTTTATCGCCTTCCCAAAGCCAGCCACAGCTACGACGGCGCCCACGGATGGAACACGGAGTGGCCCCGCATCCGTGATATAGGTACCGAGGATAAGCCCGACTACCTGATGACCATGCACGGGATGTTTTGGCAATTTCCAGGTACCTTCACGTCAAAGAATACAGCAGGTATTCGTCCACGCTCGGCATACCTGAAAGTTATTGGTGATTACGCCCGTTGGAACGACCGCTTGGTATTCGGCTGCGACGACTCGGCGCAAAAGGAGTTTTTGAATACTCGCAAAATAAAGGGCACTATTGGCGGTCCTGGTCAATCCAATTCCAACCTGTGGTTCACATCGCTGAGCCAACCCGACGAGCTCGGGCCAAACACCGCGCAGGGAGCCGTTTGGCTTTCTGAAATGGTGAAAGCGAACGCTCCCTCCGATCCCTTTTTGTTCGCAGGTTGGGATAATCGTATGGCTTGGATAAAAAATGAAGGAGGCCAGACGGCTACTTTCACCTTCGAGGTTGACGTGGAGGGAAAAGGTACCTGGAAGGAATTGCGCTCGGTACAAGTAAAACCGGATCAGTCGACTTCCGTAATTTTCACAAACAATGACAAGGGAGAATGGATTCGTGTAAAAAGCAGTGTAGATACTAAATCCACCGTCAATTTCAACTACCACGATGCCTCACGTTATGCCAAAAATCAGGACAAGATTTTCGCTGGCTTAGCCAACGTTACCGCCAGCAACTACTCCGGCGGCCTAATGTACGGGCTGGGCAACAATCGCCGCGCTCTGGGCTTGCTGGCTGGGGAGTTCGCCGATGGCAAGTACACTGAGAGTGGTTATTACGAATTGGACAGCGCACTGAATCTGGTAAAAAAAGAGGACCCTAAAACTGCACAACACATCCGCGATAAGTTTGCCATACCTAAGGACGTACTCACCGTTGACGATGCCTCAGTCCTGATTGTGGACGACAGTGGGCGACGGTGGCGGCTTCCTTTGGGTGATCCGTCTTTCACCGACAAATCTCAAAAAGCGATGCTGAGGATTGACCGGGAAGTAGCCACCGAACGCGATTTGCTCAATGCCCACGGTACTTTCTACGAACTACCCGCCGAGAATGCCGACGGATTTGCCAAAATCCGTCCCATAGCTTCGCACACACTGGGTATCCATGACTACGCTTCCTACCGCGGGCTGTTGGTGATGACTGGTTTAGATAAAAATGCCAATGCGGGCGAACACGTCATCACCTCAGCGGATGGCAAAGCCAAAGTATGGGCAGGTACTATCGACGATCTTTGGAAACTTGGCAAGCCGGTTGGTCACGGTGGTCCGTGGAAAGATACGCAAGTGAAAGCAGATACCCCCTCGGACTCGTATCTGATTGGCTTTTATGATAAAAAAAGTCTGAAACTATCGCATGAGTCTGCTCAGCCTGTGACTTTTCAGATTCAGGTCAACCCCATCGGTCACGGGCCATGGATGACTTACAAGGAAGTTACGGTGAAGCCTGGAGAGACATTTACGTATGATTTCCCAAAGGAATTTGAAGCACGGTGGATTCGGTTTTCGGCAAGTGAGGATTGTAAAGCGACTGCCTGGCTAAAATATGAGTAAAAAGTACCTGATCCATTTCTAGTCTGCTGCATAGAAAACCTGCTATAAAAGCCAAAGGATTCTTCTATAACAAAAACTTAAAAAAGGTGATTACCTAACACTTCAAATAAATTATGACAAACGCCAAACGCTAACCCAAAAATCTTCCCGCAAAATCCTCTTTGTACGATCTTCCGATAGGCACTACCGCCTCGTCGTCCAGGTAAATTTGATTTCCTGACACCTTGACAATCTTGGTAATGTTGACAATGTACGATTTATGAACCCTTACAAACTGGCGCTCATCCAGTACTTCCAGCCAATTTCTGAGCGGTTCGGATGACAAATGTTTTTTTTCGGGCAGGAATATCTCTGTGTAGTCTGCGTCCGACTTAATGTACAGGATGTCGTCC
This sequence comes from uncultured Persicitalea sp., assembly GCA_964500445.1. Classification (GTDB taxonomy): domain Bacteria; phylum Bacteroidota; class Bacteroidia; order Cytophagales; family Spirosomataceae; genus Persicitalea. Next base: position 39,414 of record CAZCOG010000016.1, on the reverse strand, counting down.
GTTACAATTCCGATATGTTCGTAGCCCGACTTGATGAATATTTTTGACCGGAAGGCAGATGCTCCATTTTCCTGCCGCCGAGGTTCAGCGATGTTCTGTGAAGGTACCCTGGAAACCGCCTTAACAAATCGCTGAAAGGAAAAAGGTTTTAACAGATAATCCACGACGCTGAATTCATAACTCACCAGGGCATAATCCGAGAAGGCGGTGGTCAGTATGACGGGAGGTAGTTCAGGGACGGTTTTCAGAAAATCAATTCCCGAAATCTTGGGTAAATGTATATCCAGAAATATCAAATCGACCGGTGCCAATTTCAGATAATCCATCGCCTGAATGGCATCCGAAAAAGTACCTGTCAGGCGGAGCGTACCAATGTCTTCAATGTACTTTTTTAGAATGCGCTGGGCGGGCGGCTGATCTTCAATAATGATACAATTCATGCCGTATTTGCTGGGTCAACTGCATTGATAAATGCACCTCGTATTGATTATCGGATTCTTCAATTGATAATTTATGGGCATTGGGATAGAGAAGTTTTAATCGTTTTTTGACATTTTCCAGCCCAATGCCATTAGCAAGATTTTCGGTATTCGTCATGGGACGAAAACTGTTCTTACAGAAAAAATGTAATTCGCCTTCATCCAGAAGTTGAATCTTTATATCGATTTGGATATTCTCGGATTGGCTGGACTGACTATGTTTAAAGGCATTTTCAATAAACACAATTAGTATCAATGGCGCAATCTGGTAATCGGGATATTGAATCTGAGCAGAGAAATGAACCGTACCGCGTTCTTCGATCTGCATCTCGTATAATTCCGTAAAATTTTCCAATTGCTCGACCTCCTTCGATAAGGAGACGAATTTCTCCCGACACTCGTACAACATATACCGAAGTACCGAGCTAAGTTTTAAAATTATTTCGGGTGTTTTCGGTGAAAACTCAATCGCGTATGAGTACAGATTATTGAGATTGTTGAATAAAAAATGTGGGTTGATCTGCGATTTCAAAAATTTCAGTTCACTTTCCCGAATGGTACTTTTCAATGATTCTACCTCCTGCTGTTTGCCTATGGCATCCCAGGCAAACTTAAAGCCCGACAAGACCGTAATGACAGGCAGCACGCCCCACAAGCTGAAAAAGACACCTAAAAAACGCCGTCCTCTGGTGTCGGGAAAATAGATTCTTTCTATGACCAATTCTTCCAGAAGGATCACAATTGTAATGACCGCCACCACCCCAAGAATGAATTGGACAGGCTTTTTTTGATACAAAAAACGCGGCAACAATAAGTAATTGATCACGAAAGCGGCCGTCGCATAAGTCGCGAAGAAAACGAATTGATAAGGTTCTATTCGCGGGTTATGCCTGTCGTAAGAATAAAAAATAAACACCACTACGTGCAGCAGCACCTGAAACAGAATTTCTTTATAAGGTAGTGGTGAGGTATGATTTTTAAGTGTCATAATACCAAAGATAAACATTATCCGGGCTGATCATAACAATTTGAGCCAAACGACACTTTCATTACTGTAAACGTCAAATCCTTTCTGGTGTTGGTGCTTTTGCGGTTCAAAGGAAAAGTCTGGTCGTTCACAGATTTTATTTTTCAGCGCCCGATAATTCTTATTTCTTTATAGGCATAGTAAACTGAGTCAACTTAAATTTTATTTTGTAATGCACAGGTATATAAAACAGCTAAGAATAGTATTGTTAATAATTCTCAGTGCGGGGATAGCGACTGCTCAAAACGAGGTGGTGACTGTCACTGGGAGTATTAAAGAAAAAGATAGCCAGAAACCCGTTCAATTTGCGACAGTTATGATTGGCAATAAGGAAACGGGAGAAGCAATCACTGGCACTACTACTGGTGAAGACGGGAAGTTCAGCATAGAAACTACTGCCAGGGATTTTTTCGTAGAAGTCAGCTTTATCGGTTACGAGTCTCAGACTAAGCAGGATATCAATATAAGAAACGGAAAAGTCGATCTGGGCGTCATCCAATTGGCCGAGGACAGCCGGGCATTGAAGGAAGTAGTGGTCAGAGGCGAAAAGTCTAGGACTGAGTTTCAGCTGGATAAGCGGGTGTTCAATGTGGGGCAGGATTTGGCCAGTACCGGGGCGGGGGCTTTGGAAGTACTTAACAATGTACCATCAGTAAATGTAACCATTGAGGGTCAGATCACGCTGCGGGGTAGCGCCGGGGTACAAATACTCATTGACGGCAAACCCTCAGTAATGGCCGATCAGCAGAGTAATGCGCTGGGCACGATTACCGCCGACATGATCGAAAGTATCGAAGTCATCACCAATCCGTCGGCCAAATACGCCGCAGAGGGAACGTCAGGTATCTTAAATATAATCCTAAAAAAGGAAGAAAAGAAGGGCTTAAATGGCTCCGTTTCGCTCAATACAGGTATCCCGGATAACCACAGTGTGGGCGTGAGTCTCAACCGCCGTACCGAGAAGTTCAACCTCTTTACTCAGTTGGGGGCAGGCTACCGCTCGCTGCCCGAGTACGCCCGGACGATCAACCGCGACCGGGTCAGTAACACCACCGTCCGCAGCCAGGGGACTGAATATCGCAACGAAACTTTTTACAACGTCATCCTGGGCACTGACTACCACATCAACGCACTCAATGTCGTGACGCTGTCTGGCAATTTTGCCTACGAAGTGGAGAAGCAACCTTCGCGCTACGATTTCGCATTTGCCGACAGCACCGGAGCCCTCGCTTCCCGCTGGAACCGGCAGGAAACTACCTCGGCCACCAACCCCAAGTATCAGTACGAGCTGCAATACGAGAAAAAGTTTGAGGACAACGAGGACCACTTGCTGCTGTTCAGCGCCATCGGTAGCTTCTTCGGCAAAGATCAGTCGTCGGAGTTTATCAATACGCCGGTTCTGGGCGATGCTCCTACCAATAACCAACGTACCGAAACCCGTTTCCAGCAGGCCGACTACACCTTTAAGCTCGACTACACCGACCCGCTCACCGAGCAGATCACGCTCGAAACGGGGGCACAGTATCTTATCAATGACGTGGGTAACGACTTTGCCGTGCGCGAACTACTGGACGGTAGCTGGGTAACCATTGAGCAGTTAACCAATAATTTTGAGTACAATCAGAAAGTGCTGGGCGTGTACGGAACCGGATCGTACGAAGGTAAAAAGTGGGGCGTGAAAGCGGGTCTCAGAGTGGAAAATACGGACCTGAATACTTTGCTCACCACTACGAACGAATCCAATAACCGGAACTTTACTAACCTGTTCCCTACCCTGCACAGCTCTTACAAGTTAACCGAAAAAGTATCGTTGCAGGCGGGGTACTCGAAGCGAATTTACCGTCCCCGACTCTGGGATCTGAACCCCTTTTTCAATATCAGAAATAATTTCAACATCCGCGTCGGCAACCCGGACTTGTTGCCCGAATTCACCGATTCCTTTGAAATCACCAGTATATTCAATCTTAGTAAAGCCGCTCTCAATGCCAGCATTTATCAGCGCAATACCAATGCAGTTATTGAACGGGTGTCCACGTTTGAAAACAATGTAAACACCACCCGCCCTATGAACATCGGCACCAACCGGACAACGGGCGTCGAATTGAACGGCGATTATAGCCCCAATAACTGGCTGAAAATAACGGGCGATTTCAACTTTAATTATTTCGTCAGAGAAGGAGAGTTTCAGCAGCAGTCGTTCGATTTCAGCGGGAATCAGTGGTCTTCCCAGCTAACTTCCAAAATTAATCTACCCGCCAACTTCGATCTGGAAATCAGCGGCAGGTACCAGTCGAGCTACCGCACAGTGCAAAGCCGCGTGACGGGCTATGCTTTCGCCGACTTTGGTGTACGCAAAAAACTGAAAGGGGGCAAGGCTGTCATCAATCTGGGTGTCCGTGACCTGTTCGCCTCCCGGATCAACGAAAGCGTGATCGAGCGTTCGAACTTCTACCTCTACGATTTTGGCAAGCGCGGACGGTTTGTGACGCTGGGGTTCAGCTATGGTTTCGGTAAAGGCGAAGCAATGACGTATTCGGGGGGACGGAGAAGGTAGATTGTTTCAGGTTTTAACAACCAAGAAGGCTCCTGACTGAAACAGGAGCCTTATTCTTTCTTACTATAATGGTCAAAGGTAATACGCAGCAAGCGGCTAGGTCTCCCATCTTTGAAAATCTTGATCGATTACCCACCTATTTTTCTCTTTTTTCAGTACAAAGCACCGCCCATGCGCTACCATAGGACCCCAGACGTAATCAATTGAAATAATTGCCACAGAATAATCACTGTTGAAAACGGGCGTAAGTACTTGTGCGATATAGCCTCTACCATACGTGTTCCTTATAGTGTCGTACTTTTTGTAGATATCCAGGATTCCGACTTCACTATTTTTCGGATGCAAAAACTCATCGAGTTTTTTAGTAGAGATCACGGGTAGATTGATCTTGGTCGAATCTATATTAATTATCAGAGTTGAATCAATACTATCGTACATAAAGCTGGCTTCGCGAGTATCCAATACTTCTCTATCTACGAGGAAATCGAAAATATAATTGCCGTAAGAGTTGCTAATACTCTGTGAAACGGACGATGAGTCGTGGGCAATTCTTTTGAGTATATCTTCTTTTCTATAAACCGGACTTGTTGTGCTTTTAACTACCGAAACATCTTTTATCCGTGTTTCAATCAAAAAGTTTAATGCTGAATAAAATTGTTCATCAAAGATAGTTTCATCCCGCTCCTCATGTTTTCTTGAACACGAAAACATGAGGAGAATTACCACCATTGGGTAAACAAAGTTCTTCATGCTACGAACCAGTTTCCAGGATTGTCAGGCAGATTTCCCGAATGCGTACTTGAGACTGATTTACAAATAAAGCAATCAAAATAGCGCCTCTACCCCTTCACCTCTATTGTTCCTTTTCCTATTTTCACATTCTTCCCAACTACCTTATCGGGCCTGTCCTTACCTACTTTTACCGTGAAAGTACCCGCGCCAAATACCCTCGGTTGGTACTCTTTTCCCTGCACGCGCTCGGTGTATAAGATTTCGCCCGAAGCCTCGTCAACCACCTGAACTACCGGATTTTCGGTAGTGAATTTTAAAGTGGGTAGGTAGCCCGTCACTTTACGGCCGTCATTGTCTGTCACCGGGAATCTCCTGGGCCAGCCGGGAAACTGCTCGCCATCGCCCAGCGCAGCCGCGGCAAAGCGGGGCCAACACTCAAACGTAATTTCTCTTGTCTTTTTGTTGAAACGCACCAGTCCGTAGCCATCGGCGCGGGCGTTCCGGTTTTCGGCCAGTTCCTTGCCATTTTTGGGCTTGGGATTGGCGTAGGCATACATCGTAATTTTATTACCGAGACCGTCTTCGTAGTCACCCGTCCAGGGAAGTGCATTGTTTATGGGTTCGCCACCGCCCGCCTTCTCGTCCAGCGGCCACCACCAGCGGCCATAAACGGTATTGACCAAGGCCGGATTGGTAAACGACATGGGCCCGTCACGGTAGGTATCAATGCCGTGCTTCACGATCACGCTCAGGTGCTGGTCGCCACAGAGGTGCGTAGCTCCGCAGCGGCGCAGTTCACGCAAGGCCGTGTTACGGCCCGTTTGCGGCCAGCCGTTGCAGTCGAGGTCGGCCAATAGTCGGTTTTCCATAGTTCCGTGCAGGTGGACAGCTCCACAGAAAGCCGTTTGTGACAAAACGGCCTTCATTTCGGCACCTTCCCAGTTTTGCCCCCATTCGTGCAAAAACTTGATTTGTCGCTCGCCCAGCAATTCCAGCCCCGGTATATCTACCGCTTTGCGGTCGTAGGCGGGATCCACGATGTGGTCGGGACGTGGCCCCATTTTGGGAATGTTCCCATTGGGTCCACTTTTGAACTTACGGTCTTCGATGATGGCAAAATCCACGCCGCCTATTTTAATATTGGTGTAATATACTCCAATCCCCTGCTTAATGGGCGTGGGGTCGTAGGCGTCCGGCAGGTGCCAGGTCTGGCAGCGTTCCACCATCTTGACGTATTCCGGCGGATAATAGTACCCTCCCGTATCGCCCGCCGTACTATCGGCCACACCGCCGCCCGCACCCCAGAAGTTCCCCTGCCCTACGTCGTGATCGTCGGGAATCATAATGACGGGACGGTCTTTCATAATTTCGGCAAACTGCACGCCGAACAGCAGAATCCCGTAGGTGTGGTACTGGTGGACATATGATTGATCGCCCGCAAAAAACAGGATATCGGGATCATGGTGCTTCAGGTTTTCGATGTACTCATTTCGCGCCTCAACGGTTTCATCTTTCGGGGAGTTGCATGACATCGTCGCGATCTTGATCTCGTCCTGATTGATCGGATCGGGCCGGATCGTTCCTTCAAAAGTCGCTTGCTTACCCAGACTCACCCGGTAGGGTACTTCGGCCGTGTCGTCCCACTTCTCGACCCGAAAGTGAGCGCTCCATCCGGGATAGACGATTTTTTCCTGGGCAATTTTCTTCCACTTGCCATTCAGCTTCATTTCCAGCGTTACGGCTTCGGGCTCGTTGGGGTAAAGGGGGAATAGCTGGGCGGTCATTTTCAGCACGCCCCGGTCGTGGGTATACACCGCATAGGCGATTACTTTATCGCGGGGGCGCTCCTGCATAAATCGACTCATTTGCTTGTCACCCTTCCAGTTCCACCATTCCCCCGTGGCGCAGGCATCCAGCGGTTTGCCTCGCTCCGTACCAAAAGGGAACGGGTCATTCATCTTGTCATAGGCGCTGGCGTATAGCGATGGCAGGTACGCGGCCAGCGCCAAACCGGACGTTTTTTTGATAAACTGGCGGCGGGTATCTTTGTTAGGGGTCATAGGAATGTTTCAGATTATTGAGATAGCTTTACTTCAATAGAGATGCTGAAACCTTCCCATTACCCATTCGAAAGGTCTATTTTTCCTAAAAAAACAAGATTTTACTTGTCAGATTGACTAAACAATCGTAGAAGCATTATTGTATATTTGTGTACTTTTCAATGTTTCACCCCGCGTTTTGCCTTGAAACTACCTTTACAAAAAGATCTGGAAATTTGGAATAGATTCCGGGCTGGAGATCGGGAAGCCTTTGCCAGGATATTTGAGTTGCATTACCGGCAGCTCTATTCCTATGGCAAGCAATTCCTGGTGGACATATCCCTGACCGAAGATGCTATTCAGGATCTTTTCATTAATCTCTGGCGCACCCGTGAGAATTTATCCGAAGTAGATAACATCAAATTCTACCTCTTCCGCAGTCTGCGCCGAAACATCCGGCGACTGTCCGAACGCGAAAAACGGCTTCAGCATTATGACATGTTCGAGGCTGACGATTCTGAAAACAACCTGATTCATTCACCCGAATTTGCCACAGAGAGTGAGGAATCGCTATTGACCCGCCGATTGAAAGCCCTTATCGAAGAGCTTCCCAAACGACAGCGTGAGGTTGTTATGCTCCGGTTCTACGAAAACTTCTCGACTCATGAAATCGCCCTCATCATGGGCGTTACAGAAAAGACGGTTCGGAATACCCTTTTTAATGCCATGACGACACTACGTGGCAGCTCTAATCTTCTGAAAGCCTGCCTGGGTACTATTTTGCTCTTCCTGCTGCTGTTCTGAGCAGCACTACTCCGTTAAAGTACTTCCATTTTTCTCCTTCGGGTGTTTTTTTACAAAAAAATTGCACCCAAATGGGTCATATGGATTTCACTGTGTCTTTACTATTACAAAACATTAGTGGCCCTTACCACTGAACTATTATTTTCTATTGGAAAAGTACCAGCACTACACCGTTGAAGAGTTCCTTCATGATGATCAATTCAGGACGTGGGTCTCGACTGACAAGCCCGAAGCAGAAGAATTTTGGCGGGCATTTCAGGAGCAATACCCGGAACAAAAACCAACTTTGAAAGCCGCCCGCTCGCTTTTTCTGGCATTGCACGAGTCACGCTCCATCCCTACCGATGAGCAGGGACGACGGATATGGCTGGCCATTAATGAAGCGACCGCGCCCGGCGCCTGCGATGAGGTTTTGGGCGAAGAAAAGGCCGTGAATCGCCAACTACCCTTATGGAAATGGCTTTCGGCCGCGGCCGTAGTTTTGGTAGTACTGGGAGCGGGCTGGCTCGCATTCTGGAAAGGAGACGACGCGCCAGCGGCGTACTCTGCCCAGGTAGCGGAGTCAGAGGTACCCCTGGTTGAGCGAATCAATGAGAGCAAAAAACCTCTGAACGTTAAGCTGAGCGACGGCAGTCATGTAGTACTATATCCCGGCAGCCGACTTAGCTACGGAAAGGCTTTTGAAGCTTCCAAGCGCGAAGTTTTTCTGTCTGGAAAAGCCTATTTCGAGGTAGTTGAAGACACGGACAGGCCATTCCTGGTATTTACCGAAAATCTGGTAACGAAGGTAGTAGGTACCAGTTTTTTCATCGACACTTTCGACCGAGACCAAGCCCCTACTGTAGAGGTACGCACTGGAAAAGTAAAAGTATTTACGCTGGAAAAATTTCGCGAGTCGCAGCAGGGGAAACCTGAAGAAATGGTAGTACTCACCGCGAACCAACAAGCCATTTATGACAAAGTCAAAAATGGCTTCGCCACCAGCCACGTGCCCAGGCCCGCTCCCGCCAAAACTACCGAAAGTAAAACCAATTTCAATTTTCAGAATGTAGCCGTAGTGGATGTATTTAAAACACTGGAAACCTCCTACGGGGTCAAAATTGAATATAAAAACCAAGCCTTGACAAACTGCAACATTACCGCTCCACTCGGTGAAGAGCCTCTTTTTCGCAAGCTAGACATCGTGTGCCAGACCATCGGAGCCACCTACGAAGTTTTCGAAACCAGGATTGTCATATCTGGATCGGGGTGTTTATAGTAAAAACCTGTCTATCAAACTACAAACCTTCCTTTGAGCTTAACAAATCTTCTTTTTTCTAAACCAAATCTCTATGCAAAACTTACTACTCCTAATTCCAAAACCGCGCAGGATCATGAGCATTGCTTTTTTGCAGTGCGCATTTGTTCTGGTCTTTGCGAGCCTTTCACTGGCTCGTGATGGCATGGCGCAAAAAATTCTGGACCAGAAAATTACGGTGCAAATCCAAAATCAGAAACTACCCGCCGTATTGCACAGTCTGGAAAAAACGGCAAATGTGCGCTTTGCCTACATTCCGCAATTGGTTTCGACAACCAAGCGTGTTTCCGTTGACGCCAGAGACGAAACGTTGGGCAGCGTGCTGAATGGTTTGTTGCTCCCCAACGGGCTGGCCTACGAGGTCTCGGGCGATTTCATCGTACTGAAAAAATATGAAGGCAACGCTAAGGGCAGCCTTCCCGGAATCAGCGCATTAAAAAATGTCGATATAAATATCACCGGCAAAGTCACCGACGAAAATGGGGGTCCCTTGCCGGGGGTGAGCGTGGTGCTGAAAGGTACCCAACGTGGTACTACTACCAACACTCAGGGTGACTTTTCACTCAACGTGCCCGACCAATCGGCGGTACTGGTATTCAGTTTTGTAGGCTACAAAAGTCAGGAGTTAACCGTAGGTAGTCAGAGCAGTATCAATCTGTCCCTTATGCCCGACGAAAGTGCGCTGGATGAAGTGGTGGTCGTGGGCTATGGTACACAGAAGAAGGTGAACGTCATTGGCTCGGTATCACAGATTACGTCCGAAAACATCGAGAACCGTCCCGTCACGCAGGCCTCCCAGGCTATTACCGGACAAATGCCCGGCGTGACCGTCACCCAAAATTCGGGGCGGCCGGGAGCCAGCGCGGGAACGATTCGGGTACGGGGCGTCGGATCGTTCGGAGCCACTCCCAATGCCCTGATACTGATTGATGGCATTCCGGGCGACATGAATGACATTAACCCCAACGACATCAAGACGATCTCGGTACTTAAAGATGCCTCTTCCGCGGCCATTTACGGAGCAAGGTCGGCCAATGGCGTGGTTCTGATTACTACCAAACTAGGCGCTGCCGACAAGCTTTCCGTCAGCTACGACGGCTACACGGGTTTCAACAGCGCCACCAAACTACCCGATTTTGTCAATTCCTGGGAATACGCAGAGATGTTTAACATCGCCTCAGGCAGCAACAGCTTTTCGGCGGATGAAATCGCAAAGTACAAGTCACAGACTGATCCCGATAACTACCCCAACACCCGTTTTTTAGAAGATTTATTTTCCCGGAACGGACGGCAAACTCAGCATACTGTCACACTAAACGGCGGTAACGAGAACAATAAGTTTTTCCTCTCGGGCGGTGTTCTGCAACAGCAGGGAATTGTTCCTAAAAACGAGTACAGCCGCTATAATTTGAGAGCCAATCTGCAGAATAAAATTGGGAACCGCTTCGATCTGACCACCCGGCTCTCCGGCTCCATCGACCAGCGAAAAGAACCTCAGGCTACGGGCAATAAGGGGGGCGACATCACGAACCAACTCATCCAGAACGCGGTGCGCTACCCGGCCATCTTCCTGGGCCAGGCCTCGAACGGCGACTTCGGCATCGGTCCCGAAAGTGGCGGTACTCCTGTTGCCTGGCTGGCGTCAGATTCTTACTTCCGGGCACCGACATCGCGCTTCGGTATCAATACCAAGCTGGACTGGAAGCCGATCGAGGGGTTGGTGTTCTCGGCCATCGGCGGCTTCAATTTCTCGCTGCTTGAGCAACGCTCCTACTACGCCTCGCAGCGGCTCAACGACCAGATTACGCTGAATCAGTCTTCGCTGAATCAATTCAGTAATAAGGAGATTTACAAGACGATGCAGTTTACCGGGGAATATAATAAAGACCTGGGCAACCATTTCTTCAGCATACTGGGAGGTTATTCGTTTGAGCAACAAGACTACTCCTATTTCGATGGTTTTCGCCAGAATTTCCCCAGCAACCAGTATACCGTACTTGATCTGGGCGGCCTGGACAACCAGCAGTCTGGCGGATACGATGCGGCCTGGGCGATCCAATCGTTGTTTTCGCGCCTGAAATACAGCTTCATGGAAAAGTACCTGTTTGAAGTGACGGTGCGGAATGATGGCTCTTCCCGCTTCCCGACCGGCCAGAAATATGCCCTGTTTCCCTCCGCTGCGGTGGGCTGGCGCATCGCGCAGGAACCCTTCATGAAATCCATCTCCTGGCTTTCTGATCTTAAACTGAAAGCTTCTTACGGCGTTCTGGGCAACCAGAACATCGGAAACTACCCCTACCAGCAAGTACTTGCTGCGGGTCGCAACTACCCTTTTGGTAACAATCTGAGCATTGGGGCAGCCTACTCAAACTATACCGATCCTAATATCAAATGGGAAAGTACTACTACCTTCGATTTCGGATTAGAGTCCGCTTTCCTTAACAATAAGCTGACCTTCAACGTCACCTATTTTGACCGGCAGACTGACGATATTCTTTTCAAGCCTTCTTCAAGCGTGTCCTCCGTGCTGGGCGTGACTATCGGTGAAACCAATACCGGTGCCATGTCGAACAAAGGCTGGGAATTTGACTTCGGTCACCGCAACCGAATCAAGGATTTTGGCTACTCGATTAACGGCAACTTCTCGATCATCAATAATAAGGTCGTGACCTTGGGATTGGGTAATGTCAACCAGCCCAACGGTCTGGTAGGTAACGGTTCCGACCTGTTCATCGGCTACCCGATGCAGATGTACTACGGCTATCTTTCCGACGGGGTTTTTATAAGCAACGACGATGTTACGCAATGGCCGGATCAAACTAAGGTGACTCCCAAAGCCCAGCCGGGCGATATCCGATACAAAGATATCAGTGGTCCTGATGGCGTACCGGATGGGGTAGTCGATCCAACCTACGACCGCACCTACCTGGGTAGTCAAATTCCCAAATATACCTTTGGCGCTAATATTGGTTTCACTTACAAATCCTTCGATTTCTCGACCTTCCTGCAAGGCATCGCCGGCGTAAGCGGGCAACTAAGCGGCTACGCTGGCTACGCTTTCAACAATTTGGGAAATATCCAGCGCTGGCAGATGGATGGTCGCTTCAATCCCGACAATCCGACGCGCTACCCCGACTACCCGCGCCTGGAAGTGATTTCCAACAGCGGAACGCCCAACACTGCCACCTCTGATTTCTGGATACTGAATGCTTCCTATTTACGGGTCAAGAATATGCAATTGGGATACAGCCTACCGGAAAAGTGGCTCAAACCGCTGCACGTGAAAAGAACCAGAATTTATGCAAGCGCGGAAAATCTATTGACCTTCAGCAAGTACCGTCAGGGATGGGACCCGGAAATCAACGGAGTTAATATCCCCGGATCTGGAAACAACGGAGGCGGCGCGTATTATCCCATTCTGAGAACAATCACTCTCGGTATCAACCTTAAATTCTAATTGAATATGAGACTTTATAAAAACTTAGTAAAAAGCGCCAGCTACCTGCTGTTACCGGCCATACTGCTACTTTCCACATCCTGTGACAGCGAACTGGAGCAGTTTCCCAGCAATTCCTTCTCAAAGGACAATTTCTGGACTTCGGAATCCAACGCCAACATCGCTCTGACGGGCGTATACCGGAGCGGTATCGCGTACGGAACCCAGGTAGTTCCCACCGACTGGTGGACATATTGCGGTATCGTGTTCCTGGAATTTGCCACCGACAATGCCTACGACCGCCGGGGCGACAATGCTACCCAAAATCGCCTCACAAACGGTACTTTGCTCCCCAACAACAATATACTCGATGGGTACTGGAGCGGTTCCTACAAACGTATTGCGATCTGCAATGATTTTCTGGAAAACATCGACAAAGTATCGATGGACCAGGCCAAAATTGACCGGATGAAGGCCGAGGTGAGATTTATTCGGGCCACGCAATATTTCTACCTGTCGCAGTTTTTCGGCTCCGTTCCCCTGGTACAAAAAACTTTGACGCCCGACGAGGCCAACAACGTCGATAAAGCGCCGAAAGCCGAAGTCGTTCAGTTCGTTATTTCCGAGTTGACAGCAGCGACAGAAGCATTACCCGATTTTGGAAAATTGACTACGGACGAAATCGGCAGAGCGAGCAAGCAGGCAGCTCTGGGATTTTTGGGTCGGATTTACCTGGCCGAAAAGAAATTTACGGAAGCCTCAGCCGCGTATAAGCGGATCATCGACAAGGGCGATAATAAAATCGACGCCGATTACCGCTCCATATTTTTGCCTTCCAACGAGAACAGCAGCGAGAATATTTTCAGCGTTCAGTACCTGGGTGGACAGGCGGGCAATGCACTGACCCAACACGCCCTGCCAGCGGTTTCTTCGGGCTGGCACATTGTCAATCCCCTGGGTAGCCTGGCCGATGCCTATGGTTTTGACGACGGTACGCCCCTCTCCTACTCCGATCCGCGATTCAAAGTAAGCGATATGGGAGCCAATCGCGATCCGCGCTTCCGCTATAACTTGCTGTGGGATGGCGCCAAATTTGGCAATAAAACGTACGTGTGCCATCCTGATTCTACCAAGTCGCTCGACCAGCTGACGTATTCAAAGCAAGCCACCCGTACGGGCTACGGTTTACGAAAGTTTTTCGACGAAGATTTCTCGGGTAATCTGCAAACGGATTACGGTGGCAACATACCCATCATTCGTTACGCCGAAGTACTTTTGAGCTATCTGGAGGCCGAGTTGGAAGCCGGAAAGCCTATTACGCAGGAATTACTGGATTTGACCATTAATGCCGTCAGAACCCGCCCTTCGGTGAATCTACCTCCATTGAAAGTGATGACCGCAGATCAGCTTCGCCCCATCATGCGCAACGAGCGTCGCATCGAGCTTGCCTTCGAAGGGCAGCGTCTCTGGGATATTTTCCGCTGGGGAATCGGCGAGGAAGTACTGACAGGAGATTTCTGGGGCGCCCCTTTCCCGAACTCCACACTACTCCCCAAAACTTCTAAGAAAAAAGATCCCACGAACCGCAGCCGCTGGTTCGTTACTTCCAAAAATTTCCGGAAAGCCGATTATGTATGGCCCATTCCGCAGTCGGAAGTCAACGTGAACCCAAAGCTCGGGCAATAAATTTTTCTCATAGGTAAATCAGAATAGCTGTCGGCCCTTGGCTGGCAGCTATCTTTTTGCGCTTATTTATTTCTTCGTGAAAAATGAATATCGCAGAAAATCTTACATCCGTTCTGGTACTTCAATGCCGAGTAAGCCCATTGCGTGACGGATGGTTTTGGCCACGGCGTCGGAGAGCGCCACGCGCATTTGCACCGCCTGGGGATCGGGATCGGAAAAAATGGAAAGCTCGGCGTAGAACTGATTGTAAATCTTAGCCAACTCGAAAGCGTAAAGCGAAATAAGGGCGGGCGAGAATTCCGCTCCCGCTGCCTGGACTCGCTCAGGATACTGCGACAAATGAAAGATCACCTCCTGTTCAGCCGGATGCAGCGCGTAGTTTTCTGATGAAACTTCGCCCAAAATACTTGCTCCCTCGGCCTTGCGCTTGATGGAACGCAGCCGGGCGTAGGTATACTGCACAAAGGGTCCGGTATGCCCCTGAAAATCAATCGACTCAGCAGGATTGAACAGCATCCGCTTTTTAGGATCGACTTTTAGCAGGTAGTATTTCAAAGCACCCAGCGCTAGAATATCGTACAGATTTTTAGCCTCTTCACTGTTAAAATCTTCAATTTTCCCCAATTCGCGGGTGCGGTTTTCGGCGGTTTTCACCATTTCATCAAGCAAGTCGTCGGCATCCACGACAGTACCCTCCCGTGACTTCATCTTGCCCGAAGGCAAATCTACCATACCGTAACTGAGGTGGAAGCAGCCGTCGGCGTACGGCCGGCCCAGGCGTTTGAGGATGGCGAAGAGCACGTTGAAGTGGTAATCCTGCTCATTTCCCACTACCCACAGGTAGCGGTCGTTGTAGAAATCCTGGTACTTCAGTTCGGTGGTACCCAGGTCCTGAGTAATATACACCGAAGTACCATTGCCGCGCAGTACCAGCTTATGATCCAGCCCTTCTTCGGTAAGATCGATCCAGACCGAGTTATCTTCTTTCTTATAAAAAACGCCTTTGGCTAATCCTTCCTCGATGATGTCTTTCCCTAATAAGTAGGTATCCGATTCATAGTAGGTCTTGTCGAAACGGATGCCCATTTTGTCGTAGGTTTCCTGAAATCCGGCATACACCCAGCTGTTCATTTTTTGCCAGAGCGCCACGGTTTCCGTGTCGCCTTTTTCCCATTTAATGAGTAATTCCTGCGCTTCCCGAATCCAGGGAGCTTGTTTGGCAGCTTCCTCTTCGGTCAGGCCATCGGCGATGAGATCTTTTATCTGTTTCTTGTATTCTTTGTCAAAAAGTACGTAGTACTTACCCGCCAGGTGATCACCCTTCAGGCCGGAAGAATCGGGGGTTTCGCCTTGCCCAAGCTTTTGGTAAGCCAGCATGGATTTACAGATGTGAATGCCCCGGTCGTTCACCAGACATGTCTTGATGACCCCGTAGCCATTCGCAGCCAGGATACGCGACACCGAATCGCCTAGGCAGTTGTTCCGCAGGTGGCCCAGGTGCAGTGGTTTGTTGGTATTAGGAGAGGAAAACTCCACCATCACCGACTGTCCGTTGGGCGGAACGTTACCGAATAATTCATCCTGATGAATTTCTTTGAGTACAACGAGCCAGGCTTCGGCTTTAACGCTTAGGTTGAGACAGCCCTGTACGACGTTGAAGCCACTCACGACCGATGAATTTTCCACCAGGAAATCACCGATCGTCTGCCCGATCTGGGCAGGGGGACGCCGCAGCGATTTGGTAAGCGCGAAGGTCACGAAAGTATAAGTACCTTCAAATTCCTTTTTGGTAGGTTGCAGGAATATTTCTTCCGGCTCTACCTGAAAGGTACTTTGGATGGCCTGATTTATTTCTTTTTTTAAGATAGCTTCAATGGTCTGCGACATACAGGGATTGGTTTCGACGGTAATTAGCGCAAAATTAGGGCAAAATTCTGACCCGGCCCCTGCCTGGAACAACCTTATTGTGAGTTAAGCGTTTTACTGTCAATAATAATATGTTATCTTTCGGTAAGAAAGCCAAAAACAGAATTGTCGATTTTTATGAGCTTAGTAAAGCCAATATTTAAAATTAATCTGCTGATAATCTGCCTACTCACTGGCCTGCCGCCCATTGCGGCTCTGGCACAATTGAAGCAGACTACCCGCATCGAAATTCCGACACGCAGTTCCGCCGAAGAGCAGTTCGATGTCTTTTCGCTGGGCGAAGCCGGAGCTCTCATGGTCATTCGACGGAACGAATTCATGGGCTCGCGGAACGAGAAATGGATTTTTACCAAATACGATACCGATCTCAAGCCCGTCTGGACGCAGGAGTACGCGATGGATTTTCGCTATATTCCGGTTATGTCGTACCAAAATGTCGACTACGCCTACTGGCTATTTGCCGAGCCGGACACGGATCATTTTCTTTTTCTGCAACTGGATCTGGCGCGCGGCCACATCGACGTACACAAGGGCGATTTGCTGCCCAATGTCAATGTGCATCAGTTCAAAGTGATCGGTAGCAAGGCGCTGGTGGCGGGCTACTACCGAAATCGCCCCATTGTGATCGTTCACTCTTTTTTCGACCATACGACGCGCGTATTGCCGGGTCTCTTTGAACGGAATATGGAGATCAATAACGTAGATATCAACGAAGTGGACGGCCTGATCAACGTCATCACTTACGCCATAAGGAAACGGGAGTGCATCTTTGCCATCAAAACCTACAACTACGACGGAAAACTCCTGAAAACTACCGCGCTGAAAGATCCTGAAAACAGCCTGATCTCGGGACAAATCGTGCCGCTGAATCCCGAAGACTCCTATTTAATCGGTAACTATTCCATCGGTTGCACCCCCTTTTCACAGGGCTTGTATGTGACCCACATCAAAGACAATATACCGGAAGATCCAAATTTTATCGAATTTTCGGAATTGCAGAATTTCTTCAATTTCATGAAACCCAAGCGACGGAAGCGGGTGCTGGATCGCATTGGCAAGCGCCAATCCATGGGCAAGGAAAATAAATTCCGCTACCGGCTGCTGGTGCATAATCTTTTCCAGACCGAAAACGAAATCGTACTGGTAGCGGAGGTGTATTATCCCAACTACAAAACCAATAATCCCGCCATGTTCAACGGCCTGAGCCGCCAGTACATGCGCTCCCTTGACGGTTTTCGGTACACCCACGCCATTGTATGTGGCTTCGACCGTAACGGTAATTTTCTGTGGGACAACTGCATTACGATCAAAGATTTGACCAGCTATGAGTTGCAGGAAATGGTTCAGCTTACTCCTATCGACGACTATTTTCTGCTGGCCTACCCGCAGGATGGCAGCATTCATACCGAAGTAATTCGCCGGGATAAGATCGTAGTGGAAAAGGAAGAGTACGAAATCGAAGGAAAAACCGAGGACGAAAAAGTACTTTTCAATGAGAATGCCACACTGGCTGCGTGGTATGGCAAGTACTTCCTGGCTTACGGGGTGCAGCGGGTAAGCAGCGGCAAGAACACCGTCGGGCCACAGCGTGAGGTTTTTTACGTCAATAAGTTTACCTACAACACCGAGGATATTGGCAAACCCAAACCCGCCGGGGAAGCTTCCAGCCGCAAATCTACCGGATTAAAAAGGTAAAGGCCTATACCTTACCTTCGATTTATTTTACTTCCTTAAACAGATTGTTCAGCGATTCGGCCAGTGTAGGGTGCGCAAATACGCCGTCCCGAAGTTGTTGGTAGCGAAGCTTTCCCATCATCGCGATTTGGAGCATCGCCATAATTTCACCGCCCTCCATCCCCAAAATAACGGCTCCCAGAATCCGGTCATTTTTGGCATCGACAAGTACTTTCATAGAACCTTTGGTATGTTCCGTTTCGTTGGCGCGGGCTACCTGGTCCATCGGCATTTGGGCAATTTTTACTTTTATTTTTTGCTTCTTCGCTTCTTTCTCGCTCAGTCCGATACGTCCCAACTGCGGATCGGTGAAGACGGTGTAGGGCACCGGGCGCTTTTTGGTACTTCGCTTCTTTTTTTCCAGGAATCTTTCCAGCAAAATGCGGTGGTCGTCGTAGGAGATATGCGTAAACTCGGGCCCACCTTTTACATCCCCGACGGCAAACACACCCTTCTGCGTAGTTTCAAGGTATTCATCTACTTTGATATTCCCTTTCTTGTCCGTTTTGATGTCGGCAGCGCTCAGTTGTAGGGCTTTTACGTTAGGGGTAGTACCAACCGCAACCAATAAATGCGACCCCGCAAGACGTAAGGTTTCGTCGGTAGTTTTAATTGAAACAGCAACGCCGCCCTCTTCACTGGCTACTTTTTCAACTTTGGCGCCGAGGTAAAATTCGATGCCTTCCTGCGCAAGGATTTCCCGCATTTTTTCGGCCACGTCTTTATCCTCTTTGCTAAGAATTTGTTTCTCCGCTTCAATAATCGTCACTTTACTACCAAAACGGAAGAACATCTGGGCAAACTCAAGCCCAATATATCCACCGCCGATGATCAGCAAATGCTTTGGGAGTACTTCCAGATCGAGCGCAGTTTTAGAAGTGAGGTACGGGGTACTTTCTAAGCCTTCGATAGGCGGTACAAATGGGCTGGTACCTGTGTCAATCACGATACGGCGGGCGGTAAGTTGCCGATTCGCTCCATCCTCCCGTACAACGGTAATTTGCTTTTCGCCAGAAAAATGCGCTTCTCCTCTGATCAGATCAATTTTCTCAAACTCACCGAGGCGATCTTCTATGCCTTCCCGCGATGATAAAATGGCTTCATTCTTACGTTTCATCACAGCCTTAAAATCCACGCTAACCTTCCCGACCTTTATTCCGTAGACATCGGCACGCCTTGCCTGATAAGCCAATTGGGCTGAAGCCAGCATCATTTTGGTGGGAGTACAGCCGTAGTTCACACAGCTTCCGCCAAGGTGTTCTCTTTCGATGATAGCAACCTTCCAACCGGCCTCGGCCAGATAGATCGCCAGGGGCTTACCCGCCT
The DNA here is from genome assembly GCA_964500445.1 of uncultured Persicitalea sp. Classification (GTDB taxonomy): domain Bacteria; phylum Bacteroidota; class Bacteroidia; order Cytophagales; family Spirosomataceae; genus Persicitalea. The sequence goes on along the minus strand of CAZCOG010000016.1, from coordinate 20,374 downwards.
GTCCGGCTCCAATGATAATTGCGTCGAATTTTTCTGCTTTATTAGAACTCATAAATTTATTGAGATGTATGAATAGCATTGTTCGGGCAAGACTGGTAAAAATACCCGGCCAGGCGTTTAATCTACGCGGATTTTTGATAAATTGTTTGATAATATCGAGAAACAGAACAGCATTTGGTTGCTTTGGTACTTTTTCAAATTATGAAACCTCTTGCTTTTTTCTTCGGCATTCTCGCGCTCTCATCAGGGGCGGCCTCTTAAAAAACTCCTATGGGTTTATAAGCAAATGAACATCTTCGGTACTTGAAGCCGCCTCAAAGTATTTGGAGAAGTAATAAATAGATCGCCTGCTTTGCGAGCTTTGATGAATATGACAACCCCCAAAAAACTGTTTTTACCTACGCTCCTTTGCCTGAGCTTCATACTTCTGGCCAGTCTCACCGTTCCGCTGCCCAAACTTTACGTTATCGGTGACAGTATCTCCATGCAATATGGTCCGTACCTCGAAAAATATACCCGAGGTACCTGGCAATACGCCCGTAAGGGCGACAAGGAACAAGCGGCCAAAAATCTCGACATTCCCACCGGAGCCAATGGCGGCGACTCGCGTATGGTTTTAAATTTTTTGCAAAAAATATTGCAGGATCAAACCTTTCAACCCGATCTGATGCTGCTCAACTGCGGCCTGCACGACATCAAGCGCGACGCTGGTACGAATACTATTCAGGTAGATTCGGCCAGCTATCGTTCTAACCTAAATGCGATTCTGGATCTGCTAAAAAACAGAGACATCCGTGTCGTCTGGATGCGGACAACACCGGTGGATGACGAACGGCACAATAGCCGTTCGAAGGCATTCAAGCGTTACGCCCGAGACCTTACAGCCTATAATGCCATAGCGGACGAGGTGATGAACCAGAATGAAGTACCCATTATCGACCTCTATACTTTCACTAAAAACCTCGGAGACGATCACTATGTCGATCATGTCCACTTTGACGAAGCCACCCGCGCTGCCCACGCCGCCTACATCGCGGGCTATCTGAATGGTATGAATGAAAAGAGGTGAAGAGAAAAACACCAAAGCCAAGTACCTTGGCACGAACTAAGTTGTACAAATAAACAAATCAATCTTAAATGAACATCATTAAATGGGGCATCATCGGCTGCGGTGACGTGACTGAAAAGAAGAGTGGCCCGGCTTTTCAAAATATCGAGAATTCCGAACTTATAGCCGTCATGCGCCGCGATGGCGAGAAGGCCGCCGACTTCGCCCGCCGCCACAATGTCCCGAAATGGTACGACGACGCGGATCAACTCCTCAACGACCCGGACATTAATGCCATCTACATTGCCACGCCGCCCGGTTCCCACGCAGATTACACCCTGAAAGCATTACGGCTGGGCAAACCCGTGTACGTGGAAAAGCCCATGGCCCGCAACGCAAAAGAGTGCGATGAGATGGTGCGGGTAAGCCAGGAAACGGGTACGCCACTATTTGTGGCCTACTACCGACGTACTTTACCCTACTTTTTGAAGGTGAAAGAACTGATCGATCAAAAGGCCATTGGCGACATTAGGCTCGTAAATATTACGCTGCACTGGCCGCCATATCCCGAAGAAGTAGGGCCCGAAGCCCAGCCCCGCTGGCGCGTCAATCCCAAAATTTCGGGCGGCGGGCATTTCCACGACCTGGCCTCGCATCAATTTGATTTTCTGGAATTTGCCCTTGGCCCAATCAAAAGCGCCCAGGGCATTGCCCGCAATCAGGCTGGTTTGTATGAGGCTGAGGACGTAGTGATGGCCAGCTTCGAGTTCGAATCCGGGGTAGTTGGTAGCGGCAGCTGGTGCTTCACGGGCAGCAAGAAGCACCGCGTCGATAAAGCCTATTTACTAGGTACCGAAGGAAAAATGACGTTCTCATTCTTCGAGCATTTCACTATTACCGTAGAAACCCAGGAAAAGACCGAAGAATTCGAGCTACCCTACCCACCCCACGTTCAACAACCTCTCATTCAAACGATTGTCGATGAACTTCGCGGCGAAGGTACCTGCCCCAGCAAAGGTGAGTCGGGCGCGAAGGCAAGTTTGATTCTTGATTGGATAACGGGGCATTCTTAGTTCAGCACTAGCATTTCAGTAGGTAATCCCCTTAACCTGGATGATGAGTGATTCAGCCAAACCTGGTGTTCACTCCTCGAGTGGCCCCATCATTCTCTCTTTCTCTCACTCAAAATTGAACGAATGTACTCTTTCCAAATCAATGAAAAAGTCGCCGTAGTTACGGGTGCCAGCAAGGGCATCGGCGAGTCCATTGCCCGTTACATGGCCGACGCCGGGGCCAAAGTCGTCCTCAGCAGCCGCAAACAGGCCGACCTCGACGCCCTGGCTCTCGAAATGCGTGAGCATGGCGCAGATGTGACCGCCATTGCGGCCCACGTCGGCGACCGGGCGCAGCTGCGCGAATTGGTCGAGAAAACCATCGAAACCTACGGCGGCGTGGATATTTTGGTGAACAATGCCGCCGCCAACCCCCACTATGGCCCGACGCTGGAATTTCCTGAGAGTGCCTTCGACAAAATTATGCAGGTCAATGTGCAGTCGGTACTGGAACTGACCAAACTGGTGCAACCCAGCATGAAGGCTCGTGGAGGGGGTAGCATTATCAACATCAGCAGCATCGCGGGCTTAACACCCGACCCGGGTTTGGGGATGTACAGCGTTAGTAAAGCCGCCCTCAATATGCTCACCAAAGTACTGGCCAAAGAACTTGGTGCCGACGGAATCCGGGTAAATGCCGTGTGCCCTGGCTTGATCAAAACCAAATTCAGTCAGGCCCTGTGGGAAGATGAAAAGACGCTCGCCCGCTTCACCAAACACCTGCCTATCGCCCGCATGGGGACGGTGGAGGAAATCGCCCGGCTCACGCTATTCCTCGCTTCGCCTGCATCGGGCTACTGCACCGGCGGGATTTATACAGCAGACGGAGGCACAACGATTTAGAAAAAAGTGGAACGGGAACGCCTGGTAGATGTTTAATTGGGGAGATGTTTATTGGTTTGGCTTTTTTGCATAACTATCCAAACGCCTAAGCAAACTTTGTCCCCATGCAAGACCTTATAACAATTACCAAGCTATCCCAGACAATGACCATCCTCTCGTCGATGGTCGCTCCGGTGGTACTTATTCTGGCCTGTGGTTCCCTTATTACAACTACCTCGCAACGCCTTACCAACGTCATCGAGCGGAGCCGTTTCCTGACCGACGAATTGAGAGCGCTTGTAAAAACCGAAGATTCGGAAACGAAAGTACAGGAGGTGTCGCTTCTCTTTTTTTTGCTGAATAAAGCCACGCAACGGACTAAAATGCTACAGCGTGCCATCATTGTACTCTACCTGGCCCTATGCGTATTTATCGCCACCAGCCTGAGCCTCGGCATCATGGATGTGTTCAACACCAAGCGCCCGTGGCTTCCCGTCGTGTTGAGCATTCTGGGCGCGACTATGATGTTTTACGCCAGCGTACTACTTATTCGTGAATCGAGTTTAGCGCGGATAGCCGTCAATCGGGAGATGAACGAAACGCTGCACTATTTTAAGAGCAATGTCAGCATGCTGTCGAAACAACAGAAGTCGAGATGGTGGCGTCGCAAGAAATCCAAGGACAGCGTGCAAGAGGAAAAGCCGGTGTTATAGAAATGGCGTATGCTACCTTACTTTCTATAACGCTCGACCTCAATATAGTTGATCTTCCCGCTAATCAGGTGGATTTTTACCATTTCAAATAGATTATCGCCGGTAGTATAAGCAAAGTACCATTGCGGAGATTGCGCCATGACCGGATCAAAAGCGGCGGCTAAGTTTTTGGTTTGTAAAGAAATACGCTCGAATTTTCTGGCATACTGGCTCATTCCCTGAATCCTGACCAATTTTTCGTATAGTTTTCCAGCCTCATCCTCAAGGCGAACCGAAGACTTTTCGTTGGCTTTTTGGGGCCATTGGGTAAGTTTTGCTCCGCTATTCAGGTAGATGTCCTTTACCTTGCCCGCTTCCAGCGTAATCTGAACGCCCGAATCAGTTCCTTCCTTCTGGTCGAGCAAAATATAGCTGTACAACGGGATTTGACTGCTCAACTGACTTATATCGGAAAAAATATTACTAACTACGTTTAGATAGGAAACGCCGCGGGTTTCAGTAAGCGATTGGACGGCCGCATACGCAACTTCCGCCTCTTCGTTTATCCCCACACCAAGATATTCTCCTGCCGAAATACTATCACGCCCGATCAGGGTATGAGGGATGGGGTCAATAACAGGGTCAACTGGTTGGTCTGGCCCGGATAGCTGACAACTGAATGCCGTAAGTACCAAAGAGAGTAAGAGTACGCAGGTCGAAATTTTCATCATTCTATTACATTGGCTTGGTTAAATCTACTTCTCTGGATTCCCAAACCTTGTAATTGGTTGTAATTGAAAATTATTTTTTCTCAGCGAAGGTTTCTCGCCAACGCGAAAAAAGCTTTGTCGAGATGAGGCTGTTCCGAGGGTGTGGAAAAGGCAAGTACTTGATGTAGTACTTTAGACCATATACGGAAGTTGTGCGCACCGCTATAAACAGAATGCTTCACCCTATCTTTTCGAATAATTCCCCATCAATTCCTCCTGCCCCGCGAGCGGTCAGAGTCTCCTGATTGCTCAAAATCCGCTTCACTTTTGGCCCCGCCGCTGAAATGCCGCAGGTTGTAAGTGAACGTCAGCATGAAGTACCGCTGCAGAACGTTGGACTGCACATCTTCCACCAGAATATCTGTCACGTTACGGCGAATGCTGATATTCTGCTTAAGCAAGTCGAACACACTCAGGCTGATTTCACCGCGCTGGTTAGCGAACAACTTCTTACCAATACTCATGTTCCAGATAAGGTAGTTGGTGTTGAAACCGGCAGAAAGCCCCGTGTTCAGCCGGTGATTGAGGTCGGTTCGGTAGACCAGTCCCTTCCAGATTACCCAGGTCAGTCTGGCCCGGCTGCTTTGGCTGAAGTAGTTCTCAGACGTCTTGCGAAGGGAACGATTTACGGTATTGTAGCCCGAACGCGTGGAGACGTAAAAATCCAGGTCTTCGCTGATGTTACTACTTAGCGACACACCCAACCGAAAGCCGGTGTTAGCCGTAAAATTAGTGAGCGAGTCGATTATGCTCGGCGTCCGTGTGTGGGTGACGTAGGCATAAGTACTAAACTTTGATTTGAGAAAATTGACTGGCCGGCCAAAGTTGATGAACGACTGGATGGTCCGGTAACCGTCGAGGTTGACAGGCCGGGAAAGCTGCGAACCCGTTTGAAGGGTATCGGTAGCCGTAAGGGGAATAGGGCTACGGGCAGTCAGCGTACTGTTGGCGATGTAGTTAGGAATCACCGATCCTTCCAGACTGGCGTAAAAAGTGTGGTCGTTGTCGGGGTTGCGCGCCCGGAAGCGTCCCCGGAAGCGATTTTGCACCGACTGTACCAGCCCTGGGTTACCTGTGCGAACGTAAAGCGGATTGGAAATATCATAAACGTTTTGCAACTGGCTGATAGAAGGTGCATCCGTCCAGGTGCGGTAGTCGAGTTCTATATTGGTGGATTTGGTAAATTTATACTCAAACCGAACCGAGGGAAGTACATTGGTGAAGGTTCGGTCCAGCTCAAACTCGCGCGGAAAAATCTGGTCGTTGTGCAGCTTGGCTCGCTGGTACTCGCCTTCCACCTGAATACGTATTTTGTCGGTGCGGTACTGATAGCTTAGCTGCGTTTCTTCCGTCATGTAATCACTCTTAAAGGTATTGCTGAGCCCTTCGTTCAGGTTAGTATAATCGCCCGTAAACTCGCTGAAATCGTAAAGTCGCCGATCGGAGTCGTCGTAGCGATTGCCCCGCTCGTGTTCCAGCTCGACGCTCCCATTCTTGCCAATCGGCTCGGTATACGATATTTCCCCTTCCCAGGAAAAGCCTTTTCCGCCGAAATCGGTAAATTGGTTAAGTATCCGGTCGCGGCTGGGCTCACGGAAATACTGGTTGTCGGCCAGGCGGTATCTCTCATTTTCACTGTTACTAAAACCCGTACTGAGCCGAAAGGTGACGCTCCGGCCTTTCTTGCCGAATTGGTGGTTATAATAGAGCGTATTGCGAAAATTCACCCCCGTGCTGATGGCATTGGAAGTATTCTCAGTCTGGTTGAGCGGACTGTTCTCATTTTCGGTGCGGCCCAGAAAGTAGTTGAAATCATCGGCTCGGCGGACCGTGATTCGGGGGCGAAGCAAAATCCGGTTTTGTTTGTTGATTTTGTAATCGATCCGCATATCTGCCTGATGAGTACCATCCTTCTCGGTACTACGGCTGTTTTCGGTGTAAGTACGCCCTGAGTCGGCTTCACTGATAAACTGCTGAAATTTAGACTCGAGGCCAAAGTTCTGCTGATTAGTATAAGTATAGCTACCGCTGGCCTCAATCTTGGGCGACCACATATCGGAATAATTGACGCCAATCGAATTAGTTTTGATAATCCCGTTGCGCGGACGTCCACCCCGTGAGTCGCTCTCGTCGTTGCTGAAGCTGGTAGTGTTGATATTGTTGCTCAATCCGGTAATGGTGAAGCGGCGATCTTCATTGAAGAGATTGATACTGGTTCCAGCCATGTAGCGGTCATCGGTACCATATCCCACCGAGGTTTTGCCAAACTGCCCCTTACGGCGGTCGGCGCGAGTCACAATGTTGATCGTCTTAAGTTCGTCATTATCGGAAAATCCAGTCATCTCCGCCTGGTCACTTTTCTTATTGAAGACCTGAATTTGGGCAATTACCTCAGCAGGTAAGCTTTGCAAGGCCTTCGCCACATCGGTACCGAAAAATGGCTTACCGTCGATCAGGATTTGCTGCACGTCTTCACCCTGAGCCTGTACCTTGCCGTCCTCCATCGTCACGCCGGGCAGCTTCTGAACAAGGTCCTGGGCGCTGGCATCGGCAGCAGTTTTGAAAGCGGCAGCGTTAAACTCCGTCGTGTCGCCTTTCTGAACAGCGGTAGCTACCTGACCTACTACCTGCACCTCCTGTAGATTATTAGCCTCTTCCACCAGAAGTAGCGTTCCAAGTTCAACCGACGAGTTCTCAATCTCCACGGCTTTGGAAATGGGCTTAAAACCCAGGTAGTTGACCTTTACTAGATAGGATCCGGCCGCTACTTTGCTAAATGCGAATTCACCATTAGCGTCAGCGGTTACGCCATCCGAAGGCTGTTCTTCCGTGGTTCGCTGGATGGTAACAATGGCTCCCGGCATGGCTGATCGGTCTGCCGCTGTCTGCACGCTACCTTTGATTGAAAAACGTTGGGCGAAAGTTGGATAGGCAAGAGAGAAAAGAAATATCTGCAGGAATAGGTAAAATTTCAATTTATTCATTCTAAAAAAAGGCATGAAACGTGGATTATTTTATTTTTGTAATGGTACTCTGTATTCGAATCTCTTCTTGCTTTATTCTTCACTAAGAAAATGAAATCGTGGAGAAAGGAAAAATAAAATCGTTAAACGACTTGACTTGTCCGGTGAACCACAAATTTCCTGTGTAGAGAAGCGTCCTGTGCCGTGAAACAATATCAGGACCTTGCTATTTTTGAAGTTGCTAGTGACCGAGATCGCAGTCGTTACTTTCTTGGAGAAATACAAATTCGCCCACGATACCGGAATAGTACTTACTGAGAAGGCAGATTGTCAAAATCTATGCCAGGCCTTTGATTATCATTACTTTTTCTTTGAAATTCCCGCCCAATATTGACGTACTCATCAAAAAAACCACAATTCTGTAAATAGAATCGGCCATTTTCTATGCCTCCGCTATAATCCAGCCGATACCCTTTCCTGGCGGTGGCATCGGCCGTAAACCTGGCATTGGTCAGAGGAATCCAGTTTCCCGAGATAGTACAAACCCACTGATTACTAAAATACACACGGCGCCTTTGGTTGCCGGTTTCCGGCAGGAAGTTTTCCAAAAAGGAGTGTAACCTTTTCAGGTTTGTGGAAGTTTTGGGTCGTTTGAAACTGGCGATCAGTTGCCATTCGTTAACCTCAGGAGCGAAAAAATAGGCGGTGAAGGTAGTTGTACTATCGTTCGAGGGCTTGCCTCTGAGCAGGAAACGGTAGGTCCGCCCCGCCCGCCAGTCATACTTCAAATAACTCTGCCCTCCCGCACCCTCGTTGCCAAACTCTCCTGCATAAACATTCTTTCCCTTTCTGAGCAAAGTAATTCGCTGATTTTCCGGAATAGACTTGGGATCATCAGTTTTGTAAGGACTCCATACCGAAAATAAAACCCGCCGCTCCGTGTCCGAATTCACCTGCATTCCAAAGTACCCTTCCGCAAATCCGTTAGCCATAAAGTACGAGCCAAGTATATCCTGGCCCTCAGGTACCGTAACCTCATTATAGAACCATTCAATTTCAGCCTGCGGATCGGTGGGGTAGTTTAGGTGGACGGAAGGACCGCGCCTTCCCCAATAAAAGTAATTGCCTTCATTATTTCTGACGAAAGCCGCCGAATCATCCACCGCGCTTCCTTCCAAAATCAAACCCCTGACCTGCCCAAACGTCTCCGCTGTCTTTTTCACGCCGGAAAATTCAATTTTCAGATAGCCCGCACGGTCGACTTGCCATTCCCCAAGGTAAGGTTCGGCTATGCCTTCCCGGTCGAAAGTCTGAGCGATGGTCTTGCGGCCGATGGTAGTTTTTATAGTACTACCCGCCGTCACGTCCCCGTCAAGAAATATTTTGACTTTGCCAATTTTAGAAAGCCACACATAGCTGGTAATCCTGGCGGTCTGACTGGTCCAGCCCGTTAATCCCGATTCTTCAATTTTTTCGGTATCCGCTCCTTCCACCCAGGTATTTCCGCCCAGCGGGACGTAAATCCGAGTACTTTCAGTTTCTATTGGCGGACCAATGTTCAGGCTTCCGTAAATTAACCAGGTCAGGGAGATCAGGATTGAGATAGGCATTGCAAAAAATAAAAAATCAGGTCCCTCATGGACAGTAATCTAACAAGTTAATCATTTTGCTTTCCCGAACAATATTGTTTAGATTTGGTTGACGGTGAAAGAATTATGCGGCCATTCAATACAAGTGCTCCCAGACAACATCCAAACGGAATCAACCTATGGAAAAGAATCGTATATCCATCGCAAAAAAAATTCAAAGTACCGGTACGCTGCTCCTTCTGCTGTTAACTACGGTCAGCTACGCCAACCATATCCTGATTCCGATGGACGACCGGCAGTCGAATCACCTGAAAGCTTACGGAATTGCCTATTCGGTGCTGAAAGATGGCTTGGATTTGGACTGGCTTCTCAACTACCGCGGCGGTAGTTATTTGATAAAGTACGTTTCGACGATCGAGAAAGAATGCCGGATTCGTGGCGTAGCCTATGAGGTAATTTCCGACGCCAAGGCAGCCAATATCATTACGCAGATCGCCGTGCCGGAAGTCAATATGGATGCCGTGAAGCTCCACAAGGCGGCCCGTATTGCCGTATATTCTCCAATCAAAATAGGCCCAGCTACTTTTGAGTATAACGACGCCGTGCTGCTGGCGCTTAAGTACGCCGAGATCCCATTCGAGGTAGTTTATGATCAGGAAATACTGGATGGCGACCTGTCCAAGTACGACTGGCTGCACTTGCACCACGAAGACTTCACGGGACAGTTTGGCCGAAACCTGCGACGCATGTCGCAGCAGGATATTCAGGCTCAGGAAGATATTGCCAAGAAGTATGGCTACGCCAAAGTATCACAGATGAAGCTGGCTGTGGCCAAGCGAATCAAGGAATTCTGTGCGGGAGGCGGTTATCTGTTTGCCATGTGTTCGGGGGCCGAAACCTTTGACATTGCTTTGGCTGCCGAAGGAGTTGATATCGTAGATTCACAGTTCGACGGAGATGGTATAGATCCGGCGGCACAATCAAAACTGGATTTCAGCCAGACATTCGCCTTCGAGAATTTTGAATTGCAGTTGGAAAATGGCTACGGCGGGATGTGGTTCTCGGATATTAACGCCTCACTGGGAAGTTACGGCTTCGGCGATTCGGATGATGTGTTCACGCTTTTCGACTTCTCGGCCAAGTGGGATGTCATTCCGTCCATGTTGGTACAGAATCACGAATTTCAGATTCGCGAGTTCAGCGGTCAGACTTCGGCTTTCACTAAGAAAACCGTCAAATCCAATGTACTCGTCATGGGTCAGAGCAAGTCGTCAGACCGGTACCTGTATGGTGAGATTGGCGTGGGCCAATGGACCTTCTACGGCGGCCACGACCCCGAAGGCCGCCGCGGAGGCCACCGCATGGGAACAGACTTAAACCTGTACCCCCACTCGCCCGGCTACCGATTGATTCTGAACAATATTTTATTTCCTTCCGCCAAGAAGAAGAAACGGAAAACTTGAATTTTGATAGTTGAGAATGACAATCACTATCAATTCTCCATTTTCAACTCTCCACTTATTGAACTACTTCGGCTTTTAGCTTAATCGAGTCTACTACTACCTGCTCACGCTTCTCTTTTTTTCTAAAAAAGCCGCGAAGCAAGAAATTGTGCTGCAAAGCTTCCATGCTCTCGTCGAGTTTCTCCGAACTACTTTCCAGGTTTTGAATGGTAGTTTTAATGTCGGTGGCGGTGGCTTTGTCGCGAAGCAGTAAGCCAACGGCATTGTCGTTATTCTTGGTCAGGTCAGCAGACAAATCCTGGGTCGTTTTTTTCAGGCCTTCCACCATCGCGCGGGCAGTATTGGCAGTTTCGCCCAGCTCCGAAACCGTCAGTCGTACTTTGCGCATGATGATCGTATCATTAACCGCATCGTAAGCAAGTCCACCGGGCTTGTTGAGCTTCGCCGTGTACGCATTCAGCGATTTTGTGATGTCCTGCGCCTGGGTGGCCGCCCGCTGCAACGAAGCCATCGTTACTTCCAGATTCTGGTACAACTGATCGTCAGCCAGCAATTTCCCAACCGAGCCTTCACCTTTGCGAATTTTACCGCTGATCTCCTTGAAATCCTCGGTAATAGCCAGGATATTTTTGTTGTTGGCTTGCAGGGTATTCATAATATCCTGCTGGCTGTCCTCCTTCTTGACGCGCAAAACATCCCCATCCTGAATGGATTCAGAATTGGGTGTACCGCCCTCAATGACTACAATTTTATTACCAATGAGTCCATCGGAACTGATCTTGACCACGGCGTCCTTTCGGATATACTGCTGTGATTTCTCTTCAATGTTCAGAAGTACCTCGACCTGAGAATTGCCCACAAAAAAGATGTCTTTGATTGTGCCGACTTTCACCCCGGAAAACCAAATATTATTGCCCACCTTCAAACCGTTCACGTCGTCAAAAGTAGCCTTGGCGGTGATTTTGGAAACAAAAGATTTTCGCATGCCGCCGATGGTCATAATGCCAACTACGAAAATGATCAGGCCGGCTAAAACCCACAGGCCGACAGTTACGGCGCGTCTTTGGGGATTGGGTGTTGTACTCATTGTTTTTTAGTTCTTGGTTCTTAGTTCTGCGTTCATAGTTCTTGCGGGGTAGTCCCGTTCATCCTTGGTTTTTAATTCAGTACACTGTGAGGTGTCCCTGTTTATGCTTTTTACTCTAATTCAAAAGAAGACAAAACATAGAAATTGGCTTACCAACCAAGAACCAAAAATTTAGAACAAAGAACGAATTCAATCTTCCGTAAAATTATAATCGTAAAAGCTTTTTATACGCTCATCGTCGCTGCTGAATACTTCTTCGAAAGTACCCTGCTTCACAAATTTCCCGTCCAGCAGCATAGCCAGGCGGTCACCCGTCATTTTGGCACAGGTCAGGTCGTGGGTAATCAGGATCGAGCTGGTATGATATTGCTCTTTCACCTCGTTGATGAGTTCGTTTATTTCGATGCAGGTGGTCGGGTCGAGTCCGGCGGTAGGCTCATCGTAGAGCATTATTTCGGGATTCATAATCAGAGTACGGGCTATACCGATCCGCTTGCGCTGCCCGCCGGAAAGTTCGGCTGGAGACTGATTAATGGCAGACAGCAACCCAACTGATTCCAGTACTTCCTCCACCGACTTATTGATTTCCTTACGACTGAGGTTGCTCACATTCCGCACCAAGGGAAATTCCAGATTTTCACGCACAGTCATGCTGTCATAAAGTGCGCTATTCTGGAAAGAAAAGCCAATGCGTTTGCGCAGTTCCCTTAATTCTTTTTCATCCAGATCGCCTACTTCCTGGCCCAGTACTTTCACGCTGCCCCGATCGGCTTTCAGCAGACCAGAAATTATTTTGATCAGCACCGACTTACCCGTTCCGGAACGGCCCAGTACTACAACATTCTGGCCTTTCTCTACTTCCAGGTTTACACCACGCAACACGTGCAAATCCCCAAACGATTTGTACAGATCCCGGATAGAGATCACATTTTTTCCTTCAAAATCAGACGTAGCGTGTAATTCGGGTTTCCTTTTCATGATCTAAAATCTAAACCAGTTGGTTACCTGCACGATAGCGACTTCTTCAATAAATATCAGGAACATCGAAAGTACCACGGCGGAGTTGGCCGCACGTCCCACTCCCTGAGTACCATTTCTGGCGTTGTAGCCCTTATAACAGCCCACCATCCCGATCGTGAACCCGTAGGCAATTGCTTTGATGAGAGCCGAATTAATATCCAGAAATGTAATTTGTTCGAATGCGCTCTTGAAAAAGGCAATGATATTGGTTTCTTCGTTGAGCGTTACATCCAGAAACGAACCCATCAGGCCCACAAAAGCACAATAAAAAGACAAAATGGGAATGCTGATCGTAGTGGCGATGACCCGCGTCACGACCAGAAATTTGAATGGATTGACCGCTGAAACTTCCATGGCGTCAATCTGCTCAGTCACGCGCATAGAGCCTAACTCCGCTCCGATGCTGGAACCTACCCGCCCGGCGCTGATAAGGGAAGTAATTAAAGGAGCCAAAGCCCGCACGATGGCGATGGATACCAGCGAAGGAAGCCACGATGTAGCCCCAAATTCCATCAGTGACGGCCTCGATTGCTTGGTAAAAACCATACCCGTGATGAAGCCGGTCAGGGATATCAATGGAAGGGATTTATAGCCAATCTGGTAGCACTGCTTGACAATTTCCTGAAACTCGGGACGACCTCGAAATAGCTCCCTGAAGAATTTTGTTATGAAAGTCCAGGCCTCGTAAAAAACGAGAAGTTTTTCATCTATATTCTTAGAAATCAGCGTGTCTTTGGAACTTGAACTCATGCGAATTTTCGGGAGGGACTTCTACTGTTTTTTCAGTTGTTGTTTGTGCTAAAATAGTGTGCCAATCCTTTCGGACGGGTCGGGTTCAGGCATATCGTTCACGCAGCATTCTCATCATAAATGCATTGATGTCCCATTGATCCGCCACGGGTAGATTGGTGTAGGGTACCGTTGGTAAATAGTGGGGTGGCCCAAACTCCGTCAGAATCGTCAGCGGCTGGCCATTTTTCTTTTTCTCAGCTACCACTATGTCCCACCAACTTAAATGCGCATCCAAAGCCTGCTTCCATTCGGGAGCGCGCGGGTCATTGACCTGAGGACCTTCGGCGTGGCCGACACGGGCATGAATATGTCCGGTACGACTAAGCGCCAGTGCTACACTTTCGGGCTGATTTTCCAGTAAAGATTCGTGGACATTGCACCAGTGCGAAATATCGAGCGTCAGGCGTAAAGCAGGATTCTGTTCGATAAAGTTCCGGGCAATGTGAGCGGCAAAGAGCATGCGGCTGCGGTGCGTTTCGTGGAAGATCGGAACTCCACTGCGCTCGGAAGCCTGCGTGGTGTAGTCTATAAACGCTTTATTCTGCTCATAAGTAAAGAAATCCCGCCCGCTGTGGCAATTGATATACAAAGGCTTGATGTCGCTTTGTGCAAGTACTCCATCGATGGATTTTCTGAAAGAATCCAGATGTGCCGAAAACTCGGTTTGACTGCCGCCGCACAGGAAACCAAGTTCCAGATTGTGCTTTTTGAGCGCGTTGAACATTGTTTTCCGCGCCTCAGCGTCGGCCGTCCACCAGAGTTCCAGTCCGTCGTACCCTTCTTTTTTTACCGCAGCACATAGTTCGTCCATGGTTCCGCGGTAGCCCCAGTTGGTGGCCAATATTTTGAGCGAATAGCCTGCGGCGGGCGTTCCTGCAGCATGAGATCCTGCCGCAGATACTTGGGATTGAGCTGCCGGGCGCGCCATCTCCAGATAGGGCGAAATTCCGGTAGAAACGAGCGCAGTATTTACAAAATCCCGGCGTTTCATTTTGCGAGTTTTAGGAATTTTCGGGTATGCATGGGCACAAATCTACAAGGTTTTCGGTGATTGCTTTGAGATACGCCGACAAATACCGTATTTCGCTGGCCAAGAGTTTCACTTCTATACACATACTATTCGATATCAATAGTGATAAAAATGAGTAAAGAAGTAATCCTTTTGAATGCCCTACCTTGATGCAAGAACGGAACCGCTTGATTCACAGCAAGCGGCGCACCTGTTACGACGGGCCACTTTTGGACCGACGCCTTCCGAAATAGCAAGCTTCGTCGGTTTGACGCCTGCCCAGGGTGTTCAAAAACTGCTGGACAATATCAGCTATGTGAGCAGCCCTTTGCCCCCTATCGAATTCGACGAGACAAAACCCAATGCCGGCCAAACGTACCTCCACAAACCTTTCAACGGAGACCGGAATTTCTGGTTCGGGACTTATGTAAAGTACTGGTGGATGGGACAAATGGCCCGCCAGGATGTTCCGCCTTCTTTACTCGATAAACTTACTCTGTTCTGGCAGAATCATTTCGTCACGACCCGCAATGAGGTAGATGACTACCGTTTCGTGGATCGCTATCTGCGTTTGCTGCGCAACAATGCCCTGGGTAGTTTCCGATTTCTGGTAAAAGCCATTACCAAAGATCCGGCCATGCTGCGCTACCTCAATGGCAATCAGAACGTAAAGGGTAGTCCAAACGAGAACTACGCCCGTGAGTTGCAGGAGTTGTTCACAGTTGGAAATAAAGACTTTGCGGGCAACAACAACTATACCGAGGACGACGTAAAGGCGGCAGCCCGTGTACTTACGGGCTGGAATTATACCAATTACTATACCGAAGGCTCGACCAGTTTTGAAACTACGTTCACGCCAAATCGGCATGACACGACCGACAAAGTATTTTCTTCGCATTATGGGAATACCACAATTGCTGGAAGGTCGGGGGCTACAGCGGGCGATGATGAATTGAACGATCTGGTTACCATGCTGCTTAATCATCCCGAAACGCCCAGATTCATTTGCCGGAAACTCTACCGATGGTATGTTAATCCCAACGTTTCGCAGGAGATAGAGGATAACGTCATCGTTCCACTGGCCACTTTTTTCAAAAGCCCCGGCAACGATTACGCTGTTATGCCGGTAGTAAAAAAACTACTTTCCAGCGATATTTTCTACGATTCGGCTAATCGGGGAGCCATTGTAAAATCGCCCGCTGAATTGATGATTGGCTCTATCCGGTTCTTTAAGCAGCCGATTCCCAACATGATGAGTGAGTACGTAGCCTATCGTCGGCTGATGGAGTTTTTCCATTGGAACATGATCGATATGCAACTGGATTTAATGGACCAGCCTTCTGTATTTGGTTATGAACCCTACTATCAACCGGGTTATTCGGCCAATTGGGTGAATACCACTACCCTTGCTCTGCGGAGTAATTTTACCGACGCCCTTATCTGGCGCTGGTTCCAGGTACTACCCGGCTACCAACTGGGAATAGATCTGCTGGCCTGGGTTACTTCGATGCAGCCGAATTTTTCGAATTTAAATACCCCTGCTATTTCTTGCGAAGTGGTACTGGACGGTTTTCTCAAAAATCTTTTCGCAACGGACCTTTTTCCTCCCCAAAAGGAATTCCTGCTTGACAATATCATGATGATGGGTTTTAGCCGAACTACCTGGCTTTTCGAGTGGAATGCCTACCGCACCGATCCCAGCAACACAGACAGACAAAATACCATTCTCTGGCGTACCCGCTCCCTGATGCGGTACCTGCTCAGGATGGCCGAGTATCACGTGTTTTAGTTTTAAATGAGTGATTGAGAGAATTAGTGGATAAAAAATATTCTCTCAATCACTCATTCTCTCATTCAAAATTAACGATGAAAAGAAGGGATTTTCTGGCAGCTGCGGCTACCACGGCGGCTTCGTCGATGATGTTGCCCCTGACTTTGGACGGGTTTGGTGTGAAAGCCTTGGGCCGGAAATCGGCACTGGTGCGTTCGCTGATGCAGACTGGGGCCGCTTACCAGGATCGGGTACTTGTAATCGTATACCTGAACGGAGGCAACGATGGACTAAACACGGTAATTCCCCGTGACCAGTTTTCGGCTTACATGAATCTGCGCAGCAACATAGCTATTCCCGAGAATGAGGTACTTGCCCTGGATGGTAATGATGCCACTGGACTTCACCCCAGCCTGACCGGGTTGCAGGCGCTCTACAACGAGGGAAAGCTTTCCATTATCCACTCAGTATCGTATCCTAATCCCAGCCAGTCGCATTTCCGCTCGACGGACATTCTGATGACTGCCGTGGATGCTGATCAGATCGAGAGCAGCGGTTGGGCGGGTCGCTACCTGGAAGACCGCTTTCCGGGCTACCCGGCGCAGTACCCTACTGCTGAAATGGAAGATCCGCTGGCCATTCAGATTGGGTATCTTACTTCAACTACCCTACTCGGCAGCCAGAATTCGATGGGTATCGCCATTAGCGATCCCGATAATTTTTACGAGCTGGTCAGCGCCGACTTCGAGCCAAGTACCGGCAACCTGCCCTGCTGTGACGCGGGCGACCTGATCGCTCACATCCGTAAGCAGCAAGTACTGTCTATTGGCTACGCGGCCGAGATAAAGAAGGCAGCCGACGCGGGTGCCAACCTGGCTTCTTATCCGCCAAAATCAGCCAACAATTCCCTGGCCGAGCAATTGAAAATCGTGGCCCGACTGGTACACGGCGGCCTGAAAACCAAGATTTATTTTGTTTCGCTGAACGGATTCGATACGCACGCTGGTCAGGTGGAATACTCGGACAGCACCGAAGGTAAGCATGCCCAGTTGCTGGGGCAACTTTCTACCGCTATCGCCACCTTTCAGCAGGATCTCAAACTACAAGGGATTGAAGACAAAGTGGTGGGGATGACGTTTTCGGATTTTGGCCGCCGTGCCACCTCCAATGCTTCCCAGGGTACCGACCACGGCGTGGCCGCTCCAATGTTTGTCTTTGGTAAAGCCATCAGGCGGCAGACCGTAGGTGTAAACCCCGACCTGACCAACGGGCTGCTACCCGTAAACCCGCTGCCTTGGGAAACCGACCGCGACATCGCCATGCAAATTGATTTTCGGCGCGTCTACACCGACGTACTGAACGACTGGTTTGGAACTCCAACTACCAAGACGAATCAGCAGCTATTCGGTCATTTCGATACCATCTCCCTTTTCTCGGATGTCATCGAGACGGTCGCTTCCGGCAACTGGCACGATAATGGGGTCTGGACTGCGGGCCGGCCGCCTTTCGCTAACGAATACGTCCGCGTGAATACGGGTCATACTGTGCAGGTCAACGGCCCCATCACAGTCAGGAACATTCAGATGAACGGAAACCTGAATTTTATGGGAAACTTTGGGCTGAATATTACGGGTTGAGGCGGCCTTTGCTCATTTTTTATTGATAGAACGGAAAACCCATTCATCCCCCTCATTCCCTACTGTGCCGCCTCGAAACACTACATTTTCAGGCTGGCGCTGGCCGCCCGGAGCGGAAATGCTCGGGCCAATCGTTGGTGTTATCTGAAAAAAGCAGGTACCTGCCACTTCCAGCGGACAGCCGAAATACGCAGCAGGATGATGACCGCCGCAGCGAGGATAAACGCCGTAGTACGCTCGACTCCCACGTAGTCGAGTATCAGATACGAAACCGCCCCGGCCAGGCAAGCGGTGGCGTACACTTCCTTTTGATAAATGATCGGGATTTCATTAGTCATCGTGTCCCGGATCACGCCGCCCATCACCGCCGAAAAAACGCCCATGATCGCCGCGATTTCGGGGCGAACACCCAGCGAGAGCGCTTTCTCCGTGCCTACTATCGTGAAAAGCGCTATTCCGAATGTATCAAAAAGAAAGAGGGTTCTGCGGAGGCGGATGAGTTTTTTATAAAAGATAAAGGTCAGGACGATTCCGACCATAATGGCGTATAAAATGGTGATGTCGCTGATCCAGACGAGCGGAAAACTACCCAGGAGAAGATCACGTACCGTGCCACCGCCGATGGAAGAAATAAATGCCGTAAAGCTGGCCGAAAACCAGTCGGGGTTATCTTTATCCTTGACAGCCAATGCTCCTGATATAGCAAAAGCGCAGGTACCTATAATTTCCAGAATATACTGAATGCTCATGAACGGCAAATTAGGGCTAATGTACCGGCAAAGGTCGCCAGTAATCAGCAGTTCGCGAAACGAAACACTAGTATCCCTGGCCCAAACTACCCAACGAAGTGAATTTTTAGCGAATAGTTCAGCATGCCCCCGTTAATGGCAAGCACGTTGAACTGTAGGCAGAATCACAAAGTACTCTGGCCAGACCAATACCGCTCCGCAAAAGAAAATTGAGAACCTGAAAAGTAGTTTGCTCAGTAGATCAAGGCCGAAAACCTCCGCGTCTATACGTCGGTAAAACCCTCGCAGCCCTCCCCCGGATGATGCGCACCAGCAGGGAACAGAGCTTATCTTCGTCGTCAATAACCAGAATTTTGTGCACGCGTAGTTAGTTTTTTACGTTGGGTAGTTTCCAGAGTACCCCGATTCATATTTTAAATACTTCATGTACTCAAACCGAAAGGCCTCGCTTTTGCCATACCCTGCAAGACTTGGCTCAAAAATTACGCATAGACAGGCCAAATACCGGCTTCGCGCTGAAACTTTTAATTTCTGAATTCAATTGGTTCGTTTCTTGTCGCGAATCCGTGTATATTTGAGCCAATCAGCCAGTCATACTATTCGGATTTAGGTGCGGAAGGGAGTTTTTGAGAGAAAGATGAGATTCGAGATGCGGGATAAGACCATCCGGTTGGCCTCCCGCCACGGTGTTAGCCTATTCCTACCCTACTATTTCCTGCTTTTGACCTCACCGGGCTCACCGCTCGGGCTGAGATTTTGCAATTCCCCTATCTTTAGAAAATTGAATTATGAATCACGATATAGCCATTGATTTAGGCACCGCTAACTTTCTGATTGTCCACCAAAATGAAGTGGTCGTCGATCAGCCCTCGGTCGTCGCCTTTGACCGCATAACCAACAAAATGCTGGCTGTGGGTCACGAAGCCATGCAGATGGAGGGCAAAACCCACGATAACATTCGCACTGTCAGACCTTTACAGGGTGGTGTAATTGCCGACTATAACGCCGCCGAGATGATGATCCGGGGCATGATGGCGATGGTTGGCCTGCGCCGCAGTTTTTTCAAGCCATTTATCAGGATGGTAGTTTGTATTCCTTCCGGAATCACCGAAGTGGAGAAACGAGCCGTGGAAGACTCTGCCGAAACGCTCGGCGCGCGCCGCCTGTACCTGATTCACGAGCCTATCGCTGCCGCCGTGGGTATCGGCCTGAACGTGGAAGAACCGGAAGGCAACATGGTAGTGGACATCGGCGGAGGTACCACCGAAATTGCCCTAATCGCTTCCAGCGGCATTGTTTGCAATCAGTCGGTGCGCGTGGCGGGCAATACACTCGATGCCGACATCGAGCTTTATATCCGTAACGAGTACCATTTGCTCATCGGACAGCCCACCGCTGAGCGCATCAAACAGAGTATTGGCGCAGCACTGACTGACCTACCCGAATCCCGGAAAGAATATGAGGTAAAGGGACGCGACCTGCTGACCGGCATGCCCAAGCAGATCGTCGTCACCCAGGCCGAAATCGCCCATTGTCTGGATAAGTCGCTTTCAAAAATCGAAGAATCGGTGATGAAACTTCTGGAAGAAATGCCCCCTGAACTGGCGGGCGATATTTTCCTGCGCGGCATGTACCTCTCAGGTGGCGGCGCGCTGCTGCACGGACTGGATAAACGCTTATCACAAAAAACCCATTTGCAGGTTCACGTAGCCGAAGATCCTCTGCGGATGGTAGCCAAAGGCGCGGGACTGACGCTGAACAACATAGAGCGGGCCGGGTACTTGATAAAGTGATAAAGTACCTAAGTACCTAAGTACCTAAGTACCTAAGTACCTAAGTACCTAAGTA
Source organism: uncultured Persicitalea sp. (assembly GCA_964500445.1). GTDB lineage: Bacteria > Bacteroidota > Bacteroidia > Cytophagales > Spirosomataceae > Persicitalea. Next base: position 2 of record CAZCOG010000016.1, on the reverse strand, counting down.
CC
>CAZCOG010000015.1:0-113317 GCA_964500445.1 uncultured Persicitalea sp. | reverse complement strand
TTCGTTTGTTTATTGGCCGGATCTCCTAATTCGGGATTGACCTGATCCAATTTAAGTTTGATCGTTTTGCCCGATTTTGGATCAAAATGAATCTTAATCGGTTTCGAGTAGTGATTACCGGGCGCGGTTCGCCAGTTCTGACCTTCGCCACGGTCCATCGGTAATTTTACGGTTTTGCCATCGCTACGCTTGAAAGTCTCGTATTCGTGCAGCAACACCTGTACGTAGTAGTCGCCAACAGGTACTTCGGCAAACGATGCAAGTGGATATCCTGCTGAACTCATATCGAATAGTAAGCTCTGACCGGGACGAACTCCCTCGACATCCATCCCAAACATTTGTTGTGAATCCACCTCATCACTTATTTGGAATCTTGGTTCCGCCCCATCTTTGGTGGAAAGAAAAAGTAGCAATCTGCCGTCCAAAGAAGCAGTTTTAGCGAAAGTCGGCAGGTCAATGTCAAAACGGCCAATAGTTTGTCCATGACAAATAGTTGCTTGAAGCAAAACGAGGAGGAAAGTTAAAATTTTGATCATCTATTGTTCGAACTCGAAGGGTTGATTTAATATATCCTTATTAATTTCTCAAGATTCTTTTTGACCCAGATTACAGATCGGTCCTATAAAAATAGATAGATTTTCACTAAAATATGATCGATCAGGCTTTCCTGCAAAGAAGAAAATTTTTTAAATATAGATTATCTGGCTAGCATCTTTTAAAATCACAGTAAAAATTCCATTTTACTATTTTTTTAAATAAACTACCCCCATAACAAAAAAGCCACCAGACATAGTGTCTAGTGGCCCAATTCACTCATTCCCCAAAATTCTAAGGCGTTATATTCAGCGAATCTTGTAAAGTCTGAATCCTGGTCAAATGCATATTCAATGTCGGGAGCGTGCGCTCAGCAAATGACTTAAGGTCATTATCGCTGCCGGTATTGGCTTGTTTCTGAAACATATCAACGGTTTCTTTGTGTGAAGTTACCATCGTTCTGACGTAAGCACTGTCAAACTTCATTCCCTGCATGGCCGCCAAAGAGTCATACTTTTGCTGTTTGGCACTGCTCAGCATTGAGGGAATTGTGATGTCTTTAGAATCAGCAATTCCTTTCAATTCATTGTTTGCCTTTGTGTGGTCGGTTACCATCATTTGCCCGTAGTTCTTCAGGCTCTGATTCATAGCTTTGTCCTGAGCAAGTTGCCCCAACTTCACTTCTAGCATCCCCCCATCGGCAGCTGACATAGCGAAGGTCCGATCAGCGTCGGGAACCATCACGTCGTCATTGTTATCGTTATTACAAGAAGCAGCTACCATCAGGCAGGCAACGAGTAATGCAGATATTTTGCTCTTTTTCATAGTTTTTTAATTTTAGATGTTTAATAATGCATCGCAAAATTCAAAAAACTATTCCTTCCATTAATTCCGGTTTAAAGTGACTATTGTTGACTCCATTCCAAAAATCGGGGAAAAACTTCCGACCATGTTTTGGAATTATGTTCACCGTTGAGGACTTCTTTATACACTATGTCTTTCCCCCACCGAAAACCTTTTCGCTCCAATTCCGCTATCAAATCCAGCGTGTCATCAATTGAATCGATGATTCCGTCGTTGTCACGGTCAGACTCCTCGTCGGAAGTACCTGTCTGAAACCAAAATTTGAGTGGCGGATGACTTGGCGTGTTTCGAATCAAGTTGTGCATGATCCGGTCGCTTTCATTGTAATTATCATCCAGGGCGCGTTGTCGCCACCAAAAAGACCCGGAAAAAACGCCGACCTTGGAGAAAATTTCTGAATGATGCCAAGCGATGTCCATGGCCATCAAGCCGCTCAGCGAAAATCCTGCGATTGCCCAATCGGAACGATTGGCGGAGACGTAGAAATTAGCCTTTATATAAGGGATCAATTCATCTACTACGAATTGGGTTGTATTCGCTGCCTTATTGCCCCGGTAGGCATAATCAGGTTGCGAAGCAATTCCATATTCGTATATCCGATCTTTATTGGCGTGTATTCCTACAACCAATAAATTGGTATTGGGGTAAGTTAAAGCGAGGTCTTTAATCGCTTTTTCCATACGCAGTTCAGGAAAATCCTGACCGTCGAAGACAAGTAATACCCGGTAAGGAATATTTGTGATCAACCCGCGCGATTGTAGTAAAAATGTCAGCCTTACCATTCGCTTCAAATACGCCGAATGCAGTCTTAACTCCTTAATAACAGGCAATACGGGTGGAGTCATTTCGACAGAGGGAGCAGATTTCACGTAAAGAAATTGAGGAGGGGAGAATGTGACCAACGCGGTTAATTTTACAAACAATGATTAGATTTGCAACAATTATTTGGTAAAATGGCCCACATGCCCCAACGAAATCCAAAAACATCTTGCAAGAAAACCATATAAGCTATTATTCCCACCATTTGGGCCACTCGATTGATATGCTGGTCTTTGGGCATTGGGGCTATCCTATCTTAATTTTCCCTACAACGCTGGGTAGTTATTATCAGGCTAAAGACATGGGCCTGATTGATTCGGTCCGAGGCTTGGTGGAATCTGGCAAATACAAAATATACTGTATCGACAGCATCGATAAAGAGTCCTGGTACGGAAGACATCTTACCCCTGCCCAGAAAGTACTTAACCATATTCAATATGATAAGTTCTTGACGAATGAACTGGTCCCGTACATTCAACGGGAGTGTAGTGTAGATAAAATCGGAGTAGCCGGGTGTAGTTTCGGAGGGTATCACGCCTTTAATTTTGCCTTTCGCCATCCCGGACAGGTCGCCTACTTAATTTCTATGAGCGGGGCATTTGATATCCGTTCTTTTTTGGGAGGGTACTACGACGATAACGTCTACTTTAATAACCCGGTCGATTTTGTACCTAATGAGGAGGGTTGGCGCTACAATCATATGAAGATTGTCCTGGGTTCATCAGAATGGGATATTTGCCTTAATGCGAACTTGACCATGACACGTATCCTCAACAATAAGGGAATTAACCATTGGTCCGATATTCGTGGTTGGGAACTTCATGACTGGCCACTTTGGCACAAAATGTTTCCTGACTATTTATCAAAAATGTTGTAGTACCTTCCTTATTTGGGTAAAAAGGTATCCTGGACTGCTGTATATAAGTACAAAAATTATATCTTGGGTCAAGCCGGTTCCCAAAATTGCTCAGGTATAGAATTATAGGTACTTAGCTCCTTAGAATTAATTATTTAATACAACTATTAAAGGAATAACGATAATGAAGAAAATAGGAATACTATATGGCATGGAAAATACATTTCCACAAGCCTTTGTAAATCGTATTAACGAAAAAAATATTGAAGGAATTAAAGCCGAAGGTGTTTCAATTGACCAGGTAAAGCAAGCGGATCCAACGGAATATGCCGTAATAATTGATCGGATTTCTCAGGATGTTCCTTTTTACAAAGCTTACCTCAAAAATGCAGCTCTTTGTGGCACGGCGGTTATTAACAACCCTTTCTGGTGGAGCGCGGATGAAAAATTCTTCAACAATTGTCTGGCGGAGAAAATCGGCGTTCCGGTACCCAAAACCGTGTTATTACCTTCGCACGAGCGTCCAACCGATACCCATGACGTTTCATTTCGCAATCTGAAATCACCTCTGGCGTGGGAGAAGATGTTCGAGTACATTGGTTTTCCTGCCTACATGAAGCCTCACTCGGGCGGTGGTTGGAAAAGTGTCTATAAAGTATATAATCCTGAGGATTTATGGCACAAACACGGCGAAACGGGCCAATTGGTGATGATGTTGCAGGAAGAAATTGAGTTTGATGACTATTTCCGTTGCTATTGCATTGGCCAAAAGGATGTGCTAATTATGCCCTACGAGCCTCGTAACCCATTCCATGAGCGGTATACCCCGGAAATGAACACCAAAGGAGAGGCAGGCGAAAAGCTGCTGAAAGTGATTCATGACTATACCTTAAGATTGAACAAAGCCCTCGGATACGATTTCAACACCGTAGAGTTCGCAGTGCGTGATGACATTCCCATCGCCATTGATTTTTGCAACCCTGCTCCTGATGCTGATATTCATTCGGTGGGTCAGAAAAATTTCGATTGGGTAGTTGAAGCCGCCGCTAACATGGCCATCGAGCGAGCCCAAAATCACAAAGAGGGAATGAATAATCTTACCTGGGGGACATTCCTGAAATCAGCTACCAACCAAATTCCCGTGGCCGATATGATGAAAGAATCTCCTGTCAAGAAGGCAAGCACTGCAAAAAAAGCCGCCGCACCGAAGAAAGGCTCTCCTACCAAAGCGTCGAATTCTCCAAAGAATAAAGAAACGCAGGAATAAAGAAAAAGGCGGATACACTATTGTTAGCAGCGCTTACATTACATACTATCACGCAGGCAATCAATTACCTAAACTACGAGATTCCTTCTTCTAATTATTCTCACTTCACAGTATGACAAAACGCGTTTTTACCCTCGGTATTGAGGAAGAATTCCAGACGATTGATCCCGTCACCCGTAACCTGCGTTCGCACATGTCAAAGCTGGTTGAAGATGGAAAAATTATCCTCAAAGAACGGGTCAAGGCAGAAATGCACCAGGCTGTGGTCGAAGTCGGTACCAATATTTGCCACGATATACATGAAGCCAGAGAAGAGGTGACTTACCTGCGCAAGATGATTCATGATCTGGCCGCTGAGCAGGACCTTCAGGTTGCGGCTGCCGGAACCCACCCCTTCGCCGACTGGGTAGACCAGCTCATTACCAATGATCCGCGTTACGACGAATTAATTGACGAAATGCGGGATGTAGCGCGGGGCAATCTGATTTTTGGTCTTCATGTTCACGTAGGTATTCTTAACCGAAATGAAGGGATTGCAATCATGAATGCGGTGCGCTACTTTTTGCCGCATATTTACGCTTTATCCACAAACTCCCCTTTTTGGTGCGGGCGCAATACTGGCTTCAAATCCTATCGATCCAAAGTATTCGATAAATTTCCCCGCACCGGAATTCCTGATTTTTTTGCTAGTGCCAGTGAGTACGATGAGTACATCAATCTGCTCATCAAGACCAAGTGTATTGACAACGCCAAAAAAATCTGGTGGGATATTCGCGTTCACCCATTCTTCAATACCATTGAATTTAGAATTTGCGACGTGCCCATGCGGGTCGAGGAAACCATATGCCTCGCCGCTATTTGTCAGGCTCTGGTAGTTAAAATATACAAACTACAACGGCAGAATCTTAACTTCCGGCCCTATCGGCGCAACCTGATCAATGAGAACAAGTGGCGGGCCGCCCGCTTTGGCATCGAAAGTAAATTGATTGACTTTGGCATTCAGGAAGAGGTCGAGTTCCGTAAGCTGATGGGGGAGCTATTGGAATTCATCGACGACGTGGTAGATGAACTTGGAAGCCGCAAAGAGGTGGAACATGTTCAATGGATACTAGAAAATGGTAGCGGGGCCGATCGCCAGCTAGCGGTTTTTGAAAAATCCGGTGGTGATATGAATGCGGTGGTAGATTATATCGTCAAGGAAACTAAGATCGGCGTGGTGTAGTTGTTAGAAAAATACAACTACCGAGCCGAAAATTTTTCGCCACTAAATATGACACCACTAAAAAAATTACGTATTGCCATTCTGGATATGAACAACGGTTTCCAGAACGAAGGAATGCGCTGTATAAAGAAACTTGTCAATGACTTCGCCATTGAAGAAGGCCAGGAAATTGAATACGAAATCTTTGATGTCCGGCAGACCAACGCTGTACCTGATTTGAGTTTTGACATCTATATATCTTCAGGCGGCCCTGGAAGTCCCAAGCCGGAAGGCTTACCCTGGGAAAAGAAATTTTTCAACTTTCTTGACTCTGTTTATAAATATAATCGCAACCCTCAAAAGCACAATAAGAAGTACCTTTTCCTTATTTGTCACTCATTCCAGTTGGCCTGTGTGCATTGGGAGATAGGCCATGTCTGCAAGCGGCGGAAGAATTCGTTCGGAATTTTCCCAATTCATAAGACTCGCGTCGCAATGCAGGAGCCTTTTTTTGAAGGGCTTCAGGATCCTTTCTGGGCAGTAGACTCTCGTGACTACCAGGTTATCGAGCCAGACACTCTGCTTTTGGAGCAAATGGGAGCTAGAATTATGGGGATGGAGAAAATTCGTCCGCATGTACCGCTAGAACGGGCTATCATGGCGATCCGTTTTTCCGGTGAGATCTTCGGCACTCAATTCCACCCCGAAGCCGATGCGGAAGGGATGTTGCGCCATTTTCAGAAGGATGAGAAAAAAGAGGTCATCATTAAAAACTACGGTGAAGAGCGCTATTTTGAGATGATTGCTCATCTGAATGATCCCGACAAAATCCTTTTGACCGAAAATACTATTCTGCCCAATTTTCTAAAAATCGCTTCAAGACGGGTACTGGAAATGCAGCCTGCCTAATATTCGTCTTTAAACTTCTCGTTTTATGCATCAAGCCACCCGGAAAATTTACAACGAGGCGTTTAGTGAAGATTTATATCAGAATCTTTTAGCTTCCATCGAGGAAGATTTTCCTGATGAACTTGATTTTCGCGTGGCCGAGAGTCCGGTTTTTGTGCCTTTGGCATTGAAAGAAAAGCTTTTGGAAGCCTGTGAAAGTTTTATAGACGTCATTGTGGCTGACGACTTCAGGGATAGAACTGAACGCGCTATTCCCGCTGCCCAGCAAGTACCCAACGAAAATGAGCACACCTCTTTTCTGGCCATTGACTTTGCTATCTGTAAAGATAAAAACGGCGAACTTGAACCACAGCTGATCGAGTTGCAGGGCTTTCCTTCACTTATGGCCTACCAGGCTTACTTATCGGAATTGTTCAAATTCCACACGCCGATTCCTGAATCGTTTGACTACTCCTTCGGAGTTAGGACTTACGAAGAGTACATGGAGGCGCTTCGGAATCTGATCGTTTGTGAGGAAGATCCAGAGAATGTTATTCTGCTGGAAATTTATCCTAAAAAACAAAAAACGCGTGTTGACTTTGCCGTGACCGAGCGAATGCTGGGAGTGAAGGCAGTTTGTTACACTGATTTGATTAAGGAGGGCCGAAAGCTTTATTATGAGGTAGCCGGAAAAAAAATTCAGGTCAAGCGTATTTACAATCGCCTGATATTCGATGATCTGACTAATTTTCCCGATTTGAAAAGTGATTATGTCTTCACCGACGATATAGATGTTACCTGGGTGGGTCACCCCAACTGGTTCTTTCGTATTAGTAAATTCACTCTGCCGCTACTAACTAGCCCATACGTCCCCGAGACTAAGTACTTGAGCGATTATCAGGGAAATTTTCCTGGCGATTTGGAAAACTACGTACTTAAGCCGCTTTTTTCCTTCGCCGGAACAGGGGTGCAATTGCACGTCGAGCGGGAGGAATTGGCTGGCATAGCTGATCCTGAAAATTATATTTTGCAAAAAAAGGTCAGCTACGAACCAGTGATTCAGGCTCCTGACGGACTTGTAAAGTGCGAAATCAGGATGCTGTACATTTGGCCGGATGAAGCAAAGCGCCCCCAATTGCTGACCAGCCTCAGCCGCCTGAGCCGCGGGGAAATGATCGGGGTTCGTTTTAATAAAGACTTTACCTGGGTCGGCGGAAGCGCAGCTTTTTACGAAAACTAACTTTCATGCACCTCAGTCAGCGGCAGCTATTCTTCGACCATCTGGCACAGACTTCTGATTTTCCCCTTGCCCTCGAAATCAATCGCGCCGAAGGAGTTTTCCTTTACGGGCAGGATGGTAAGCGGTACTTTGACCTTATTTCCGGCATCGCCGTAAGCAATGTGGGCCATCGCCATCCTGAGGTGCTTGCGGCCATATATGACCAGCTTGATAAGTACATGCACCTGATGGTGTACGGGGAATTCGTACAAAGCCCACAAGTCAAGCTGGCCGAAGCCCTCGTCGACACACTCGGTGTTACCTGTGATTCGCCCTCGCCTTTCGGCCTGATCGATTCTGTGTACTTCACTAATTCGGGTACCGAAGCGGTGGAAGGGGCGATGAAGTTGGCCAAGCGGTTTACCGGACGTCACGAGTTTATTTCCTGTCTCAATGCTTATCACGGTGCTACGCAAGGTGCATTGAGCCTTTCGGGTGCCGAGTTTTTTAAAAGAAATTTCCGCCCTCTCCTGCCCGGTGTGAAACAAATCCGGCACGGGTACTTACCTGACCTGGAACAGATCAACAGCCGCACGGCAGCGGTAATTATTGAAGTAATTGGTGGTGAATCGGGCGTAAGAATTCCTTCTACTGACTACTTTAAAGCGCTGCGTCAACGCTGCACCGAAGTCGGTACTTTGCTGGTTTTTGATGAAATCCAGACGGGTTTTGGCCGAACGGGTACTTTTTGGGCTTTTAAAGATGTACACGTGTATCCCGATATTTTACTGAGTGCCAAAGGCATGGGGGGCGGAATGCCAATCGGCGCTTTCATGGCGTCCTCTCAATTGATGGCCGTTTTTCGTGATAATCCTATTCTGGGCCATATCACTACCTTCGGAGGGCACCCAGTAAGCTGTGCGGCTTCGCTGGCGACTCTGCAGATCATCCGTTCGCATAAGCTGGCGGAACAGGCCAACGCCAAGGGCGAGTTGATAAAATCACTCCTTATCCATCCAAAGATCAAGGAAGTACGCGGTAAAGGATTGATGCTCGCCGCCGAGATGGATTCTTTTGAGGTATTGAAGTCCATTATTGACCGCTGCATTCTGGCGGGGGTGATTACGGATTGGTTTCTTTTCTGCGACAATTCCATGCGGATTGCTCCGCCGCTGACGATTTCGGAAGAGGAGATTCGGGAAGCGGTGGGGATTGTTTTGGCTCAGCTGGATTGAGGTTGTTAGCAGTAACACTACGAGTAGTTTTTCGGCCCTTTTCGCCGTGACTAATTGAATAACTGATTACTATTTCGCTCCTTATAAGTACCCTATCCTCAACCTATTCAATTATAAATAAAAAAAAGCCCCGATCCAGGATCGAGGCCACATTTATGTAAAAGCGTTAGGACGAGGTTAGCTCACTACCGCCAATTGCTCGTTCAATTTCTGTTCCAATACTGACTTAGGCACCGCACCGACGACTTTATCGACCAACTGACCACCTTTGAAGATCATCAGCGTGGGGATACTACGGATGCCAAACTTGGCAGGAATCTGGGCATTGGCGTCAACATCCATTTTGGCAACTACTGCCTTGCCTTCAAATTCGCCGGCCAATTGCTCGACCACCGGGCCGATCATCTTACAGGGTCCGCACCACTCGGCCCAAAAATCTACGAGGACGGGCTTATCTCCCGCGATTAATTCTTCAAAACTCTTGTCGGTAACTTCGAGTGCTTTTGCCATGATTCTAAATTCTAAATTGATATTGTATGATTTAGCTATTTAACCGAATCGGTGACGACAAAAGTTCCTAATTGCCCCGGACCACGCAGTACTCCCCAACTCAGTTGAGAGAAAACTGCACGCCTTCCAATAATTTGAGCCGATCAAATAATTCGTTGGAGCCATCTACCCGGTAGGCGCGCGATAGCAACTGTACTTTGGCTTTTGATTCAGGGTCCGTAACGGCCAGGCTAAGAGCAAATTTTCCGGGGTGCATTTTGAGCGCTTCGTTCAGCTGGATCACAAATTTCTGGTCGATCACGTCCAAAGGACAGGTCATGCGTACTTCCTTGCATAGTAGTTCCCTAATCTCGGTAAGTAGCTGAATGCTCGCGATTTTAAATTCAAATTGATCTTCATTATAGTACCGGCTCTGTACTTTTCCTTTGATGTACAAGAAATTACCTACCTGCAGGTAGTTTTTTAAACGGACCATATCGTCTCCGCCAAGAAGCATTTCCATGGAACCACGGTAATCCTCGATCTTGAAAATCACGAACGGACTCCCCCGCTTCGATACGCGTTCCATCACGCTGGTGACAATACCAGCCACGCTTATGTCCTTACCCAGGTAAATAGGGTGCGTCATGTCTTCCGGTACTTCAAGTACTTTGTCTACGGTGCATGTGCAGAAGCTATCCATTTCCAGCCGGAAAGTATCGAGCGGGTGGCCGGAAATATAGAAGCCAACTACCTCCTGCTCGTGACGTAGTTTTTGCAAATCGCCCCACTCTTCAACTTCCGGTAGCTGAAACTTACTCATTGCTCTGGTATTGTCACCTCCCAGGCCGCCAAATAGAGAGACTTGCGCCGATTCTTTTTCGGCTTGAATAGTATTGCCGTAGCGAATCAGCTTTTCGATGAGATTAGTACTCTCGCCGTCGATGGTTCCAAAAAACTGGGCCCGGTGCATGTCTTTGAAACAATCGAATGCGCCGGCGTAGGCCAAGCTCTCAATTGTTTTTTTGTTGACCGTACGCAGGTCAATCCGGGTAATGAAATCGAAAATATCCGTAAAAGGCCCATTAGCGGTTCTTTCGGAGATGATGGATTCCACAGCAGCGTCGCCTGTTCCTTTAATACCGGCCAAACCAAAGCGTACTTCACCTTTTTTGTTGGGGTTAAATTGTCGGTCCGACTCATTGATATCAGGCCCCAGCACCGGGATACCAATGCTTTTACACTCTTCGAGGAAGAAGGTGATTTTCTCAATGTTCCCCAGTGAACTGGTCATCACCGCCGACATGTATTCGGCTTTGTAATGCGTTTTCAGGTAGGCTGTCTGATATGCTACAAAGGCATAGCAGGTTGAGTGAGATTTGTTAAAGGCGTATGCTGCGAACGCCTCCCAGTCAGTCCAGATTTTGTTGAGTTTCTTTTTGTCGTGGCCGCGCGCGGTGCCCCCTTCCATAAAGTACCCCTTCATTTTGTTGAGCGTCTCGATTTGCTTCTTACCCATGGCCTTACGAAGTGTGTCGGCCTGCCCCTTGGTGAAGCCCGCTAGCTTCTGAGAAAGTAGCATTACCTGCTCCTGATAGACGGTAATTCCATACGTATCACCCAGGTACTCTTCCAATTCGGGCAGGTCGTATTCAATGGCTTCTAGACCATGTTTACGGCGAATAAAGTTTGGGATGTAAGCCAAAGGCCCCGGACGATAGAGCGCGTTCATGGCAATAAGATCCTCAAAACGGTCTGGGGCCAGTTCGCGCATGTACTTCTTCATGCCATCCGATTCAAACTGGAAAATAGCGTTGGTCTCACCGCGCTGGAAAAGCTCATACACTTTCATGTCGTCCAAGGGAATCTCATCGATTTCAATATCGATGCCATGGTTCAACTTAATCAGGCGAAGCGCTTCTTTGATAATTGTCAGGTTTTTCAACCCGAGAAAATCCATTTTTATGACCCCCGCGTCTTCAATAATTTTTCCCTGGTATTGGGTAATCAAGAACTCAGATTCTTTGGATGTCGATACCGGAATAATTTCTGTCAGGTCGCTGGGTGCAATGATAATACCCGCCGCGTGAATCCCCACGTTCCGGACGGTGCCTTCTAATCGCTGCGCCTCGGCCAGTACCTGCGCCGCCATGTCGTTGCCTTTCGCCGCCGTGCGCATTTTCTTGACGTTTTCCATCTCGTCGTAGGAGATTCCCTCCCGTTTCATCAGGCTATCATTGCCATCGAGCGGGGAAGTAAAAATCCGGTTGAGCGTCATATTATAGGCAGGCTTGTCAGGTACCAGCTTCACCAGGGCATTAGCCTCAGCCAGCGGAAAATCCATCACGCGGGCCACGTCCTTGATGGCCGACTTCGCAGCCATAGTACCATAGGTAACGATCTGGGCTACTTGATTGTAGCCATACTTCTTCACTACATAGTCGATTACTTTTTGTCGACCTTCATCGTCAAAGTCAGTGTCTATATCTGGCAGGGAAATCCGGTCGGGATTCAAAAAACGCTCAAAAAGCAAGTCATACTTGATTGGATCAATATTGGTAATTCCGGTACAATAGGCCACAACCGACCCCGCCGCCGAGCCCCTACCCGGCCCGATGAACACGCCCATTTTGCGCCCCGCCTCGATGAAGTCAGCCACGATAAGGAAGTACCCGGGAAAGCCCATACTACGGATCGTTTCCAGCTCAAAGTTCAGGCGCTCTTCGATTTCAGCTGTAATGGTTCCGTATTTTTTGCGTGCTCCCTCGAAGGTTATATGTTTCAGGTACTCCCACTGATTCAGCACGTCAGCGGTAAGCTCCTTCTTTCCAGAAAAATCCGATAGCGTGTGCGTCTGAAATTCCTTGGGAATCGGGAAGTTGGGCAGCAAAATGTCCTTCTGCAATTCCAGAGACTTGATCTTGCCAACAATCTCATTTGTATTGTCTATGGACTCGGGCAGGTCATGGAAGAGCTTCGACATTTCGGCCGTATTCTTGAAATAGAACTGGTCGTTGTAAAAGGCAAAGCGCGAGCCTTTAGGAATACCTACTTCGTCGTCAAAGTCCTTGGCCGAAGGGGTACTTTTCTTATCGCCGGTATTGATACACAGCAGAATGTCGTGCGCATTCCAGTCTTCCTGATCCACGTAATGCGAATCGTTTGAGGCAATGATTTTGACGTTATGCTTGCGGGCGAAGCGCACAAGCACCTCATTGACAATGATCTGCTCCCGAATGTCGTGGCGCTGGAGTTCGACGTAATAATCCTCACCAAATACATCAAGCCACCACTTGAATTCCCGCTCGCCCTGCTCCTCGCCTCTTTTCAAAATCGTCTTCGGAACCGATGCCCCGATGCAACAAGTGGTAGCGATCAAGCCTTCATGGTACTTTAAGACCAATTCTTTGTCAATGCGCGGGTATTTGCCGTACATGCCCTCAATGAAACCCAGAGAGCAAAGCTTTACGAGATTTTTATAGCCAATTTCATCCTTGGCCAACAAGAGTTGATGAAAGCGAACGTCCTTCTTTTCTTTGGTAAATTGTTGTTTGTGGCGGTCTTCAACTACATAAAACTCACAGCCGACAATCGGTTTGACGCCCTGCTTTTTGCCCTCGGCCACAAACTCGAAAACGCCAAACATGTTCCCGTGGTCGGTAATCGCCACGGCAGGCATATTGTCCTCTTTGGCTTTCTTAAATAGTTTCTTGATATCCGCGGCTCCGTCGAGCAGCGAAAATTGGGTATGGCAGTGAAGGTGAGAAAATTGCACTATGTTAAATTTTGAATCAGTGATTGGGATAATTAGCGAATACAAGTATCTGCTTTCTGGTCTGCAATTGTAGTGCGAGCCTTCAGAATTCTGTAATGAATACGTACCCTAGACTTCCTCCTTTTCATCGTGAAAAATGTAGTTGAGAAAATCGCAATAGGGTTTTATAAGGTGAATGCCTCGCAGGATTTCGGGAATAAATTTTTCGGATTGGACTTCCTTATCTTTGAAACGATGAACGAAGAACAATTCTTTGCGGCGCAGGAGTTCTATTTCCGGATGGTCTTTAGAAAATCCTTTGGGCGTCGTCTTAAGCATGGCACCGTGTATCTCCGGGAAGTACTTTCTGAACTCCTCATTTCCAATAGTCTTTTTGAGTTCGGCAGCGTTATAATCTACTTCCTGACGGTACTTGGCAAGCTGGTCGGCGGTGGGACTCCACATACCTGCCCCCAGAAACGACTGATCCCCCGGTTGAATTTGTAAGTAGTAGTCTATACGCCCGGAGTGCCGCCCTCCCGGACCGATGGCCATGCTCAAGTTGTTTTTATAGGGTCGCTTGTCTTTGGCAAACCGAATGTCACGATTGATGCGGAAAACACAATCTTTGGGCATAGTATTGCCCAAATCCTCAAATTTTCCTACCTCCGTGAGTACGCTTTCGGTTAGGTTAAGGAAGTCTGCTTTTGCCGCCTCGTAGCGTTTTCGATTTTCCTGAAACCAATCGCGATTATTATTTTGGGATAAATCAGTTAAGAATTTTAATGTCTTAGAAGAAAGCATTTGTTTGTTGGAAGCTGAATGGTTGGTACTTGTGATCTTTAATTTTGCCTGATAGCGGATAAATCGTCGTGATCTTTAATTTTTCGCTCCAATTTACCGAATTTTGCCAACCCATGTCGCCAAAATCAAAAACTTACAGCGATAGAAAATTGAAAGTAATTAGATTCCAGAAGTCAAAACCACCGTCAACTTCTTACTATCAACCGTTCAACCAATAAATGCGCATATTAACCGGTATACAAAGCAGTGGTCGCCCACACCTTGGCAATCTACTTGGAGCCATCATTCCCGCAATTGAACTCTCCCGTGACCCCGATAATGAATCTTTTTTCTTTATCGCTGACTTGCACTCGCTTATTACGATCAAGGATGGAAAAATCCGCGAGGACAATGTTAAAGCTATTGCGGCAGCCTGGTTAGCCTTCGGCTTTGATACTGATCGTAATACTTTTTGGCGGCAATCGCGGGTACCTGAGCATACCGAAATGGCCTGGTACTTGAACTGCTTTACGCCCTACCCGATGCTGGCCAATGCGCACTCATTCAAGGATAAATCTGAGAAGCTTGCCGATGTGAATGCTGGCCTGTTCACATATCCGGTTTTACAGGCTGCCGACATACTACTATATGATGCTGACCTGGTTCCCGTTGGTAAAGACCAGAAACAGCATCTGGAAATGACCAAAGATATTGCATCCTCGGTCAATGCACTGGTGGGTAGTGAGCTATTGGTACTTCCAGAGGCACGAATAGATGAACGCCTGATGGTCATTCCCGGCATCGATGGCCAGAAAATGAGCAAGTCTTACAATAACTACATCGATATATTTATAGGAGAAAAAGATCTTCTGAAGGCCATTAAGAAAATCCTGTCAGACTCCACACCATTGGAAGATCCCAAGAATCCGGATAGTGACATTACCTTTCAGCTCTATTCACTGATTGCCTCCACGGAGCAAATTGCTGAGATGCGGGAAAATTACGAACGTGGGGGATACGGGTATGGCCATGCTAAAAAGGCATTGCACGAGGTAATATTGGAGAAATATAAGGAACCACGGGAAATATTTGAGTACTACCTTAATAATCATAAAGCTCTGGAAAGTAAACTGGAAGAAGGCGAAGAAAAGGCCAGAGTTGTCGCCCGGCAAACAATCAGCCGAATGCGGCAGGCACTGGGTTTTGGCGCATGAGTATTACACTGGACCATATTATCCAGTTTGATCAGGCGTTGTTTTTGTGGCTAAACGGACGTCACAATTACATTTGGGATGTCGTGATGAGCGTTATAACGAATAAATTCACCTGGATCCCCCTTTATCTCTTTTTATTATATGGCATAATTTCTCAGTTTAAATTAAAGGCCATCAGCCTAATTCTAACGATTATTGCCGTAGTCGTCCTCTCCGATCAACTTGCTTCAGCGCTTCTTAAGCCCTATTTCATGCGTCCACGTCCCTGCCACAATCCGGCCCTGGAATCATATATCCATTTGGTCGGCGGCTGTGGAGGAGAATTCGGCTTTGTGTCTTCCCATGCCGCCACCGGTTTTGGTTTAGCTGTGATAATCAATTTATTACCTACTACCCAGTTCAAAATGGTTAGGTGGCTCTTTTTATGGGCACTTATATATTCCTACAGTCGGATTTATGTGGGTGTCCATTATCCCTTGGATATCGTTTTTGGCGCTTTGGTTGGCGTATTTTCGGCTTTTCTTTTATTTTTTATTTATCAGAATCTGAACAAGATAAACAGAAACTCTCTATTTAAGCCTTGAAAAGATTATGTTTCTCGGCTAAAAATTCATACAAATCACTCTTTCTCACACAAAAACCTTTAAAGCTTTAAGCAGATCGCTGAAAGCCCATTATTATTTTTTACTTTTGCGCAACTTTTTGATTTCATGGCAGCTATCAATACCGTTAAGATCTTTTCTGGAAGTTATTCTACGCACCTCGCTGAGCAGATTGCCAAAGAATATGGTCGACCTTTGGGGGGCTATACCTGCCGCCAGTTTAGCGACGGGGAGATATCCCCAGCCTACGACGAGTCAGTTCGTGGCTGTGATGTTTTTCTGATTCAGTCTACTCCCCCTCCGGGCGATAATTTGTTGGAATTGTTACTGATGGCAGATGCAGCCCGACGTGCTTCGGCGCATAATGTAACGCTGGTACTTCCTTACTTTGGTTACGCCAGGCAAGACCGGAAAGATAAACCCCGCGTGGCGATCGCCGCTAAGTTGATTGCTAATTTGTTGACTGCTTCGGGAGCGGACCGCCTGATGACCATTGATTTGCATGCGGGTCAAATACAGGGTTTTTTCGATTTTCCGGTAGATAACCTGGAAGCGATATCAATTTTTGTCCCGTACGTTCAATCTTTAAAACTGGACAACTTACTCATTGCCTCACCAGATGTGGGCGGCGCGGCGCGGGCACGAAACTTCGCTAAGTTCCTTAACGCTGACATGGTCATTTGTGATAAATACCGTAAAAGGGCAAACGAAATTGCCTCTATGCAGGTTATTGGCGATGTAGAAGGCGCAGACGTCGTACTTTTTGACGACATGATCGACACCGGTGGAACCCTTTGTAAAGCTGCTGAGATTATATTGGAAAAGGGAGCAAAATCTGTACGGGCAGTTTGTACCCATGCCTTGATGTCGGGCAAAGCCTATGAAAACATTGAAAACTCAGCGCTTGAAGAACTAATTGTTACCGACACGATGCCATTGCGTCAGGAAAGCAAAAAAATTAAAGTAATTTCGGTTGCGCCATTATTTGCCAAGGCAATTGGCCGTATCCGTGACCATGAATCTGTTAGCTCACTTTTTTTAAATAACCAGTAAATTTTAAGTTCATTTTCTTAAGCAAGTATGAAAAAATTAGAGATTGTAGGGTATCGAAGAGCGAATCTCGGTAGAAAGCATTCCCAGGACCTTCGGGCCGAAGGCTATGTACCGGGTGTGCTATATGGCGGCGACGCCCAACACCATTTTTACGCGCCAAACATGTTGTTCCGTGAATTGTTGACTTCGGGCGATGTTTTTGAAGTTACGCTCAACATTGAAGGTGATGAATATCAGGCTATTTTGCAGGAAACGCAGTTTCACCCTGTGAACGATTCCCTGCTACACGCCGACTTTCTGCAGATTCTTCCCGGCAAAGAAGTAAAGGTTGACGTACCTATAAAATTGACCGGAATAGCAAAAGGTGTTACAAGTGGTGGTAAACTTAACCAAAAATTGCGTAAATTGCGGGTGCAAGGTATGGCCGGAGATATTCCTGACTATATCGAGCTAAATGTCAGCTCTTTGGAATTGGGTAAATCAATGAAAGTGTCTGCCATTGCGGAAGAAGGATTTACCATCCTTTCCCAAAAAGCGGTTCCTGTCGTTTCTGTGGATGTACCACGTGCATTGCGTGGCGGTGGCTTAACTGCCACAGAGAGTGAAGCAGAGGGTGATGAGGACGCTGAGGCTGGTGAAAACACCGAAGGTGGAACATCAGCTGCTGAATAAGTTTATTTTTCATGGCTAATAGATGCAAACGTGCCGACCTTTGGTCGGCATTTTTGTTTTTGCGGCACAGCTTTTTCTAGTGGATATTGTTTTAAAAAACTTGAAAAGAATCCGCATGCTGAAAGAACAATTCAAATTATCTGGAAAAATTGCCCTGGTGACGGGAGCCAGTCAGGGAATTGGGAAAGGAATCGCGATGGGTTTGTCGGAATATGGAGCGGAGGTAATTATCCTATACCATAAGGATAGGGAGCAGGCAGAATCAGTAGCCAAAGAGCTGGAAAAGAACGGCGGAAAAGCTATGGTGTTACCCTCAGACCTTTCCAAACCGGATGCAGCCCATAATCTTCGTAAAGAGTTAGGAAAAAAAAATAAACTACCTGATATCCTGGTGATAAATGCATCGGTTCAGGTAGCGAAGGATTGGCTTGAGACTAGTGAATCTGATTTTGATTATCAGGTCAATACCAATTTCAAATCTACACTTCTGCTCTTTCAGGAATTCATTCCGAAAATGTTGGAGCGTGGATGGGGCCGTGTCCTGACGATAGGTAGCGTGCAGCAGGAGAAGCCACACCCCGCTATGATTGTATATGCCGCCACTAAATCAGCAGTGGATAATATGGTTCGAAACGTGGCCATGCAGGTGGCTGAGCAGGGAGTGACGGTAAATAACTTGGCCCCTGGCGTAATTGGTACCCCGAGGTTGGACGAACCCGTGCCAGAGGTAGAGGAACGTATCGATCAGCGTATGACCACGCCGATGGGCGGCATCGGTGACCCCGTTGATTGTGCGGCCATGGCTTTACTTTTATGTTCGGATGCGGGGAGATTTATTACTGGCCAGAGTATCTTTGTTGATGGGGGTATGAGTTTATAAACCTGAGCATAGAAAAGCCCGCCGAGATTTTCGGCGGGCTTTTCTATGCTCAGGAAAATTCGTAACTCAATCAGAATTCTCTGGATTGTTATCTTCACTATTTAGTACCTGAATTGTTCAATTAGGCTGTTATTCCTTTCCAGCCTCAGTGTTTCTTCACTTCATTTAAAAAGAAATTAGTCAAAATCAGAATATTTGGTTTGGCAGGACTAGCTGATTGAACAAAATCAACAACATTACTTCCAATCTCTTTTCCAACATTGGCGATGTCAGGTGCCAAGCCATTTTCCAGTTCGTAAGCATCCGCTGGTGCCTTACGGGCATCCATTGACTCCACTTCTACTGCCGGTTCCTCAATGACATTATCTATGTCGTTGGAAATTACAGCAATGTAAGGCGCAATGACCAACGAGACAATTGACATTAGCTTAATTAAGATATTCATCGAGGGGCCGGAAGTATCTTTGAAGGGATCGCCTACGGTATCACCGGTTACGGAAGCCTTGTGTGGCTCAGACTTTTTGTAATACATTTCGCCGTCGATCAGGACACCTTTTTCGAACGACTTTTTGGCGTTGTCCCAGGCACCGCCCGCGTTGGATTGGAAAATTCCCATCAATACACCCGAAACAGTAACACCCGCCAACAAGCCACCAAGTACTTCTGGTCCCATCGTGAAACCAACGATCACTGGTGTAATCAATGCGATGGCCCCTGGCAAAATCATCTGCTTCAAAGAAGCCTGGGTAGATATGGCTACACATTTCTCGTATTCTGGCTCTGCCTGATACTCCATGATGCCGGGAATTTCCCGGAACTGTCGGCGTACTTCATTAACCATTTCCATGGCGGCTTTTCCTACTGCGGAAATAGCGAGTGCACTGAAAATGAACGGAATCATTCCACCAACAAACAGTCCGGCCAACACATCGGCTTTGTAAATATCGATGGCCCGAATACCCGCGATGCCAACAAAAGCCGCAAACAATGCAAGAGATGTCAAAGCTGCAGAAGCAATAGCAAAGCCTTTACCGGTTGCAGCGGTCGTGTTACCTACAGCATCGAGGTTGTCGGTACGTTCGCGCACTTCGGGCGGCAACTGAGACATTTCCGCAATACCGCCAGCATTGTCGGCAATTGGACCAAAAGCATCGATCGCCAGCTGCATAGCTGTGGTAGCCATCATTCCTGCCGCCGCAATAGAAACACCGTACAGACCGGCAAATTTGTAAGAGAGAATAATACCGCCCGCCAATACCAGGATCGGCAGTACCGTAGATTCCATACCGACAGCCAATCCACCAATAATGTTGGTGGCATGGCCCGTCCCGGATTTCTGTACAATCGAATCCACCGGGCGCTTGCCCATTGCAGTATAGTACTCTGTAATTATTGACATTAAAGCGCCTACGATGAGACCCGTTACAATGGCGTAAAACACTCCATTTGACGTAAATTCAAAACCGCGCAGATTTAGGGTTTCGGGAAGAATACCTTTCACCAAAAAATAAGAAGCGATAAAAGTAACAATAACCGATGCCCAGTTTCCGAGATTCAGGGCATTCTGTACCGAAGCAGTTTCCTTGCTGATACGTACAAAGAATGTAGATACAAGGGAAGCCAAAAGTCCTACGGCGGCAATCATCATAGGTAACAACACGGGAGAATATCCGCCATAAGCATCAGTGGAAGCTACGTCGATTTCCTGTCCCAGCACCATGGTTGCCAAAATGGTAGCAACGTACGAACCGAACAAGTCGGCCCCCATACCGGCTACATCCCCCACGTTGTCACCCACGTTATCAGCGATTGTGGCAGGGTTACGTACATCGTCTTCGGGAATACCGGCCTCAACTTTACCAACCAGGTCAGCGCCGACGTCAGCCGCTTTGGTGTAAATACCTCCTCCTACGCGAGCAAACAGGGCGATTGATTCGGCACCTAACGAAAATCCGGCCAGTACTTCAATGGCTTTCCGCATTTCTTCAGAATTTAGCGGCAAACCGGGCGCGAAGTATTGATAAAAAATAATGAATAATCCACCCAGGCCAAGTACAGCCAGACCAGCTACACCCATACCCATTACTGAACCACCCGTAAAAGATACCTGCAAAGCTTTGGACAAGGAAGATCGGGCTGCTTCTGCGGTCCGAACGTTTGCCTTAGTCGCGATCTTCATGCCGATATAACCTGCAAACGCGGAGAAAACTGCCCCGATCAGGAAGGCTACTGCAATTAGAGGAGACGAATGAATGGGACGCTCCGGAGTACCCTCGTCCGAACCTAGCCAGAAGAGAAGTGCGGCAGTCGGTAAGGCAAACATGGCCAGAACTTTCCATTCTGCTTTAAGAAAAGCTATTGCCCCGTCGGCGATGTAGCCGGATAACCGCTGCATTTCGGCGTTGCCCGCGGGCTGCTTAGAGACCCAACTGAATCGCCAAGCGGTGTAAAGCAATCCCACCAGACCGAAGGCGGGTACCAGGTAAATAATACTATCCATGTTACGAGTAAAAATGGTTTTTGTAGTGAAAAATCGGGCAAATATAGCGGATTGGCCCACACTTGCCCAACCATTTTCAAAAGAGTAGTATTATTTGTCCAGATTACTGGATAATTTGGCGCATGCCGTTTGAACAGACTATCTTTGATGGTACTTTGGCTTTTGTACAACCATTTATTTTACATGAAAAAGATATTCGCCCTATTTCTTTGTCTACTGGCTTTAAATATTTCCTTATTTGCTCAGGCGCCTAATCCCACTTCCGGGGAAATATTTCTTAACCTAAAAAAACTGAATGTTCTTGGCAGCGCAATGCATATTGCTGCCCATCCCGACGACGAGAACAGCCTGCTTCTGGCCTATCTGGCGAAGGAAAGGCTTGTAAGTACTTACTACCTGGCCCTTACTCGTGGCGATGGAGGCCAGAATCTTATCGGCTCCGAGCAGGGTGAGTACATTGGCATAATCAGAACCCAGGAACTACTCGCCGCCCGTCGAACAGACGGAGCCCAGCAGCTTTTTACCCATGCCTATGATTTTGGGTACTCTAAAACCCGCGAGGAAACACTTGATTTTTGGGGAGAAGACTTGATTCTTGGCGATGTCGTGTACCTGATTCGTAAATACCGGCCCGATGTATTGATCACTCGGTTCCCTCCCGATGAGCGTGCGGGCCACGGTCATCATAATTCCTCCGCTTACCTGGCCCATGAGGCGTTCAAAATCAGTGGTGACCCAACCAAATATCCTGAACAGCTTAAATATGTAAAACCATGGCAACCCAAGAGAATTGTTTGGAATACGTATTCCCGAGGATTCCAGAATAACGCCCCAACCGACGCGGGAAATTACGTGGAGGTAGATCTGAGCGGATATAATGCCATACTCGGAAAATCATACAGTGAAATCGCTGCCTCCAGCCGTTCCATGCACAAGACACAGGGATTCGGCTCGGCCCCTAATATCAACCTCAGGAAGGATTTCATGCTGCATGTAGATGGTGAACCTGCCAAAGAAGACCTGTTCGACGACATCGATTTAAGTTGGAATCGTGTAAAAAACAGCGGCAAGGTCAGCCAGATGATTCAGAAAGTAATTGCGGATTTTGATCTCACTCAACCTTCGGCATCGGTTCCAGCCTTAGTAAACATTTACAAAGAGCTAGAAACATTGGACCCGAATGATTTTTATGTCAAAAAGAAAAAGGAAGAGGTAAAGGAAATAATTAAGGAGAGCCTGGGATTATGGTTTGAGACAAATCCAGCGGACTATTCGGCATCACCGGGCGGTAAAGCGAATGTTAATGTGAAAGTAGTCAATCGTTCATCGATCCCTGTCACTTTGAAAAGCATTAGTATGTCAGGCGCAACCTTTGACAGCACGCTCAATGTCTCGCTCAATTCCTTTGAAGCCCTTCAATTTGATAAAACAATTAAAATACCAAAGGACCTTTCGATTACACAGCCATACTGGTTGCGTAAGCCGATTAAAGATCGAAAAGTGTTTCAGTTCGATAATCCCGAGCTTGTGGGAAAACCCGAAAATGATGCTGAACTGGAAACCTCATATACCTTTTTCATTGAAGGTAGTACTTTCACTTTCAGCTCCCCCTGGAAATATAAATCTGTCGATCCTTCGGAAGGGGAAATCTACCGTCCCTTTGAGTTGCGCCCGGCGGTAACAGTGAATCTCTCGGAGCAGGTTTTTGTATTTGCCGACCAACAACCGAAGTCAGTCGATTTATTATTGAAGGCCCATGAGCCTAACATGAAAGGGAAAATTACTTTCGATATGCCAAAGGGTTGGAAAGTAGAGCCTGCCCAAATAGAGTTTTCCACAAAAGACAAATACGAAGAAAAAATATTCACGGTGAAAGTAACGCCACCCGCAGGTGACAGTGAAGGAAAAATGGCGGTGAAAGTAACAACCGATCGAGGTACTTTATCTTATAGTCTGCGGAGTGTAGAGTTTCGGCACATCCCGACCCAAACGCTTTTTCCTCCCGCCGAGACAGAATTAGTGAAACTAAATATTAAGAATCTGGCCCAAAAAATAGGCTATATCGCCGGAGCCGGCGACGAAGTACCTGCCGCACTCCGGCAGATGGGAACCGAGGTGACTATGCTGGACGAAAAAGAGTTAGGTAAAGATTTAGGCGGATATGATGCCATTGTGGTGGGCGTCAGAGCTTATAATACCGAGGATCGACTGGGTTTTTACCAACAAAAACTCATGGACTACGTAAAAAATGGAGGTACCATGGTCGTGCAGTACACTACGGCCCGCAATGGTTTTCTGGCCAATGGCCTTAAAGTGGACAATATGGGGCCGTATCCATTCGATATAAGCCGTGACCGGGTAACCGACGAGACTGCCACCATAAAGTTTCTGAATCCAAACGAACCATTATTGAACCAACCGAATAAAATTACTCAAAAGGACTTTGAAGGCTGGATACAGGAGCGAGGTTTGTATTTTGCTTCTGATTTTGAAAAAAATTATACACCCGTTTTCGCCAGTAAAGATCCCGGGGAAGAAGAACTTCGCGGTAGCCTGATCTATACCAAATACGGAAAGGGAATTTATATATATACGGGAATTTCCTTTTTTCGGGAGCTGCCCGCTGGCGTGCCGGGAGCCTATCGGTTATTCGCCAATCTTATCTCGGCTGGTAAATAAGCCGGAAATTTCCTTTTTTCGTAGATACCATTTTCCCTCATCTGGTGACACATCAAGGTACCTGGCATATTCACATCGATACGGGAGGCACTTTTACCGACTGCATAGCCTACAATCCAAATGGCGAGGTGCATCGCATCAAGGTACTTAGCAGTGGTAACTTGCGCGGTAGAATCACCCGTAAGATCGACCCGTACAACTATAGCTTTGAGGCTCCCTGGAACCATAATAGTGCCTTACTGGAAAACTATACTTTAAGGATTCCTGAGCGCAATATCAGCACCAAACTTTTAGCCATCGATTATCGCAACCGGATTCTAACGCTGGAAGAAAACATTCCGGCATTATCAAATACAGATTTTGACCTGACCAGTGAAGAAGAGGCCCCGGTATTAGCGATCCGGTTGGTAACTAATACCAAGCTTGGTTTACCCTTTCCAAAAATTCAGCTTCGCATCGGCACGACCAAGGGTACCAATGCTCTGCTGGAAAAAAAGGGGGCCAAAACGCTATTGGTCGTCACGAAAGGATTTAAGGATTTGTTGAGAATCGGGACTCAGCAACGTCCTCATTTGTTTCAGTTAAACATCCCCGAACCTATTCCGTTGTACACGGATGTTTTCGAGGTGGATGAACGTGTGGATTCGAAGGGTAAAGTGTTGGGAGCGCTCGGCCCCGATGAGTTAGAAAGGCTGCTGGAGTATCTGGAAAAGGGGGAATTCTCATCGGTAGCACTATCACTTCTGAATGCTTATCGCAATCCTGCCCACGAAAACCTAATCGCTGATTATCTCCGACACAACAGTGATTTTCCAGTATCTTCTGCCGTAACCCTCTTTCCCCACATTCATTACCTCCGCCGCACCCAGACGGCGGCGGTGGATGCCTACCTTGCCCCGATTATCGGAGCCTATCTGAATAATATTCAGAAAAGTATGAAGGAGGTCTCCATCCAGGTGATGACCAGTGCCGGGGGATTGGTAAATAGCGAGAACTATTACGCCAAAGATAGCCTCCTGAGTGGCCCGGCCGGTGGAATGATAGCCGCCACCCGACTGGCTCAAAAACTAGGTTTTCAAAAAATCCTGACCTTCGATATGGGAGGTACCAGCACGGATACTGCCCGGACAGATGGACGTCCTGTTCTAAGCTATCTCACTCAGATTGACAGTTATGAAATGCTCAATCCCAGTTTCGCGATAGAAACGGTCGCTGCGGGTGGAGGGTCAATATGCTGGTATGATGGGTACACTTTGCGCGTTGGTCCACAAAGTGCCGGTGCCGATCCAGGCCCGGCTTGCTATGGGGTGGGCGGGCCGTTAACGATTACCGACGTTAATCTGCTGTTGGGTAAGCTCGATACGAGTCAGTTCGAGATTCCGATTAGTGTTGAAAATGCCATTGAAGCATTACATAAACTCATTGACGAAATCAGCTTTAAAACCGGGAATAACCTCAGCGGGCAGGAAGTATTGATTGGCCTAGAACGCATTGCCAACGAAAAAATGGCCGAGGGAATTCTTAAAATCTCGGTGAGCAAAGGGGTTGATCCGGCTGACTATGCTCTGATGACGTTCGGCGGGGCAGGCGGATTACACGGATGCCAGCTTGCCGAACTACTCCATATCGAGAAAGTTATCATTCCACACGAAGCAGGAATATTCAGCGCGGTGGGTATGGGACAGGCCCAACTCAGTCGCATTGCCACCCGACAAGTACTTGCCGATTGGGAACATAGTCAATTATCGTTATCAAGTTGGTTTTCAGAAATGGAAGCCGATTTGCAACAAATACTTTCGCTAGAAGGTATCGAAGAAACCGAGCGTGGATTTGCCTCGGTATTCTTACGATATACGGGGCAGGAAACCGCCCTGGAAGTACCTTTTGAAGGCGATAAAACGACCGAAAATTTTCTAAAACAATACGAAAACCTCTATGGCTATGTACCGGAAAACCGAACTATAGAGCTGGAAAGTATTCGTTTGCAGGTTCAGGAAAAGTTGGAGCTACCTTCATTTTCAGCTACTGAACCTGAAATCAT
Organism: uncultured Persicitalea sp.; assembly: GCA_964500445.1. Taxonomy (GTDB): domain Bacteria; phylum Bacteroidota; class Bacteroidia; order Cytophagales; family Spirosomataceae; genus Persicitalea. Next base: position 87,767 of record CAZCOG010000015.1, on the reverse strand, counting down.
TCAAATTCAGGCTGAGAAAACTATTAAAGTACCAATTGACCCATCTAAGGTATTTGATGTTTATCGCTTCGAAAATCTGAAAGCCGGACATACGGCTGCCGGACCCTGTGTTGTCACTGCCCAAAGTTCAACTATCTTTTTGCCCAATGGCTGGAATTTTACAATGCAGCCCAGCCTGGACCTGATTTTAACCCATAAAAACAATAAAGTTTCTACTACCAGTCAGGAACAGCCGGAAGAAATCGAGCTGGAATTATTTACCAATCGCTTCTATGCTATCGCCGAAGAAATGGGGGCTCAATTGCAGCGAACCGCTTTTTCAGTTAATGTTAAAGAGCGCCTGGACTTTTCCTGCGCCTTGCTGGATGCAGACGCTGAACTACTGGTCAATGCCCCCCACATTCCGGTACATTTAGGAAGTCTGGGGCTGTGTGCCCGACTCGTGCGGAATAAAATTGATATTTTGCCGGGGGACGTCGTGATTACCAATCACCCAAAATATGGCGGCTCACACTTACCTGATGTCACATTGCTGGCGGGTGTGTTTACTGATGACGATACCTTGGTGGGATATGTCATCAACCGGGCGCACCACGCAGAAATCGGGGGTAGTCGTCCCGGTTCGATGCCACCGGATGCAAAGTTTGTATACGAGGAAGGCGTCACTATACTACCCCAATATCTGGTTAAGAAAGGAGAGCCGCACTGGGATGCAATTCGGCAGATATTTAACGAAGGTCCCTACCCTACCCGAATGTGGGCTGAAAATGAAGCGGATATGGTAGCCGCCTTGTCTTCCTTACGCAAAGGCCAGGACAATTTATTGAAACTTGTGAGACAGTATGGCTTGGAAAAAGTCCGTTATTATATGGGCAAACTCAAAAGTAACGCCCAGCAGCAATTACAGATCGCACTCCAACCGTATCTTAACAAAAAAATCGCCGCTTCGGAATTTCTTGATGATGGTTACCGAATTTCGGTTAGCATCGAGGTAAACACCGACGGTATGGTTTTCGATTTCAAGGGTACTTCAGGCGTTCATCCGCATAATCTCAACGCTAATCTAAGTATTCTGCACAGCGCAATTCTTTATGTACTCCGCCTTTTGGTGAATAAGGAAATTCCGCTCAATGACGGGTTGATGTGGCAAGTACAGATTCAACTCCCCGAAAACACTTTGCTAAATCCGAATTTTGAAGATGACCCCAGACTTTGTCCGGCGGTGGTAGGAGGAAATACCGAAGTCAGCCAGCGACTGGTTGATACTTTGCTCAAAGCCTTTGAACTGGCAGCCTGCAGCCAGGGTACCATGAATAATTTTCTGTTTGGAAACGAACGACTTGGCTATTATGAAACCATCGGCGGCGGCGCGGGCGCAGGAAAAGGCTTTGCAGGTCGCTCGGGAGTGCACCAGCATATGACCAATACCAGAATAACTGACGTCGAAGAGTTAGAACGCCGCTATCCTGTGCGGGTGAGGCGGTTCGGAATACGGCAGGATTCAGGCGGTAAGGGCCATTGGCGCGGTGGGGATGGCATCGTGCGCGAATTCGAGTTTCTGGATAATCTTGATGTCACGCTGCTGACTCAGCACAGGTACTTCGCCCCTTATGGGATGGCAGGTGGTGAAAGTGGCCAAACCGCCGATGAAACGATTTTACGCGCAAATGGAAAAATCGAAAAGTTTCCCGGAACGTGTAGTGTAGCCGTTGGCAAAGGCGACCGCCTCCGCATCGAAACACCGGGAGGGGGCGGGTATGGCGAAGAAATTTGAGTGTACGCTGACTGAAATTGAAGATGGTCGAGGAGTTTCGCGCATAACTGCCCTACAAAGGTTGAATATTCATTGCTATCAAACCTTATTAAAATAACTTGAAGTCTCTTTCTCTTGGTAAGGGCATATCGCGAATGCTCTTTTGGTCGGTCATCTCAGCCGCCTTTATCGGCCCAGGTACCGTAACTACCTGTTCATTAGCGGGAGCAAATTTCGGAACATCCCTACTTTGGGCTTTAACTTTTTCCATTCTGGCCACCATAGTTTTGCAGGAAACGGCGGCTCGATTGACATTGGCGTCCGGAAAGAATTTGGGAGAGATTATGTTATTCCGCCACGGAAAGGGCGGAATCTGGATCTGCCGACTACTGGCAATCGGTGTTATTCTCGGTTGTGCCGCCTACGAAGCAGGAAATGTTTTAGGTGCAGCGGCTGGTTTGAAGCTCATTGCCGAAGTGCCATCCTGGGTTTTGAGTATTTGTATAGGCATTGCCGCCTACATATTGTTAGCTATTCGCAACGTATCCGTGCTCACCCGCTTGCTGGGTCTAATTGTTTTTATTCTGGGCTTCGCATTTCTGTTTGTAAGCTTGAAGGCCTTTCAAAACCCTTCCCAAATTTTTGTCAACAGCCTGATACCAAATTTCCCCAATAACTCTGCATTAGTTATCACCGGTCTCATCGGCACGACTATCGTGCCTTACAATTTATTTCTTGGTTCGGGGATTGGCCAGGGGCAGAGTATTGGCGAAATGCGGCAGGGAATCAACCTGGCAGTTATTATCGGCGGGCTTATTTCAATGTCGATACTACTGGCCGGGACACTCATTGTCGGCGAATTTTCTTTTCAAAACGCGGCTCAGGTACTTGGACAAAGGTTAGGAAAGTCCGGCGAGGTACTATATGCGGTAGGGCTTTTTGGCGCCGGATTCACCTCCGTCGTCACTGCTCCTTTCGCCGCTTCAATCGCCGCCAAATCATTGCTGTCCGTTAGTCCACAAAGTACTTCCTACATCTGGCAAGTAGTCCTGGTACTTGGTGTAATTTTTGGCGTATTCCAATTCAAACCAATTCCGGTTATACTAGCTGCGCAGGTGGCCAATGGTTTACTATTACCATTCGTGACCTGGCAACTCTTTCGATGTGTAAATGATAAGGATATTCTTCCAGAAGATTATACCAATTCTACCACTCAGAATATCTTTTTAGTACTGATCTTCCTGGTCACTTTATTTTTGGGAGGTAATAGCATACTTAAAGCTTTCGCTTAAATTATGGGTGCCTGAAATTGGCTCTCCAAGTACTTCACCAGCGCCAACCCACTTTGGCACCAAGCCATTGAGTCTGCTTTGGCGCGGCATTATAGTAGCGGCTGCCGAAAGCATTCAAATCATAACCCAGGCTATAGATGTCTGCCGAAACAAATTCGGCTGAGGCTGACACCTCTGAATAAAAATGATTATTCCAGTTTTTATTCCAGCTAAGACGAAGCATGATTTGATCGTAGTCTGGCGCTTCCACTGAATTGGCATCGTTCAAATAAATCTTACCGACATGCTGGTAGGTTATGAATGCGGCCAATCCTCCTTTAAAAAAGATATCCAGCCCGGAATTTTGGCTAAAAGCAGGTACGCCCGGCAGGCGATTTCCTCCTAAGTCATCTGCTCCCTGCTGGTAATCCTGAAAACGGTAGTTGGTTGCTGTCCCGGCATTCCAGATTTTAACGTTTTGAAGAATTCCGGCATTCCGAACCAAGCCATACTCTATTTGCCATTCAAGGCCTTTTTGGTCGGTTTGACCGGCGTTGATAAAAAATTCAGCGCCTTGCGCATCCGAACGGCGGACAATGGTTTCTTTCAAAGAAAATTGGTAGGCGGTTATATCCAATAGTAATTTCTCACCCACCCGCCGCAGTGATACTTCCCGATTAAATCCAAATTCAGGCTGTAAATCATTTCGGAATCCACCGGCGGAGGGTCGCACCTCCTGCAAAGTAGGTGGCGAGTAGCCCGAACTAAGCGAAGCCGTAACAGACCATTTTTGGCCAAGAGCCTGATTGATTGCAATTCGGGGGCTGATTACGTTTTTGAATTTTCTTTCTTCCTCTGAGTAGGGCGTAGGAAAAAACCTTTCGTAACCGAAACGATTGGCATTGAGACTAATTCCACCATTCAAAATGAGGGAGCGAAATAATTTGATTTCAGCCTGGGTGAAAGTCGTTAAGGCATTGCTGCGTATATCTTCCGATGTCTGGAAGCTGCCGGGTATTCCCTTGTTATTATCATAATTCCGCTGATCCGACTTACCATATTGCCACTCAAACCCGCTGGTCCATTGCAAGTTGGCATTTCCAATTTCACCGGAAAACACCCAGATATTTCTGCCCCCGAACCCAAATTCACTCCGCTTCTCATAATTAGAGATAAAAGGATTGGCAAAATCATTGGTTGTTGCATATAACGACAGCGACTGATTCCAGTGCCGCGAGAGTACAAACTTATGCTGGATACCAAAAAGTGAGTATTTGGAGTGAATCCCTGCATTCTGCGTTTGGCTTCCTGGAAGTGTGGGGGTAGGCTGCCGGGCCAGTGTCGGATCCTGCTGGTATTGGGCAAGATTGATTCCGCCCGGGGTTTGGTAATTCAGATCAGAGTAAATCCCCAGCAGCGAGAGCGTGGCTTTCTCGCCGATCTGGGAGGTTGAATTAAATTGAAAAACATCGCGTACCATACTGCTATGCTGACGGTACCCTTCCTGCTGCTGGTGCCCGTAGCGCACCGATACATCGCCAATGCTTACTTCAGTATTACGACTTTGGAAACCATAGCTGCCAAAACCCACCGCCTGCTCAACTTTGTTTTCTTCCGTTCGGGCGGCGGTGGAAAGTAACACAACTCCGCCAGTGCCGGCGCCATACACACTACTGCCTGGTCCTTTAATAATCTCCATTCGACTCACTGAGCCGTAATCCAGCGCGTTGAGCGGTGTGTTACCGTTGGCGTCGGTAAGTGGAATGCCATTCCAATAAAACTTTACGTTCCTGACGCCGAATGGTGACCGGAGCAAACTACCCCGAACCGAAAAACGATAGCTGCCTGGCGACCGCTCTTCCATCCTGACGCCAGGTACCGAATTGACCGCATTGATGAAGGTGGTAGTTGGGTACCTTTCAAGCGTTCTGGGGCTTATTACGCCCACCGAGGCGGTAGTTTCCAGAATATTTCGCCGGGATTCAAAGGCATTGACTGTTATTTCATCGAGCTGGGTAGTAGAAATAGAGTCTGTTTGCGCAAAAGTGTTTATCGAGATAAACAAAATGGCTGATTGGAAGAAAAGCAGAACCGTCCCCCGGCCGATAAGTACATTCATAGCATTGCTAATTAGCTTAATATTCAATTATGGTAGTTTTCAAAAAAAAATTTAATTCAGCCTAAAACTCTATCTGTATTCTGAACTTGATAATAAAATGGCTATTAAAAAATAAGACCCCGATTAAAATATCGGGGTCTTAGCTTCGCAGAACTTTTCAGATATACTACGCTCCAACCGTAGCCCGAATGATGTTCAACGCTGAGCCTGCCTTGAACCACTCGATTTGTTGCTGGTTGTAGGTATGATTCACCGGAAACTCTTCGGAAGTACCATCCGCATGGTGCAGCTTAATTGTTAGCTGCTTGCCGGGAGCGAACTCAGTCAGGCCAAGAATATCGATCGTATCATCCTCCTGTACTTTGTTGTAATCGGCCGGATCGGCAAACGTCAGACCCAACATCCCTTGTTTTTTAAGGTTCGTTTCGTGAATACGGGCAAAAGATTTTACAATGATAGCTCGTACGCCCAGAAAGCGTGGTTCCATCGCCGCATGTTCACGCGACGATCCTTCGCCGTAGTTTTCGTCTCCGACTACTACCGTACCAATGCCTTGCGCTTTATAGATCCGCTGCGTAGCAGGTACTTCACCGTATTCTCCCGTCAACTGGTTTTTAACAGAATTGGACTTGTCATTATAATAGTTAATAGCGCCAATGAGCATATTATTGGAAATATTGTCCAGGTGCCCGCGGTACTTTAACCATGGTCCAGCCATTGAAATGTGATCAGTTGTACATTTCCCTTTTGCCTTGATCAAAAGTTTTAAACCTTTCAGATCAGTGCCTTCCCATGCTTCGAATGGGTCCAGCAATTGCAGACGATCTGATTCTGGATCGACAATGACCTGTACTTTACTACCATCCTCAGCGGGCGACTGATAACCGGCATCTTCAACATCAAAGCCCTGGATAGGTAGTTCGATACCGCGTGGCTCGTCAAGCATGACGTCCTCACCATCCTCATTTTTCAACTTGTCAGTCATTGGGTTGAACGTCAAGTCACCCGCAATGGCGAAGGCAGTCACGATTTCGGGAGAAGCCACGAAAGCGTGGGTACTTACGTTACCATCGTTACGTTTGGCAAAATTCCGGTTAAAGGAGGTAATGATAGAATTTTTACGCGATGGGTCATCCATATGCCGCGCCCACTGCCCGATACAAGGTCCACAGGCATTGGCCAGCACAACGCCGCCAATTTTTTCGAAAGTATCCAGAATTCCGTCGCGTTCAGCGGTAAAGCGTACCATTTCCGAACCGGGAGTAATCGTAAACTCGGCTTTTGCTTTAATATTCTTTTTGGAAGCTTGCCCGGCCACTGAGGCGGCGCGGGTCATATCTTCGTAAGAAGAGTTGGTGCAGGAACCGATCAGCCCTACTTCGAGGCGCTCGGGCCATTCGTTTTCGACCACCGCTTTGGCAAATTTTGACAAAGGCCAGGCCAAATCGGGAGTGAAAGGTCCATTTATATGAGGCTCCAGAGTCGAAAGGTCGAGTTCGATTACCTGATCGTAGTAGTCTTCGGGATTTTCGTAGACTTCCTCATCAGCCCGCAGGTGTTCACGAACATTCTCAGCGGCTTCGGCGATGTCGGCCCGCTCGGTAGAGCGAAGGTACTCGGCCATTTTTTCATCGTATGTAAACAAAGAAGTAGTAGCGCCAATTTCGGCTCCCATGTTACAGATGGTACCTTTTCCCGTGCAGGAAAGACTTTCCGCGCCGGAGCCAAAATATTCCACGACGTATCCGGTGCCGCCTTTTACTGTAAGTTGACCGGCTACCCACAAAATAACGTCTTTGGCGGAGGTCCAGCCCGAAAGTTTACCGGTCAGTTTCACACCGATAAGCCGAGGCATTTTGAGCTCCCAAGCAAGGCCTGACATTACGTCGCTGGCGTCGGCTCCCCCCACGCCAATGGCGATCATCCCGAGACCACCGGCATTGGGCGTATGGGAATCGGTTCCGATCATCATCCCGCCCGGAAAAGCGTAGTTTTCCAAAACTACCTGGTGGATTATACCGGCACCAGGTTTCCAGAAGCCTAATCCGTATTTATCAGAAACCGAAGAAAGAAAATCATACACTTCTTTGTTGCGATTCTTTGCTACTTCCAAATCCTTTTCGGCTCCAACTTCGGCCTGGATCAGGTGATCGCAGTGTACGGTTGATGGCACGGCTACCTGCGGGCGTCCGGCCTGCATAAACTGCAACAGGGCCATCTGAGCGGTAGCATCCTGCATGGCAACCCGGTCCGGGGCAAAATCCACGTAAGCTTTGCCGCGTTCATATATTTGAGTAGCTGTACCCTCCCAAAGGTGGGAATACAATATTTTTTCGGCTTGTGTAAGGGGACGACCCACAACTTCGCGGGCGGCGGTAATTCGCTGTTCCATGCGGGCATATACGCCCTTGATCATGTCTAAGTCAAATGCCATAAGGTTGGTTTTGCTTCTTTTTAATGGATAGTTTTCTTGAAAGCATAAAAGTACGAAATTTCGGCGATTTTTTGCCCGGAATCGTGTTCCAAAGGCCAAATTTAAAAGCCATCTAAATACTTTTTTTGATTGTGCTGGGGGTAAATATTGAACCTTTCAGCCCGCATTCTTGCTAAATACAAGGGCAAATCCAAGAGTGAATAGTTTGACAGTATTGCTCTACCAATTTCTTGACGGGTTTAAGTTTTGCAAGAAACTCCTCTATATTTGACACCTATTCAACACCATTCCTAAAAATTCAACCTACCCTACTATGTCGAAAAATCTGGTGATTGTAGAGTCGCCGGCGAAGGCCAAAACCATTGAAAAATACCTGGGAACCGATTTCACAGTCATGTCAAGTTATGGCCATGTGCGCGATTTGCCTGCCAAGGATATGGGTGTAGATACTGAAAACGGATACGAACCGGTTTACGAAGTATCTGGTGATAAGATCAAAGTAATCAATGAATTAAAAAAGATGGCCAAGGGGTCAGATGTCTGGCTGGCCACGGATGATGACCGTGAAGGTGAGGCCATCTCATGGCATTTGAAAGAGGCTCTTGGTCTGCCTGATTCTACAAAAAGGATCGTTTTCCGAGAGATTACCAAATCGGCTCTTCAGTCTGCAATCAGCAAGCCGCGCACGATCGATATTGATCTGGTTAATGCCCAGCAGGCACGACGTATCCTCGACCGCCTTGTAGGATATGAGCTTTCCCCAGTACTGTGGAAAAAAATCCGCATAGGAAAATCATCGCTTTCCGCCGGGAGGGTACAGTCTGTTGCTGTCCGGGTGGTTGTGGATCGGGAGAGAGAAATAGAAGCATTCGAGCCTAAAAGTAGTTATAAAGTTACGGCGGATTTTGATCTGGGAAATGGAAAAATTTTAAGTGCTGAACTACCCAAAAATTTTGACAATCAAGAACTTGCCGAAGAATTTGTAAAAAAATGTGTAGGAGCCACTTTCCAGATAAAAAGCCTGGAAACTAAACCTGCCAAGAAAACTCCGGCAGCTCCTTTTACTACTTCAACTTTGCAGCAGGAAGCTTCCCGGAAATTGAGTTTTTCAGTTTCTCAGACTATGACCGTCGCGCAGCGTCTTTATGAAGCGGGGAAAATTTCCTACATGCGAACGGACTCCACAAATCTTTCTGGCGAGGCGATGCAAAAAGCCAAAGATCAGATCAATAAGGAATATGGCCAGGAATATCATAAGGAACGCGTATTCAAAACAAAGTCTGAATCAGCGCAGGAAGCCCACGAAGCCATCCGGCCAACGGATTTCTCCACCCTGGTAGGCAGCCGTGACCGAAACGAGCAGCGTTTGTACGAACTAATCTGGAAAAGGGCCATTGCTTCCCAGATGTCGGACGCGCAACTGGAACGGACCACGGCAACGATTGGTATCTCAACTACCTCTGAGCAATTGGTAGCTCAGGGTGAAGTCATTAAGTTTGAAGGTTTCTTAAAAGTCTACTTAGAGTCGAGCGACGATGAAGACGAAGAGCAAAAAGGGATGCTACCACCGCTCAGCATCGACCAAAAGCTGGATTTAGACATTCTTAAAGCCACCGAGCGGTTTACGCGCAATCCGCCGCGGTACACGGAGGCAAGTCTGGTGAAGAAACTGGAAGAAATGGGTATTGGACGTCCTTCGACGTATGCCCCGACCATTTCAACGATTATCCGCCGCGAATACGTGGTCAAGGAAGACCGTCAGGGTCAGGAGCGTAAGTACAATGAGATTACGCTCAAAGATAATAAAATCAGGAAACAGGAGAACACGGAGACTTTCGGCAACGAAAAAGCTAAACTATTTCCGACTAGCGCCGGGATGATCGTCAACGATTTTCTGGTTGCCAATTTCGATGATATCGTAGATTTCTCTTTCACCGCTCACGTTGAAAAGGATTTTGATAACATAGCGGATGGCAAAGTACAATGGCAGGATATGATCGATGGCTTTTACAAAAAATTCCATCAGAAAGTCACCGATGCCGAAGGCGAAAAAATTGACAAGAGTCTAACTACCCGCCATCTCGGCGAAGATCCCGAAACAGGCAAACCAATTAGCGCCAGGATTGGCCGATACGGACCTTATGTTCAAATCGGCGATGCCGAAGACGAAGAAAAGCCGAAATTTGCCAGCCTTCTTAAAGGTCAGCTGATGGAAACCATCACGCTGGAGGACGCACTTGAATTATTTAAACTACCCCGTGAGGTCGGTTTTTTTGAGGACTTGGCTCTGGTTGTCAACATCGGGAAATATGGGCCTTACGTCAAACATGACGGAAAGTTCTATTCCTTGGAAAAAACCGATGATCCAATGGCGGTCACCGAAGAGAGACTTATCGAGATTATTGAGGCCAAACGCAAACTCGATAGTAATCGGCTGATTCGGGAGTATGATGAAAATCCTGATGCTAAGGTCGTCAATGGTCGGTACGGCCCTTACATTACCTTTGGCAAGCGCAATATTAAGATTCCCAAAGACATGGAGCCCGCCGAGCTTACCTATGCCGATGTTCTGAAACTGGCTGAGGGACAAGAAGACAAAGCCCCGCCCAAGGCTAGGAAAAAGACAGCCCCCAAAAAGAAAGCAGCCCCTAAAAAGGCAAAGAAAGCATAATGAAAAAACTAGTTGTCCTTTCGGGAGCGGGTATCAGCGCCGAGAGCGGAATCAAAACGTTCCGGGACAACGGCGGTTTATGGGAAGAGCATCGAGTGGAAGATGTGGCCACGCCGGAAGCCTGGCTGCGCGATCCAGAACTGGTACTTAAGTTCTACAACGAACGTCGTAGGCAGGCTCTGGATGTTAAACCAAATCGTGCTCATTATATTTTGGCTGAATTGGAAGAATACTTTGACGTCACGATTATTACTCAGAATATTGATCCTCTGCACGAGCTTGCGGGGTCGAGTAAGGTAGTACATTTGCACGGTGAAATATTCAAATCACGCAGTACCCGAAACCCAAATTTGGTTTATGACATAGAGGGTTGGGAGCTCAAAACGGGCGACCTGTGCGCTGAGGGAAGCCAGCTTCGCCCCCACATCGTATGGTTCGGCGAGCAAGTACCTATGATGACCGTGGCGACTCAAATTTCGGAGGAAGCCGATATTTTTGTGGTTATCGGTACTTCCTTAGCCGTTTATCCGGCAGCAGGATTACTATATTATGTTAAAAGAGGTACCCCAATTTACCTGATAGATCCCATCCAGCCCGATATCGCGCTGAATGATAACATGACATTTATTAAAGAAAAGGCTACGGTAGGAGCAGCATTATTGTTTGAGGAATTAGTGAAAGTAGCCTAGTATAAAATAGGATATGAATTCGAATATAAATAAGAACACAACGCTGAATAATGGGGTCAAAATGCCGATTTTAGGGTTGGGCATTTATGCACCAGGCGAAAAAAACGAAGTTCGTCAGGCAGTCAACTGGGCCATCGAAACAGGCTATCGCTTGATTGACACGGCCAGTGTTTACAAAAATGAGGAAGAAGTTGGGCAGGGGATAAAAGACAGCGGCATCAATCGGGAAGAATTATTCATCACCTCCAAAGTTTGGGACGATGAGCAGGGTTACGATAGTACTTTGCGTGCCTACGAGCGAAGTTTGCAACGACTTCAGACCGATTATCTGGATTTATATTTAGTACATTGGCCTGTCAGTGAAACCCGCAAAGAAACGTGGCTGGCGCTGGAAAAACTGTACGCCGATAAACGGGTACGTGCCATTGGCGTATCAAACTACTACCAATCACATCTGGATGAATTGTTTGGTTATGCATCCGTTATTCCGGCTGTCAATCAGTTTGAGCAAAGTCCGTTTCTATACTTACCTGATTTGCTCGAGTATTGTAAGGAGAAAGCCATTCAACCAGAAGGTTATGCGCCTTTAGTTCGGGGAATGCAGGAGAACAATCCAACCTTGGTGGCGGTAGCTGATAATCATGGAAAATCAACCTACCAGATACTTATCCGTTGGGCGATTCAACATGGCCTGGTTACGATACCAAAATCGACTAACCAGGAGCGAATTAAGGCAAATTTTGACGTTTGGGATTTTAGCATCACCGATGCCGAAATGGAGCAACTCAACAAGTTAAACGCGGGTATTCGTGTGGCGAATGATCCGATGGATTATTAAATATTGTTGACTGACGAAATAATTGGTTCCTCTTAAAATATCCTGAATTATTTTATGCAACTACTTGACGGTAAATTCCTTTCTCAAACTATTAAAACCGAAATAAAAGACGAAGTAAATAGTTGGATGGCAAGAGGTGGTAAGAAACCGCATCTGGCAGCTATTCTGGTGGGAAACGACGGTGCAAGTGAAACCTACGTGGCATCCAAAATAAAGAGTTGCGAGCAGGTCGGGTTTACCTCTACTTTCGTCAGACTACCAGAAAATACCAGCGAGGAAGAACTACTTAAAGAAGTAGACAAATTGAACAATGATGCCGATGTGGACGGGTTCATCGTGCAACTACCTCTACCCAAACATATTTCCGAAAACACGATAATGGAGGCCGTCAACCCCGCGAAAGATGTGGATGGCTTCCATCCGATCAATGTTGGACGTATGTGCAAAGGATTGCCCGCGTACTTGTCGGCCACGCCTTTTGGCATACTGGAAATGCTGGAACGCGCAAAAATTGAGACTTCCGGGAAGCATTGTGTGGTCATCGGCCGTAGCCAAATCGTTGGGTTGCCGATGGCTATCCTGATGCAGCGGAATACATACCCAGGCAATTGCACCGTGACGATCTGCCACAGCCGGACACAAAACCTGATAGAAATTTGCCAAACGGCCGATATTTTGGTAGTGGCGTTGGGTCGTCCGGAGTTCGTCACTGCCGACTATGTCAAAGATGGAGCCGTAGTGATCGATGTGGGCATTACACGGGTAGTTGATGACTCCAAAAAAAGTGGATTTGCGCTAAAAGGAGACGTGAAATTCGATGAAGTAGCTCCAAAATCCAGCTATATTACCCCCGTGCCCGGTGGTGTGGGACTAATGACCATTTGCGGCTTATTGACTAATACTCTGAAAGCGGCCCGAAAAGAGGTTTATAATTAGGTATTACCTACTTAAAATCAGATGTGATTCGTTAGACTTCTTGTAATTTCTGCTTTTACTAATAATTTTACCAATTGGTCGGTAATTGATTCAGAATCAGAATGTCTTTAGTCAGCAATAACATAAAGTATCTCCGCCGCCTAAATGGCCTGACGCAGGAGCAATTCTCCCGTAAAATTGGCATCAAGCGCTCACTACTTGGCGCTTACGAGGAAGCTAGAGCCAACCCTAACCTGACCAATCTGAAAAATATGGCTGCCGCTTTTGGCGTGTCGGTCGATCATTTACTTAAAAATGATTTGCGCAGACTGCGGGAGACACCGGATTTGGGAATCCCTTTTAACCCGGCCTTCAAGCCGATGGCACCACTCATCCAAGATGATGCTCCGGCACCCGCCTCTCCGCAACCTTTATCTACCATTATAGCCAAGTTTCAGCCGCCCAAGCCTACTCTGCGAATGGTGGCGCGGCCCATAGCTTTTAAGCCGGTAAAGCCCGAAAAATTCGAACGGGTTTCGAATTCTATTCCTACAAATGCGGCCAATGCACCTTTACGCTTCAATAACCATTATCAGGAAAATGGTGTGGTCAAATCTATTCCGCAAGAACAGCCAAAACCTCCGCAACAATCCATTCAATGGGTGAAGCGCAGTCAGAGTGGCGACTACCTTAGTAACTATCAGAATCCTGCTTATCTAAATCAATTACCCGTTTTTCAGTTACCAAACCTACCCTCGGGCCACTACCGAGCCTTTGAGGCTAGAGACGATTTCAGTTTCCCGGGTGCTTTGCTGGTAGGTAGTTTCGTGCGTAACTGGTATGATATAAAAGATGGCACCCATTACGTTTTGGTGGTCAAAAACCTGGGCATTATTACCAGAAAAGTTTACAATCGGGTGAAAGATAAAGGAGTACTTCTCCTCAAATCTGACAGTGGCAGCACTGAGGAAATTCATATCGGAGATGTACTTGAAGTTTGGGAGCTGAAAGCCTTCGTTAGTTCGACCATGCCAGTCGCACAACCTACCCACGAAAACCTCAAAAAAATTCTCGGGAATCTGCGCGATGAGCTGAATCGTGATGCCTCAGCGGGCGGCTTCCTCGCTTAGCTGTTTAAGCAGTTTATCGATGCGACTTAAAACCTCGCTTTCTGAGGTAGGTTCAACGAGCGTCTCACCGAATTCGTACCAAAGCCCATCGCCTAGACTCAGGTACTTTCCACTAAATTTAGGAATTTCCCGGGTTGCCTCTTCTGGTATGAAATCGGCCATAAAAACTGTCCCCATTAATTCCTGCGTCAAGTTCCAGGGTAGTTTTTTGGGTGGATGATCGTTTGTCTTTAAAGTAAAACTACGTTTGGCAAACTCGGCCAGGCAGGCAATAATGGTTTCCCCTTGTCGGGTGATGTCACGGTACTCTAATTTGAACGGTTTTTCTTTACCCGATTCCTCATAAATACCCTGCATTATCTCTTGCAAAAAATACTCGAATTCAACTATATTACTAGGAAAGTAGGTTTCGGTTTCACCAGATTCCTTTTGAAAAACCAGCTCGGCAAAATTTTCTGTCTCACTGCCCGAGCTTTCCGTTTTAAAGGTATTCTTCGATAATGTTTTATCCAGTTCTTTTTTCCAGATAGAATCCAGTTCGCCGTTCCAGGCAAAATCGCTGTTCAATTCAAAGCCTTCTTCAAGAATCGCTTCCTCATCCAGTTCATCTCTATCCAGGTACTGATGATCAAAATCAACGTGTAGCCCGCTATCTGCTTTGGTAATATCCAGCGTATAAAAATAGGCGTAGGGGGGCGGAGTGATCTCAGAAGTCTGGAATTTTATTGTCAGCTTTTGCCAGTCGGCAGGAAGTCTATTCATGAGTATGGTTCAAATATTTGCGAGCCGTTGCTATTTTATCAATTTTGGCTGTCGGTGTTCTTTCAAAGTTTGGCACAAAGTAAGCAGCTTTCGGGGTTTGGTAAGGGTTGACACGGAAAGAGATTTTTTCCAAAAGCATTTTCCCATCAAAATTTTGGGGTTGTCCTTCGAGGAATAGAACCAGTTTTTGACCTAAAATTTCGTCATGCTCGTACCAGTTGAAATATTCAATCGATACGTTCAATTGTTGAAGTACTTCTCCTGTTACTCTATCCAGTTTGTCTAATGAAATTTTAACTCCGCCCGAATTAATAACCGAATCGACCCGGCCTAACCAATCGAAAGTTGTCGGGGAACTGATCTCAATCAGGTCGTTGGTTTGTATAAGTTTATGGGCAGTTACTGCACCGCGCACATGTAAACAGCCCCTCCCATCAGTACCGAACTCGATTCCCGGCATAACGTGGTAAGAATCCTGGGGATTATCTCCGTTTAGTCGTCTCAAAGCAACGTGCGAAACTGTTTCAGTCATTCCATAGCTTTGGTACACGGGTACTTTCAATTGTCTAATGGCCTGCAAAAGACCTTCCGAAACAGTTCCACCGCCAAGTAAAATCTTTCCTAATTGTTCAACTCGCTCCCGTGTTTGTTTCTCATTTAATATGGAGGATAATTGCATGGGTACCATCGCTGCAAAATCCAAATCACCTTCTAAATCCAATAAAGGATTACTACTTGGCTCAACAATCGTCAGTTGCCAACCCAGTTCTAGCCCTCTGATGATCATCATCATCCCGGCAATATAGGCTACATTCAAGCAAACTAGGGCGCGTGTTCCTAAGGGTAACTCTAATACCTGACCCGTGATTCGCGCAGATTCCACCATCTGATTACGGCTGAGAGCTATTTCTTTGGGGGCGCCCGTCGAGCCGGAGGTAGTGATAATAAATCTATCCTGACCACTCAACCAGACCTGTGCAAAATCTTGGACTGACTGGAAATAAATACTTGCCGGAATCGGCTCCTTTAGAATCTTGTCTCGATGGGTGGTCCAGCTATTCATGTTGGCAATTTTGGACACAAAGATCAAGAAATGATTTTAACCCCGCAGAAACAATGTGTAATTTTGGCGACTAAAAAATCATTTATCACCCAGCTTAACCCACATTGATTCTTGGTGTTTTGCCAGCATGTCCCGGAACCATGAACTACTGGATTGTCAAATCGGAACCTTTCAAATATTCGTGGGATGACTTCGTTCAAGAAAAGCGCGGGGTGTGGGACGGTGTCCGAAACTACCAGGCCCGCAACAATTTGCGGGAAATGAAGTGTGAGGACCTCGTACTTTTTTACCACAGTAATTTAGGGAAAGAGGTGGTTGGCCTGGCGAGAGTGGTGAAAGAACACTATCCTGATCCTACTACCTACGATGAGCGGTGGGTGGTCGTAGATTTGATGCCAGTACAACGTCTTCCCAAGCCGGTCACATTAGCGCAGATTAAAGCCGATGAGCGGCTGAAAGATCTTTCTTTGGTTCGTCAGTCAAGGCTTTCAGTACTTCCCATCCGCGCCGAAGAATTTGATATTATTGTTGGATTAGCCCATGAATAGAAGCTCCATGCGTTTACGCGCCCTGTTTATTTTTGCTTGGTGTGTCTTAATTTTTAGTGCCGTTTCGGCTCAGGAAATCAAAAGAGTCGAACTTCCTATTCCTGAAAAGAGCGAAACATACCAAACCGTTCCCCTTGGCGAACGTGGGGTGCTGCTTATTTCTCAGGCGGGCCGCAATGCCTACAATGTCCAGCTTTTTGACACCAATCTCGAACGACGCTGGTCGATCGATGGAACCATTGAAAATAATCTGGATTATGTAGCCTCTACCTATGATGGCGGTTCGGTTTTTCTCCTTTTCAGTCGGTACCGCAGCCCGATTTACCAGATTGTGAAAGTAAATATAGGTCCGGGCTTCGTGGAAACCTTCACCATAAATACGCTTGATCGATTTGAAATAACTGACTTCAAATCATTGGGATATTCACTTTTTATGGCGGGTACAGTTCGGGATGAGCCGGTACTGATTCATACAAACTTACATACACAGCAAACCAAAATCCTGCCTTCTGCTATTCGGGGTTCCAATGCTATTCAGTCAATTGAAATCGATACCACGCATCAGTTGGTGAATGTAAGTTTTGCGGTCAAGAATCGAAAGGAGATACGGATTGTTGCCCACACCTATGATGCCTTGGGCCAGATGCACTCGCAGGTTATGATCGAACCCGAGGATGATTACTCTTTCCTTAGTGGGAAATTACAGATTCTCAACGACTCAGTTAAGCTGATGATTGGTACTTATGGCTATCGCAATATGCAAAATTCCAATAGCGCCGCCTCTCAGGGAATGTTTATCAGCAAAATCGTATCCGACGAAGTACTTTACACCCGCTATCATAGTTTTACCGACTTCGCCAATTTCTTTTCGTTCATGAACGAGCGGCAGCAGGAAAAAATCGAACGCCGGATTAAAAAAAAGAAGGATTCGGGCAGTGAGTTAAAGTTAAACTACCGCCTCCTCGTCCACGATATTATTCCCAAGGGAGATCAGTACGTAATGGTTTCGGAGGTTTTTTATCCTGAGTACCGCAACAACAATAATAACATTTTGGGGATGAATTCTTTCTATGGAAATCCTTATATGTACGGTTCTCCGTTCGGCCGGGGTCTCTATAATCCCTACTTATGGAATCCTTATTACGGTTCGCGGGCAGGGAACAGTAACCAGATTTTTGACGGATTTGTATATACTCACGCCATAGTGGCCGACTTTGACAAAGATGGACGCTTAGTTTGGGATAATAGTATCAATTTTGACAATGTAAAAACCATGGAATTGAAAGAAAAGATCAATGTCCAGGTATCAGATCAAGGTCGTACGAAGCTGGTTTACAGCAAAGACGGTGCCATTACCAGCAAAATAATCCAGGGAAAGCAGGTGGTTGATAGCGGAAAAAAAGTGGAGCTTCCTACCGGAAAAGAAGGCGATAAAGTCCGCAAAACATCCACCGACGACGTAGATTTCTGGTATGCCAATCACTATTTGGCGTGGGGAGTCCAGCGCATCGTTAACCCCGCTGGTGACGTTCAGAGCCGGGGACGTCGTGATGTATTTTATTTGAATAAAATTACTTTTTAAGATTTGCTTCTCCTTACCCCTACCCAACATACCGACTACGAACTTATAGATACGGGCGGCTTCGAAAAACTCGAAAGATTTGGGGCGTATACCCTCATTCGTCCGGAGCCCCAAGCCGTTTGGGATAAATCACTCAGCCCAATGGAATGGGATCAACGTGCCCATGCCGTATTTGCCCGGGACAAAAACTCGCAGGAAAAAGGTCAGTGGCAGCTTAAAACCAGGATTCCTGATCGCTGGAATATGAGTTATGCCACTCCCTTGCTCGATTTACGCGCCAAACTCACGCTATCCTCATTCAAGCACGTGGGTATCTTCCCCGAGCAAGCCGTGAACTGGGATTTTATCGCTGAAAAACTAAGTAGCGCATCGGTTGACAAACCGACAGTTCTTAATCTTTTTGCCTACACGGGCATGGCATCGCTGGCGGCAAAAGCCCACGGGGCAGATGTAACGCATGTTGATGCCGTAAAGCCGGTTATCAACTGGTCGCGCGAAAATATGGAGTTAAGCAGCCTCGATAATATCCGGTGGGTAGTTGAGGATGCCATGAAATTTGTAAAGCGTGAGGTACGTCGGGGCAAGAAGTACAACGGCATCATCCTTGACCCGCCCGCATATGGGCGTGGCCCCAATGGCGAAAAATGGCTTCTGGAAGAACAGATTAATGAGCTAATAGGCTTATGCGCCGAACTTTTAACCCCGAAGAGTCATTTTTTTATTATTAATTTATATTCACTGGGTTTCTCTGCATTGATTTTAGACAATTTAATAACCAGTCATTTCGGAAGAATTACAGGCTACGAATCCGGTGAACTGTTCCTGCAAGACTCCTTCAAAAAAAAGCTCCCCCTCGGGGTTTTTGCCCGTTTTTCGGACATTTGACTACGAATAATTTATTCAAATTACCGAGAATGAGTTCTAATAATGGGGTTTTGCGAAAAGAATACCGAATTTTGCGTCCTAAAAGGCGCAATCCGACATTTCCAATGCAAAGATCATTTTTCAGCCAGCTGGTTTTAGGGTCATCACTGATCCTGCTCGCCTTTTGCCAAACTGCCTGTCAAAGTGATGCCCGAAACACTACCCGCATCCCACCTACACCTAAAAGCATAACCAAGAAAAATTGGCAGGAAAATACATTACAGGCTTTAAATGAATTGATCGGTCGTAAGGTCGATTTAGATAATAACCTATACCAGCGGGCCAGAATTTATATGAAGCAGGAGCAGTATAGCCTTGCCGAAAGCGATATCAACGCCGCCATTGAGTTGAAAGATAATGTTGGCGAATATTATTTGCTCAGAGCTAAAATCAAACACGAACTCTCTAAAACCGATCAGGCTTTGGAAGACGCCCAGCGTGCCGAAGTACTTCAACAGGAATTGCCTGAACTATATATCCTGCTGGCTGATCTGAATCAAGAGAAGAGCCAGTACCGTGAAGCCCAAAACTACCTCGTAACTGCGCTGAATATGGCTCCCTACGAGGGCGATGCCTATTTTGTAAAAGGTATGTTGCAAAGCAAAATGTCCGATACATTGACCGGACTTGAAAATTTAAAGTACGCGCTTTCTCTGAATCCAAGAATGTTGCGGGCATACCAGCAAATAAGTTCTATCTATAGAAGTTTGGGAAACAAACGCGAGGCGCTCTTATACAATCAGGCCGCTATTGACCGGTTTCCTGATAAAGCAGAGTTGCATTTATCCAGAGGGGATATATACCAAAGTTCGGCAAATCTGGACAGTGCTATGCTCTCTTATAAAAAGGCGATTATGTTGGATTCGACTATGGCAGAGGCCCATTTCCGTATTGGTAATATTTATCTTAAATGGAAATCTTATTTTGGCGCTCTCGCTGCATTTGAAAAGACCCTGAAACAACAGCCTGATTATCCTGAGGCGAATTATTTGGCAGGATATTGCCTGGAAAAAATAGGTAACGATGATCGTGCAGCCGAATTCTATAGCATTGCCATTCAGCTGAACCCCGACGATCAGATAGCCCAGGCAACATTGTCGCGCATTCAATACCGGAGGCAAAGACAATATGATCCGGCAGGTATTTTTGCGACAAAAAAAGCAACCATAGTTCCGCGCGCACCGGCGGTAGTTCCACGGACATTGGATAGCTTGAATGTAAAAATCAAAACGATTCAACCACGACGTAACATCGATATGGGAGGTGACTCTGCTTTACAAATTAAGATCAAATAAGTCATATCCGCCGAAAGTTCCTTTTACCTTTGTCTCACCACATAATAGTCGGCTAGTATAAATAATTATAGTACCAACAATGAAAGTTAAAATTACCCTCCCCGATGGTTCAGTCAGGGAATATCCAGCCGGGATATCGGCCTACGAAATTGCGCTTAGCATCAGCGAAGGTTTGGCTCGCAATGTACTGTCAGCCAACGTGAACGGTGAAGTTTGGGATGCAAATCGTCCGATAGAGCAAGACGCTGTCGTCAAATTATTGACCTGGAATGATCCTGAGGGACAGGCTACATTCTGGCACTCGTCGGCACACCTTTTGGCGGAAGCTCTGGAAGCGCTCTACCCCGGTGTAAAATTTGGTACGGGCCCCGCAATTGAAAAAGGGTTTTATTATGATGTTGATTTGGGAGAGAAGACGCTTTCCAGTGATGATTTCATCACCATCGAAAACAAGATGAAAGAGCTGGCTCGTCAAAAAAACGAGTATGTACGCCAACCCATAGGTAAAGCCGATGCCATCAAATATTTTACCGAGAAGGGAGATGAATACAAGCTGGAATTGATTGACGGGCTCGAGGATGGACAAATTACGCTCTACACCCAAGGTAGTTTTACCGATTTGTGTCGTGGACCACATATTCCTAACACCGGAGCTGTAAAGGCTGTCAAGCTTACCAACATTGCCGGAGCCTATTGGCGTAACAATCAGGAAAATAAACAATTAACCAGAATTTACGGTATAACTTTTCCTAAGCAGAAAGAGCTTGATGAATATATTTTCCAGGTAGAAGAAGCCAAAAAGCGTGACCACAGGAAGCTGGGTAAAGAACTGGATTTGTTCGCATTTTCCGAAAAGGTAGGTCAGGGCCTGCCACTTTGGCTGCCTAAGGGCGCTATGCTGCGTGAGCGATTGGAAAGCTTCTTGAAAAAAGCACAGCTTCGTGCAGGGTACTTGCCCGTGGTGACACCCCATATTGGCAGCAAAGCACTCTACGTTACCTCAGGCCACTGGGAAAAGTACGGTAAAGATTCTTTCCAACCGATCAAGACCCCCGATGCCGATGAGGAATTCATGTTAAAACCCATGAACTGCCCGCACCACTGTGAAATTTTCAAGACAAAGCCCCGCTCCTATCGTGATCTGCCTTTGCGCCTGGCCGAATTTGGCACGGTATATCGTTACGAACAAAGTGGTGAGTTGCATGGTCTGACCCGTGTGCGCGGATTTACCCAGGACGATGCTCATATTTTCTGTCGACCTGATCAGGTAAAAGCAGAGTTTATTAAAGTAATCGATCTGGTCCTTTATGTTTTCAAAACGTTGGGATTTGAGGATTTTAGCGCTCAAATCTCCCTCCGTGACCCTGAAAACAAAGCCAAGTACATCGGTAGTGATGATCTTTGGGAAAAGGCAGAGTCAGCTATTATTGAGGCCGCTGCCGAAAGGAATCTGAATACTGTGACTGAGCTAGGAGAAGCTGCCTTTTACGGTCCAAAACTCGATTTTATGGTACGTGATGCCCTCGGTCGCAGGTGGCAGCTGGGGACAATTCAGGTAGATTATAATCTACCCAATCGTTTCGAACTGGAATACATTGGTTCCGATAATCAGAAGCACCGGCCTGTCATGATTCACCGGGCGCCTTTCGGCTCAATGGAACGATTTATCGCGATCCTGATCGAAAATACTGCCGGACAATTCCCCCTTTGGCTATCACCTGATCAAATCGCTATTTTACCCATTTCAGAAAAGTACTCAGATTACGCCGAAGAGGTTTTCTTCGCCTTGCAAGATGATGACATCCGGGGCTTTGTGGACCACCGTGACGAAAAGATTGGGCGTAAAATCAGAGACGCCGAGATTATGAAAGTCCCCTATATGCTTATCGTGGGAGAAAAAGAGCAAAATGACCAACAGATTTCGGTTCGTAAGAAAGGGGAAGGTGACTTGGGCTCTATGTCATGGTCAGAATTTTCAGCCCTTTTTCAGAAAGAAATTAAGGAGAATTTGGCAGGTTTTTGATTTTTCCTTATCATTATCGAGTATTGGCACTATTTTTTCGGCTTATATTCTTGAAATACACGTTTTTCACCCTAAATCTAATTTTTTACAAAAAAACACTCTATGGCATTAAGATCCCCACGCTCACGCGGCAGATACCGAGTACCCGAAGAACCTTACAAAGTTAATGAACGCATCCAGGCACGCGAAGTACGTGTAGTTGGTGATAACGTCGAGACCGGCGTTTATGATATTAATAAAGCACGGGCAATTGCTGAGGCTCAAGGCCTGGATTTGGTGGAAATCGCGCCCACTGCTACACCGCCCGTTTGTAAGGTGGTCGATTACTCGAAATTCAAGTACGAGCAAAAGAAAAAACAAAAGGAGATTAAGGCCAAGGCTCAGCGTGTTGTAATCAAAGAGATCCGTTTTGGTCCCAATACTGATGATCACGACTTCGATTTTAAGCTTAAACACGCCATGGAATTCTTAAAAGAAGGCGCCAAGGTTAAAGCTTACGTTCACTTTGTGGGTCGGACGATTGTCTTTAAAGAAAGAGGGCTCAACATTCTTAATCGGTTTTCGGAAGCCCTGGCAGAATACGGTAAAATTGAGATGGAGCCGAAACTGGAAGGTAAGCGCATGACTATTATTTTAGCGCCTACTGCGCCAAAAAAATAATAATTTGAGTTGATCTGAATTTTATAAATACGGTTTTTGATTAGCTGAATTCTCCAAAATATATTCCCCGACAGAACTTAGTGGTTAGTCGGGGCTTTTTTTTTGTTTGATAAACCTGTATTTTTGCGGGCTGTTTAAACTTTACACTTTAATAAAGACGATTTTTATGCCTAAAATGAAAACATTGTCGGGTGCCAAAAAGCGATTCAAGCTAACGGGTACCGGCAAAATCAAGCGCAAACATGCTTTTCACAGTCACATTTTAACGAAGAAGTCCACCAAGCGCAAGCGTAATCTGGTAAAGACTACCTTGGTCGATGAAACGGAAAAGCAACGTGTACTGCTTATGCTGGGGATGAAGTAATTCAGCTTTTCAGTAGAAAAAATTAATTGGTTTAAGTTTCAACCCGATTGTCGGTATTGAAGACTCAGTGTAGCACCGACTGTCAAAAAACAACATCATTATGCCACGTTCAGTGAACCACGTTGCGTCGAGGGCCCGCCGCAAGAAAATAATCAAAATGGCCAAAGGCTACTTCGGTCGCCGCAAGAATGTTTGGACCGTTGCCAAGAACGCCGTCGAGAAAGCGATGGGCTACGCTTATATCGGTCGCAAGCATAAGAAAAGGAATTTCCGTGCCCTTTGGATTCAGCGCATCAACGCCGGTACCCGGCAACACGGAATGTCCTACTCGGCTTTTATGGGTAAGCTTAATGAAAGCGGAATCGAATTGAACCGCAAAGTACTGGCCGATCTGGCTATGAACCACCCGGATGCCTTTAAGGCCATCGTCGATAAAGTGAAGTAAAAACAGCGATTTCGAAACCCTCACCACAATCGGTGAGGGTTTTTCATTTGTAAATCAATACCACCTCCGTTACTTTTCTGTATTCAGTCCGTCATTGAATAGATTATTGACCCTATAAATCCTTTAACCTAAAAAGAAATGCTAGAACAATTGATGAGCCTGATCCAGGAAAACTCCCAGGAGGCAGTCGTAAAAAACCCTGAAGTACCCAATCAACATAACGAAGACCTAATGCAGACTCTCATGAGCTCCATAATGGGCGGAATGCAGCAGGAGGCTCAGAATGGAAATGTTAATGGTTTAATGGGACTACTTTCGGGCAAATCTGTAGATACAGGGCAATCTTCCAGCCTGATGAGCAACCCGATTGTGGCGGGTATTGCGGGCAAAGCCATTCAAAGCATTATGGAGAAATTTGGCATATCCAACTCGGCAGCAAGTGGCATTGTGGCATCAGTTCTACCCGGCGTGATTTCGAGTTTGATTAATAAAACCCGCAATTCGCAGGATGGAAGCATCGATTTCAACAGTATTTTAGGCAATCTGATGGGTGGTTCTTCTAGCCCAAATGCAGGAATCCAGGCCGGTAGTGGTTTCGACTTTAACCAAATCGGATATGCTCTTGCAGACGGCAAACTGGATATGAACGACCTTATACGCGTAGGAGGTAGTATGATGGGCGGCGGAAGACCCAATGAGCAGCAAAGCGGCGGTATGGACCTTGGAGGAATGTTAGGTGGTCTTTTTGGAAAATGAACCATTTAGTTTTCATTTTGGCAACTACTAGATAGATTTCTCCATAAAACATGTTAGAAGAGCGGAAAGCGAAGCCATATTGGCTTCGCTTTTTTTGTTTATGAAGCTCCGCAAACTCAATTGTCACCTTGTGAAACACAGATTAGCCGCTAGGCTGTCAATTTGTCACAATCCTTTGCCTTTAACAATTGTGGTATAAGCTTTTTGATATAACTATTCAGAAATCAACAATAACCAAAACAAATCATACAATGGGAAAAATAATTGGCATAGACTTAGGAACTACCAACTCCTGCGTGGCCGTGATGGAAGGTAACGAGCCCGTGGTAATACCTAATAGCGAAGGTGCCAGAACCACACCTTCTGTGGTGGCTTTTATGGATAGTGGAAATGGTGAGCGCAAAGTTGGCGCCCCCGCCAAACGCCAGGCCATCACTAATCCGACGCACACCATCAGCTCAATTAAGCGTTTTATGGGTAAGCGGTTTGGAGAAGTAACGAATGAAATGAAGACCATCGCTTACGAGGTAGAGAAAGGTCCTAACAATACACCACGCGTCAAAATTGGCGACCGGCAGTATACGCCACAGGAAATTTCTGCGCTGATTCTTCAAAAAATGAAGCAGACTGCAGAAGATTATCTGGGCCAGGAAGTTACCGAAGCGGTAGTAACAGTACCTGCTTACTTTAATGATGCCGAGCGTCAGGCCACGAAAGAAGCTGGCCAGATTGCGGGTCTGGATGTAAAACGGATTATCAACGAGCCAACGGCGGCGGCCCTTGCTTATGGTCTGGACAAGCAGCATAAGGATATGAAGATTGCGGTCTTCGATTTGGGTGGTGGTACGTTCGACATCTCGATTCTGGAACTTGGCGATGGTGTATTTGAGGTAAAAGCTACCGATGGTGACACTCATCTTGGTGGTGATGACTTTGATCAGGTCATCATCGATTGGCTGGCCGAGGAATTTAAGAAAGATGAGGGTATCGATCTTACTCAGGATCCGATGGCTCTTCAGCGGCTGAAAGAAGCGGCAGAAAAGGCGAAAGTTGAACTTTCAAGTTCGACTCAAACGGAAATAAACTTGCCTTACATTTTCCCGATCAACGGTATTCCCAAGCACTTAGTGCGGACGCTGACTCGGGCTAAGTTTGAGCAACTGGCTGACACTCTGTTTAAGCGTATGATGGAGCCTTGCCGGAAAGCGATTAAAAACGCCAATATCAGCACAAGCGACATCGACGAAGTGATTCTGGTGGGCGGTTCTACCCGGATTCCTAAAGTACAGGAAGAAGTGGAGAAATTCTTTGGCCGTAAACCATCTAAGAGCGTCAACCCCGATGAAGCGGTTGCAATTGGCGCGGCTATTCAAGGAGGTGTTCTGACGGGTGAGGTAAAAGATGTACTGCTCCTCGATGTGATTCCGCTGTCTCTGGGTATCGAAACTTTGGGTAGTGTATTCACAAAACTTATCGAGTCGAATACTACCATTCCTTCGAAGAAGACAGAGACATTCTCTACAGCGGCAGACAATCAGCCATCAGTGGAGATCCACATATTGCAAGGTGAGAGGCCCCTGGCTAACCAAAACCGCACATTGGGACGTTTCCACCTCGATGGTATTCCACCCGCTCCGCGCGGCGTACCTCAGGTAGAGGTAACCTTTGACGTAGACGCCAACGGCATCCTTAATGTTTCGGCTAGGGATAAGGGTACTGGTAAAGAACAGAAAATCCGCATTGAAGCATCGAGCGGACTAACCGACGCTGAAATCGAGCGGATGCGTCAGGAAGCTAAGGCCAATGAAGAGTCGGACAAGGCTGAGCGTGAGAAGATTGACAAAATTAATGCTGCCGATACGCTGATCTTCAGCACGGAAAAGCAGCTTAGTGAATATGGCGACAAGCTTTCAGCCGATAATAAATCGGCTATTGAAAGTGCCTTGGCAGAGCTTCGTACGGCCCACCAAAGCCAGGATGTAGCCGCAATCAATACGGCTATGGAAAGCCTGAACGCTGCTTGGCAAGCAGCCTCGCAGGAAATGTATGCAGCTGGCCCCGAAGCAGATCCAACTGCTGGTGCTTCGAACGGCGCCGCATCTGAAGGCAGCAATGGAAATGCTGAAGAAGATGTTACGGATGTCAACTTTGAAGAGGTCAAATAACAAGACCTATTCGGAAAATCCCCACTTCTTGACGGGAGTGGGGATTTTTATTCCATAGTACCCAGTATTGAGCAGAATATTTTACAGTATCACAATCTTCTTATGAACAGAATCTGTGGTACCGTTTTTTAAAATAGAATCGCGCAATCAACAAATTACAATACATGAATCAGAATATCAATTCACCCGAGTTGGCCTACCTTTCTCCCACGACACGCGAAAGAGCCATCATGTTAGCACAGGAGTTAATCAATTCAAGTAATTTGACTCCGACCGATGCCATCCGCACGGCAATCTTACAAGCCAAGGATTGGGCGGTAAAAAGTGTGAACCGCAATGTATGGAAGAAATTGAAACAGGTCGATAGTGAAGGACTATGATCGATTCATCGTTGAAATTTAAAGGCCAGACGATCATTGTTACAGGTTCCTCATCGGGAATAGGTCAGGCTTGCGCGGTCTATTTTGGCGGACTTGGTGCCAACGTCGTCGTAAACTATCACAGCAGCGAACAAGAAGCGAAATCTACCCTTGAGCAAATTAAAAAAAGCGGTGGAGACGGAATTGTAGTTAAAGCGGATGTAAGTAAAGAGGAGGATGTTGTTTCCATGTTCGAACAAACGATTGAGAAGTTTGGACGACTGGATGTAATGGTAAGTAATGCAGGCATGCAAGTTGACGCCCCATTCCTTGAAATGACTACCCAACAATGGCAGAAAGTCATTGACGTAAATCTGACAGGTCAGTTTATCTGCATTCGGGAAGCAGCCAAGCAATTTGTCAAACAATCGCCTAACGAAAATAAGGGTATCGAAATCAATAAAAACCTGGCAATTGGTAAAATTGTCATGATGAGTTCGGTACATGATATCATTCCCTGGGCCGGCCACGTAAATTATGCTGCATCAAAGGGTGGAGTATCCATGATGATGAAATCCGTCGCTCAGGAACTTGCACCGTACAAAATACGGGTCAATTCGGTGAGCCCAGGTGCTATCCAAACGGCAATCAACAAGGCCGTTTGGTCCAAACAGGAAAGCTTAAACCAATTAATGAACCTCATTCCCTATCGTCGCATTGGCACTGCCGAGGATGTCGCGAAGGCAGTTGCCTGGTTAGCATCCGATGAATCGGATTATGTTAACGGAGAAACCTTGTACATTGACGGAGGAATGACCTTGTACCCTGAGTTCGCTGATAATGGTTAATGTTGGATTTTACTTAATACTTCTATTTCTGAAGTACAGTACCAGGGATGATCTTACGAATCTTTATTAAAAAAGCTCAACTATCAAGTTGAGCTTTTTTAACAATGGGCTGCTAAATTCTGCTTTCTTAAAATATAGCAAACCCCACCGTGGCCTGAAAGAGACTCCCTTTTCTTTTTAATTGAGAATTAAAATTGGCATCATCTGTATCCGTATTAATAATGTTAGAGGCATTACCTTCATAACGAAGGTCAACACTGAGGTTCCCGATATCTACACCGACCCCAGCCTGATAGCCCAGCGCTGCCGCTTTGTAATTATCTTTCACTGAATTCGCACCTACTTCATTCAAGGCTTCGCGAAGGCCTCCATTTTCTGATAAACGTAAGGAGGCGATAGGACCTGCATTGATTCTAAAAAAGTCTCCAAAGCGAAAACCTACCATCACAGGCACATCGAAATTTGTAAATCGGATGTTAACCGTACTTCTGTCACTGTTCCCCCCGGACCGAAAAACATTTACTGCCCCACCCTTTTGCGAAAGCAGAACCTCAGGTTGTAAATAAATGCTGCTCCCCAAACGCATGAACACACCACCGACGAAGCCCGTTAGCATAGCACTCGTATTCCCAATCTTGACCGTTGGATCACTGGAAGAAACCACATCGCCACCATTGAGATTCGATAAATTCGCTCCTGCCTTAATACCAAATTTAAAATTACGGCTCTGAGCGTAACCCGTTGAGGTAAGTGTCGCCAATGCGATAACTAGAAGGGATTTTTTAAACATTTTCATAGCATATCAATTTAATTAAAACAATTAAAGTGATAATTCCTGTACCATTGATAGAATCAGGATAATGAAAGGAAATAATTCCCCATCTGAATTAGACCCCTCCAAGCTATTAAATAAAGTCGAGTAAGTACTTGGTATAGAATTAGTGAGCTTCAAATCGATCAAAAATGCTATATATTAATAATTCAGAACATGGTCGCTACTGCATCAAACTCCTGGATCAAAACGCTACAAATCCTCAATATAATTGGCTTCATGCTGATGATATTGCTGAATTTTCTGGCGAACTTTTTACCACTAAATGGTCAAACCACTGGCCAGTTATCCGACAAGTACCCTAACCTCTTCGTTCCGGCTGACGTAACGTTCAGTATTTGGGGCGTTATCTATATTTTGTTACTGGTATTCACTATATACCAGGCCCAAACATTGTTCACCAACAAGCCAAGCAGGGTCAATACGATCGTCTTACAGGTTGGGGTTTGGTACTTCGTGTCCTCCGTTATGAACGCATTTTGGATTGTAATGTGGCATTACGAATTCTTGCCGGTATCGATAGTGACAATGCTCTTCATTCTGTTCTCTTTGCTGCTCACGAATTTTGGCATCGCCAATGTCAACGATGCAATGACTCGAAAGGAAAAATTCCTCACAAAAGCCCCTTTTGGAGTCTACTTGGGATGGATTTGCGTAGCCACTATTGCGAACGTCACGGCTTGGCTTACCGGCGTGCGTTGGGAAGGAGGCGGCCTGGAACAAGATACTTGGGCTGTAATAATGATCGCTATCGGAACACTTATCACTATTTTTGCTGCTCTCCGTCTTCACAACGGCTATTTGACTTTGGCTGTTGTGTGGGCTTTTACCGGAATCGTTATTAAGCGGTTGGAGGCAGAGCCAGTTTATAATTCTATTGCCTTTTTAGCTGGCGCAGCAGCCGTAGTTTTGTTCGTAGTCGCTCTCTTCCTGATTATAAAGCAAAACAAATCGATCAAACAGCCAAGGGTCAAAGCTACCTCTCTTTACGAATAAAAAACGACATTATCCTATCTGATAACCGGACAGTCAGTACCTGAACGCTTTCGGCCTCCTCTCATCCGTACTTTTTGGGATTTGTAGTGCGGTTTTTTATCTTTTTCCTTCGGAGACTTTTTCTTAGAATAAGGCATCAACTTGAAGTCGTACTCAGGGATGAAATATTCCTCGGAGTACTCGGCAACCGGAAGCGGGAGAAAGTGGCGGCCAGGAAAATGTAAAGTATCATATTCGTAGTCGTAAAGATAAATCGTGACGAAACCATCGCGACTGTATTTAATTCCAATGTCAGAAAATGGTCCGTCACTTTCGTCATTGGAAGCGACAGCCCGAGCAAGTGTTTGGGCAAATTCTTTTTGCTTCCCTTTCAAAAGCAGATTCATATTAAATTGAAAAACCTTGTGGGCAGAGTCCAGCTGTAGGGCAGTTTCCAGGTAGTACTTTGCGTCTTTCATATTTTCAAGGCCAGCATAAAGGACGGCTGTGTTATTCAGGGCGCTTTTATCCTGGTGTTTCTGGTAACTCAGTTTAGCGTCTTCATATTGCTGCCAATAGCGATATACGTTACCCTGGTTTACATTATAAAACTTTCTCACGGGTGCGACCTCCATGGCCTTATTGAAGTCATCAAATGCCAGTTGATATTGATTATCGGCTGCCTCCGGCTGCCCAAACTGGTCAAAACGATTACCATGATAAGCATTTACAATCCCCCGGTTGTTGAGCAGATACGGTACTCGAGGATTCGCATTTACCAAACTATCAAACAGTACTTTAGACTGGTTCAGCTTGTCGTTTTCCAGAAGAACGATGCCCCAGCCGTTCTGGGCTTTAATATTCTCAGGGTTCAGGGCAATGGCTTTTTTAAAAACATCGAAACTTTTTTTGTGCATATCAAAATGCAGAAGCATGTTGCCGTAGTTGCTCCACATCTGGTCATAGTTTTTTTCGTAGCCAAGCGCTTTGGTCATATAGCGTCCCGCTTCCGAGAAATTTTTCTGGTCGACATAAATACTGCTTAGGCCAGCCAGAGCTTCATACCGTCCTCCATCCAAGCGCAAAGCTGATTCAAAATCAGCCATGGCAGCTCCGGCGTTGCCTGTGTAATATCGTGCATAGCCACGGCAAACGAATATATCCGCCAAAGAGCGGTCGGCTGGATCAAAAAGCTTGTCGGCGGCTTTCAGATCTACGAGTGCTTCGGGGTAGTTACCCAAACCATACTGGGTAATGCCCCTTCCCAATCTGGCTGACAGGTAGGTACTATCCTTACTCAATATTCGATTGTAAAGCGTTTGGGCGGCCTGGTATTCGTGTTTGGTAACCAGAACGTTTGCCTGCCCACAAAGCGCAACGGGACTATCCCTGATCATAGTGGCGGCCAGACGATAGTACTTTTGAGCATTATCCATTTGGTTCAGGCCGTAGTAAGCATGACCCAGGCCCAAAAACGCATCTTTACGAAAGATCCGGTCCTGTCCTTCCAGATACTCCTGAAAAAGGTAGGTTGCCTCCTGATAGCGGTGCAAATCTACCAGTGCATTTGCGTAACGTATCTGAGCTTTGGGATGCTTCCTGGCCACTTTTTCAAAGTCAGCAACAGCCCGCTTTGACTGCTTTAACTTCATAAGAACATCCCCACGAAGCAGTCGATACGGCAGCTCGTCACTCTGCCGAATTGCGACGGTAGTTTCGGCCACAGATTCTTCCAACTGATTGTTCAGCTTGTAAAGCAAACCCAGATTATGACTCCATTTCCCCTTGGTATTGCCATGAGGAGTTGATTGTCCGTACGCCAGCCCGTCGTTTAACCGTCCCTGCTTACAATATACGACCAAAGTGTTCAGCGTCGCTGATTTGCTGGCATCCGAATTTTGCAGGAAATTAAGCGCATGATCGTAGTTTCCATTCAACAGATGCAATAGGCCGAGGAAGTAGTTCGTCTGAGCATCGAGAGAATCAACCGAACCGAGTAGTCGGAGAGCTTTGCCATAGTTGCCCGATAACGTGTTCAGCATTGCTTCATTATTGAATTTTTGAATGGAATCCGATGGATTAAAGTGCGCTTTATGGTAAGATTGGTAGGTCTTTTTAAGAGCCATCAACTCGCGTCGGTATTCAGTCGAATGAATAAAGTGAGGGTTATTATCGGCAAAAGATTGGTTAAAATCTTTGAGCAGCTTCTCGAACAAGTTCTGGCAGTCCCGAAAATCCTGAGCCTGCAAAGGCTGACCTTTGGCAAGCAAGAGCATTAATAAAATACTGAGAATCTTCTTTTCCCTCAACATCACGATTTCAAATTATCGGGGACAATCAATAGCGTTAAGCTAAGGGAAACTCAACACTTCTCCAACGGCAGTCCCGGTTTCGGATTGCCTGTTATTTATTAAAAGGGCTTTATCTTGATTTTGACCTATTCTGTGGGAATATCCTGCAATTCATGACGCAACTCGCCCACCACACTATGCTGTTTTCCCCACACTTCTACCATCACGGGTTCGGTCGTCGGATTATCTATGATTACCGCTTTTCTCGTGACCTCGACTCGTAGGGTGACGCCCCGAAAGCCGATTCGAAAAGAATAGGAATCCCAACCATCAGGTATGTAAGGTTTTAGTACCAGTACTCCGTCAGTGACCCGTTGCCCAGCAAATCCCTTGACCACGCTCATCCAGGTACCCGCCATGGATGTAATGTGCAGGCCATCGTCAGTATCGTTGTTGTAATCGTCAAGGTCCAGACGGGCCGTGCGGACGTACATTTCATAGGCCTTTTCGTTCATGCCAAGACTGGAAGCCAGAATAGAATGCACACATGGCGACAAAGATGACTCATGTACCGTCATCGGTTCGTAAAAATCAAAATTCCTACGAAGCGTTGCCTTATCGAAATGATCTTCAAAGAAATAGAATCCCTGCAGTACATCAGCCTGCTTAATAAAACACGATCGTAGAATTCGATCCCAGGACCAATTCTGGTTTATTGGTCGGTGCTCACTGATTTGCTCAACTGTTTTTAATTCTTTATCCAAAAAGCCGTCTTGTTGCAAATACACATCCCGTTCAGGATCGTAAGGGAAATACATCTTGTCTATAATCGCCCTCCAATCACTCGTTTCAATCTCTTGATCGAAATTTATCTTTGCAAAAATCGCTTCGGATTTTCCCTGACTCTGGACATACTCAATAGCTTCGAGCGTATACTTTAAACACCAGACTGCGAGGTAGTTGGTGTACCAATTGTTATTTACATTGTTTTCGTATTCATTTGGCCCGGTTACGCCCAACATCACAAACTGCTCCTTATGCGTCGACCAGTTCACTCGTTGTTTCCAGAAACGGGCTATGGCAATGAGTACTTCCAGACCGTACTCGGCCAGATAATCCCGGTCGCCTGTATAATTTATGTAGTCGTAGATCGCGTACGCAATTGCCCCGTTCCGGTGAATTTCCTCAAAGGTAATTTCCCATTCGTTATGGCTTTCCTCGCCATTCATAGTTACCATCGGATAAAGGGCAGCGCCTTTGCTGAAGCCCAGTTTTTCAGCATTTTCAATGGCCTTCCCCAAGTGTTTGTAGCGATAGATCAGAAGATTACGCGCTACATGCTGCCCGGAGGTAGCAAGATAAAAAGGGAGGCAGTAGGCTTCGGTATCCCAATACGTAACACCACCATATTTTTCTCCGGTAAAGCCTTTAGGACCAATGTTGAGCGTTTCATCTTCTCCGGTATAAGTTTGCTGAAGGTGAAAAATGTTAAAGCGAATACCTTGTTGCGCCGCTACATCACCGACAATCTCAATGTCGTTGTGTTCCCATTTTTCGGCCCACGCCAGCTCATGTTCTGCCAATAGATCAGCATATCCTTTGCTGGTAATTCGGTCTAGGTAGGCTTTCGCTTTTTCTGTTAATTCATCCCGCTTGTAATTCATGGATGACAAATTGACTGCGTATTTATACAGCGTCACCTCGTCACCTTCGTCCATATTCACAACTACTTTACCCGCTACATATTTTTCATTTTTGACGGGATGGGACTGGAAGTCAAGCTTTTTACCATTTTTCTTTATATCGAAACGCATTCCCGTCGTGACTTCAAATTGCTCCACGCCATAGGGGTTTGGCTTAGTCTCCAACGTCAGGATTCCTTCCGCGAAGGAAGTCTCTTTGCTTATTTCCTGCCAAAATGTATCATCGTAATTGGCGTCACGATTGCGAATAGTACCATCCAGATAGGGTGTTAGGGTGATTGGGCTATCGAAATTTAGCGCTTTCACGGTGTACTTTATCGCACCCGACTCATCCTCCACCATACTGCAAAAACGCTCACTCTCAATCCTGATCCGTTGGCCTTGCGGTAAAACTACCGTACATTGGCGCGACAGCACGCCCCGCATCATGTCAAGCTCGCGGTAAAACTCCTCGATTTGACAGGTATGTAAATCCAGCAATTGCCCCTCGATCTCGACGTCAATTCCGATCCAATTGCAGGCGTTAATAACCTTGGCAAAATAATCAGGATAGCCATTTTTCCACCAGCCAACGCGTGTTTTGTCGGGAAAATACACGCCCGCCACGTAGTTGCCAAGCAGTGTTTTTCCCGAGTATTTTTCTTCAAAATTTCCTCGCTGTCCCAATCGCCCGTTTCCAAGGCTCATGAGACTCTCAGTAATTTCGTTTTCTTCGGGATGAAAACCATCTTCTATGACCGACCACGGACTTGGGGTAATGTACTGCTTCATCGAAAATTAATTCAGATTCAATGGACTTACCAGCGACATATCCGCTCAGGGGTCCATTAAAAATTAAAATAAGTGCTTAACGGTATTTACGTCAATATCTTGAAATCCGGTTATGACCATATCCGCATTGGTAGCTTTTAGTTCGGCCGCCCCTCCTACTCCCACAGCCAGCATGCCGCCCGCCTTGGCAGCTTCAATGCCCGCCACGGCATCTTCGAATACGAGGCAATTTTCCGGTTTGACCTTTAAATCCTCCGCGCCAAGTAAAAATGTTTCGGGATCGGGCTTTCCTATTTTGATACGATTCCCGTCCACGATAGTAGCAAAATAGTGCGTCAGCCCGATGTAATCCAAAATCAGGCGAGCATTTTTGCTGGCTGATCCCAGGCCAATTTTTATATTTTCCTGAATCAGGGAATCGAGAAATACCTGCACACCTGGTAGGATATCTTCGGGAGTCATCTCACGACAAAGCTCGAGGTAGCGTTCGTTTTTTTTGGCAGCGAGCCGCTGTTTCGTTTCCGGATCCAGTTCGATATTTCCGATACTGAGTATAATTTCCAGCGACCGCACCCGGCTGACGCCTTTCAGTTGTTCGTTTTGTTTCTCGGTCAGATCAAATCCCAACCCATTGGCCATTTCACGCCAGGCAATATAATGAAACTTTGCCGTGTCGACGATCACTCCGTCAAGGTCAAAAAGGCATGCTTTTAGCTCAGACATTTTATAAATTCAGCGTTCTAATGTTATTGATTTCGAGCAAGTTCCGGGCGATAAACATTTGGAAATTAATTTCCCAATTCAAATACGTAAGCTGTCCGCGGGGATAGTTCCAAAGGTTTATCCAGTGGGTGGGTAGATGCAGAAAGCACGTCTATTGCACGGGTAAAGGTACCAAGCCTTTCCTGAAAACGACCTGTTTCGAGGGAAAAAGACGTTGTATTGGAGTTCATGACTACCATGATCGTCTTTTCCTCGTTGTAGCGAAAATAGACATACACGCCATCAGCGGGCACAAATTGCATCAGCTTTCCACTGTGCAGGGCCGGGGTACTTTTTCGGTAGTTTGCCAGTTTTTTCACAAAATTGAAAGCCTCATTCTCAGAATTATTACGCCCGGCTTCCCTAAATTTATTCACTTTATCCTCCTGAAAGCCCCCGGGAAAATCACGCCGTACTTCGGCGTCGGAAGGGTTTTTGAAATTTTTCATCAGAATTTCGGTGCCGTAGTACAGCTGAGGAATTCCGCGTGTGGTGAGCAACCAAATCAGCCCCATCCGAAACTTGTCCATATTTTCGCCAACGACTGACAGAAACCGGTCTGTGTCGTGATTATCCAGAAACACCACATTTTTCATAGGGTCCTGGTATAAATAATCAAGACCCAGCGTCTGGTAGATCCGGTTGACACCATCGTCCCAGCCGAAATTTTGGTTGAGGGCATCGTTAATGGCGTAGTAGGTTTGAAAATCACAGGCTCCCGGCAAATTGCTTTTAAATGGTACTTCAATATTGTTTCGCTGAAAATAGGCTTGATTGGGAACGCTTTTCGTCCAGTTTTCGCCAAAAATATGCAGGTCAGGGTACTCGGCAAGAAGGGCAGAATTGACCCGATTCATGTACACCAAGTTATTGTACATGTAAGTATCAACACGCCACGCGTCAATACCAAAGTACTCCACGGTCCAGAGTGCATGCTGCAACAAGTAGTTGGCTACAAATGGATTGTCCTGATTCCAGTCGGGCAGAAAGGGCACAAACCAGCCGTCAGAGGTGACTTTACGGTCTGATTCTGCGCCATGAGGATCTGGAATGGGTTGTTCTTTATAGGAAGTATTGGTGTAGGTAGGCCATTGGTGCAGCCAGTTTTTGTCGGGTATGTCTTTCAGCAGCCAGTGATTTATTCCGGCATGATTGTACACTGCATCCTGAATGATCTTCAACCCATTGGCGTGCGCAGCTTCAACCAATTTTTTGTAGGCATCATTGCCGCCAAGCCGTTTGTCAACCTGATAATGGTCAGTAAACCCATAACCATGATAAGCGCTGCGCAATTCTCCACCCTCGTTGGTGAGTGGCTGATCGTTTTCGATGACCGGGTTAAGCCAGAGCGCCGTGACACCCAGCTCTTTAAAATAGTCGAGATGATCAATAATTCCCTGCAAATCACCACCATGACGAAGAAAAGGATTTTTGCGGTCTACTTTGGTGTCAGCCATATCTTTATAGCTGTCATTGGCAGGGTTGCCGTTGGCAAAACGGTCGGGAAGTACTAAGTATATGAAATCAGAGGCATCGACCCCCTGGGCTTTTACGAAGTCTGAACGCGCGCGAAGTTCGTAGGGAATAGCCTGAGTGAAGGTTCTTGAGGAAGTGCGACGTCCTTTTTCGGTTTCGCCGGTAAGCATAATGTTGAAAGTACCTGCTCTGCATCCAGGTTCGATCGTGATGTCCAGAATGAGGTAGTTGGGGTTCTCAACTTTGTTAACTTTTTCAAGTTTCAAACCAGGGTAGTCGATTGAAATGTTAGTGGCAGCCACGTTTTCAGCGTGAACGATAATCTGTAAACGCGGATCTTTCATCCCTACCCACCAGTTGAGCGGGGCAAGATGTTTGACGGTGACTGGCTGAGAAAGAGATATTTGACAAAGCCCTATCAGAATAAAAAGGAGCATTGCAAATGACTTTGAAACGGTACTTGGCATAGAGCTTCTATTCATGATTGGGTAGTTTAGTAGTATCAGCTTTTCTTTTTCCAATAATTCTCTCATATAGAATCCAGAAAGAGTGCGGCCGAAGTAGAAATAAGAATCAAACAAAGATAAAAATCACTTTAACTAGAATCTTGTTTTGGTTAAAGTACCATTCTTTGTAAAAAACTTATTTGAAATGAAGGGAAAGAATTTCTTTTTACTATTCCAGAGAAAAACTTATTACGTTTCTTCCAAATATTATTGCTTTTTTGTCGGCAGGTAACAAAAACCGCTATCTGATACATGCAATCTACCTTTCCAAAGCACGACAAGCTGGTCATATACCAGATTTTTACCAGACTTTTTGGCAACCAGAACCTCACCAATCATTTTTACGGCACCCTAAGTACCAACGGCGTTGGAAAATTCAATGACATTACTCCCGTGGCGCTTGCGGCATTGAAAGACTTCGGGATCTCTCACGTGTGGTACACCGGAGTGATCGAGCATGCCACAATGACCGACTACTCGAAATATGGCCTCAAAAAAGACAATTCACTAATTGTCAAAGGCCTGGCAGGATCTCCTTACGCTATAAAGGACTATTACGATGTAGATCCGGATTTGGCCGAAGATGTGCATAAGCGGATGGAAGAATTTGAGGCTTTGGTGCAGCGCTCACACGATGCCTATCTAAAAGTGATCATAGATTTTATCCCCAATCACGTTGCCCGGCAGTACGCCTCCGATGCAAAACCCGCCGGGGTTCGCGACTTCGGAGAGGGCGACCGCACGGACGTGGTATTTGACCCACAAAATAATTTTTATTATTTGCCAAATGAGCCCTTTCACTCACCGGAGGAAATACAATCGCCAGTAAAGCCAGATATTCATTACACAGAAAATCCGGCCAAGGCTACCGGAAACGATGTTTTTAACGCCCGGCCAACTATTTACGACTGGTACGAAACCATCAAACTCAATTATGGGGTAGATTATCTTAATGGGCGAACCAGACATTTTGATCCTGTTCCTGCAACCTGGCTCCAAATGCGGGATATTTTGCTCTATTGGACCCAAAAGGGGATAGATGGCTTTCGTTGCGATATGGCGGAAATGGTACCTGTAGAATTTTGGGGTTGGGTAATTCCCGAAATTCAGGAGATGAATCCTGACATAATTTTTATTGCCGAAATCTACAACCCCAACGAGTACCACAACTACATTTACAAAGGCAAATTCGACTACCTCTACGATAAAGTAGGGTTATACAACTACCTTCGGCCAATTATGGAAGGCGGTGGAACCGTCGAAAACATTACGCGACTCTGGCAAAACGAGTCTGGTGATATCGCCAATCATATGCTCCGTTTTCTGGAAAACCACGATGAACAGCGCATCGCTTCCCGCTTTTTTGCCAATGATCCCTGGGCAGCCGTTCCCGCCATGACACTAAGTGCCACGCTGCATACTGGTCCGATGATGATTTACTTTGGTCAGGAAGTTGGCGTGAATCCTACTCAGTCGGAGGGTTTTCAGGGCGATGACGGGCGCACGACGATTTTTGATTATTGGGGCATACCGGAGTTTCAAAAGTGGGTCAATGGTGGCAAGTTCGATGGTGGTGGTTTGGATGACAATCAACGTAAACTTCGCCAATTTTACCACGACCTCAATCATTTCGCGGTCGAAAATGAAGCAATTCGTATAGGTGCGTTTTACGATTTGCAGTATGTAAATATTGACGGCCAAAGTCCTGACTACGAAAAAACCCGCACTTACGCCTACCTTCGCTATTCACCGAACCAGCATCTACTTTGTGTTTACAATTTTGACAAATCAAAAGCGATAAACACCTTGGTAAAAATCCCGCAGGGAGTACTTACAGAAACGCTTGGATTAAGTAAGGACAAACCTTATCATCTCGAAATGGTTTTCCCTGTCGGTAACTTTGAAAAAACCATCAGTGCAGATGAAATTGTTGAGCAAGGAATTCCTGTCTCTCTCCTTCCATCATCGGTTATAATACTTGAAATAAAGCAGTAAATCTAAATCCTGCCTATGGATAGCTCTCTGCCCACCTCAAATATTCCTACGAATCGCCCCAAGCCACGCCTTAGCTTCTGGAGCATCTGGAACATGAGTTTTGGTTTTTTGGGTATTCAATTTGGCTTTGCCTTACAAAATGCCAACGTTAGCCGCATCTTCGAAACCCTGGGTGCCAATGTCGATGACATACCTATCTTGTGGGTGGCAGCTCCATTGACCGGTCTTTTGATTCAACCCGTCGTGGGTTATTTTAGCGACCGGACCTGGACGAGGTTGGGTCGCCGGCGGCCCTATTTCCTGACGGGTGCGGTGCTGGCTTCATTGGCTCTGTTTGTCATACCCAACTCTCCAACTCTGTGGTTTGCGGCAGGTATGCTATGGATCATGGATGCTTCCATCAATATTTCAATGGAGCCCTTCCGGGCTTTTGTGGGCGACAACTTGCCTGCCGACCAAACTACTTCGGGCTTCGCCATGCAAAGCTTTTTTATTGGTACAGGAGCCATTGTTGCATCTTCCCTACCCTATGTTCTGACCAATTGGTTCAATGTACCTAACCAGGCCGCCGAGGGCATTATTCCCGATTCTGTAAAGTGGTCATTTTATTTAGGGGGGATAGTATTTCTAGCGGCAGTACTTTGGACTGTATTCCGCTCAAAGGAATACTCGCCCGAAGACTTGAAGTCTTTCGCGGAGCCAGTCCATGAAAAATCTTTGGCTTATAAAGAGGATCAGGCCACAGTACTTTCGGAAAACAACGGCCAAACCCAAATTACCAAGGGCGTCGGTATTGCGACCGTAGGCTTCATATTGTCTGCCTGGCTTTTCTCAAAGGATTTAGATAAAGAATTGTATGTGTTTTCGGTCGGTACTTTTCTGGTCGGCGTACTTTTTATGCTTTCTGGTTTGATGCAGCGGCGCGGTTCCTATGCCAACGGATTCGTGATCATCATGAATGATTTTGAAACTATGCCTGCCACCATGAAACAACTAGCCGTCGTGCAGTTTTTTTCCTGGTTTGCGCTATTTGCCATGTGGATCTATATGACACCCGCCGTAACCAGCCATCTCTATGGCACTACTGACACAACATCCAGGCTATACAATGACGGAGCTGACTGGGTAGGACTATGCATGGGTGTTTACAACGGAATCGCGGCTTTAGTAGCTTTTGGGATTCCGGTATTGGCAAAGTATACCAATCGGCGAATTACGCACTTGCTCTGTTTGTGTGCCGGTGGTTTGGCCCTACTATCCATTTACTACATGAGTAATCCAGAGTACCTGATGCTCTCTATGGTAGGGATCGGCATTGCCTGGGCCTCCATTCTGTCGGTGCCATACGCCATGCTGGCGGGGTCCCTGCCAGCCGCCAAAATGGGGTACTACATGGGCGTTTTTAATTTTTTCATTGTAATCCCGCAGATCGTAGCGGCTGCCTTACTTGGCTTTTTGGTGAAATCTATATTCGGCGGTGAACCTATCTACGCCCTTGTTCTTGGTGGGGTGTCGATGATTTTGGCAGGATTACTCTGCTTGTTGGTGGATGATCGCGCTTCCGGAAAAACTATGAATAATGCTGGATAATTAGCGATTATTTGGCAAGAAATCGGATCGTTTTGTTCATTTTCGGGTGCTTTGGCACATTTTTTCTAAATTGTGGTTGGGCTGATTTCAAATTTTGCCCGAACCATCCACCGTAATTATTATGAAAAACTTTACTACCCGAAAAAAAGGGCGACTTATTATAGTTGCTTACAGACTTCCCTTTAAAATAATAAAAAACGAGAGCGGCACTTCCCTCTTCCAGAATTCTGGTGGCCTTGTATCGGCCGTCCTATCGTTGGCCCAGGGTTCTAATAACACCAGTTTCGAATTCGAGGACAAAATCCAGTGGATTGGCTACACTGACAATACCGCCGAAGAACTTGAAGGTGTGACTTTGGAGAATGACAACTTTAAGGCACACCCGGTCTTTATTTCTCAGGAATTAAACGACAACTACTACGAAGGATTTTGCAATGACCTGATTTGGCCCCTTTTCCATTATTTTCCTACCATCGCCAAGTTTGAAACCAAGTTTTTTGAAGCTTACCAAGAGGCCAATTTGCTCTTTTACGATGCCATGGTCGATGTCATTCAGCCTGATGACGTGATCTGGATCCATGACTACCAGTTAATGCTGCTGCCTGATCTGATCCGGCAGAAATTCCCTAAGAATAAAATCGGTTTCTTTTTTCATATTCCTTTTCCCTCTTTCGAAATATTCCGTTTGCTGCCATCCATTTGGCGGGAAGCAATAATTGATGGGATTTTAGGTGCCGATGTAGTTGGTTTTCATACGAACGACTACGTTGAATATTTCCTGAAAGCGGTTCGGATGGTAATCGGGCAAGGAAACCGGATGCATTATGTTAACTTGAACAATCGGTTGGTTAAAGTAGATGCTTTTCCGATCAGCATAGATTACAAAAAGTTCAATGATGCTTTTGACAATCCCAAGGTGATCAAAGCCCGGCACGATGCCCGGACACCTTTGATGGAAAAAGTCATATTTTCGGTCGATCGGCTGGATTACTCTAAAGGCTTGCTTAACCGTTTGAAAGGATATGAGCGCTTTCTCGAACAATATGAAGAATGGCACGGTCGGGTGTCCTTTGTAATGATGGTAGTACCTTCCCGGGATCAGATCGATCAATACCAACAAATGAAGTCTGAAATAGACCAGACCGTTGGCCGGATTGGTGCCCAATTCGGCAAAATCAATTGGCAGCCCATTATTTATCAATACCGATCTATGCCTTTTGAAGAACTTGTTGGTCTGTATACGGCCAGCGATGTAGCACTCATTACCCCGGTTCGGGACGGAATGAATCTGGTTTGTAAAGAATATGTAGCTAGTCGCAAGGACGAGCAGGGAGTACTTATATTAAGCGAAATGGCCGGCGCCGCGGCTGAGCTGGGCGAAGCACTGATAATAAATCCTACTGATAGCCAAGACATTGCCGATGCTATCAACAAAGCTCTCGAAATGGAAACCGAGGACCAACGGAAGCGCATGGTGGCCATGCAGCAGCGCTTGCGGGAATACGATGTATTTGCATGGACAAACGACTTTTTTACCCAAATGATTATGATCGATCAGGAACACAAAAGACTCAAGCTGGATTATTTGACCGAGGAGGACATCGTAAAAATGGATAAGGCTTACTCACAAGCCAAAAACCGTCTGTTTTTCTTTGACTACGATGGCACGCTCGTTCCCATTGTGCGCGAACCAGAGGACGCAATTGTTTCAGCTGAAACCAAAGCTATTGTAGCGGAGCTGGCAGAGCGCGATACGGTGGTAGTTATCAGCGGTAGGGACCGTAAGTTTTTGTTGAGTGTACTCGGCGATTTGCCCGTTCATATCGTGGCAGAGCATGGAGCGTTGATTCGTAAAAAAGGGGAAACCGAATTTGTGATGAATGCCGCCTATA
This sequence comes from uncultured Persicitalea sp., assembly GCA_964500445.1. Taxonomy (GTDB): domain Bacteria; phylum Bacteroidota; class Bacteroidia; order Cytophagales; family Spirosomataceae; genus Persicitalea. The sequence continues at coordinate 45,360 of CAZCOG010000015.1, read as the reverse complement.
AAGAGGACTGGAAAGAGGATATCAGGCCAATCTTGGAATTGTACGTGAAGCGCTGTCCTGGTGCTTTTGTAGAAGAGAAAGAAACCTCCCTGGCGTGGCATTACCGTACCGCAGACGACCATGAGTATGCTCTCCGCCGGGCCCAGGAACTTGCCTGGCAACTTAAAAGCTTTATCCAGCCTGAACAGAATTTGCAAATTATTGAAGGCAATATGGTCATTGAAGTAAAGAAAACTGCTTTCAATAAGGGTACTTCGGCCAAATCATTTGTTGAAGAAGGGGATTATGATTTCATCCTGGCTATGGGCGACGACACCACAGACGAGGATATGTTCGAGGCCTTGCCTGATTCGGCTTATACTGTAAAGGTGGGCGACGCACTGTCTATTGCCAAAAAGCATATAAAAAACCAATTCGCAGTAATGGAGCTGTTGAACACCTTTAAAGTGTAATAGATCGGCAATACCATCAAGTGTCAAGAAACAGTAGTACCTTATTAATGAGGAATATCCAGAAGTTCATTCTATTTTCAGTCCTTATTTTAACTGGGTTTAATCTGACAACAGATAATCCTGAAAAGGTATTTTTAGAAAAAATGAAAGAGACAAGTTCTGGAACGCTTCCAGTACTTGTCCTGGAAATGGCCGAAACCTTTTTGGGGACTCCTTATGTGGCGCATACGCTTGAAGGTAATCCGACTGAACAGTTGGTTTGTCGCTTCGACGCCCTGGATTGTACTACCTTGGTGGATGTATCGGTGGCTTTGGCAATTGCCAAAAGTGAGAACCTTAAGTACGAGGATTTCTTAAATACGATGACGCAACTTCGTTACAATGGCGGCAAAATTGAGGGTTATGCTTCCAGACAGCATTATTTTCTGACGTGGCGAAATCAGGGACTGGAAAAAGGTTTGCTGGAAGATGCATCAGAATCCTTAGGCGGGATTCCCTATGATAAGAAAATTAATTTCATGTCCACTCATTCGGATTTGTATAAAGGAATCGATTCGGAGGAGGATTTGCGTAAAATCAAAGAAAACGAGCAGCGGGTTAACGATGAAAAATATTTTTACGTCCCCAAAGCAAATGTCAGAAATATTGAAAAGAACCTTCATGATGGCGACATAATCGGTATAACCTCTACGATCGCCGGGTTGGACTGTAACCATCAGGGTATTATAAAAATGCAGGCAGGGCGAGCTCATTTGGTTCATGCTTCCACAACGGCCAAAAAAGTAATTAGCAGCCACGAGCCGTTAAGTGAGTATTTGAATAGTGTGAAAAGGCATAGCGGAATCATTGTCCTTCGGTTAAAGGAGAAAGGGAATAAATGAAATTTCATTTTCAAAAAAATGGTTTCCTTTAAAATTCGGCTTACCTCCCATTCCCCCCTCCTATCTTAAAATGAATATCCAATATTGGCAAATTCTGGCCTTATCAGCTTTGACTGGATTACTCACAGGCTGGCTGGCGATCAGAATACTAAAATTCATTTCCCGCAAACAGGAAACGAAAACCTGGCGAACAGTCAATAGGAGCATCACGAATGTCTTTTATTTTTTCTTTATCGTGCTGTTCGTCACCCTGGTAGCTAACAATCGGTACGCTACACGAGAGGAAAGTTATCTTATTTATAGTTCCTGCAAGATTGCACTGATTGCGGTAAGTACATGGCTCGCTATTCGTCTTGTCCTGCTATTTGAAAAGCTGATTCTTAATCAACTTGATCTTAATAAAACCAATAATCTTCAGGAAAGGAAGGTATTTACCAAGGTCAAGTTTATCAAACGAATGATTGTGATCTCAATTCTGATCATAGCCATCGCATTACTACTACTCAGTTTTCAACGCGGAAGAGAGTTTGGGCTTGGCCTGTTGACTTCCGCCGGAATTGTGTCAGTAATTGTCGGCTTTGCGGCACAAAAGACAATTGCCAACTTGTTGGCAGGGATTCAGATTGCCTTTACCCAGCCCATTAAGATTGAGGACGTTGTCATAGTGGAAGGAGAATGGGGTACTATTGAAGAAATCAACCTGACCTACGTAGTAGTGAGGATCTGGGATCTGCGAAGAATGATTTTGCCGATCACCTATTTTGTAGAAAAACCATTTCAGAACTGGACTCGGAGCGATTCGAGCGTCATTGGTTCGGCTCTCTTTTACCTCGACTATCACACTCCCGTCGCTTCGTTGCGCGAAAAATTTTTAACACTCCTCACTGAAACACCCTTATGGGATGGGGTAACGGGTGCCTTACAACTGACTGATACAAAAGATCAGTATATCGTTTTGCGTGCCATTATGTCAGCCCGCTCTGCCTCGGATGCATTTGATCTGCGTTGCTATATCCGTGAAAACCTCATCGAGTTCATCCGCGAAGAATATCCTGAATCGCTTCCCGCGCTACCAATACGGTCACAAGAAAAGTACCCCGACTGAATGGACTTGCCTATAGAATTTCGATAATAGGTACCTCTTATTAGAACAGTTTTTTTAGGCTACGGCTTTCGCCCTAAAAAGTTCTACAACTTGCATTTTATTAGACATATCAAAATCATCACATGCAAAAATGAAGGGATTGTCGGTTAATAACGCATTCTATTTTTACAAAGGACAAAAAAGAGGCCCTGCAATTGCAGGGCCTCTTTAAGTATTATAAACACAACTCAACTAAATCATACCATTAGCATTAACTAAGATTTCAGAACTAATAATTACCCTGCTATATACCTACGGCATAACCGGTAATATTCCAATTCCATAAGATTTATTGATTATTAATCGGAATTGGCTGTTTTTCAATTCCACAAATCTCCTTACCAGTCGTTAAAGTGAAATTAACGGCAGATTAAAAGAGGATTAAATTTCGAGCAGCTTGACGCGTGAAAAAGCGACAATGAAATCACTTCCAGCCCCCGGAGTCGAATCTACTTCGATGGTTCCTTTGTGAATGTCGATGATGCGCTTAGTAAGCGCTAACCCAATACCATATCCTTGTCGATTCTTGGTGTTCTCGCTACGATAAAATGTATCAAAAAGAAATGGCAGATCAGCGGGCTCGATCCCCACCCCTTTATCCCGAAAATGAAGTACAATACTATTTGGTGAATAATCCAGATGCACAGTCATTTTCTGATTATCCGAGTACTTGCAACCGTTTTCCATGAGATTGGTAAAGGCGGTCCGCAGCAGTGTTTCTTCGCCCAGTATTACAGTTTCATTTTCAACTTTTGGAATCTTATCATACTTCACCGATACCTCATAGTCAGGGTTCTTTTGCATTACAGATTCCTGCGCTTGCAGAAGTACTTCATCCAAACGGACTTTCTGATATGATTTAAGCAAAACACCCTCCTCGGTCCTGGCCAGTTCAAGTAGCTGATTGACCATCTGGTTCATACTTCGTACCTCTTCAAGTACACTTTGCAAGCCTTCCTTATATTCTTCGGTGGTTCGCTCTTTCATTAATGTTACTTCGACGTCGGCCATCATTACCGACATAGGGGTTCGGAGTTCGTGCGAAGCGTGAGATACAAAGCTTTTCTGCGCTTTGAAAGCAAGCTCCAGACGGTCAAGCATAAGGTTAAAAGTTTGGGCAAGTTTAGCCAGTTCGTCTTTCTCCCGGCCAACGGTAAGTCGGTCATGAAGATTTCCGGCAGAGATATTATTTACCTGGTAGTTAATTTCAGCCACCGGTTTTATAGCATCTCGGGCAAAAATCCAGCCCGCCACTGCCACCAGGACCAAGCTGAGCAGCCAGCCCATCGCCAAAATATCCCGCAATCGATCAAGCTTACTCAGGCCAATACTATCCACTGCGTCGGCAACAATCACCCAGTGCCCGCTTTCGTGAAAATGCCTGAGCATAATAATTTGCCGATTGCCTTCCTGCTCCTGAACTTCTTTACCCGACCTGACTTCGGCTAATTCCTGGGCCGATACGGGAAGTATTTCTTTTCCGCTATCGTAAATAATTGAGTCCGACTCATCATAAACCGTAATTTCTTCCTTAAATAAAATGGTGTTATTGGCTTCCTCGATTCGTTTGATTTCAGCCGTAGTAATGCCGTCTACATCTTCCAGCAGTTGAGTGATGGTGAGCACGCGCTCCTGCAAATAGGTACTAAATTGCTGCTGACGGTACTGGTCATAAAAATAGTAGATAGAAAAGCAGAACAGCAACAGGATAGAAGCCACCAATAGCGTAAAAAGCAACGTAAGACGAGCTTTAATATTCATTCTTCCTTAAAGATATAACCCATTCCCACTACGGTATGAATCAACTTTACCGGGTGATCCTTATCGACTTTTTTACGCAGAAAATTAATATAGACATCTATGACATTCGTTCCTGTGTCAAATCGCACATCCCATACTTTTTCGGCAATATCCACCCTTGATACCACCCGACCCCGATTTCGCATCAAATATTCCAGGAGTGCGAATTCCTTGGCGGTGAGGTCTATACGTTGGCCCGCCCGTCGGGCAACTTTTTCGTCGAAATTAAGCTCCAAATTTGCAATTTTAAGGGAATGCTGGCTTCCTTCAAGGCTATACTGGCGCTTGGAAAGCACCTTAATCCGGGCAATTAATTCCCTGAATTCGAAAGGCTTTACCAGGTAATCATCCGCGCCCGAATCGAACCCTTGCAATTTGTCATCAACCGTACCCAGAGCGGTCAACATCAGGATCGGAGCATTAACGCCTTCCTGGCGAAGTTGGTGGGTCAAATCAAACCCATTTATGGCGGGAAGATTCACATCCATTACAATCAGATCGAAAGTATTGCCCAAAGCCAAATATTTGCCCATACGTCCGTCATAAGCAACCTCAACCTCCCAGGATTGTTCTTCCAGCCCCTTTTTAATGAACCCGGCAAGCTTGGGTTCATCTTCTATCACTAGTATTTTCATATGTTAAACTATTGGGTTGTGTATCCTTTTGTAAAAAAAGCAATTGCTTGGCTAACAAAAAAGCCATTCGAAATTTCGAATGGCTTTCCGACATATATCCACACCATTAAAAGCCCAGCCCAAAAGGACTGAACTTTTTTCTTTGAGCCTACCCGGGAAACATATTCGCCGCAGGTGACTTCATATCTCGAATAAAGTTGAGTTAGTCGTAGTCTTCACCAAAAATAGCATTATCCTCAATATCATCCAAATTTTCCTCCTCAAAAGTTGTTTGACCCAACCCTTTTTTGATCAGTGCTATTTGTCCGACATGGTATAAATCATGGTTAATGATACCATGCAGTAAGGTATAGTAGGAATAATTGCGCCCCGGAACGATCTTCTCCAGAAATTCATCGTTTTCCTTTTTTTCTAATTCACTCACTAACTCTTCCTGGGAAAGGCTAAGCTCCATCTGCAGAGTCTCCCATTCCAACTCATCCATGATCTGGAATATTTTCCAGTTCTTTTCTTTTGTTTTTATGTCGAACTCTCTATCACCCTGCAATTTCCTAACTGTAAATATACGCCAGGTAGTCATGTGATAGACTAATTCGGCAATGGTGTGGGTATTGGGCGCTAAGCGCCGATCAGCCAGCTTGGGCGTAACGCTTCGCAGGATCTCTACTACGGAGGCTCCATGCCAGGCTTCCTCGCTTTCGTAGGTATCGTTTAAAAGATCGATGATGCGAAGTAATTCTTCTTTTGTTTCCATTATAGGCGGTTTAATCTGCAAATATGATTTTTTGAGGGCATTATTCCAAAATATGGCAGGTAGCTCAGGGAGCAATCTGAAAATCAGAATTCTTGTTTTGATTGTGCTGGTATCTATACTTATTTTTAGCAGATAAATTTCACCAAACAACCTAAACTAATTTCTGTATGCAAAAATGGTACCCTCACAACAAAGCTTTTCATCACTTAATCTGGTTACTGGCTGTTCTTCTGTACAATATTTCGCCCTCATTTTCTCAAAAAAAATCGAGAAGTACTCCTGTCTCAACCAAAAAGTTGGAGTCGATTTACAGCAAAAATTTATTAAAAGGGTTGGAATGGCGCAATATCGGCCCTTTCAGAGGAGGAAGGTCAGTTGCTGTGACTGGTGTCATTGGCGACTCTTACACCTATTACTTCGGTGCCTGCGGTGGTGGCATCTGGAAAAGTACAAACGGTGGCAACGACTGGTTTCCGGTTTCTGACTCAACCTTTAAAGCAAGTTCGGTTGGTGCCATAGCTGTTGCTCCCTCCAACGCCAATATCATTTATGCCGGCACGGGTGAAACTGATATTCGTGGCAACATTTCTTACGGCGACGGAATGTACAAATCAACTGATGCGGGCAAAACCTGGCGGCATATGGGTTTGGAAAAAGGCAACGCGATAGCCAATATACAAGTGCATCCAACCAACCCGGAACTCGTTTATGTTTCAGCGATGGGAAATATTTTCGGCCCAAATCCTGAACGTGGCGTTTATCGTTCAAAAGACGGCGGCGAAAACTGGAAATTAGTACTTGCAAAAAATGATAGTACCGGTGCGGTAGATGTTAAAATGGATCCAAATAATTCAAATGTTCTCTACGCTGCACTTTGGCAAGCCTACCGCAATCATTACTCAATGAGTAGCGGCGGTGCGGGTAGCGGACTGTATAAATCGGTAGACGGAGGTGATACCTGGACAGAACTCACAAAAAATCCAGGGATGCCAAAAGGAATTTTGGGGAAAATCGGTTTATCGGTTTCGCCCGTCAATTCCAATCGTATTTATGCCATGATCGAAAATAAAGATAAGGGTGGATTATACAGGTCCGAGGATGCCGGGGCTACCTGGAAACTCATCAACGAAGATCCCGACCTGAAGCAACGCCCCTGGTACTATATGAACGTAGCTGCCGATCCAAAAAATGAGAATGGATTGATTGTACTCAATGTAAATGCTTTTAAATCAATTGATGGAGGCAAAAGTTTTACGGAGATTGATGTTCACCATGGCGACACGCATGACATCTGGATTAATCCCGATAACCCCGAAAACTTTATCATTGGCGATGATGGCGGCGGAGAAGTAACCTTCAACGGCGGCGGTACTTTCACGGAACTTGACTTTCCCACGGCGCAGTTTTATCATGTACATACCGATAACCAGTTTCCCTATAATATTTACGGTGCCCAGCAAGACAACAGCACGGTACGAATTGCAAGCCGTTCCAATGGCTATACTATTGATAAGGAAGATTGGTGGCCCGTGGCAGGAGGCGAGTCAGGGTATGTGGTAGAAGATCCGCTAAACCCGGATATAACTTATGGCGGTAGCTACGACGGGTACTTGAGCGTAGATAACCACCGGACAGGCGAACAGAGGCTGATTAACGTTTATCCAGAGTTTTACATGGGTCATGGATCTGATACCCGCGAGTATCGCTTCCAGTGGACTTATCCGATCATGTTTTCGCCCCATGACCCTAATACAATGTATGTTACTTCGCAATACGTCCACAAGTCCACCGACCGTGGTCAGAGTTGGGAAAAGATCAGTCCCGACCTCACCCGCCATGACCCGGCCACGATGGGAGCAAGCGGCGGACCGATCAGCAAGGACAATACGGGCGTAGAAACCTACGCTACCATCTTTGCTTTCGAAGAATCCACCTTGGAAAAAGGAGTTCTTTATGCCGCTTCCGACGACGGGCTTCTCCACATAAGTAAGGATGCTGGCAAAAATTGGGAAAATATCACTCCAAAAACCTCTCTCCTGCCCGAGTTCGCTCTGATGAGTATTGTGGAGGTTTCACCGCATGATCCCGCAACGGTTTATCTGGCTGCTACCCGCTACAAACTGAACGATTTTAAACCCTATCTGCTAAAATCGACAGATTATGGCAAATCCTGGAAACTGATAACCGATGGAATACCCTCCGACCAATTCACCCGGGTTATTCGCGAAGACCCTAATAAGAAGGATTTCCTTTACGCTGGAACCGAACAAGGTATATGGGCTTCGTTTGATGGTGGTGATTCCTGGCAATCACTGCAACTTAATCTGCCCACTACGCCCATCCATGATTTGGTAATTCAGAAACGGGAAAAAGATATTGTTGTGGCCACACACGGCCGCTCGTTCTGGATTCTGGATGATGTTAGTTTATTACATAACATCACCAAAGAAATTGCTGAATCGGATGCCCACTTATTCAAACCTTCTCACGCCTACCGAATGAGCGGTGGAAGTCGTAAGCAACAGATTCCAACCGCAGGACAAAACCCTCCAAATGGCGCTGTAATTCGTTATTATTTAAGAGAGTCCGCCAAAGAAGAATTAAAAATGTACTTCCTGACTGCCAACGGCGACACCGTGAGTAGTTATTCAAGCATGAAAGACAGGAAAGGTGAACCGATCAAAGTTTCAAAGGATTTTTACACGGATGAGAGCGTCACCCGGCCCGGATTACTGCCTACTCAGCTTGGCACCAATGTCTTTGTATGGGATATGCGCTACCCTGATGCCACCAAAGTGGAAGGTACCAACGTGATGTGGTCAGGTTCAATTATCGGGGCTAAGGCGGTCCCCGGAATTTATCAGGTTCATCTCTATGCGGGGAATAAGCTCATTGGCAAGGAGAATTTTGAAATTTTGAAAGATCCCAGAATCAAGACTACCGACGAAGATTTCAAGGCACAATTTGAACTGGCTCAGAAAATTAACGATAAGCTTTCCTTAACTCACGAAGGCATCAACAAAATCCGTAGTGTTCGGAAACAGATTGGCGACTACATGAGGTCAGTGAAAGATTCAACCATTACAATGCAGCTGAAAGACCTTTCAAAGCCGATGCTCGACGAACTGGAAAAAATCGAGAATACACTGATGCAACCCAAATCAAAGGCAGGTCAGGACCCGTTGAATTTCCCGATCCAGTTGAATGATAAACTGGCCGGGGTCAAAACGGTTGTAATGTCAGGCGATAGCAAGCCCACAAAATCGAGCTATGAAGCTTTTGAGAATATTTCCCAAAAGATTGACGTGCAGCTTAATAAACTTTCAGAAATTCTGAACCGTGATGTACCTACCTTTAACAACGCAGCAAGGCAAACCGAAATGAAGGCTATTATTGTCAATTAGAGTACTTTGTGAGCTCCTTTCTAATTGTACTTTAAACGGACGATTGCAGAGAATCGTCCGTTTTTTTATTGTTTAGGACTCAATTCTTGACGCCTTGGGGCCATTACTGTATCTTTGTGCTCCGATCTGAAAACAAAATTCACGATGAAAATTAATAACATTCGGGTAGCGACGCTGGCATCAATTGTTTTGGTAGCTGCTCTGACCCGCCTACTTCCGCATCCCTTTAACTTTACACCCATTGGTGCCATTGCACTATTTGGCGGGGCCTATTTCTCCAAAAAATACCTGGCTTTCCTGATTCCCCTATCAGCAATGCTTATCAGCGATGCATTGTTAGGTTTTCACAGTTCAATGTGGGCGGTGTATCTTTCTTTTATTCTGATCGTTGCGCTCGGCATGGGCGTTTTGCAGAAGGTTACCGTGGGCCGGATTTTCGGTAGCGCCTTGCTTTCCTCGGTTTTGTTTTTCCTCATCACCAATTTTGCCGTATGGTACGGGGCTTCCGGATTTTATCCACAAACACTCTCCGGCCTGGGAGCATGTTACCTCGCCGGATTGCAGTTCTACCAACAAGATTTTTTCGGTAATCTTTTCTTCAACACAGTCATGGGAGACTTATTCTTCTCCGGCATGCTGTTTGGGGCTTTCGAATTATTGAAGAGCCAGGTACCTTCCTTAAAAGTAGCTTAGGAAAAAAATATCAGTACTTACTTTCTCTGCTTCCTGTACACGTTGAGCTCATTATAGCCGCTTGCGGGTTCCGGTTCACGCCTGTAAACTGTATCTGGCAGAACACCGATGACGATTTCGGCCGTTGTGTAGACCGTGCATCCTTCAAGCAGATGGCCGCCCGTGGTCTTGCCAACAGGATCGGAAATGGAGGTGTGAAGATGTGATCCGTTCACGGACAAGGTACCTACCAGCGAAACAATTTCGAAGTGACCCTGATAACTACTACCTATGTCCTGATCGGCCAGACGTAGGTTTGCCTGGGTTAAGCTGCCAACACAGGTCAGAATAAAACCAGCTTCAATTTGATTTTTCTGCACGTATTTATCTAATTCGGCTTTCAAATCCTGACCGGGCAGTAGGCGTATCGTATGGACTAGCATCTTAATAATTTAGAGCGATTGTCAAAAAACTACCCCTCAATATGTTTTACGGGTATATTTAAAAGAACCTTTGAGTGGTTAGGTGGCAGGTTGAATAATTACGGGATGGCCCACCGCTTTTGGATAAGGATTGACGCCTTTCTGCAACCTGAGATTATGTTCATAAAATTCAATAGCTCGTTGAATTTTTAAGTTTTTTACAGCAGAAAAATAAGGTTTTTTATTTTTCAAATCTACCAGTCTCACATCCAGCTTATATATAGTGCCCTCAGGGAATGCATTTATTGATTTTCGCTGGCAACGTATTTTCAATTCGGCGGGAACTCTTTGCCCGGCCAATGTGCATAATGTGGGCCTTTTTGTCTTCGCATCAATACACATTTTGGCGAAAACATCTAGGAATAGACTCCGATTGAATTCTGGGAAAAGTTCAACTAACGATAGTTGCATCTGGACGTAGCATTTATCCCGCAAATTCCCTGATTTTTTTCAGATAATCAAATAAATCTTATCCTAAAAATAGATTTTCTGCGCCTCTCTGAAAGTGTTACAGTGTGCCTCCACGATATCGGTCAGCCTAGGAGAATACCCGCCTCCCATCGAAACCACTACCGGTATGCCCCGACTCCTGCATTCTCTGAAAACGAATTCATCCCGAAGCCTGCACCCTTCCCGGCTCATAGACAAATGACCTAGTTTGTCTGTTCCAAGAACATCTACTCCTGCCAAATAAAAAGCAAAATCAGGACGAATCTGCTCAAATAGTTCGGGCAAATATTTGTTTAAATTTTTCAGATAGATTTCGTCTGTTGTTCCGGTTTCCAATGCTATATCAAGGTCTGATTTTTCTTTGCGAAGTGGATAATTATCTTTGCCATGCATCGAAAATGTAAATACCCGCGATTCATCTTGGAACATCACTGCAGTACCATTACCCTGGTGGACATCTAAATCTATAATCAATATCTTCTGGGCCATCTTTTTTTCCAACAGATAGTTTGCCGCGATCCCAATATCGTTCAAAAGGCAAAAACCTTCACCCTTATCTGGATAAGCATGATGGGTACCTCCGGCCACATTCATTGCGATCCCATTGCGTTTAGCAAAACCGCAGCATTCTATTGTTCCACGGGAAATAATCATTTCCCGTTCAATCAATTGCGGCGATAAAGGAAACCCAATACGACGAACCATTCGAGGATCAATAGTAAGTTTTTTTAAATCCGACCAGTAGTACTCATAGTGAACTCTTACTATCCACTTTTCATCTATTGGTTCAGGGCAAAAAAAATTCTCATTTGTGCAGGTTCCTTCATAGATTAATTGCTCGGGAATAAGATCATATTTTATCATGGGAAAACGATGACCTTCCGGCAATGGATGAGAGTAAATAGGACAATATGCTATCTTCAGCATACCTCCCGATTAATAATGTTCATAAGGCACGGTCTTTTTAGCGAAGTAATTATGGCGTGTAAGACAATTATATGCCATAATTCACTCATAAACTGACACATAGCTCGTTAAAGTACTTTTGGGCAAAATTTCTCCACTTATGTTCCTTACAAAACAGCTTTGACGGTACTATGTTTTGTCCAATAAAATGATTCACTGACCAAATACGTTATAAAATCGACTTCAAATAAATTTAACCCATGAAATATACTAAAATACTAGGCCTGATGGCCTTAATCGGCGTTTTCGCAGCATGTCAAAATGACCCGTTAAAGGATTTAACAGTGGAAGATTCGCAGGTGTTCATCACCAACCACGACGAATCAGTCAATTTTACACAGTTTAAAACTTTCAGTATTGTCGACTCTGTGCTGATCATCGGCAATCAGGGATCAGGTACTTCATTAAGTGATACCGACATCCAATTTTTGAATACTGTAATTCAAAAAATGAAAAATTTGGGATATCAATATGTTAGCCCCAAAGAGAATCCTAATGTCGGAATTAATGTAGCGCAGGTCCGAAATGCCTATCTCAATGTTGTATCACAACCCAATCCTTACTACGGAAATTATTGGGGTGGTGGATTTGGTGGCGGAGGATATTTTCCCGGCTACGGATATGGCTACCCTTCCTACTATTCATATGTACAGACACGGGAAGCCTATTGGTACCTCGAGATGTTGGACTTCAAAAATCCGGATGTCCAGAACGAGCAGTATAATGTGATTTGGAGTGCTATGATCAGAGGGAATGGCTTGTTCGACGGAGTTGATACCGATACAATGGTACAATCGGTTTTTGACCAATCAAGCTATTTGAAAATTAACTGACGGCCAGGCTTCGTCTTCCATTTTCTTGCTTAAATTTTAAAATACTAAAATGAATATCATAAAAACCTTGCTCTTGGGAATTATCCTGAGTGCCCCTGCCTTTGCGCAGCAAAACCCACAATTGTATAATCTGCCCTCGCCCTATGACCGATACTCCCACTATGTAGCCACGGTGCGTGGCGGAGCGGGAATCCCTATTGGCCCATTTTCAAGTAGTTATATAGACAAGCCCACTCTCAGGAACTATTCATTCTCAGTTGATTGGGTACTTCAAAAACCCATTTCCATCGGGGTAGAAGTGGGAAAAACCTTTTATTCTCAAAGACTTCCCCGAGCTATTTATCAAACTACCGATGGGGACATTTCAGCCGTGCAAACACGTACCATTGATCTAATGCCAATTCAGGGCGTGATAAGTTATTACTTCGCCAAGCCGAATGCCATGATTCGTCCTTACATTCAAGCCTCTGTCGGAGCCGATCTTTTGAATTATAGCCTTTATTATGGTAGCCTAGCCGATCAGCTGCAATCCGTTAAATTGACGTATGGTGGAGCTGCGGGCGCAAAATTTCTGTTTAAAAGAGATGGTTCCGTCGGGGCCGATATCCGGATAAAGTACAATCAGACTTCTCTTAATTACGATTACGTCGATAAAGGGGTAGGTCAAATTAACGCAACCGTAGGATTGTTTTACCGCTGGTGGTAGTACAGTCCTGATCTCAAAATTGAATGTCTGGTCGCGCCTTGTCTAAAAACACTATATTTCTCTTTGCCCTGGTTATCACGCTTGTGGCCGGTTCGGTCACCTGGGCTTGGAAGAGATTTGGTCCCAGCGATTCGGTAACTTATAGTATGCAAGCGGAAGATTTTCCGCTTGCAAAAACTATTGTGGCAGGTAGTGCCAATTGCGACCTCTCTGTTCGTCATTACAAGCAGATTGGGCGAGAATTACAATTCGAACTGTATGCCTCGGTTGGTGGCCTGGCTCCCTATAAAGTCGATATTGAGCAGAAAAACCGGAAGTACAATTTCCCTACCGTACCCCATCGCCCTGGTACCTGGTTCTCTCTAGTTGACCTTCCTCTTTCAAACGGTCCGGCGACGATCCGAATAGAAAGTCTTTCGCAGCCTGGCTGTAGTACTGTGGCCGAATTTGAATTCGATATCAAAAAGGCCAACACTGAATTGAGTTCCGATACCTGGATACGCCACGGCAGCGAGGATATAATGCTGGATGTGAGACCAGTACGAGCTAATGGAAAAATATTCCTTAAAGATTTTGCCAACTACAAGGACGGGCGGAACCGATACTACCTGATTGACAACCGAATCGTTGAAGGCCTCGAAAATGGCCTTGAAGTACAACCAGGCTATTTGTACTCTGTGACCACCTGCTGGATCGATGCCCCCTATGATGAATGGTGGAATAAACTCCGCAACCGGACCATGCGTCAACAGAATATCTGGATCGCGCAAATTTCCGAAGATCAGCCAAAAAGTACTTCCGATTTGACCCCTATTCCGATCCCTGGCTGGTTCAGTCTGTCGCGCGAGATAAATGTACAGTTCGACACCAGGTTCCCGGAATTCGAGCCTATTAAGGGAAAGTTTGCCCTCCAATATCGGTTGAATGCCGAAGTACCTCCCACAAATTATTTTAAGCGAGGCGTAACTCATTTGCCAAAGTGGGAGCATGAACGGAATGTTCCCAACCAAAAATTGCATTGGACAGAACCTCCCGGCTTTTTTAAAGATCGGGATGAAGCCTGGTTTTCTTCACTTTCCCAAAAAGAAGTAGAAGCGTATGCCGACCAGGTATTTCCTTGTGGAGTATATGCATATGATTTTGAATTCTGGAATCGTGACTATACGCCGGAAATAAAGCAGCGATTACTCTGGTTTTCCAGACGCCTTAAAAAGAATCAGCCCAATATGGCAATCTTTGATTACTGGGGAGGGCCTGCCTATCGAAACCGAAATTTCTGGAGCGACAAAACTGATAAAATTGACCCTACTTATTTCAGCCAGGATTACACCACCCCCCGCCCTTCCCATAACAACCTCACGCGCAATGCACAAGGGGAAAGTATGGCTGATTACTTTTCAATCAATATGGTGGATATTTACCCGGTTTCTTTTTTCTCGAACGATCCCGAAGGAATTACACCAAGCAATTACCTACTACTCTCCGCAATTCATACTTCGCGTGTAAATCGACTGTTTCCTTACCAAAAAAATAATAAAACGATTTGGTTTGGCTGGAATCGTGATATGGCCCGCTACGACGATCCTGCGGTGCCCTGGGTGGTACATACCACCGCGCCCAAGGGGGAAATTGTTTTTAACCAATTGGCAATGATGCCAGCAAGCCAAGCACTTGGTTTGTCCCTGTTCTCATTTGTGGAGGGCGATGGCTATTATCTATGGCACGATAATCAGCCGCTTGGCCGGGGCGCCAACAACTATTTATTGAGTAAAGATGATTGGTACGGCTTTGAGTGGTTTGCGGCAGATGGCAAAACCGATCATTCCCGACTTCAAGGCCGGCGCGACCGGCCGCAATCGCCGCGATATTGGGACTATCCTACTGAATTTTATGTACTCGGCAACTGGATGGCCAAGCAAGTAGAAGATATTCTGGTCGGTGGCAAAAAAGTTGACCTTGATTACCAAATCAATGGTCAGTGGCGGAAAGCTTCCGTGGATCAAGCCGTTCAATCTGCTAGCCGCCGGGAGCCTTTTGTTTTGGCAGTAGTCAATCAAGGCAAGATAGCAGTGCTGGGAATCGATTCTTTTCAGAAACCTAATGAGTCGAGTGAGGTAGCGATTCGCCTACCCAACGGAAAAACCGAGCGCATTCAAATTTATGGCAATTGGCCAAGCCTTTACCGTGGAAACTTGTAAAGTCTTTTTGCATTGAAAACAGAAAAGCCCGCTAGAAATAGCGGGCTTTTTGTGTCGGCAATAAGCCACCTGAGTGACCCATAGGGGAATCGAACCCCTGTTTCAACCGTGAAAGGGTCGTGTCCTAACCGCTAGACGAATGGGCCGACTGGTCCCTTTTTTTCGTGTATGGAAAACACTTTCCTTTCGATTCCGCTTTCATTCCCTGAAAACGTGGTGCAAAGATGGTAGGATGATTTTAAATATCCAAAACCTTCCAACAAAAAAAATGCAGGTATTTCAGAAGACATTCATTACCAGAGTATTTATTCTGAAAAATTTTAATATTTCAAGACCAAACAGCTCGAAGACCTCTGAAAACGACATTTTTTGGTATTTTTGGAATCCTCTTTCTGCCATTTGAAATCACCCTAATGAAAAAGATCTTTATTCAGCTTGTTTTATTAGCTGTCGCCTGCCCCATTTTTGCCCAAAACCCAACTCCCGAATCTTTTCTTGGCTACCCGCTTGGCAGCCGCTTCTCATACCATCATCGCATTGCCGACTACGTCAGAACGCTAGCCGAAAAGAACCCTGACCGGGTCAAGCTTATTCCTTACGGCTCAACTTACGAAGGCCGGCCGCTCATGGTAGCAGTAGTTGCTTCGCCCGAAAACCTGGCCCGAATCGAAACGATTCGAACCGATAACTTAAAGAGCATTGGAATGTTGCCGGGAAATCCTTCTGGCACGGTCCCGGCTATAGCGTGGCTCAGCTACAACGTCCATGGAAATGAGGCGGTGTCGTCTGAGTCGGTAATGAAGGTTATGTACGAATTGCTGAACACCAACAACGCAACCACCCAGGAAATCCTGAAAAACACGGTAGTACTGCTTGATCCCTGTATCAATCCAGACGGTCGTGACCGCTACGCGCAGTGGTATAACCGCGTGATGGGAATGCCCAATAATCCGACGCCCTGGTCGTGGGAACACAACGAACCCTGGCCCGGCGGAAGGCCCAACCACTATCTCTTCGACCTCAATCGCGACTGGGCCTGGCAGGTACAAAAGGAATCGCAGGAGCGCATCAAACTCTATAACCAGTGGATGCCGCATTTGCACGCCGATTTTCACGAGATGGGTTCGGCCGCTTCTTACTACTTCCCGCCCGCATCCAAGCCATTTCATAAAGATATTACTACTTGGCAGCGCGAGTTCAATAATATTCTGGGAACATATAGCCGTAAGTATTTTGACAAAAATAGTTGGCTGTACTTCACTCGTAACAACTACGACCTGTTCTACCCCAGCTACGGAGATACCTGGCCGACCTACAACGGCGCCATTGGTATGACCTACGAACAGGGCGGCGGCGGGCGGGCAGGCGTTGCTATTGCCCGTGAAGATGAAGGCGACACGCTTACGCTTTCGTCCCGCATCGACCATCACTTTGCTACGAGTATGTCTACGCTGGAAGCTATTTCCTCGCGCGCCGAGCAAACAGTCGAGGAGTTTAGAAAATACTACAGCAAAGCCCAGAATGAGCCCATTGGTACTTTCAAGACGTATGTCATGAAGACGCAAGGTAACGAAGGTCGGGTGCGGGCATTGACCGATCTATTGGATAAGCAGGGAATTCGGTACGGGCTGGCAGGCAAGGACTTTACTGCCAAGGCTACGAATTTGGGCGATTTAAAAGATGAAAATGGAAAATTTGGATCGGGGGATCTACTCATCAGTGCTTATCAGCCCAAATCATCGTTGCTGAAAATTCTGTTTGAAGCCCGCCCGGAGCTGGAGGATTCCATTACGTACGATATCACCAGCTGGGGACTGGCCTACGCTTACGGCCTTGATGCCTATGGTTTGAGAGAAAAGTTAACCCCTGCCACCTACACTCCCCAAACATATAATAATCAGATTCCTGCCCAGGCTCCCTACGCGTATCTGGCGCGCTGGAATTCGCTGGATGATTTAAAATTTCTGGCCCGTATTCTTGATAAAAAAATACGACTGCGTACTTCCAATGTACCCTTCGAAATCGACGGCCAAAGTTTTGATGAGGGAACGTTGGTCATTACGCGCAAAGGAAACGAAGCAATGGGCGCTGAATTCGACCGGGTGCTGACCCAAATCGCCAATGAATCGAAGGTTAAACTAACACCCGTGCAGACGGGCTTCGTGACTTCCGGCTCCGATTTTGGCTCAAGTACCGTTGCGCCTCTTACGGCTCCGAAGGTGGTCGTGTTAGCCGGAGAAGGCATTTCGTCGCTGGCATTCGGTGAAGTATGGCATTACTTCGAACAGCAGATCAAGTACCCTATTTCAGTGGTCGAGGGCGAAAATTTTTCCCGAATGCCGTGGAATGAGATCGACGTACTTATTTTGCCGACGGGTAGTTATGGTAAAATTTTGAGCGAGACTGCCCTTGATCAACTTAAAGAATGGATCAGGAATGGAGGGAAACTCATTGCGATGGAACGCGCCGCGTCTGCTTTCATCGATAAGTCTGGATTTGAAATAAAAAGCAAAAAATCGGAAGCCAAGAAAGACAAGGAATCGCCGCTGAAAATTTACGCCAACCGCGAGCGGGAGTCGGCGAGTGACGATACGCCGGGCAGCATCTTTCGGGTAAAATTGGACAGCACTCATCCTCTGGCGTTTGGGTACAAGGGCGATTACTACGGTCTGATACGAAGTACTTATGACTTTGAATACCTACCCGAAGGATGGAATGTAGGGTATTTGGAAGAGGATAGTTACCTGGCGGGTTTCGCCGGGAAGAACGCCAAGCAGAAATTGAAGAATACGTTGGTATTTGGCGTCCAGGAAATGGGAAGAGGACAGGTTATTTACATGGCCGACAATCCACTGTTTCGGGGTTTCTGGTATAATGGAAAACTACTATTCGGAAACGCAGTATTCCGGTAGCACCTATCCGGCGGTAACACGCAAAAAAATAGGGGTAGTTCACAAATTTTCTCTGTGAACTACCCCTATTTTTTTTTCTTATGACTAGATAAAACCTTCCCGCTCCATCGCCGCCCGGAGCTTATGCGAAAGTTCGGAAGTAGCTTTGAGTAACGGCAACCGAACGTGCGATCCGCAAACGCCCTTGATTGCCAGACATTCCTTGATGCCTACCGGATTGGCTTCGGCGTAAAGCAACGTATCGAAATCGATAAAGGAGAACTGTAAAGCCGCCGCTTCCGTGAAGCGTCCTTCCAGAGCGTGCCAGGTCAAATCGTGAAATTCTTTGGGAAATCCATTGGCGACGACGGAAATCACGCCGTGCCAACCTACGCTGATCATCGGTACCACCAGATTATCATCACCCGAGAGCAAAAGAAAATCTTTTGGCGCCTTCCAGGCAATTTCCATGTACTGTTCAATGGTCGAACAGGCATCTTTCAGGCCGATGATATTGGGATGTTTAGCTAATTCCAGCACGGTTTCCGGCAGAATATTGACCACCGTGCGGCCCGGAACATTGTAGAGCAGTACCGGAACGGGCGAAGCATCGGCAATCGCTGTAAAATGGGCGATTATGCCCGCCTGTGTAGGTTTGTTGTAATATGGGCAAACAGATAGGATCGCATCCACGCCGCTGAAATCTGTGGCGGCGATGTTGGCCAGAACTTGGCGGGTATCATTTCCGCCTAAACCAAATACAATAGGCAGATTTTTGGAATTATTCGCCTTGGTAAATTTAAGCAGTGCCTGTTTCTCTTCAAACGTCGTTGTTGGCGATTCGCCCGTAGTACCGTTCACAACCAGGTAATCGCTTCCGCCTTCGGAAACAGAGTCAATCAGTTTTTTAAGACCATCGAAGTCGATTTCTAAATCTTCATTAAAAGGGGTCACCAGGGCCACGCCCACGCCTTTGAAAAGCATTTTATTTATATTTTGAATGAGTACTTGGGAAAATTAATAGAGTTGGGTACTGCAAATGAAAGCGAATTATTCAATCATTCTATCATTTCACTCCTCAAAATTCTCTTCGAGCATTTGAAGAAACTCAGCTTCTGAGAGTATCGTTACCCCAAGCCTCCTGGCTTTTTCCAGTTTGGAAGGCCCCATGTTATCACCCGCCAAGAGGTAGTTGAGCTTACCGGAAACACCACTGAGAATACGTCCCCCATTAGCTTCTACTTTATTTTTCAACTCGTCACGACCAAAGTTTTGGAAAACACCCGATATGACAAACGTTTTCCCGGCGAGGGTATCCCCTTCCATTTCAACCGGTTGGTCGTCCGTCTCGAAAGTGAGGCCAGCCTGCCGCAATCGCTCCACAAGCTGCTGATTTTGGGGATCACTAAAATAATCCTTTACACTTTGGGCGATGCGACCACCAATTTCCGGTACATTGATCAACTCATCCAATGTCGCATTCATAAGTCCATCCATCGTGCGAAAGTAGTTTGCCAGTTTCTCCCCTACTGTCGCACCCACATATCGGATTCCCAGGCCGAACAGCAAGTTTTTGAATGGGGCTTTCTTAGAATTTTCAATACCTTTTAAAATATTCTCGACCGTTTTTTCCCGAAAACTTATCTTTTTGGTCTTTCCCGTTTCTTCGTTGTAAATATCTTTTTCAAGACCTAATAAATCGTCATAAGTCAGATCATACAAATCGGCGACGTTATGAATCAGTCCTTTATCGAATAACAATTCAATTTTTCCTTCGCCCAGACTATCAATGTTCATAGCCCGTCTCTGGATAAAGTGCTCGATTTTCCCCCGAAGTTGCGGGGGACAGCCCCGTTCGTTGGGGCAGTAAAATGCCACTTCTCCTTCATTTCTTACCAACTCAGTACCACATTCCGGGCAATGGGTCGGAAAATGAATGGGTTCCGTTTCAAAAAGCCCGCGTTGCGTGTGATCGACTGCCGTAATTTTAGGAATGATTTCACCGCTTTTTTCCACAAATACCGTATCCCCGATGCGTAGTTCGAGCCGCTCGAGCTCGTTGGCATTGTGCAAAGTGGCGCGTTTGACCTGGGTACCTGATAAGTGAACTCCTTTTACCTTATCGTATGGTTTGTTGCGCTCATGCAGGCCTGACAAATTGGCCACCGGTGTAACGGCTCCCGTCCGGCCGACCTGGTAGGATACGAAACGAAGCAACGCGGGTTTGTTCTCAGCTTTGTATTTGAAGGCAATGGCCCAACGTGGGCTTTTGGAAGTACTTCCCAGTTCGCGCTGCTGAGCATAAGAATTAACTTTCAGTACAATGCCATCGGTAGCGAGGGGTAGCTCAAAACGCTTTTCCTCCCAATTATGAATGAATTCAAGTGCTTCGTCGATAGTTTGGCATTTAGCCCAGCCGGGTGAAACGTTGAAGCCCCAGTTTTTCAAAGCCAGCAGACTTTCTTCGTGGGACTGAAAAACGTCCACATCGCTCAAAAAAGAATAAACGTAGCAATCCAAACCCCGCCGGGCGGTTTCGGCCGAATCTTGCAACTTGAAAGCACCGGAGGCCGCGTTACGCGGATTAGCGTAGGGCGCATCGCCCGTGGCGTCCAGTTCTGCATTGAGGCGCTCGAAAGAGCGCAGCGGCATGAAACCCTCCCCGCGTACTTCAAAACTGGCGGGAATATTTTCGGATTTAACATGTAAAGGGAGTGAGCGAATCGTCTTGACATTTTCCGTGATATCGTCACCCCGGCTGCCATCGCCACGCGTAACACCTTGTTTAAGTACTCCGTCTTCGTAGGTAAAACTCAATGAAATCCCATCAAATTTGAGCTCACAAATGTATTCGTAGTTCTCTTCCGGTAGAAGTTTGCGCACTCTTTCGTCGAAGTCGCGTAATTCCTGCTCGTTGTAGGTATTGTCCAACGATTGCATTGGGTAGCGGTGATAAACCGTTGGAAACGTTTTGGTAATCGTTCCGCCGACGCGTTGCGTGGGCGAATCGGGCCGTCTGAGTTCCGGGAATTTACTTTCAATTTCCGACAGCTCTTTCAGTAGTAAGTCGAATTCCTGATCTGACACTTCGGAAATATCGTCCAGATAATATCGGCTATTGTAGTAATTTAGCTTCTCGGTGAGTTCAGCAGCGCGAACGGCGGGGTTCATAAAAACCTATTTTTTTGAAAATCAATCACTTCTTTACCCAATAGCCTTCCCAATGCTGTAATGGCACCAGAAATACCTATTTTCGTTCAAAACTACTAAAAATGCCCCTAATCGCCCCCTCTATCCTGGCCGCTGATTTCGCTAATCTGCAGCGTGACGTTGAAATGCTTAACCGCAGCGCGGCTGAGTACATCCACGTAGACATTATGGACGGCCGCTTTGTGCCGAATATTTCTTTTGGGATGCCCGTGTGCGCAGCCGTCAAACGCCATGCCCTCAAACCACTTGATGTTCATCTGATGATCGTGGAACCGGATCGTTATCTGGAAGATTTTCGCAAGGCCGGAGCAGATATCCTCACGGTACATCTTGAAGCGTGCCCCAATCTCCACCGAACTCTACAACACATCAAAGAATTGGGAGCCCAGGCGAGCGTGGCTATCAATCCCCACACCCCCGTGGCTTTATTGTCCGAGATTTTGGGCGAGGTTTCCCAGGTTCTGATTATGTCAGTAAACCCTGGTTTTGGAGGACAAAGTTTTATTGAAAATACGTACCGGAAAGTACGGGAACTGGTAGAACTCCGGGCCGACGCCGGAGTAAACTTTGATATTGAGGTAGATGGCGGTGTGAAAAGCGAGAACGCCCCATTGCTCGTGGACGCGGGAGCCGATGTACTGGTAGCCGGGAGTTTTGTTTTCAAATCGGATGATCCGCTGGCTACGATTCAGGCCCTGAAGGGCCCGGAGGTTGAGTAAAAATAGCTTTATCCTTTCGACTCTATTTATCATAAGTGTTTTCTACTATAACCTAACCTATGAAAAGACTCTCGTCGCTCTTCTTCTCGTTTCTACTAATCTCCAGCCTGCATGCCCAAAACGACTATTACTTTCCGGGCAAAAAATTCAACCCCAATATTCTTACCCCCGATGCTTTTTTGGGCTATTCTATTGGTTCACAGCATACCCGGTACGATCGGCTGGTGTCCTACTTTGAGTACCTGAGCCAGACCTCTGATCGCGTCAAATTCCAGACTACCGGGCGTACTTACGAGTATCGGCCTCAACTCATGGTGGCATTTAGCAGCCCGGAGAACCTGGCGAATCTGGAAAATATCCGTAGACAACATTTGACCCTGGTCGATCCAACCACCAAAATGCCGGACGTGAAAACAATGCCCGTGGTCATGCAGCTTGGGTATAATGTCCACGGCAACGAAGCTTCGGGTGGGGAAGCGTCCATACTTACTGCCTATTATTTGGCGGCTTGCGAAGATTTTGAAGTACTAAACACGTTGAAGGAAGCGGTCATTTTTATTGAACCCGTCATCAACCCCGACGGTCGGGATCGGTTCGTCAACTGGGTCAATATGCATAAGGGAATGCCGCCAGTGTCGGATCCCAACGACCGTGAACACAACGAAGTTTGGCCAAGTGGGAGGGTCAATCACTATTGGTTCGACTTAAACCGCGACTGGTTCCTGGCAGTCCATCGGGAAAGTCGCAACCGCCTGAACTTTTACCACCAGTGGTATCCCAATGTCGTTACCGATCACCACGAGATGGGTACCAATTCGACCCATTTTTTTGAGCCTTCTAAGCAAAGTGCTGAGAATCCCCTGGTACCCAGCTATGTATACCGCAACTTGAACGACTCCTTCGCCAGGTACTTTGAGGAAGCCATGAACCAGATCGGTTCGCTTTATTACACCAAAGAATCGTTTGATAACCTATATCCCGGCTACGGTTCCAGCTACCCTGACATCCAGGGGGGTATTGGATTTCTGTTTGAACAAGGTAGTTCCCGCGGTCATTTACAGGATAGTCAAAACGGGGTATTGACTTTCTCTTTTGCGATCCGAAATCATTTAGTCAATGCCATCGCTACCATTAAAGGAGGCGTTGCGCAGCGTGAAGATTTGCTTCGATTTCAGCGTGAATTCTTCGACACGGCTCTTTCCACGGCGAATAAAAGTACCATAAAAGGCTATGTGGTAGGCTCAGAAACGGACCTTACTCGTAATCGTGCATTCCTGAATTTGCTACTGCAGCACCGCATCGAAGTGTACCCGTTGAAATCAGAATTGAAGCAAAATGGTCAAACCTTCAAGGTAGGACTAGCCTACTATATTCCGGTAGTTCAGCCACAGTACCGGATGGTTCAATCCATTTTTGAAAAACCAGTCACGTTTGCCGATAGCATCTTTTACGACGCGTCGGCCTGGAATCTTCCTCTCGCCTACGGACTGCCGCACGCCGAAGTCAAATCAGGCTCAGTACCAACGGGTAATAAGTTAACGTTCGACGCACTTACTTTTCAACCAAAAACTCTGGCCCAAAGTAAATACGCATACCTGCTCTCTCCTGAAGATTTCAACACGCACAAAGCACTATTTCAGCTTCTATCAGAAGGGTACTTTGTCAAAGTCGGTCAAAAACCTTTTCGCATCAAAACCGATCAGGGAGAAAAATCTTTCAGTTATGGTACTTTGATCATTCCGGTCCAAACGCAGAAAAAAACCAGTAATGAGATTTTTGCCAAACTAAAAGACATCGCCGCGAATACGGGAGTGAATTTTTATTCGGTAAATACGGGCTATAGTACCGAGGGCATAGATTTGGGAAGCAATAATTTTGGTACCGTCAAAGCGCCGAAAGTACTAATGCCGATTGGTAGCGGAACCAGTCAATACGAAGCGGGTGAGGTCTGGTACATGCTGGATAACTACGTGGGAATGCCTATCACGAAAATCGACATGGATCAAATGAGCCGTGTCAATCTTAACGATTATGATGTCATGGTAATGGTAAATGGGCAATATCCTTCCGATGCTATGTTTTTAGGTAAGGTAAAGACATGGGTCGAAGCAGGAGGTACCCTGATTACCTTAAAGTCAGCTTCGGAATGGGTGATAAAAAACCAGATTGTCAAGGGGAAAATTCGGGAATTAAAAGAAAAAGATAGTACAGCCACCAAAGTCCGTATCGATTATGAAAAGGCCTCCGACAACGAAGGGGCACGGTATACGGGCGGAGCCATTTTTTCGGCCGATCTCGACAATACCAATCCCTTAGGTTTTGGTTACCCTGATCGCAAAATTGCTTTGTATCGTAACAGCAACACGCTGCTGGAACTGTCTGATAGTCCGTACAATACTATTATCAAGTATGAAGCTGAACCCTTGTTAAACGGCTATGTTCATCCGAAGACATTGAAAAAAATCGCTAATTCGGCGGGATTACTTATGAACAGCCGAGGGCGTGGTAACGTTATCATGTTCGCCGATAACCCAAATTTCCGCGGAACCTGGCTGGGGACTTCGAAGCTCTTTTTCAATGCGCTGTTTTACGGTAGTAAAATATCTACCCCGAATTTGGGAAATCAGGAGTAGTTCCAAAGACTTGTAATTTGTCCGAATAATGCGTTTTTTGGCTTGATTTTGGCTTGAAATTACCATAAAATATAGCCTCATTTCATTAAGTTAATGGAGTACTTTGGCGTATGAATGTGCGGGAGAGCTTCGTTAAATCAGAATATTTTGAACACGGTTTTCATGAAAAGTGCGGCGTATCCATGGTCCATTTTATTTAGGTCCAAATTCTATATCCTGGTTTTATTACTACTCTCCACTGGAATCCAGGCGCAGGAACTATGGGCCTCCAAGATTTTGGGATACTCTTCAGAGTACCGGCCTGGCCCTTACGGTAAGGAATACCGCGCCATTCAGATTCTCGGCCGGCCAAACAAACTACCCAGTGTGGGAAATAGTCCCTGCGCCTGGTCGCCTGCGCAGGTCAATTCAGTGGAAGAAGAATGGATAAAAGTGGGCTTCGAGAAAACGATTCCTTTACGGCAAGTTGCCATTGCCGAGAATTTCAATGCCGGAGCCATTGTCAAGGTCTTTGCCTATGATGAAAAAACAGGAGAGCATTTGTTGGTAGAAAATTCCATTTCTCCCTCAAAAGAATTGGGTAGAATGACCTATATTTTCCCGCCGGATTCCACCCTCAACGTTAATGCGATAAAGGTAGTTTTGCAGCCTTCACGGGTACTGGGTTTCAATCAGATAGACGCAATTGGAATTTCAAGTACTACTACGCCGATGCGCGGTACGATTAATCTGACCGCCGATACGCCTAAAGATTTGCAGAAAGAGAATCTGGGTAAAGCAGTCAATAGCAGAGGGCAGGAAGTAGCTCCGGTGATATCACCTGACGGTAGATTACTGTTTTTTACAAGAGGAAAGTACGATGGTAATATCGGTGACCCTAATAACCAGGATGTGTGGATGTCAAGTATGGGGGCCGACAATAGTTGGGGGGAAGCGACCAACCTGAAAGCACCGATTAACAATTCGGGCGACAACGCCATTACAGGAATTTCACCAGATGGTAAAACCGTCTACCTCCTGAATGTATATAGGCCGGATGGCAGCATGATTGAAGGGCTTTCCAAGTCGACTCGCACTCGCGACGGGTGGAGTTTCCCGAAAGAATGCCGGATCAGAAACCACTATAACGACCACGAAAAAAAATACACTGAATTTGCCATTTCCTCCAAAGGAAAAATTATGGTACTTTCTGTGCAACGACGCGACACCGAAGGAAATAAAGACCTGTATGTTAGTTTCCTGCAACCCGACGACACCTGGTCGGAGCCCAAACATATGGGGTCGGTCATCAACACTCCTGACTACGAAGGATCGCCTTTCATAGCCTCCGATGACAAAACCCTCTACTTTACTTCGGCCGGTTTCAGCGGTTTTGGCAATGGCGATATCTACCTGAGTCGCCGACTCGATGACACCTGGACCAAATGGTCGGAGCCCGAAAACCTTGGTCCCGCCATCAATACGCCACAGTGGGATGGATATTTCAACATTCCTGCTTCGGCAGATTATGCTTATTTGAGTTCGATGGAAAATTCGCTGGGCGAGGAGGACATTTTCCGAGTAAGGCTATTTCCAGCGATCAAGCCTGAACCCGTTGCTATTGTTTCGGGAAACGTGCTGGATGCTGAAACTAAGCAACTGATGAGTGCGGACGTCGTGGCTGACATCAAAAAGACCAATGAGGAATTTGCCAGAGCATCGTTCGAGCCAGAAACGGGGGAATATAAAATGATACTACCGTTGAAAGAGTTGTATCGCATTACGGCCAATCAGAAAGGGTACTTTCCGGTTACGGAAGAAATCAATCTGACGAACGAATCCAATTTCCGGATTATCCGCAAGAACATCCTTATGATTCCGATTAAGGAAGGACAAAAAATCCGGCTGAGTCAGATTATGTTCTCACAAAGCAGTGCAGATATAGAAAAAACTTCACAGCCCGAAATGGAACGTATCGTCAAGATGATGACCGAATATCCTGACATGAAAATCTTGCTGGAAGGTCACACCGATAATGTGGGCGATTGGCAAAAGAATGTAAAGCTTTCGGAAGATCGGGTTTTGGCCGTAAAAAAATTCCTCAGCAGTCGGGGAATTGACGTGCAACGCATCCAAACCAAAGCCTGGGGTCCGGCAAATCCGATTTCATCGAATCTTACCGAAGAAACCCGACAGTGGAATCGACGCGTAGAATTTACTATATTAAAAATGTAGCAGGTAACGAAGTACCATCGATCACCCGAGTTGAAATCTGGCCAACCCTGAAAGGAATCTTCACACCAGTTTATCGGGCGTAATCGGCAATTCTCTTATCCGTTTTCCAGTTGCATTGAATACGGCATTGGCGACTGCCGCTGCCACCCCAACGATGCCTACTTCACCTATTCCCTTCACGCCTAATTTGTTGGAGGCCGTGTCTTCCTCACGAATGAAAATGACTTCCATTTTCCCGATGTCCAAGTTGGCGGGTATGTGATAATCAGCCAATGAACGGGTAACGAAATTACCCCAGCGTGGGTCAAGGACTGATTCCTCGGTTAGCGCCATGCCAATCCCCCATACATTGCCGCCAATGATCTGCGAGCGGGCCGTTTTTGGGTTCAGAATACGGCCTGCCTCGGTTACGGCTAAAAAGCGGTTTACGCGTACCATTCCCGTATACTTATGAACCCAAACTTCGGCGAAATTGGCGTTGAAGCTATGGGAAGAATATTCCTCCGCGCTTGCGGGAGCTTCAGAATGAATAGTAGTTTGGTAGTCGTCGATTTTTTCCGAAACCATCATCTGTGCTGCAGTGGGACGGGCAAAAAATTGCTTGCCTGATTTGGCGATCAGTTCATCGGTAGCTTTCTGGCAAACATCGTTCACCACATTTGCGTAACTCATAGCGCCTACCGACCCTACCGAGCCGGCGGCAGGTGGCAATTTTGAGTCTCCAATCTTTATGGTTATTTCATCGACAGGTACCCCCAAAGCATCGGCGGCGGTTTGGGCCAAGATGGTGTAAGTACCCGTGCCGAGATCAGCGGCCGCGAGTTCAATGATTGCCTGTACATTACTGCCTTTGCGCGATAATTTTACATTGGCAGAACTTGGTCTTTGCCGTGCCGGATAAGTACCACAAGCCACACCGTACCCCACCCAGTAGTCACCCTGCGCATTTTGCTGGGGCTGCGCCTTGCGTTTTTCCCAGCCAAAGGCTTTGGCACCTTCCCGCAAGCATTGTACGGTTGCTCGCGTGGACCAGGGTTTGCCGTTGGAAGGATCGCGCGCCGGTTCGTTTTTCAATCGTAGTTCAATCGGGTCGAGATTTAGTTTGTAGGCCAGTTCATCCATGGCCGATTCCAGGGCGAAGCTTCCCGTAGATTTTCCCGGACCACGGGTGTATGTTGGCAATATTACATTCATTGGTACTACGCGGTAGCTGATCAGCGAATTGGAAGTGTCGTACATCAACTTTGAGCAATCGCCACAGGGCTCCACAAACTCCTCATCGATGGCCGAGTGGGTAGTTGTTTCGTGCGACAGAGCCGTTAATTTTCCATCGGTAGTCGCGGCCAGGCTGATTTTCTGATAAGTTCGCTGTCGAAGCCCGACTGAATTGACCATTTGATGGCGCGTAAGAGCCAGCTTTACCGGACGATTCACTACTTTGGCAGCCACGGCAGTCAATACCAGATTGGCCCATTGCCCGCCCTTTGATCCAAAACCTCCACCAATGTACGGTGATACAATTCGTACATTCTCCGGCTTGATATTCAGCGTTTTTGCGGCCGCTCCCTGTGCCCCGTTCACGATTTGGGCGCTACTATATAATGTCAATTGATCGTCTTCCCATTCGGCAATTGCTGCATGAGGTTCCAGGGGGTGGTGATGCTCGATTGGGGTAGCATACACCTCTTCAATTTTGAATGGTGCCTGTGCCAAAGCTGAACTCACATCGCCTCGCTTTGCGTCTTCATGGTCTTTGGAGGGTCTGGCTTGCGAAGCTAGTTTTTCAAAATCTACCTTAGGAGTAGTTTCTTGATATTTAAACTCTACCAAATGGGCAGCGTGAATAGCTTGTTCAAAGGTTTCGGCCACAACCAACCCGATATTTTGCCCAAAAAATTCAACCTTCGGACTTTGCAGCATAGCCCCTCCCCTTATGCCGCCTTTCTCATTGAGTTTAGGAGCGTTTTGGTGAGTAATGACTGCCAATACGCCCGGCGACTTTTCGGCTTCGGAAGAGTTTATGTCTGTAATTTTTCCCGCTGCGATCGTACTTTTAACCAGCACGGCGTAGGCCACATTTTCAATTGGATGATCCAGCGAATAATCTGCCTTGCCGGTCACTTTCAATATTCCATCGATGCGGCTGAGTGGCGAACCGACCTTTTTATTTTTATCTTCCATAAAATCTCTGGTAGTTTTAATCAGGATTTACTGCCCTTCAATGCCTTTTCGAGCGCGTGTACGATACTTCGGTTTCCCAATTCCACTTTGAACCGATTGTGCTCCAATGGCCGGGCAGCGGCCATTTCGGCGTCAGCGGCCTGCTTGAAATTCTCCGTCGTTGCCTCTTTTCCAGCCAGCAACTTTTCGGCTTCCAGGGCTCGCCAGGGCTTGTGAGCCACGCCTCCCATAGCAATTCTGGCTTGCCTGATACGTGATCCATCCAATTCCAAAGCAGCCGCGACCGAAACCAGCGCAAAAGCGTAGGAAGCCCGATCCCGGACTTTAAGGTAGTAAGAATGGTTGGCAAAATTATTTTTGGGCAATTCGATGGCCACGATCAGTTCACCAGCTTCCAGATTATTCTCCTTCTCAGGAGTGTCACCCGGCAAACGATGAAAATCAGCGAACGGGATGTGGCGCTCTTGTCCATTGGCACTCCTGACTTTGATAATTGCATCCAATGCTGCCAGAGCAATCGCCATGTCGGAAGGGTAGACGGCAACACATTTTTCGGACCAGCCAAATATAGCGTGAGTCCGGTTGATGCCTTCCAAAGCTCCGCAACCGAACGCTCCTTCGTAACGACCCGGCTCACGCTTATTGCAAGGCATGGATACTTCGTAGAAATATGGACAGCGGGTGCGTTGCAACATATTCCCGCCGTTTGTCGCCATACTTCGGATTTGACCCGAAGCTCCGGCCAGTATGGCCTGCGTCAGCAATGGAAAATTCTGCCTGACCAGAGGATGATTGGCGGCATCGGTATTTTTGCCTAATCCGCCCAGCGAAAGTGCGCCGGAGGGTAGTTGTTTAATCTGAGAGAGGTTTAGCCGCGTAATGTCAATCAATTCATTGGGACGCTCGACGTCTTCTTTCATCAGGTCGAGCAGGTTGGTACCTCCCGCCAGGAATTTGGCATTGGTATTGGAGGCCGCTAGCTGAGCTGCTTCGGCGGGATCTTTTGGCCTGGTGTATTTGAATGGTCTCATATTTTTCAGCTACGCTAAGATTGGCACCCACCATTTGTCGGCGGGCAATAATAATATGAAAAGTTAGCCTACCATTTGCCAGGTTTGCTCAATGGGTTTTCCGCTGTATACTTCCTGAATAGCGGCTACGATGTTGGGGTAAGCACCACAGCGGCACAGATTTCCGGACATTCGCTCCCTGATTTCTTCTTCCGAGAGAGGCACAGGCTTTTTTGGAACCCGGACACTTTCAGAAACGTAGCTCAAATCACCATTTTTGGCTTCATCCAGTAACGCGACAGCCGAGCATATCTGGCCGGAAGTACAAAAACCGCATTGAAAACCATCGTGTTTAATAAAGGCAGTTTGGATTGGATGAAGTTGATTGCCACGTGCCACACCCTCAATTGTTTTCACCTCCCTGCCTTCGCAACTGGCCGCCAGGGTGAGGCACGATAGTACCCTTCGCCCGTCCATAATTACAGTACATGCTCCGCACTGACCGTGGTCGCAGCCTTTCTTTGATCCAGTTAATTGCAGCCTTTCACGCAGCGTATCGAGCAAAGTCATACGAGAATCAACTTGTACTTTTTTCGCTATACCGTTTACGTTGAAGGCTACGTCAACTCCATTTTCTATCGAGGTCGGCGAGAAATCCGGGGCAGGAGCGTTCAACGGGCGAGTAAGTACTTGTTCGGCGGCACCGGAATGGTAGGCAAGAATACCGCCGCCAGTCAAAGCCATCAGTTTGAGAAAATGTCGCCGGTTAACACCTGTGTCAAGAATTTCGGTTAAATCTTCGGGCATTAGGTCTTCGAAGAGCTTCTTTTCGTCTTCGGTGAGCTGCGTAGGATTGTTTTCTTGCTTCATACCTGAATATAAAATGATGGCCGTTAAAGGTACTTTTTGACAAGTAATTCAATAATAACCAGCCTTCAAAACGTAATGTTTACAACTTTTTACTAACGGGATTGCTCCCTTTACAAGGCGAGATTTACACCTCTTTCTGCCCAAATCAACCAAAAAGAACCGTACTTTTGCGGCTGATTAGCCATTCGCGACTAAAAGTCCACGATCCGATATGACACAACCCGTAATCGCCAGTATTTCCGATTCCACTCAGCTCAGCGGACAGCTCAGGCTGAAAATCCTAAGTCTGTACAATCAGGCCCACGCTGGCCACATTGGCTGCTCTCTGAGCTGTATCGACCTGATGATCGGAGTTCTACTCCTGAATAAAAAACCACTCGATACCTTTTTGCTCTCAAAAGGTCATGCCGCTGCTTCACTTTATGCCTGTCTTAACTACCTGGGCGAAATCAGCGATGAGGCTTTGGCAACTTATTATAAAGATGGTACTTCCCTCCCTGCCCACCCGGCCCCTGGCCAGTATCCGGGCATTCCATTTGCCACCGGTTCGCTCGGGCACGGGCTGCCCATTGCGGCGGGCATAGCTCACGCTGCCAAACTCAGTGGTGAGGATAGTTACGCGTACGCACTACTCTCTGATGGCGAAACGAACGAAGGGACGACCTGGGAAGCAGCGCACTTTGCTCTGCAACACAAACTAGACAACCTGTTTATGTATGTGGACAAAAATGGTTTACAGGGATTTGGCACAACCGCCGAAGTACTGGGTGACACAGCCGACCCGGCAAAATGGCGGGCTATTGGCTTTGAAACCATCGAAATCGATGGTCATGATATCGCCGAAATCGACCGCACGCTCAACGAATTGAAAACCCATAAAAATGGCCTTCCCAAAGCTATCATCGCCCATACCGTCAAGGGAAAAGGCGTTTCTTATATGGAGGATAAACTGGAATGGCACTACCTGCCGATGAATCCCGAACAATACGAAATGGCCAGGCAGGAAATCAGCGAGAAGTACCTTAGCCCCGCAATTCATGCCTGAGCAGTCGCTAACTTTTTCCGAAAAAATCCTGCAACTCAAAGGTCCGATTTTCGTTTTCGGGGCCAGCGGTTTTATCGGTGTCAATCTTTTTCACGAA
The DNA here is from genome assembly GCA_964500445.1 of uncultured Persicitalea sp. GTDB lineage: Bacteria > Bacteroidota > Bacteroidia > Cytophagales > Spirosomataceae > Persicitalea. The sequence continues at coordinate 13,113 of CAZCOG010000015.1, read as the reverse complement.
ATATTTAAGGTGCGAAAAGATTGCTATGCCCTGACGCATGATGCCACCCGGGCCTGGCGCCTCAAAACACTGGACGTCCCGTTTGAAAATGTAGTTCACTGCGATATTCTCTCCAAAAACTCTGTGAAGGAAGTTTTTGACAAATATCGGCCTCGTACCATATTTAATTTGGCTGCCTACGGCGCGTATAGTAAGCAGAGCAACATCAATCTGACTTACGAAACCAACGTTGTCGGAACAGTGAATTTGCTCGAAAACTGCTCTACCGATTCGGTGTATATCCACGCCGGGAGCAGTTCGGAATATGGGTTCAACTGCACCGCCCCCGCAGAGGACGATCGCGTAGAACCGAACAGTCATTACGCAGTTTCCAAAGTTTCTGCCGCCTACCTGCTGGAATTTTACGCCAAAACAAAAGGTCTGAATACCTTAAACTTGCGGCTTTATTCAATTTATGGTTATTGGGAAGAACCCGATCGGCTCATCCCACGCCTTATCGAAAAAGCCCGGCACGGGCAACTACCTTCATTCGTTTCGCCGGATATCAGCCGTGACTTTGTATTCATCGATGACTGTCTTGATGCTTTCGTGATGTCAGCTTTGGGCGTTGGGCCCAGTAATCGGGGCAAATCCTATAATGTAGCTACCGGACAGAAAACGACCATCGGAGAGTTGGTTGAAGTTACCCGCGAACTTTTCAATTTGCAGGTTCAGCCGGAATGGGGAAGTATGACCAACCGAAAGTGGGATCTGGCCGAATGGTATGGTGATCCAACGAACATCCAAGCCGATTTGGGGTGGCATGCCACTACCTCTTTGGCCGAAGGGTTGACCAAAACGAAAAACTGGCAGGAAAGCGCTAAGTACGAAAATCGTGTTATCCCTGCTTTTGAGAATCCGTACCTCAACCCGGTTATTACCGCGATCATCGCATGTTATAAGGATGCTCAGGCAATTCCATATATGTACGAGCGATTGGTAAAGATGTTCAACGAGCTGAAAGTCAGGTATGAAATCATCTTTGTTAACGACAATTCGCCCGATAACCAGGAAGAAGTAATCGACGCTCTCTGCGACGAGGACCCCAACGTAGTAGGCATCAGCCATTCCCGGAATTTTGGTTCTCAGTCCGCCTTTTTGAGCGGCATGGAAATTGCCACCGGCGACGCGGTAGTACTGATGGACGGCGACTTGCAGGATCCTCCCGAAATAATTCCTGCTTTCTATGAGAAGTGGAACGAAGGCTTCGACGTCGTATACGGCGTCAGAACGCAACGGGAAATGAAGCCCCAGGTTCATTTTTTCTATAAGCTTTTTTACAAGATCTTTCAAAATCTTAGTTATATCCGAATTCCGAGGGATGCGGGTGACTTTTCACTCATCGATCGGAAGGTGGTAAAAGAATTGGTTGACCTGCCGGAAACTGAGCAGTTTCTTCGCGGCCTACGAGCCTGGGTTGGTTTTAAGCAGACGGGCGTACCCTACGTCAGACCCGAAAGAATGTTTGGTGTATCGACCAACAACTGGCGTAAGAATATCTGGTGGGCAAAAAAGGCGATCTTCTCATTTAGCTTTGCACCACTGGAAATCATGAGCTATGCGGGATTTTTCCTGACGGGACTTTCATTCTTGGGCATTATCTGGCAAATAGCGGCTCGATTAATGAATTTTGATCCGCGCACCCCTTACGGCATTTCTACCGTTATTATTCTGGTAGTCTTTTTTGGCGGCCTGACAATTCTCGGCATTTCGTTCCTGGGCGAATATATTGCCAAGATTTTTGAAGAGACAAAAAAACGCCCTAAATTCATTCGCACCCGCATCAAGCGAGGACCTAAGGCCTATAAGTCTGCCGATGAAATCCGGGCTTTGGTCAAACAACTGAACAAATGAGAGTAGAATTTTCGCAATCAATAGAAAAGCTCGCCGCCGAAGACGAGTCCATCGTTTTTATCACCGGCGACCTGGGATACAATGCCTTTGAGAACCTGCGCGAAACGCTGGGTAAGCGCTTCATCAATGCGGGTGTAGCAGAACAGAATATGGTGGGTGTAGCGGCAGGTATGGCTTATAAGGGCTACAAAGTATTCTGTTACAGCATTGCCCCATTTGTAGTGTACCGTTGTCTGGAGCAGTTTCGTAATGATGTTTGCTTTCACAATCTACCTGTTTTTCTGGTAGCCAATGGCGGTGGGTATGGCTATGGAATTATGGGCAGCAGTCATCATACCCTTGAAGATCTGGCCTGTTTGAGCGGTTTGCAGAATGTAACGTCCCACGTACCCGCATTTTCTGATGAGATTGATGCTACCGTTAACAAAATTGCGACTACGGCTCGCCCAGCCTACCTGCGGCTGGGTGCTGGAAAATTTACCCCCGAAAACAGCTACCAATCGGGTTCATTTAAGATCGTACATCGTCCGCAAGCAGCTGAAATAGCGGTAGTGACGCTCGGTCCTATTACTAATAATGCACTTATGGCGGTGACGGGAAATGACGATTTGAAAGATACTGTTACTGTAGTAGCCGCTAATACCTTCCCTCTGAATATGCCGGAAGATATTCGGGAAATCTTACAGAACTGCTCCCAGATTATTGTGGCCGAAGAACATGTCAGCACGGGCGGATTGGCACAGCAACTTTCGGTTCAATTACTGGAAAAGGGGATTCGGCCTGAGTCATTTACGAGCCTACGCGCAGAAGGATACCCTGACCATAAATACGGAAGCCAACAATTTCACCAAAAAAACGCCCAACTTGACGCTGCGAGCCTAGAAACCGCACTTCTCAATTTATCACAGCGCGTATGAGCCACCGGGCTTCCCAAATTCTCGTGAGCCTGACTTTGCTCATCCCGGTTGGGATTTTTTTCTGGGTCTGGGATTATTATGCAATTAATATCCCTAAGTGGGACGATCATGCCCTTAAAGCCTTTTTGCTTGAATACCTGCAGGCCCCTGATTTTTCCGGCAAAATTCAAGCCCTTTTCCGGCAGCATAACGAACATCGTATTACCCTCACGCGCTTTATCGCATTGTTGGATTTCGAGTTTTTCGGCGCGCTTAATTTTAAGCGATTAATGCTTTATGGAAACATTATTCTCTTGGGAATGATAGCATTGTGGTGGGTACTTCTAAGGAACAATAAGAAGCCATTTTATGCCTTAATCCCTGTTCCCTTTATCTGGCTTACACTTTGCCACTACGAAAATATGTACTGGGGTATGGCAGCAGTGCAAAATTTCGGCGTGGTAGTTTTGTCGGTCTGGGCTTTATATTGTTGCGTTTCGCGGCGACGGGGTCCGTTTATCCTTTCGCTAGTACTGGCAGCTCTGGCCTGCCTGACAAGCGGAAACGGGCTGCTCGTTCTCCCCATTGGTGCCGTTTTACTCCTGCTTGCTCCCCGCTGGCGGCGGCTGATTGTCTGGCTCGGCGTGAGTGCTGGCTATATTACGATATATTTTATAGGTTTTCACCGGTCTCCTGCTAATCCGGACACCCATTTCAGTGTTGGATCATTCATCAAAGGGTACCTCTATTTTCTTGGCTCATTCGCGGAAGCGTTTCCTGTCCAAAATCATCCACAAGCTTGCCTGATTTTAGGGGCAATTCTATTCCTGGTCGCTATTTCCATCGGCTTTGCTACGGTTTTTAGTCTGGTCCGCAATCGTTATGAATACGATTTTGCCAAAATCACCGATCTTTTTTGCCTTGGTGCTATACTGTTCGTGTTGGGTACAGCTTTAATCGTAGTCTATTCCCGGGTAGGATTCGGACTGGAAGGTTTGCTGACCAGCCGATACAAAATATACTCATTCCTACTCCTATTGGTCGCTTACTTGTATGTGGTCATACCCATCCGGGGAAGTTTTCTGTCGCCCTATGTTTCAGGAATTGTGTTCCTCAACGCTCTGTATTCGGTTTTTAGTTACCATTACCATTTGGTAGATGCCTACAACCTTCGGAAATATCAGACGACTGAAAGATTTAACTGGACATACACAGATCGCACACTTGAAATGCCCGAAGACACAGCTCTTGCTAGTCAGCTTATGGAAAAACCGTCTGTTTTTTACGATGATTTATTACCTCTGATCAAAACGGCCTCCCGCCAGTCATTCGCGGGGAACACGGCCGGGCTGACTGAATTGTCCCAAGGCACTACTGTGAAGCAAACCTCCCAAAGCCTCAAAATAAGCAATGCCAACTATGCTGATCAACGCTTGCAGGACAGTGGAGTATACGTGGTACTTAGTTCGGCAAAAAGATATTATCTCTTCCCGGCCTTACGCCGTCGAAATACCAACCGGAAGCAGCTCTTTCTGCATCAGGCCTATTTTGCCCCGGGCTATTTTGCTGACATTCCATTCTCCGAGGTAGAAAAAGACCGCTACGCTCTCGGGCTGCTTTGGAAGCAGGGGGATCGCGTCGGTATTTTGATGGGCAAAGACTCTATTACTACCCAGCACGTTGAGCAAAAAAGAATAAGAACGAATTGGTGAAAACACGCGCGACAAACACGGGATACCTTATTCAGTTGGATGGCCTACGTTTTGTGGCCGTTGCTCTGGTATTAGTAGACCACTGGCTGGCCGAATTTAATGTTGTTCCTTATGGTCCATTGGGCGTGACCTTATTTTTTGTGCTGAGCGGCTTTCTTATCACCCGTATTTTGATGGTGAGCCGGGAGAAAAACATTGGACAGGAAGGCGGTATGGGAAAGTACCTTCGCAAGTTTTTTATTCGAAGGACTCTCCGAATTTTTCCGATTTATTATTTGACGGTCGCCGTCCTTTTTGCGCTGAACGTACCTCCCGTCCGCGATACCATTGGCTGGTGTTTATTATACGCCACCAATATTTACATCGCATTCAATCAGCATTGGATGGGTGTCATCGATCACTTCTGGTCACTGGCAGTCGAAGAACAGTTTTATATTTTCTTTCCTTTTCTGATATTTCTGGTACCTCGGAAGTGGCTGGTAACAAGCTTAATTACTATGATTGTCCTGAGCATTTCCCTGCGGCTTTATTTCTATCTGGCGGGTTACGAATGGATGGTCAATTATGTATCGATGCCCATGTGCCTCGATTCATTTGGTCTGGGCGGGCTGATGGCCTGGCTTCAATTAAGGCGTCCTGAGCTATTCACCAAGGTATTTGTCAACCCAATTTGGATTGTATGTGGTTTAGCAGCATGGATTTTGGTCGTGTTCTGGTCTAAGTCTCAGGTCGAACTGCACAATATCGCCAACGATGTTGTCGATCGCTTTGTAAGTTCCGTTTTCTGTGCTTTCCTGATTGGAAAAGCCGTGCTGGGATTCAGTGGCTTCATGAAGTGGTTCCTGGAAAATCCGGTCAGTAATTATCTGGGTAAGATTAGCTATGGAATGTACCTTTACCATAACTTCGTTTATAATCATTTTCATACTCAGCCCGGCCACCCGACTTTGCGGCTGCTGAATAAATTTCAACAATGGATTCCTGATTTGGCAAATACCCTGGCCTTCCAGATGGCTCTTTTCTTTTTACTTACCGCCCTACTGGCTGCCCTTTCCTGGCAATTTATCGAAAAACCAATCAATAATTTGAAAGACCGTTACGCCCGCTAAGTAATGCGGGAAGCTGAATCTATTTCCCTAATTTTGCATCATTATTATCGTTTAGAGTTTGGCTTCCAGAGAAATTGCTTTTTGTAGTTCAGTACTTTCACCATAATGGACAAGTACTTTGCAGCAAAAACTAGAAAATTGATCGTCAAACTAATATTCATCATCACTCCCAAATACCTTGTTACTTAGCATCGTAATGCCCGCCTATAACGAAGCCGACTGCATCGAAAAAGTCGTGGCCAACTGGACGGATTTCCTGAAAAATAAATTTCCGAACGATGAAACTACCCTCATCGTCATCAACGACGGTTCAAAAGATAGTACCGGAGAATTACTGAATAAGATGGCCGCAACCAATACCAGGCTTACGGTCATCAACCAACCCAACGGCGGACACGGCAATGCCGTAGTCAATGGGTACAAGAAAGCGGTCGCTTTGAACTCTCAGCATGTTTTTCAAACGGACAGTGACGATCAGTTCGTTACCGACGATTTTGACAAGCTTTGGGAGAAACGGAATGAGTCCAGATTCATTCTGGGTTATCGTCAAATTCGCCATGATGCCACGGTTCGGCTCTTTATCACCAGAGTACTTCGTGGAACCATTTCCACCGTGTATGGCACTTATATTCTGGATAGCAACATTCCATTCAGGCTCATCGAGGGAAATTTTCTTAAAAAATTATTGCAGCAGCTGCCCGATCCTGAACCGTTTGCTCCCAATATTTTCCTGGCAGTCATGGCAAAAAAGTCCGGCGAGCAGCTTTACGACATACCCATTACCCACAAAGACCGTGAAACGGGGGAAGTCTCGATTGTCAAGTGGAACCTTTGGAAAGTATGTGTAAGAAGTTTTCGCGAACTACTTCGCTTTCGGATCGAGCTGAATGATAAGGTAAAGGCGCTTCGGCAATAATTGAAATGAGTACCTGCTTCTCTCACTGAACTCAGACTATTACCTAAAAATTGTCCCTGAAAAAACTTGCGATTCCGGTTCTGATTATCGCGATTCTGGCGGTGGCTACCTACTTTCTGTTGAGGGACGGGCAGTCAGTGGCTGCGTGGAAATACATTCCAACGAATGCCTCGGCGGTGATCACCAGCAACCGTTTGCAGGACTCAACTTTTCTGGTCACGGAATCGGCCATCAACGTCAAACAATTTCCGCTAGTCAATGAGGCCGGAGGAAGTCTATCGTTACTGCTCTGGATAACACCCGATGAACGGGTTTTCGAGCGGACGCTGCAAAAAAAGACTTTGACCTACTCCTACCATCCCCGGACCTCTTCCGGTTTTGGTCTGATTCTGTATGTACCGCTGGCAAATGAGATGGAGGTTAACTGGTGGTCCAAGCCCAACCGTCAGGATGTCAGGGTACTGCGACATTCCTATCAGGGAGAAACTATCACCGACATCAATGACCTGAATTCAAAGCCCGTCTGTTCTTATATAATCAAAGATAACTACCTTATAGTAAGTCAGTACGGCGATTTAATCGAGGATGTACTCCGACGTACCAGCGAATCTGTAAGTCATTTTGGGCTGGAATCAGAATTCCAGAAATCAGACGATTCCGGGTATGGGATGAATCTTTATTTTAAAAGCTCCATTTGGAAATCTCTCCTTTCCAATTCGCTCTCATCTCAACCCGCGATTGCCGAATATTTCAAACTACTGCCACCTTTGCAGGATTTCCATTTGGCAGAAAATAACAACGCCAGAGTAATTTTTGAGTCAGACGGGGGTAAAGTAAGTAAAAATTATCTGACGGAATTATTGAACGGACAGAAAGGAAAACCTTTCCGTCGCCACCAATTTATATCGCAGAAAACTTCTATGTTTTATCGCATAGCAAGTGGAGATAGTCTGGACTTTAAAGACAATTTCCGGGATTGGCACGACGATCACTCATCTGCTGCCTGGGATAAACTTAAGTACCATATTGGAGCTGAGCGGCAGCAGTTTATCGATAACATTGGCTCCGAATTGATTCTTTGCCATATAGAGGGCAACAATAGCATTACCGACGGAAAAATTGCTCTGGTGGAATACGCCAACTACGAAAAATTAAGAGAAACCCTTACCAAATTAGCCAGATTATCTACCAACGAATCGAACGTATCGCTGGACAAATATCAGGGGTATGACCTTTATTCGATACCCATACCTGAACTACCAGCCGCATTATACGGACCAATGTTTGGTGGGTTTCCAAGAACATATATAACCTACCTGGCGCCCTACCTCATACTAAGCAATAGTTCACAGGGACTTCGCAACTATATTTCAGACTACGAAAATCGGATTACCTGGCAGCAGTCGCCCGAATTGGATAGTATATTGATGACCAGGCAGTCGTCGGCCCAAGTCTCCATGGTGGCTAGTTTGCGTAAGATCGGTTCTTCACTCAAATCGGGTGGATTCTTCTCCAATAATGTCGAAAGTATATTGTTTGAATGCACCCTTGATGGGCGAATGGTAGTCCCTAAAATCTCTATCCTGCCCAAAAAACGACGTACTTCCGGCAAAGTACTTAACCGGACTTTCCTGGCCGGGGAGATAGAATGGGAAGAAGGAAATGAAGGATTTATCGCCATCTCCCAAAACCAGGACGCTGGTGCTACTCAATTGTTGCTGACCGATGCCGAACATCGTTTACTTCGGCCCAATGCTGGTTACGATAAAACGCTCCCGCTCACTATATTGGACGGACCGATGATCGATTCTCCTCTCAGAGTCGACTTTTTAAACATTGGCCGTCAACAACTTATAGTTGCTACAGCCAGAAGTTTGTACGCCATAGACGAAGACGATAATGGCGTAGTCACCCCTATCAGGGTTAGTATTCCCTCTGCACTGGACATCAGTAGATTGATTCGTATTGAAGGAGGCAGCGAAGGCAGCAGCCGGTTTGTCGTTATCGATGCCGCTGAGAATCTTTTTCTGTGGGAGTCCGCAGGAAAAACGCCGGTAAAGATCAATAGAATCAAGAATTTTTCGGGACTGAAACTACCAGTAGTATCATTAAATCAGCTGGGTAGTCGCTCGCTGATTGTAACGCAGGAAAATGGCCTGATTTATTTAATTAAAGAAGATGGTTCAGTGCGATCAGGCTTCCCTGTCGATATGCTGACGCGAATTTCCAGCGCATTTTCCTGGTCGCAAAATGCCACTACCGGTCAGCCTGAGTTAGTGGGTGTAAGTAGCCTCGGAGAATTACTCCGCGCCGACCTAGGGGGAAAAGTACTAGAACGTCGACAGCTTTACCGGCCGGAATCCTCCTCTCGCTTCAGTACCTTGTTCGACAACAACTCCCTGGATTGGCTTCTACTGAGAATTTCAAACACCAAAGCCGCGATATTAGACCAAAACGGAAACGAATTATTTGAAATCGAGAATATTGCCCCAAACTCAGACTTACAATATCACTATTTTGGGGTAGATAACCGCTTTATCTCCATTAGTTCGGGCGGCTATACTTCCATTTTTGATTTGACAGGGCGTCGTCTGGGTGACAAGCCTATACCTTCTGAGCTTCCGGTCAGAATTTCTTACCAGCCGTCGTACTACAAAATATTTATCTTCGCCCGGGAAGCCGGGAAGTACCAGACCTGGACCATAAAAATACGTTGATCGATGAAGAAAATCATTCGCGTCATAGTATTGCTCCTATTCGGAATGATTTGGCTGGCCGGCTGCAGCAATGAAATCCTTTTTGCGCTTTATAAGGCTGAAATCATACCTGACGACTACCGATACGGGGATTTGTACCGCCTGTCCAATCTTGCAGAATTCAAAGATCCGAAGAAAGATTGCCCGGCTGCCGAGGTACCAAAGTTAAAATCGAAAACAGCGTTTTATATTATTGGCGATAGCTTTACCGAGAGGCAGAGAATCGATTCTTCTGATTTTGCCGTTACCCGCTATTATTGGGCACATTGGGGTGAAAATTTACATCTGAAACTTGATACCTCTTTCACCAATATCATTTTGCTGGAATCAGTCGAACGGAATGTGCGGCCGCATTTTGGAACTCCTATTGTTAATGTCATTCCTGATACCGCCACTTATGTTGAACTACCTGTGGAGAAACGGTTTATGCACCGACTCGACCGGATGTTTGCATCCGAAGGGGTGGAAGATCGACTAAGTACTATTTTGTTCCAATTCGATCCAATGCTCAGATTTAAAGAGGTAAAAAGCTGGATTAACCATCATTTTTTTGATCGGACTGATCCAAAGGTGACTCTTTCGGGTGACGGAAGTACATTAGCCTATTATGAAGATACCGATAGTACTTTGATCAATTCGTCTTATAATGAAGTAGCTGATTCGGAAATCGACTCTCTGGTAGCGACCATTAATTATGATGAAGAACTTTTGAAGCAGATGGGTTTTGATCAGGTTTTGTTTTCGATTGTACCTAATAAAGCCACCCTATTGATGCCAACCTATGGCGCTTATAATCATATCATTGAACGAATCGAGAAGCATCCTGAACTTGAAGTTTCCTCCATTCAGGTACTTTCTGATTTTAAGGCATTAGGTAAGGATGCCTACCTCAAAGGGGATTCGCACTGGTCTTGTTCAGGGCAGCGGATTTGGGTAGATAAAGTTAACAAGCAGGTTTTAGGATACACTGGAATTTGAATGAACCTGCCACCAAAATGCACACATTTAAAAAGTAATGAATGAAAAAGTGTTATCTCATAACACTGGGAATTCTATATTTGAACACCTGCGTATTTAGCCAAAAATCGCTGTTATTCATAAGAAATGACTCGCGGTATGCTACCTATCGGATTGGGGAAGATGTTTCTTTTAATATAGCCGGAAGTAAGCAGCGAATTACCCAACGTATTGAAGGGTTCGAGGATAGCCTGATCGTTTTTTCTACCTGGAAACTGCCAGTTCAAGATATTTCGTCAATGCTTGTAGACGAAAAAACCAAAAGGTGGTACCCGCTTCGATTTAAGTATGACGAAATACTTCCCATTGCCGGGGCCGAGTACCTGGTGGCTGATCTGGTAAATTCAAGAAAATTCAGGCCAAATACGCTGTTGATTAGCGGGATACTTGCGGGTGGCGGGCTGCTTGCCAGAAAACTAATCGGCGATAGAATCAGAGTAAAAAACAAAAACCGCCTCGTGATTTCTGGAAACACGGCCGGCCGGCTAGGTACTTACAAATAAACCCCGCAAACATATTGTTTGCGGGGTTTTATAATTTCCGTAGGACGTAGCGGGCTCGAACCGCTGACCTCCGCCCTGTCAAGGCGGCGCTCTGAACCAACTGAGCTAACATCCTTCGATTGGGTGCAAAGATACTAATTTGCCGGATTCTGCAAGCGGTAGCGATAGACTTTTTGGGAAGGAATGCGGGAGAGCAGCAGCAAGCCTCCGATAAAGATTACCATAAGTGCCAGTACGCTATTCCGCATACTTCCCGTCATCTGTTCAACAAAGCCGTACACCAAAGTACCAATTACTACGGAAGTTTTTTCGGCCACGTCATAAAAGCTGAAATAAGAAGCCGTATCCTCGGTGTCTTCCGGGATCAACTTGGAATAGGTAGCCCGCGAAAGCGATTGCACGCCCCCCATCACCATCCCAACTACTGCCGCCAACACATAGAATTCATTCTCCTGTGTGATATAATACGCCCCGGCACAAATCCCAATCCAGATCGCGACGCCGATCATTAAAGCGTAGATATTTCCCAGAAGAGACGACAGATAGGAAAATGCATAGGAGCCCAAAATCCCGACAATCTGAATTAACAAAATGGTGGTAATCAAGCTCTGGGACGGAAGTTTCAATTCGTTAGCTCCAAACATGGCCGCCACGTACATCACCGTTTGCACACCCATATTGAAAATAAAGAAAGCGGTAAGGTACTTTGGCAGGTACTCTTGGGTACGCATCTGCCCATATACTTTCCTGAGTTCCTTAAATCCTTTGAAAAGCCAATTGCCCTCCGGCTTTTTGTTAAATGTATTTTCGGGCAGGTACTCAAACGGAATTTGGGCAAAAAGTACCCACCAAATTCCCACGGTCAGGAAAGAGATGCGGGCGGGTAAAGATTTGTCAGTGATTCCGTACCAGGCTGGAAACAGAACCATAGTAAGGTTAAACAGCAGCAATAACACACTGCCGATGTACCCAAGTGAGAAACCCCGCGCACTATATCGGTCGTAATTGTCTTCGGTGGCGATTTCCGGCAGGAATGAATAGTAAAAGACAATGCTGCCACTCCACCCAACCAGGCTCAGCATGAAGGCAATGACGGCAAACGTGGTAGTTTCGCGGGTAAAGAAAAACAGTAAACCGCAACATGCTGCACCCGAATAGCAAAAGATCTTCATGAATACCTTCTTCCGACCCGTATAGTCGGCAATCGCCGTGCAAAACGGTATCAGTACCACCACCAATAAGAATGAGAAGGAAACCGTATAGGAAAAAAGTACTGAGTTTTTGATTGATATGCCCAGAAATTCAATAATATCTCCGCCCTGAGCATTGAGCGCCGTGGCACTGAAATACACGGGAAAAATGCTGGAAACAATCACAAGTGCGTGAACAGAGTTCGCCCAATCGTACATGCACCAGGCATTGATGGTGCGGGGATCGTTCTTTTTCAACTATATTTTTTGATAAAGTACTTTAAGAGGGAAGTAAGCAAATGGCCCCTATTACTCCTTTCGAAGAAATTTAGAGTTCCCTTATCCAAATATTCCGAAAACTAATTGCCTCGCTGGGATCACCATGGTCCTGAAGCTTGATCGGCGATTTTCCGTGAGGCGTGCTGTATGAAGGTAAACCGATGTATTGGGTTGGGCCGAGCAGGATAGTATTGTTCTGAATTACTACACCATTATGCATGGCCGTAACACGGGCGGGTGAGAAAAGCGACCCGTCTTCCTTAAACCGGGGGGCCGTGAAAATTACATCGTAAACATTCCACTCGCCCGGCTTGCGGGTAGCGTTCCGCAAAGGGGGGGATTGCTTATAAATACTTCCTGCCTGGCCATTGGCGTATGTGCGATTGTTGTACGAGTCAAGTATTTGCATCTCATAGCCAGCGTCGTTTGGTCCGGTCGAGGCCAGAAAAAGACCGCTATTGCCCCGTCCCTGGCTTTTTCCGGTAATACCAGCCGGTACTTTCCACTCGATATGAATCTGATAATCCAGGAATGATTGCTTGGTCTGAATATTTCCGGTTCCTTTTTTTACGGTAAAAGTACCATCATTGTTGACTGTCCACTGGGCTGGCTTGGATGGGTCGGTTGTAGAAACCCACTGATTCAGATTTTTGCCATCGAAAAGTACCACTGCATCCGATGGTGCTGCGTTTTCAGGGGTAGCGACGGTCTTTACTTCCGGCTCCCAAAATTCTGTCATTTCTGGTACCATTTTGGGGGGCTTGGGGACATCCTGAGCGGAAGAATGTCCTGCAATAGTACCGGCTAAGCAAACTCCAATTGCAAAGTTCTTGATATTCATA
>CAZCOG010000014.1:0-118204 GCA_964500445.1 uncultured Persicitalea sp. | reverse complement strand
TACCTAAGTACCTAAGTACCTAAGTACCTAAGTACCTAAGTACCTAAGTACCTAAGTACCTAAGTACCTAAAAGAAAAACAGAGGCTCAGCCTGGCCTACTTTATCTTTGTGATGAAAAACGTTGGGACTCTACTTTGTTTCTTTGAGCCTCTGCCACTTTGTCCCTAGGCATCCATCAGCCGGTCTAGCCGGACGATGCTTTGCACCATCGCTCGCACGCTGTGGTAATTGACCTTCCAGGAATGACTCATGTGCGTCCAGATGGGCTCGCCCTGTCGGGTGAGCAGCGGCTTCCATTCGCCGACTTCGTGGGCGATCATTTTGTCAAAAACAAAGCGATGCGTGGCGTCGTAGGCTTGCAGGTACTTTTCGTCGTCATAAATCCGGTAGGCATCCAGCATGCCGATGAGTACTTCGGCCTGCTGCCAGAACTCTTTTTCGCGATCGTACACTTCACCCGCGTGAGAACCCTCCACGTATACACCGCCGTACTCCCAGTCGATGCCGTGCGCTAAGGCGTGATCAAACGATTGATGGAGTTGTTTTTGGTAGTTATCGTAAGGAATACCCAGGACATCGAGTGCGTGCATGAGCAACCAGGCGAACTCTACATTGTGCCCGTAGGAAGTATTGTCCTCGGCGGCACTTTTCTGTCCGTCCTCGCTGAAACGGTCCCATCCCCAAATAATATCAAACTTGATTTGGGGAGCCACGCGCCAGTCCGCCCAGAACTGCGGAATACCCGTGCCGTAATCGGGATGCATTATCTTATTGACGAGCAACTCAATTATTTCCAGTAGTTTGCGGCGATGAATTTCCTTTCCGCTGGCTTCGTAGAGCGTCGTGAAGGCCTCCATAAGATGCATGTGCGCATCGAGCGTTTTCCGGTCGCCGCCCGCTGCACCGGAGCCTTTCAGCGTCCAGTCGCGGTGAAACATTTCAAAGTACCCGCCGTAGTAGGTATCTACGCCGTACTTTTGGAGCAGATCGAAGGCTTTTTCGGCGTATTCCAGTCCGCGCGGGTCGCCCGTGGCTAGGGTGTACTCGGCCAGTGAATAGATGGCAAAACTGTGGCCATAAACTATTTTTTCGTCGATTACTACCTCCCCTTTCCGATCCATCAGCCAGTAGAAGCCACCGTGTTCTTCATCCCACATTTTATTTAATAAAAAATCGACGCCGTGTCGTGCGATGTCGGCAAAGCGTCCGTCGCCATAACCAGCGCGATGAGCCGAGGAAAAAGTATAGACGGTCCGGGACTGGGCGATTAACGATTTTTCATCTTCGCCGGAATCGTTTCCATCTTTGTCGAAGTGGGTGATGTAGCCACCATTTTCATGGTCTACGCAGCGGCTTTCCCAGAAAGGGAGCAGTTCTTTGGTGAGGTGATGAAATGCTTCCTGACGGTATTCAGCGAGTGCTTTCGTATTCAATTTTGAATGAGAGATTGAGTGAATAATTAGCTATTAACAAACAAGGTACTTTGTCCTATTCTCATAACTTCCTCTGGCGTAGCGGTTCCGGTTTGATTTTTTTTCTGGACGGTAACCGCGGCAGCAAAGTTGGCTAGTTTTAATGCATCTTCAACCGAAATTTTGGCTCCGGCACTGGCGGCGAAAGCCGCGACGGCCGTGTCGCCCGCACCGACTGTATCAAGTTCGCCATCCAGCCGAAGCGCTTCGCTATGGTACGTTGCTTTTTCCGAAACGTGGTACATGCCGTGTTCACCGTGCGTGATAAGTACGGGACCGTCGATGATTTGGGCTAGTTGTCTGCCATGTTTTGTGCATTCGTCCGCCGCCCATTTCTCGTAACCTTCCACTTGGAGAAGACGAGCTAATTCCTCTGTATTTACTTTCAGCGTGACTCCCCGCAGCGCCAGTCCAAAGGTTCGCATATCGGCCAGAACAAAAACGGAAGGGTACTTTACAATCAATTTATTAAGTAGCGCGACGCGGCCCCCGGTCAACAGCGGGGCGGGAAACTGCTGATTGATAATCAGCACGTCGAGGTCAGCCATCTGAGATTCCAGGCTTGTCAGGATCTCTTCGAATTTTTCATCGCTC
Source organism: uncultured Persicitalea sp. (assembly GCA_964500445.1). GTDB lineage: Bacteria > Bacteroidota > Bacteroidia > Cytophagales > Spirosomataceae > Persicitalea. The sequence continues at coordinate 116,137 of CAZCOG010000014.1, read as the reverse complement.
AGGCAATTGTGGGTTCCGAAATCGAGCCGGTTCAGCTCCACATTTTTTTGCAGAGGTTTGGTATACACACAGGTATCCCACCCCTCGCCCGGCATACTGATTCCGGCAGTATCCACATCCAGTTTTTGCAGCAAATCCAGCATTTCCCGGCCGTACACATCGCGCCCCACCGCCCCAAAAACTTTAATAAATCCCACCCCCAGCGCCGCGAGATTTTGTACCACATTCCCTGCGGCCCCCAACGAAGTACGTGGCCGGCTGCCCCACCAGACCTCCTGTCCGGTTTCCAGGGAAATCTCACCCGTGTTTTTTATCAAGTCAAAATAAAAATCCACAGCAAAGTCACCAATCACGCCTACGCGGAGGGTGCGTATCTTGTCAAAGACCTCTTTCATTAATTATGAATTATTAAATTAGTGACTGTGGGAATATAAGAGAATCAGGCGAAAGCAATATTCAATAATTCATAATTCACTAATTCAAAATTAGTTTTACCAAGTCCTTCCCTTCAAAAACTCATCCAGCTGCTGGCTGGTCATGGGTGCTTCTTTGGGGTTGTCTTTGACCCATTTCAGGAAATCGGCCTTAATCGTATCGGTCCAGCGGGTGTCGATTTCACCGGGTGTGTACTTTCCCTCCCGCAGACGCATGTGGCCGAATTTGTCTTTCAGAGCGATGAACTCCGAGTTGACAACTACCTTTTCGGCTAGGTGAGCGGGGATGAAGACGATGCCCTCTTCTTTGGCCAAGATCAAATCGCCGGGTAGTACAGTGGCGCGGCCAATGCGGGTCGGGCAATTGATGCAGCCGACCACCATACCCTGAATGTAGGATGGATCATAGCCGCGTACCCAGGCATTGAAGCCTTCGATGGCTTTCAGTCCTTCCAGGTCGCGCACCGAACCGTCGAAAATGACGCCGTTTTTGGATTTGGCATAAATCGAATTGCCCAGGTTGTCACCAATCAAAGTACCATCCTGAATCTTGCCAAAGCCGTCGGCGATGTAGATGTCGCCTTCGGTGAGCATGTCGATGGGCCAGGAGTTGGTTGCCCCGCTGCGCTTCTCCTTTTTCCCCTGCTCTTTAATAGCATTTTCCATATCGGGGCGGGAAGGCATATACGTCACCGTCAGGGCGCGGCCCGCCATTGGTTGCTCGGGACGCATGATCTTCCAGTCGCCCACAAATTGGTTGTGGTAGCCTTCGTTTCGCAATACCCCCCATGCTTCTTCCAGCGAAATGTTGCGGGCGCGGCGCACGAGATCGTCCGATACCCGCGGCCGACCATCGGCAGAACGCTCGCCTTTCCAGTCGGGCGAGTAAGCGGCGATGGCTTCTTTGGTGGCCTGAACCGACTGAGCCGATGCACTTTGCGACACCGAAAAAATGCCAATTAGGGAAAAGAGTAGGAATAATCGTTTCATGTTCTTTATGGATTTAGGTTGCAGGTAGTAAAAAGCAGAATTGAGCCCGTTTTACTTGCTGTTTTCTGTCCTCTCTCTACTTTAAAGTCTTCTATTCTATTCCTACACTCATTTAAATTTTTGACAAGATGAAAAAGCATTTACAAAATCTGCTCAACAGCTTACCGGCCAAGAAAGTAATGGACTCTGAATCCGCGGGTTTCAACGAACCACTGCGCGATGGTCGCCGTGGCGACGGCCGCCGTAACGACGGCCGCCGCGATTTCTTTCGTAAGGCTGCCTTGGGTGGCTTGACGCTCGGAATGGCTTTCGATGGCAAAGTAGATCAGGAAATGGAGTTTATCTCCCAAAGAGTAAAGCGTGATTCCAAGCCTTCGGATCTGAAAATCACCGATATGCGTATCGCCACGGTGGTAGGAGCTCCTATGACGTGTCCGATCATTCGCATCGATACCAATCAGGGCCTGGTCGGTTGGGGCGAAGTGCGCGACGGGGCTAGTCCGAAGTACGCTTTAATGCTCAAAAGTCGGCTGCTGGGTGAAAACCCCTGTAATGTGGAAAAGCTTTTTAAGAAAATCAAGCAATTCGGTACCCACAGCCGGGGCGCGGGCGGAGTCTGCGGGGTCGAAATGGCTCTTTGGGATTTGGCGGGCAAAGCCTACAACGTGCCAGCCTACCAGATGCTGGGCGGCAAATTCCGCGACGATGTTCGAATCTACGCCGATACCCCGGAAGTAAAAACGCCCGCCGAGTTTGCCGTAAAAATGAAAAAGGAGCGGATGGATAAAGGCTATACTTTCCTGAAAATGGATTTCGGGATTCAGCTGGTAGCCGATATGCCCGGTGCGCTCATCGGTGCCAAAGACTGGCTTGTTAAGAGACAGTGGAGCGATGGCAGCAATCGGGGTAAATTGGGCGATTACGGCATGACCAAACACCCTTTTACGGCCGTTCAAATTACCGATAAGGGTCTGGAAGGCATGGTGGAATTTGTGTCAAATGTCCGGGACGCGGTTGGATATGAGATTCCGCTGGCCGCCGACCATTTCGGCCACTTTGATGTCAACACGGCCATCCGCCTTGGCAACGCCATCGAGAAGTACCAACTCGCCTGGATGGAAGACCTGATTCCCTGGAACTACACCGATAAATGGCGACAAATCACCGACGCCATCAACACCCCTACCCTTACGGGGGAAGATATTTTCCTGAAAGAAGAATTCATCAAGCTCATCGATGCCCACGCCGTGGACATGATTCACCCCGATTTGTCAAGCTCAGGCGGTTTGCTGGAAACGAAAAAAATCGGCGACTACGCCGAAGAACACGGCGTGCCGATGGCGATGCACTTCGCCGGAACGCCCGTGGCATTCATGGCCAATGTCCACTGCGCTGCCGCCACCGAAAACTTTATCGCCCTGGAACACCATTCGGTGGATATTCCGTGGTGGGAAAGTATGGTTAAATCTACCCAGCCCCTAGTAGTAAACGGCTTTGCTCCCGTCCCTGATGCTCCCGGTCTGGGCATCGAAGTAGTCGAGGAAGTAGTAAAGCAACACCTGAAGCCCGGTACGCAGCTTTTCGCCCCCACCGATGAATGGAACACCAAAGATTCGTGGGATAGGGAGTGGAGTTAAGGGTCAATGTGGAATTTGTGAATGTCGGAATGTCGGACTAAAAATTGAGTTCACTTCTCTGAGTTCCGAGGCTAATATTCCGACATTCACTAATTCACTCATTCCGACATTAATTGAATAGCTCGATCCAGGTGCACGTAACCGCCGTCGACGTGTATGAGCTGCCCCGTCGTGTGGCTGGAACGTGGTGAAAGCAGAAAAGCTACCATGTTCGCGATTTCTTCGGCGGTCGTCATGCGGTTTTCCAGCGGAATTCTGTCCGTAATCTGATCAAGTTTTTCTTCGGGATTGGGCAGAGTTTTGATCCAGTCGGCGTACATGGGTGTGAAGCACTCGGCCACAATCACGGCATTGACGCGGATGCTGTACGGCAGCAATTCCACGGCCCATTCGCGGGTGAGGGCGTTGCGTCCCCCGTTGGCGGCGGCGTAAGCCGAAGTACCACCTTGCCCGGTTTCGGCCGTTTTGGAGCCAATGTTGACTATCGCGCCTCCCGATTTTTTCAGATAGGGTAGCGCGTAATGCGCCATCAGGTAGTAGTGCACTAGGTTTTTGTGCAGCGAGGCTACAAAACCCTCGTAACTACCATTTTCCAGATTCACCCCGTCGTTGACACCCGCGTTATTGACCAACCCCTCGATGCGGCCAAACTGCGCCGCTACGTCAGCTACGGCATTGGCACACGCTTTGGGATCAGAGAGTTCCGCTTTGACCGAATAAGCCTTGGCCCCACCCGATTTTAACCGTTGTACCGTGGCCTCATTGTCGGCTTCGTTGCGCCCGATGATAACGGGAATGGCCCTTTCAGCGGCCAAAACCTCACAGATTCCTTCGCCGATTCCTTTGGCTCCGCCCGTGACGATGATTACTTTATCCTGTAAGTGAAGGTTCATGTTGTTTTGGTTTTGGATTGAATACAAATCAAAGCAGCAAGGTACCTTTTTCTAACAGAAAGAGTCAACCAGGCGCTCTATACGTCTCCGAATACCTTCCGGTAAATGGGCCCGCGGTAGGCAAACTGCGCCCACATGACCGGGTACATGAGATAGTCAAATAAGAGAAACGGCGTCCGGTACTCAATTTCATCGGCGATGATTGTGCCGCTCGACGGGTCGCGGATAAGCCGGTGTTTATGTCGCCAAAAGGACAGGAAAAAAGGTAGTTTGACGCCTTTATCGATGAAATAAATTTCTGCTTCCGTTTCTCGTTGCTCGACGATGTGGCTCACCCATTTTTGCTTAAAAAAAATAAAATTCAATTCCAGCGAAACCACGTCGCCTTCGTGGCTTCCATCGAAGCGCGCTAGTTTGACCGGCGGGAAAGGTGGGCTGAGTTTCGTGAAGAGCGATTCATCGAAACCTTGCCAAACGGCAAGAAGGGAAGCATTGACTTTTGTGCGTAGGGTTATTTTCATAGCTTCACAACCCGACCGGCGTCGAATGGTTTTTTGTCATCTTTGTGAAAAGAACTTTTTCTTGTCTAAACTACCATTAAAGCCGAATGGATCATTTTAAAAATCTAAAACTTTACGGAATCTCAAATTGCGACACGGTCAGAAAAGCCCGAAAATGGCTGGATGCAAGTGAGGTAGATTACGAATTCCACGATTACAAAAAGCATGGAATCACCCGACAGAAATTAGAGGAATGGCTGACGCAGTATCCTTGGGAAAAGCTGCTGAATCGGGCAGGGACAACCTGGCGGCGACTACCCGAAGAAGAAAAAGCCAAAGTGGTTGACAACGAATCTGCAGCTGAAATTCTGCTTCTTAATACCTCGGCCATCAAACGCCCCATCCTCGAAAAAGAGGATTCGGAGATCGTGGCCGTCGGTTTCGATGCCGGGGAGTACCAATCCTTGTTTAGCTGAAATAGGCCTATCTTTGAATTAAGCCAAAGTACCTGATCCCATGAACGACGAACGCCCCATCAAGAAAGACTGGCGGTATGACCTGCACGAAATAATTTACGAAGCCGACACCAGAGCCGGAAAACTCTTCGACGTCGTGCTGCTGTGGGTTATCCTGTTCAGTGTATTGCTAGTGATGTTGGAAAGCGTCGAAGAACTGAACGCCCGGTACTTTGCCTTTTTCAATACCGCCGAGTGGGTCATCACCGCCCTGTTTACCATTGAGTACATCGCCCGAATCATTACCGTCAGGCGACCTTTGAGTTATGTTTTTAGCTTCTACGGTCTCATCGATTTGCTCTCCACCATTCCTAAGTACATCTCTTTATTTTTGGTTGGCACGCAGGTACTTGTGGCTTTCCGGGCGCTGCGGCTGCTGAGGATTTTCCGTATTCTGAAACTACATCATTACGTAGGTGAATCGCAGAAGATCACGAACGCGCTTCGCGCCAGCCGTACCCGAATCCTGGTTTTCCTATTCGCCATTTTGTTGATTTGTATCGTCCTGGGGGCCGTTATGTATTTGGTAGAAGATCGCGAAAGCGGTTTTACGAGCATTCCCAAAAGCGTATATTGGGCCATCGTTACGCTGACTACCGTCGGCTACGGCGACATCGCCCCCCAGAGCATTACCGGACAGTTTATCGCGAGCCTTATCATGATTCTGGGCTACGCCATTATCGCCATCCCGACCGGCATAATCACCAGTGAAATGACCAGAGCCAACTCCGACGGGGAAACGATAAGTACGCAGAACAGCTGCCCCAACTGCTCGGCGGAAGGTCATCTGTACAATGCCAAGTACTGCTACCGCTGCGGAACCTGGTTAAAAGATTACGAGAATGCCTAGTTTTCAAATTTTAGTTTACTGATTATCAATACCTACCAATCCTACCTCTCTATGAAATTTTCTCTTGCTTTTTTTCTCCTGTTCACGAGTCTTGGCCTGCGGGCACAAACTACCTCCGGCAATACAGCCAACGACTTTAAGGTGATCGGCTACTACACGCCGGGTTCCGCCGAACCGGAAAGTCTGCCGCTCAACTACCTGACCCACATCAACTACTCCTTCTCGATTCCCGCCCCGAGCGGCGACACACTGATGCCATTGAGAGACGACAGCATCCTGAAACGCCTCGTCAAACACGCCCATAGCGGCAAGGTGCAGGTGTTTATCTCCATTGGTGGCTGGGGCATCGGCGATGGCGGCGGCGAGGACGGCCGCTTCCACCGCATGGCCGAACGCGCCGAGGGCCGCAAGACATTCATCAAAAGTACCATAGATCTGGTAAAAAAATATGGCCTGGACGGCGTCGATCTCGATTGGGAATATCCCGACGAAGACAGCCAATCCGCCGATGATTATGTAATGTTAGTCAAAGACCTGGCCGCCCAACTTCACGCCCAGAACAAACTACTCACCGCCGCTGTGGTGGCTCGCGGTAAGAAAGGATACGGCGTAAAAAAAGAGGCCTTTATGGCGATGGACTGGGTCAATCTGATGGCCTACGATGGTGACTACGGCGGCGACATAGTGAAGGCGCACTCGCCCTACGCCTACGCCCAGGAAAGCCTGAACTACTGGCTGGACGAGCGTAAACTACCTGCTTCCAAAGCCGTGCTAGGCCTACCCTTTTACTCAAAACTGGGCTTCGGCAAATTCGGTCCGACTTACAAGCAACTCGTCGCCGACGGAGCCAGCGCCTACGACGACTACTGGAAAGGTGCATTCTATAACGGCATCAACACCATCGAAGCCAAAGTTCGGCTGGCCAAACAAAAGGGCTGCGCCGGGGTGATGATCTGGGAAATCGGGCTGGATACGGCGGATGGTACTTCGCTCTTGCGGGCTATTGATCGGGCGAAGCGGTAGGGGGAGTTATTGTTAGTAGATAGCAAGTTTCGCCATCCACAATGCAAAATGACATAATCAACGTTATAAGAAAAGTTTTCAGAGATTAAGCGAATGACTTTAATTGCTTGCTTTGTAGGTGTAGATAGTAAAAAGCCCAAACCGAAGCCTGCCTCAATATATATTGTAAGTGACAGCAGAATTAGTTGGGGCGATCGAGCTAATTTTGACTATGGACGGAAAGTTTTTGGATGCAAAAACTCACCTGATATATTTGGGTACTGCGGAGATGTATTATTTCCTTCAATCGTATTGAACCAGATTGTTGATTTGGCTGACCAAGGACTTTTATTTCAGCCGGGTTGGACAAGTGAACAAAAGTTTCAAGCCTTTTTTAAAAAGCTCGTTCAATCCTTTAATAACTACCCTACAGCAATAGAAAAAATAACAGCTAATTCATTTCAAATTATCTATGCCACGAGAGATGATCAGAAGAATTTCTTTTGCCAGAAAATGGAATGGCGGAAATCAACGAAAAAATGGACTGGAGAAGTTGGGGAGTTTAAAGATCATTCTGATAAGCTCTTTGTCCTTGGTTCGGGTAAGCTAGAGTTTTTAGAAAAGTTCAAGCTCTATGCGGAAAGTGAAAATCAAAAAACAAGCAGAGCAGTATTTCATTGCTTTATCGACACACTTGTGAACATACAGGATAAGTATTGTGGCGGTGCACCTCAACTTGTCGGATTGTACAGAATTGGCAATGCAAGGTTTTTCGGAGTTATAAATGACAAAAAAAGATACTTACATGGCATTAAGGTAGACGATTTGATTAACTTGAATAATGTAGAATGGAGAAATAACTTATTTGAAGTTTGTGATGGTATTACTATGGAAGTACTGAAAAATGCACAAAAGCAGCCAAATCCTTTGCTGCCATAAAGAAGCAACTCCCCAGACCGACCTATTATTTATAAACTTCTTGGCGGTGTGTAGGTGCTGTCGGTGACTTGACTGGTTTCAGTCAAGCTCACCTACTGGGGTTTCCAATCTTCACCTTGGTTTAGGTCGCACAGATATGGCTGTATTGACAAAAGTAGGTATGAAGATCACGAATAAACATTGCATAAAACCAAAGTTTCTATGTTACAGAAAGTACCATTCACATTCCCAATGAAAAAATCCCTCCTTACTTTTGCAAGCCTATTCGTAATTCTCGGCACATCAGGTTACGCCCAAAGCGAAAAGCAGGAAGTACTACAGGTAGCCCAGTCGTTTTTCGATGCTTTGGAACAGGGAGACACTACCGCTTTCCGGGCGATATTTTTGCCCAACGCCATGATTTACACCGTGCGCGAGAAAGAAGGCCAGGTAGTTATGGCCAGTCGCTCGCCCTTCACCGATACATTTCGAGCAGGTTCGGTGATAAAGGAACGGATGAAAGACACGGGCGTGGAGGTGCAGGTACACGGCAACATGGCTCAGGTGTGGGCGCCCTACAATCTCTGGGTGAATGATGTTTTTTCGCATTGCGGGGTAGATGTGTTTACCCTCATTAAAACTACCTCGGGTTGGCGAATTGCAGCTTTGTCGTACACCATCGAGAAGGATGGTTGTGACCTGCAATCAGTGGAAAAGAAAAAATAACCTGCCGGGCAGGTAATTAGCAATTCGAGAGTTTTTTCAGTCGCCTCAAGTGGTAATATTTGGCGGGCTGCCGGATGGTTTGGGAGTAGGTAGTCCAATACGTATGGCTCTCCATAAATTTTATCTGAATCTGGTTCCAGGCTTCTTCGTCCTGAACCATGTCCCGCGCCTTCATTTCGCGGTAAAGCGAATAAGCGATAGGCTCATAGTCAGGTCGCCCGAGGTAATCCAGGTCGGCATCGGCCAGAATTTCTTCCAGTTTGTTTTTGGGGCTTTGAGGGATTTTGGTGGCTGCGATCATGCCGCTGATCAGCACGATGTGCCGGGGTTCGTAGCCAAAGCCCGGAAGATATTCATGAGCCATGCGGCTGCTTTCCGCCTCATGACCTTTGTAGGCCGTCAGGAACCCTGTGTCGTGAAAAAGGGCAGCCGTGCGTAGCAAAACCAGTGTTTCCTTATCGGTAACCCCTTCTGCTTCGGCAATTCTCCCCACGGCCTCAGCCACGTCAAGTGTATGATCCAGACAATGGTAGTAGAGCGTGTCCGAAAGTTCGGTCTGCAATTTGTCAAGGATGAATGCTTCGGCTTCGGGCAAATTCATAGTAACTACAAAGTGTTTAACGAGCGATTTCAATCTTACAACCCCGGAACGTGACGTCGTCGCGACAGGCAATATGCGTGCGCATCGTCAATATTCAAAATCTATGGCTGCACTACCACCACTTTCTTCTTGAACTGCTGCGTGTTCCCCGCGCTGTCGAATGAGTCGATCAGTACGAGGTAGTAGCCCGTGCGTACGATTTCGCCCCGGTCGTTCTGGCCTTCCCAGCGGAGGGAACCGTCGGTACCGATGGTCTGATTCCTGACCAAATCTCGCACCAGTCTTCCCTGAGTATCAAAAATTCTGACGCTGGCCACACGACCCGACCCGGTCAGACTATACCGGATGGTAGCATAGTCATCCACTCCGTCATCATTGGGGGTAATGGCTTCCGGCTCTACTACAAATCCATCGGCGGTAGTTTTAGCGGTCCCTTGCGAATTGGCATAACCCGGCGTAGCGTAACCTACAACTGCCGCCGCTGACTGCCAGTTTTGGGGATCGTTGCCAGCACGTTCGGGATAAATCCTTTCCAGAGAAACGCCCTTGGCATTGGTGATCAAAGGTGACTGATCGTTGTCTTTGTACTCAAAAATATCAACTAGTCTTCCGGTGGCATCACGCAGGGCCACACCGCCGATTTCGTTCACGAAAGAAGGCATGGAAGGAATAGTAATTAGCGTTCGCGGGCGCTCGGTCGGGTATTGTTCGGCCAAAATGGTTGAATTGACGCTGAAAGCTATGAACTCATTGGGAGCAAGCAGCAAATCTCCAGTGGCTACCGTTCTGAAAGAACCCGGTACTCCCACCCTTACATTACCCAGCGACCAATTTTTCAGGCTAATAAAATTGGGGCTGCGGTTGTAAATTTCGGCAAATTCCACCCCGCCCGTTCTGGGGTCAAACAGAATTTCGTTCAAAACTACGTCACCTGAATCAGCCACAACGGGTAATCCAAAGACAAAAGTCGTTGGTTTCAGCGCGTTTCCGACGCAATCGGTCAAGTTGCCCACAACTAACTCGTAGCGTTGCCCGGCCAGCAGCGGGGCGTCGAGCGTGATCAGCGAGGTGCGAAAGCCGGGCGCTTCAATTACCGATCTGCGAATACTGCGGCCTTTCAATTCGTAGGTACCACTTTGGCTACTTGCCAAACTATCCAGCCGCTCATTATAATAAATGGTCAATTGATTTTCACCCGAAATCTCGACCCGCTCGGCTACGGGCGGGTTGCGGTCAGGATTGGGAGCTGTTACCGAATTGGGCTTGTTGGGCGTGCCACCCAGCGGGTCGGTCGAAACCCGCCAGTTTTCGGTTTCGCCACAAGGACTGGCGGTGTCAACCATTTCCAGCGCATAGCCGCCATTTCTACGATTGGAAGGCCACCAGGTATCTTTGTAAGTTATCGAGAAAACCAGTGTTCCTTTTGCATTACGGAGCGTAAGAGTAGCCCCTGCATTAGCCAGCGAAAAAGATGAAAGTCCCCAAACCCGCCCAAAGCGGGTAAGTAACGGCACTGAGTTGCGGGAACAAAGAATGGCATAGCCACCCGGTGCTAACACGGAGTCGGGCAGTAAGGTAGTTCCCAGTCGCCAGCCCTTGGTGGAAATGGGCTGAGGGCTTCGGTTGAATATCTCGATGTATTCAGCATTGGGCAGGCCAACCACTGGTGTTGGATCGGCCATGATTTCGGTGATAATAACTGAATTGTAGCCCTGGGCGCGAATATTTCCGGCCCATACCCCACTCAGACATAAACCCATGAGAAACGGGATAGTAGAAAATCTGAGAGGTATGCAACGCTTTTGGTACATCTGACTTTTGGGCATTATACGTTCTCAATATAGCGTTTTATCAGTAACCTCAAGGAAAATAATTTGACCCGGTTTCCTGAAAATCTTACTATACTTGTAAATGAAACCCGATTACACTTCACGCTTTATACATTAGAAACAATGCAGATTTATATCCACACAATCCTGGACGAACCCCTTCGGCAACGACTGCTCGCCGGTATTCCCGATGGCCACTCGGTTGAGTTTCACGAAGAAGACGATTCCGATGCAAAAGTTCGAGAAAAATTCAACCGGGGGCAACTGATTTTGGGCAATCCGCCGGCAGAATGGCTGGCCGACAAACCAGTCGACCTAGAATTCTGGCAGTTGGATTCAGCCGGATTTGACAAATACAAAGGCTCGAAAATAAAGGGGCGCGCGGCTAACATGGGCGACTGGTTTGCCCGTCCCTGCGCCGAAACAATCGTGGCCGGGCTGATGGCCCTGTACCGGGGCATCGATGCACTCACCCTACTGAAACAAAACAAACAGTGGGTTGGCCACACCATGCGTCCCTACCTCGGTCTGATGGATGGCCGCGAAGTAGTCGTACTGGGCGGTGGCACCATCGGCACCGCTACGCGGGAAATTCTGGAAGGTTTCCGCTGCCGTGTGAGGACAGTGGCCCGCACTGCGCCCGGAGCCGAAATTCGCTCGAAGGAAGAGCTACTGGCCGTGCTGCCAGTGGTAGATATCGTGGTCAATACGCTGCCGGGAACCGCGGATAAGTACGTGGACCGCGAAATGCTGGCGACTATGAAATCCGGCAGCGTGTATGCCAACGTCGGACGGGGCAACACTACCGACGAAGAAGCTCTGCTGGACGCCCTGCGCAACGACCACCTCAGTGGCGCGGTACTGGATGTGACCGAGATTGAACCACTGCCCGAGGACAGCCCGCTATGGACACTGCCAAACGTTATTCTGACCCAGCATACGGGTGGCGGCCAAGCAGACGAACATCTGGGAAAAGTCGATATTTTCCTGCGAAATCTGGCTAATCTGGAAGCCGGAGAAGCGCTGGAAAGTGAGGTTAATTTGGCACGAGGCTATTGAGTTGGGTTGATTAGTAAGTCTATACTATCCGAGCATTTAACGATCAAATGTTGGTCACAAGATACGTTCGCGCTTTTCACTTTTGCTTTACAGGGAATGCCATTGACGGAATACAAATCATTGACTTGTTCAAGCTGGATCAGATCGAAGCGAGCGGTGTTCTTATGAGATTGAGTACTTATTAGATTCCCCAAGTTGAGCGAGCGGTAGTTACGAGAAAAAAATCCGGTTTCCGGGAATGGACCGGTTCTTTTAGCTGGATATTCTACCAAACTTTAAGTCTTTCTACGCTCAACTATGGAAAAAATATTCTTCGACAACTGGGCCAGCATCGCCCGCATCGCCATCAATACTACCCTTGCCTACGCTGCCATTGTCATTCTACTCCGAATTTCGGGTAAGCGAACATTGTCCAAAATGAACGCCTTTGATTTTATCGTAACCGTTGCGTTGGGATCATCTTTGGCCACGGTAGCCCTGAGTAAGGACATTGCCTTAGTGGACGGTGTTCTTGCTTTCGTACTATTTATATTCTTACAATACTGCCTTACCTGGCTCTCGGTGCGTATCAAGGCAGTGAAAAAAGTTATCACGAGCGAGCCCGTTCTGCTTTTATACAAGGGCGAAATGCTTCGCGATGTAATGAAAAAAGAGCGAATCACCGAAGAAGAGATTAACGTTGCCATCCGTGAGAGCGGAATGACTGATCTGCAGGGCATCCATTCGATTGTACTGGAAACGACCGGTACTATGAGTGTGATTCCCGAACGGGAGGCCAAGACTGCCGACGCAATGGATAACGTTAAGAACTACCCCGGTATGCCATAATTTACATTTTGTGCATACTCGACAAATCATCTGCATTGTCACACACAAATTGGTCGAATGAAATGGGAGCAGTTCCCTTAATCTTTTCCACCCAAGGTGATAGTGGCGGCGTTTTTTGAAAGCGAGGCCAATAATGCAGTACTATCATCACTACAACGAAACCAGTCGAATAGCCTTCACGCCTTTTTTCCCAAAAGAATTCCCAAAGTGTCGGCGATTCATAGTTTATCGTGCGCCCCAGCCCCTGACTCAACTTTTCAGCCATTTGCCGGAACATCAGCGATTCCTCGCTGGTCAGGTCATAGGCTGTATTGGCATATTTCTCGGGCTGAATCAGCACCTGCGCAGCTACTGCTCCAATGTCCCGAACGTCAATGAGCGTAAACCTGGCATTATCGGCGGGTAGGTATATCTGTTTCCTTTCGACCAAATCTTCGCGTAACGTTGTCGTGAAATTTTGCATAAAGTACGCAGGGCGCAGGAAAGTGAAGGGAATTCCGCTTTCAACAATCAGCTTTTCGATTTTGTGATGAGGACTAAATCGGTTTACCGGCGCGCCCTGTATCGATAAGAAAACAATATGCTTTACTTCGGCTGCTACCGCTTGTTCTATAAATGGCTTGAAGTACTTCGCGACATCGAACAATTGGGGTGGGCGCAAAAGAAACAGTACATCGCATTCGGGTAGTGCAGCGGCAATTGTGGCGGGATCAGTAAAATCAAATCTCACAAAATCCAGATCAAAGTCTTTGAATCTTGCCCGATCCTTTTCAACATTCCGCACCCCGGCGACCAGTTTAAAGTTTAGCCTGAGGTCATGGAGCGCTTTGATCACATCAGAGCCTACGATACCCGTAGCTCCTGTGATGAGTATTTTCTTCATAAAAAGACTTGCTAGTGTGTGAATTTTTCAGCGATTATGGCTGATTTTTCCTTTTGCAAATACTTTAAAAAAGAGCGGGCCACCGGCGAAAAATTTTTATGCTTCATCCAAATCAACCGCCAGGTCGATGTTATTGGGAATCCTTTTACCGGAATAATTTGCAAGCTTCCATTTTTCAGGTCACTCCTGATCCCAATCAGTGGCATGATCGAATAGCCAAGTCCGGCCATAACTGCCTGTTTTACTGCTTCGTTTGAAGTTAGTTCCATTTTCTTACGAACGGGTAGTTTATTTTCATCGATAAATTGCTCCATCACGTACCGGGTACCCGATCCCGATTCGCGGTAGATTAAAGGGAGCGTCTCAAATAACTCGATCCCATAGGACTTTTTGGGAAATCTCTTATCGGCATTCCCCACGACGTAGAGTTTATTCTCCATGAGTTCTTCCTGCTCTATCTGCAAATTAGCAGGAAGTACCGAAACCAGCGAAAAGTCTACCTCGTTGCGTTCCAGACTCCCGATGACCTGTGCCTTATTGGTTACGTCAAGGGCGAGCTCGATGCCCTCATATCTTTTCAAAAATCCCGCCAAAAAATAAGGCATAATGTATTTGCCCGTTGAAACTACCGAAATTTTCAATCGTCCACTCAGTTGCCCCTGATACGCCAGGGTCTTATAGTTGATCGCATATACTTCGTTCAGAATATTCTCGGCAGCGACAGCAATTTCCTTGCCAAAATCCGTTACGTACAGCTTACGACCTACTACCTCAGTGAGGGGGATATTGAATTGATCCTGAAAATTTTTTAGTTGGATAGAGACCGCAGGTTGCGTCAGATGCAACTCCTCTGCGGCTTTGGTTACACTTTCATTTTGCGCGATTTTCAAAAAAACCTGCAACTGATGGAGGGTATAGTTCATAAATAAGCCTTATGTTTATCATGACAAATATAAATAAAAACTTATGAATCCTGCTATCTAGTTTTGCCCCTGTCAAACCAAAAACATCAAAAATATGACACGTATTACAGTTGCCAAGGGGGACGGTATCGGTCCCGAAATCATGGATGCCACGCTCGACATCATTATAGCGGCTGGTGCCAGAATCGAAATCGACAAAATCGAAGTCGGGGAGAAAGTGTATCTGGCCGGGAACACAGCGGGCATCTCGCCCGAATCCTGGGATATTGTCCGACGGAATAAAATTTTCCTCAAAGCCCCCATAACTACCCCACAGGGCGGTGGCTACAAAAGCCTGAATGTAACGACACGCAAATTCCTGGGTCTTTACGCCAACGTCCGCCCTTGTGTTAGCCTCGCTCCTTTTGTAAGTACCAAACATCCCGAAATGGACATTGTAATCGTGCGGGAAAACGAAGAGGATCTCTACGCGGGCATCGAGCACCAGCAGACCGATGAAGTGGTGCAGTGCCTGAAACTCATTAGCCGTCCCGGCTGCGAGAAGATAATTCGCTACGCCTTCGAGTATGCCCGCCACTATGGCCGCCATAAGGTTACCTGCTTTACGAAAGACAACATCATGAAGCAGACCGACGGCCTCTTTCACAAAGTCTTCGATGAAATCGCAAAAGAGTACACCGATATCGAAAATGAACACTGGATTATTGACATCGGTGCCGCTAAGATGGCCGATACCCCCGAGATTTTTGACGTGATCGTCATGCCGAATCTCTACGGCGATGTCCTCTCCGACGTAGCTGCTCAGATTGCCGGATCGGTCGGTTTGGCGGGGTCATCCAATATCGGAGAAGAGTGCGCCATGTTCGAGGCCATTCATGGTTCGGCCCCACGCCGCGCCGGACAGAATATGGCCAATCCTTCGGGTTTGTTGCAGGGTGCGGTCATGATGCTCAGCCATATTGGGCAACCGGAGGTAGCCGAGAAAGTACATAACGCCTGGCTCAAAACCATCGAAGAGGGTATTCATACGTACGACATTTTTAAAGAAGGCGTCAGTAAACAGAAAGTTGGCACAAAAGAGTTTGCCCAGGCGGTCATTGCCAACCTGGGGAAAAAACCTACCACGCTAAAACCCGTCACTTACGCCAAAGACTCTGCCCTGATTTTACCCAAGTACACTAAGAAAAAGCCTGCACAAAAGGATCTGGTAGGGGTAGACATTTTTGTGCACTGGAACGGAACCAACCCCGATGAAATCGCCGGAAAACTACAACAGCTCGGGGTCAGGGGTACCGAACTCACGATGATTACCAACCGGGGCATTAAGGTGTGGCCCGAAGGCTTCCCCGAAACCTTCTGCACTGACCACTGGCGCTGCCGCTTCAAATCGACCGATGGAGAGAATATCTCCAAACAGCAGGTCATCGACCTGCTCACCAGCGCCGAAGCACAAGGAATCGACAGCATCAAAACCGAGAATCTCTACGAATTTGATGGTAAGCAAGCGTACTCAATGGGACAAGGCCAATAATATAACCAACTGAAAAAAAATGAATCTGCAACTTATCAAAGGTCACTTCGAGCCACGGGACGCCGTGGAGATCATCACACGCATGATCGACGTAAAAATCAAATATCACGAAGGAAAAATTACTCCCGAAAGTACCGAAGAAGATATTAAAATGCGCGAGCGAAAAATCAAACATCTACAGAAAGAACTGTTTGAGCTTCGTCAGCACGTTGCCAGCAAAACAGGAAAAATCAGCCTGAACAGTACTGTAACTATAACCGACTGAGCATGGAAAAGCAATTCGAATTTGAACTGGTAAAAGGTGCGTTTTCTCCCGAAGAAGCGGGAAAGGTTTTGTTCTCATTAATTCAGAACAAGATCAATTACCACAACGTGGAAACGCTTTCCCGGCAAATCCGCTTCGGCTTCGGCGACGATGTTTCGCACTCTGAAAAGCGCATAGCCGAGTTGAAAGAAATCAACAAATCGCTGATTGCCTTCCTGAAGGAAGTCGGAAAGGAAGGCAAAACTCTGGAAATCAACGGCACATTGGTACTTTCGGTAGTAGAATAGGCATCTTCTCCATCAATAAAAGGACTGCCTCATACGGCCCCGTTGAACCTGATGTTCCAACGGGGCCACTTATTTTTGAGGTAAGGATTTTTTCAAAAAAGTAAATATATGGATGTCGCCCACCAACAAACAGAATCTTTATATTTGGAGATTCTAACGCTAAATATGATCTGCCCCCGATGAATCCACTTTTCCGAACGGCTGTATTGGCCGCGCTAACTTCCGCTTCTTTTCTGGTTCACGCCCAGAACGAAGAAAAGGAATCGGCCAGGCCAGAGAAGGCAGTGGCCGCCAAACAGTACACCGACGAAATAAAGGCCCTGGCCCAGGCTCCCAGCGTAAAAAAAGCCCTGGCGATGTTCCCTGAACGCGAAGCCTGGACGCGCCAAAACCTGATTACGCTCACGGAAATTCCTGCCCCACCCTTCACCGAAGAGGTACGGGGACGCGCCTACGCCGATATGCTCCGCCAAGCCGGGGCCGATTCCGTCTGGATAGATGAGGTAGGCAATGTGCTGGCAAAACGACGCGGCAAGTCAGGTAAGAAAACCGTGGTACTGGAAGCCCACCTCGATACGGTGTTTCCCGCCGAAACCGACGTAAAAATCAAGCAACGCGGCGATACCCTTTACGCCCCCGGCGTGGGTGACGACACCCGCGGCCTGGCGATGGTACTGACGATTCTGGACGTGATGGAAAAAACGGGCGTCGAAACCGACGCCGATGTCCTTTTCATCGGTACGGTAGGCGAAGAAGGACTCGGTGACCTGCGGGGCGTAAAGAAGCTGTTCAACACCCCCGGCCTGAAAATCGATTCTTACATCGCCATCGATGGGTTAGGTTCATCGAGTATCACGCACCGCGGACTGGGTTCGCACCGCTATCTGGTGACGTTTAAAGGACCGGGTGGGCACTCGTCGGGTTCGTTTGGGCTGGTGAATCCTCACGGGGCGTTGGGCCGGGCCATCTATTACTTTACTCAGGATGCCGATAAGTTTACGAAGCAGGGCGTCCGCACGACCTACAACGTGGGTATCGTGGGTGGGGGCACTTCGGTAAACGCCATTCCCTTTGAGTCGTACATGCAGGTAGACATGCGCTCCGAAAGTCCTGAACAACTTGCGGGCATTGATAAATTGTTCCAGGCCGCTATCCAACGTGCCCTGCGCGAAGAAAATGCCATGAAAAGGCTTGGCCCTGATCTCACAGTTGATATCGAGATGGTAGGTGATCGTCCTTCCGGCAGCATCGACCAGAATAATCCGCTGGTGCAGCGAGCCATCGCCGCCACGGGTTACGTAGGTGCACAGCCCGCGCTGCGGGTAGGTTCTACCAATTCCAATATCCCATTTTCCAAAGGAGTACCTGCCATTACAATTGGCGCAGGCGGCAAAGGCGGTGGCGCACACGCCCTGAACGAATGGTGGCTTGACGACCAGTCCCACTTGGCCATGCAGCGTACCCTGCTGGTGCTGCTGGCAGAGGCGGGAGTTAAATAATACGCGCTTTGATGAATAATTGCCTCTTTTTTTCTAGAAGCAGGACAGAAAGAACTCTTAGTCTATTTTGACAACTTGAAGCGTCGTTGTATTAGGCATTCTTAATTTAACGCTCATAAAGTAAATCTCATTTTCTATTGAAATTTCCAGCCTTGTTTTGAAGGTACTTCTGTTATTTAGTCTGAGAAAATCTTTAATATTTTTTATCACATAGTTATCTCGAAAGGTAATAGAGTACACCTTATCTATGTTTTCCAAAAGTTCATCAAAATCACCACCATTAAAAGATTGCTTAATGAAGGTTAATGAGAGCACTACCGTTGATGTTTCTATCTCTTCACTAATAAAAACCTCTTTACAATAAAGATTATAATTAAAGTTTCTGTCTGAAAAATTAATAGGCGTATGTACTTTCCCCTTTTTTATTAGTGCTTTCATAACTACAAATATCCGTTTTTTACAAAAAAAAATAGTGATTCCGATAAACGCCCCTCACAGCTTTCGTAGGATTAGTTTGGTCGTTATAAATTCATATTAACTGACAACCCAGTTATAGATTCCGTAAATTTCGTGACGGAAAAGTCTGTTGTACACCTATCATCGTGAGGATCTATTTGACATTCACTCATTCAATATCAATCAAATCACCACATTCACGATCCGCTTCGGCACGACGATCACCTTCTTGGGCGATTTGCCATCCAGCCATTTCTGTACGGTTTCGTTAGCCAGTACTTCCTTCTGGATGTCGGCAGGAACCGTGTCGAGCGGGAACGAAATCGTCGCCCGTACCTTGCCGTTGATCTGGATTGGGTACTCGAATACATCGTCGGTCACGTACTCTTGTTGCCAGGTTGGGAAAGCGGCCTGAGCCAAAGTACCCGCTTCGTAGCCAAGCGCGGCGTACAGCTCCTCCGTAATGTGCGGCGCGTAGGGTGAAAGCAGTACCACCAGCTCGCTGAGAATGGCTTTCTTGTGACACTTCAAACTACCCAGTTCATTAACGCAAACCATAAAAGCACTTACCGCCGTGTTGAACGAGAAGCTTTCGATATCCTCCTGTACTTTCTTGATGGTTTTGTGCAGTACTTTAAGCTCATCCTTGCTCGGGGCCTCGTCGGTTACGATCCAATCGCCGTTGTCGTTGTAAAATAGCCGCCAGAATTTGCGGATGAAACGATAAGTACCGTCGATGCCGTTGGTATTCCAGGGCTTGGCCTGTTCCAGCGGGCCGAGGAACATTTCGTAAAGCCGCAGCGTGTCGGCTCCGTAGCGTTCCACGATGTCATCGGGGTTGACGACGTTGAACTTGGACTTCGACATTTTTTCTACCTCCACGCCGCAGATGTACTTTCCGTCTTCCAGAATAAACTCGGCACCCTCTCCTGCGATATCCGGACGGGTAGTTTTGAATTTTTCGATGTCCAGCACGTCGTTTTCCACGATGTTGACGTCTACGTGCAATGCTGAGACCTCATATTGATCCCGCAAACCCGCACTTACAAAAACAGGTTTGGAATAATCATCGCTCTTAACCCGATACACAAAACTACTCCGTCCCTGAATCATGCCCTGATTGATGAGCTTTTTGAACGGCTCTTCTTCGGGAACGAAGCCGCGGTCTTTCAGGAATTTATTCCAGAACCGGCTGTATAGCAAGTGTCCCGTAGCGTGTTCGGTGCCACCGAGGTAGAGGTCCACGTCGCGCCAGTAGTCGATAGCTTCGGGCGAAGCAAATTCCTGATTATTCTGCGCATCCATGTAGCGGTACCAGTACCAGCTACTACCCGCCCAGCCCGGCATGGTGCTGAGTTCATACTCATACTTGCCGTGGTACTTCCAGCCTTCGGCGCGACCCAGCGGCGGTTCGCCGTTTTCGGTGGGCAGGTACTTATCCACCGGTGGTAGTTCCAGCGGCAGGTCAGATTCCGGCAATAGGTAGGGAAGCGGCTGACCGTCGCTGCCTTCCTTATAGTAGATGGGGACGGGTTCGCCCCAATAACGCTGGCGGCTAAACACGGCGTCGCGCAGGCGGTAGTTGATTTTGGCTTTTCCGATTTTACGCTCTTCCATCCAGGCCACAAGTACGGGCGTGGCTTCGGCGTAAGTCAGACCGTCGATGATTCCCGAGTTGATGTACTTTCCCTCTTTCGTCGGGTCGGCTTCGGTATCGATGTTTTGCTGCGCGTCCAGAATCGGAACGATGGGCAGGTCGAAGTGTTTGGCAAAATTCCAGTCGCGCTGGTCGCCGGAGGGTACGGCCATCACGGCCCCGGTGCCGTAGCCCGCCAGTACGTAATCGGCAATGTAAATAGGTACTTTTTCTTCGTTAAAAGGATTAACGGCATACGCCCCCGTGAACGCTCCCGACACCGTCTTGACATCCGCCATCCGGTCGCGCTCAGATTTGCGCTTGGTTTTTTCCAGATACGCGTCGATTTCGGCCTGCTGTTCGGCGGTGGTGATCTGGGCTACTAATTCGTGTTCGGGTGCCAGTACCATAAATGTCACCCCATAAATCGTATCTACGCGAGTAGTAAAAACCTCAATATTTTTTCCGGCATGGCCGTCGATACCAAACTTTACCATCGCCCCTACTGAGCGACCAATCCAGTTGCGCTGCTGCTCTTTCAGGGATTCCGTCCAGTCGATAGTGTCCAGCCCGTCGAGCAATCGCTGGGCGTAAGCGGTGATACGCATCATCCATTGCCGCATCAGTTTTTGCTCCACCGGAAAACCGCCGCGTTCCGACACGCCATCCTTGACCTCGTCGTTGGACAACACAGATCCAAGACCAGCGCACCAGTTGACGGTAGCATCGGCTACGTAAGTCAGGCGGTAGTTGAGCGTCATTTTGTATTGTTCTTCCTCACTCATAGCCTTCCATTCCAGCGCTGTAAAGTGGGGTGTTTCTTCATCACAAACGGCATCGACCCGTCCGTTGCCCCGATGCGCAAACTCTTCCGTCAGCGTGGCGATGGGCTCAGCCTTATCCGTTTTGTTATTGTACCAGCTATTGAATAACTCGCTGAAAATCCACTGAGTCCACTTATAAAAACCAGGATCGGAGGTGCGGACTTCACGGTTCCAATCGTAGGCAAAACCCAAATTTTTGAGCTGCTCGACGTAACGGGTAATGTTTTGCTCAGTCGTGAGAGCCGGGTGCTGCCCGGTCTGGATAGCATATTGCTCAGCAGGTAATCCGAAGCTATCGAAGCCCATCGGATGCAGTACATTGAAACCTTTCGAACGCTTGTAACGAGCATAAATATCTGAGGCAATATACCCCAGCGGATGACCCACGTGCAGCCCCGCTCCCGAGGGATAGGGAAACATATCAAGGACGTAAAATTTTGGTTTAGACTGATTTATTTGGACGCGGTTAGTTTGGTTTTCTTCCCAAAATTGCTGCCATTTCTGCTCGATCTCGCGGTGGTTGTACTCGCTCATGCGTGGTTGTTGGTATTGTTATCGGAGGTTGATGTCTGGTTTCTGCCTTGTAAGCGGATGCAAAATTAACGTTTTAGCCTGTGGTACGGGCGTCCCTACCCTAAAATCCTTCCAAAAGTGTGATGGTCATACCATGATTCTCAGGAGAAACCGACTCTATCGTAGGGGGAAATGGACTTTGAATTGTTATAAAAATGAGCGTTCAGTTTTGTACAAACACTTTTCGACCAGCTTTACCTTTTTTAATACTTCATAAAAATAAACCGGGGAATGCGCTTCCCATTATGGCTTGTACAAAACTGGAATTCACCAAGTGAGAGCCACTGGCATTCTATTTTTAATACAATTTTTATTACTAATTAACCACCAAGAAAATCATGAAAAAACTATTTGTTGTGGCATTAGCCACCTTACTAAGCTATGGCGCTCAGGCGCAAGGAGAATACGATCCTTTTTTCCGTTTGGGGATCAAAGCAGGCGCTAACCTTTCCAATACCGTTGGAAACGACCTAGCCATCGGAAATGGAGCATTCAATTTTAGAGATAATGGCACCCGCTCCGTAGGATTCGTCGGTGGTGTCTTCATGCGGTTTGGGCGGGAATTCTACGTACAGCCTGAACTACTCTTATCTCAAAAAGGCGGACAATACAGTATTTATGAAAATGGAGTACAGAACGATGAGGGAAAAGTCGACGTTCGGTTCAGCAATTTTGATGTCCCAGTACTACTAGGTTATCGTTTTGCAAAAGTTTTCCGTGTCAACATTGGCCCGGTGGCTTCTTTCCGCTTGTCGGATTCCGGAAAAATCAGCGATTCGTTTGACAAGTACTTCGACGGTGACGGCGATGTAAACACTACCGTTGATAACAACGTGGCCTTCGGCTATCAAGCTGGTATCGGAGTTGACTTTGGTCGCCTTAGCCTTGATGTGCGTTACGAAGGTAATGTAAATGACGTAGTGAATATCCAGTACGATAATGCCAACACAGCGGCCAAATTGAACAAAAAAGGAAATCTTTTCCAGGCCACGCTGGGTTTCTCATTCCTGTAAAGCGTAAGGATTTAAGTTTTAAAAGGGCGACCTCCGATTTGGAGGTCGCCCTTTTTTATGCTTACTTTTATTTGTTATCACTGGAATCTACCCTTAAAAGGGCAGGCGATATCCCGCAGAGAGTTGATTGTACTTAAAGAAATTACGAATCGAATAATCGACGTAGAATCGTCCGCCCGCTACCTGGAACAGATTTGCCCCCAGAACAATATTGAACGCCAGCTTGGTATTGTTTACCTCCCGGTCACCGATTTTCATAACACCCAAACCCGCACCTGCGTATGGACTGAAACTTTCGGTATTCTTTATATCGAAATCGTAGATTCCGTTGGCAAACAAGCCATACGAACTACTGGCTCCAAAACCAAAGAAGGCCTCAGGCATCAGATAAAAATTGGTAGTCTTGTACCGGAAGTGATTACGAAAACCCAGGTTCAGCGTAGCTGCACCACCAAAGTTGATACCCCCTACTGCCGAAGAACCATCATAGTTCAGTAAACTGAAAAAACCGTCTTCTGCCTTGTTTCTACTCTGGTAAGCGAGCTGCTGTTCGGTGAGGTAGTTATTGCTAGTCATCATCGAGGAGGCACGATTTGAAGAACCAGAATCCTCATCTCTGTCGTAAGACCGACGCGTACTACGGTCATTACGATTCATATCGTCATCTGAATCATTAATAGTATCGGGGTTATTTTCTGTAGACCTTCCCGCGCGCAGATCACGGATTTCCTTTTTAAGGTCCTCCATTTCCTGCTCCATATCGTTACGATACGAATCCCGCTCATTACGGAGGTCATTCATCCGGCGCTCGCTTCTTTGCTCAAACTTCTGCATCGAGCGATCAATTTCTCGCTGGTATTTCTCATTTCTTTGGTTCACATCGTCAATCATAGTGCGAAACTCATCTGATTCCATCCGAATCTGCGAAGGGTCGTTGTCAAGGTTGGCGCGACGGTTGGCCCGGTCTTCCTGGTCTTGAGCATCGCGGATGTCCCGCACTCCATTTTCGAGCGACTCTTTTTCCGCTTTCAAGTCAGACTCCATCTGATTGTCGCCTCTGTCATTAGCCTCTTTGATTTGGTCTTCGAGTTGATCGATGCGATCTTCGTAGGCCTGACGCAGGTTTTCGCTTCTTTGCCGCTCTTCTTTAAGCGCCATCATTTTATCGTTGGTGTCGGGTTGGTAAGCACCGTTGCGCCTGCTACCCGCATTACCATTCATGTTGCGACGTCCATCATCGTAATTGCCGTTATCATTTCGGAAATTATCGTTTTGTTCGTAGCGATCGTTGGTGCGGTTGTTTCGGTAGTCGCGGCTATCATATTGCTGATTGCCGTTTCTGTCATTGTTGTAGTTCCGGTAGTCGTCATTCCGGCCGTTATTATTCCGGTAATCACCATTATTACGGTTATTATAGTTTGACGGATACTGGCGATTGTTCTGATTGTTCCGCATCATATCATCCAGTTTCTGCTCGATGGATCTAAGACGCTCTTCCAGTGCCTCGATTTCTTTATCACTACCATTCCTGTTATAATTATTTCTGGCATCGTTACCCCGGCGATTGGAGCGGTCATTGAAATAGTTGCGGCTGTTGTTTCCACTTCGGCCATACCTTTGTTCTATTTCATCGAGTTCGTTGCGATATTCAGTAGGCTTTAAATCAATCAGGAAAGCATCATCTTTTCTGTAAGCTTCTCTGTTTGCTCTTTCTTCTTTGTCCTGCAAATCTTCGATCTCTCTAATTCCCTTTTCCAGACGATCCTGCTCATCCTGCAAATCATACTGCGCCTGACGATTTCCATCATTTCGGGCATCGTTAATCAGATCATCAAGGCGATCTACGCGTTTTTCATAATCATCTTTCAGGTTTTCGGCGCGGTTTTTCTCCCGTTTCAGATTATTCATCACCAACTCGTCGTACGATTCTTCTTTCCTCGATTCGACAGTCTTCATGCCGTTGCCGATCAGTAGATTCAGGCTTAAACCATAGGCCCAGCTCGTAGTGAGTTTGTTGGGATCGACTGCATTGATGATCGAATCCGGTGCAGTCAGGAGTGCTTTGGCATAAGCCGTCAATTTTACGGCTCGGCCAAATGGAAAATCCAACCCCAATCCGCCGGAAACAAAACCTTTTTTGTCAAGCGGTCCAGTGGTAATACTATCGGCCTGATAACCATCCATGGCATCTATTACACCGCCACCCAGCAGAATGCTCGGTGTAAGTCCCTGGCCCGTACCGAGCTTAAACTTCCCCTCGCCACCGTAAAGTGCCAGCTTACTAAACTGAGAGAAATAGCCGTCTTCAAGTCCCCGCCAGTAAAAGCCCCGGATACCAACATAAGGGCCGAAATTAAGACCAGTACTTACACCTGCGTACCTAGTGTTGGCATAAGGGAGACTTTTGCCAAAATTCAGCTGTCCTGCCGTCACTTCGATGGGCAGGCTAAGGCCTCCCGAGAAGTTGTTGAGATATGCCTTGTCGACATCAGTCAATTCGCCCGGACGACGTCCGCCCAGATAAAGGATCAGGGAGGCTCGCACCGACCAGTTTTTCAGCAGTTCGTTCGGGTAATCGTCGGTGCTCAGGTTATTGGCGGTACGTTCGGCAGCCGTGGTCAGACTACGTACGGGCGAACCATTGAAAGCCGTATTGACTGCCTGCACATTCAATGTATAGCGGTCACCTCCACTGAATTGGAGTCCAGCTCCGGCTGAAACGTAAATGTTCTTAAACTTGGCCATTGTGTCGGCACCGATAGTCTGTACCCCCGTACCAACGGTTACGTAGGGTACCAGACCGCCTCGACTAAGGTTTAGCTTGAGGTCGCCCCCCCAACGTTGTACGCTTACACCAACCGTATCCAGTTGAGCGTTTTTCAGAGCCATTGGCGACAAAGAACTAAAATCACGCTTAAGATTATTGACATCTTGCAAATATGTAGCCCGAAGTTCTACAAATTCACCAAATCCAAATCCCAGATGACCTCCTACCAAAAATCCATTGCTGATTCCCGTGTTTTTATCCCAGAAAACGTACTCACCGGTGGGCGACAGCGTATAGCTGATTCCCTTCACTTGAGCCATGGTGGAGGGTGCCACTGCGCTCAGCATTCCCAAGCCAATAAGTACGCAGATTAGTTGTTTTTTAAATGATTTTTTCATAATTCAGTTTTTGTATTTTATAGATAATTTTCGTCGGAAGAGTGATCTTCCTCTTTCCACTGCCTAGTCG
Source organism: uncultured Persicitalea sp. (assembly GCA_964500445.1). Taxonomy (GTDB): domain Bacteria; phylum Bacteroidota; class Bacteroidia; order Cytophagales; family Spirosomataceae; genus Persicitalea. Next base: position 90,230 of record CAZCOG010000014.1, on the reverse strand, counting down.
AATTATCAAATTCAAATCTGCGCTCGGACCGTTACTATCCGCATAAGAGAATGCCTCAATCCTCTTTGATCACGCTTGAATGCAGATAATTCAATTGTATTCCTGAATGAAAAATAAATGTACCACTAAGAGGTAGTTGGTCTGTACCACCATAGGTAGTATTCACTTCTAACGGCTGCTTCCCAAAGTGTGGAATCTTATTCGGATGGGGAAATTTGACCGCTGTTTCAGAAGATTGGTGACATTATTTTAAATTATTTGCCGCATACGATAATTATGAGCAGAGTATCGCACCAAAATCAGGAAAGTTAAACCGATTTGAATCATATTTGTCCCTGTTGTAAACCAATCCGAAACTTCAAATGAACTACCTCAGAAAAGCTTTTATCCTGTCGTCGCTGGCCTTCCTGACCCAATGCGCCACTACTCAGCCCAGCCAAACTACCCGCACGGGTGGTAGCAATGCCCGCGTAAATGAAGAGTCCACAGCCACTACCGACAACAACACGCTCGACAAAGGATGTCCGCTCGATAAGTTACAGTGGCTTTACGTCAATGAAAAGTTTGACCGAGCGCAACAGAATAAGCTTGCCGATACGCTGGCTCAGGCAGCGCGAATCGACGCTGCGACGCTCGACCGTATGGCCGCAAACCGCAATAACAATCCGATGGCTATTTCATCCGCCCTGAAAACTCTGGTAGAAAAAATGTCTACAAACCGGGTGGCGGTCAATGAAGAATTTTATAAGCAATACAGTAGTAGCCGGATGGCTATGTGCGCTGTTTTTGAGGCGCTACGTAGTGGCTCTATCAAACAAGATGAAAGCTCAAAAGTGGCAGGGAACACTTTTCGTGAAGTAGCCAAGTCGTTTGAAAGCCTGAAAACCAATTGAGATATGGGGGCCAGCCATGCTTTTATAAAGAGAAAAATTATGATAAATAAGAATATTTTGACTTTGATTTTAGTCGCTTCGGCCTTGACAAGTTGTAACACTCCTTCTACCTCGGACGCTGACAAGGACTCGACCGCAACGTCTGAAACTGAGACCATCATTGATGGCGGTCATAACTCCCGAAATTCGCTCGACTTTACGGGAACGTACGCTGGAGTACTGCCTTGTGCCGATTGCGAGGGGATCAAAACTGAGATCACGCTGAATGAAGATGGTACTTTTATAAAAGAAACAACGTATCTGGGCAAAGGCGGGGATAATGTAGTTGAAGAAAAAGGTGATTACAGCTGGAATGCAGCCGGGCAGCAAATTTTGCTCGAAGGACAGGAAGCTCCTAATCAGTATTCTGTAGGTGAAAGTACCCTGACCCAACTAGATATGTCAGGTCAGAAAATCGAGGGTGATCTTGCTGCTATGTACGTGCTGAAAAAGTAGAATGAGGGGTCGAATTTGTGACGAAGCTTTTGTTTACAGCCGGATTTATTTCTACTATTGCGGCTGAATTTCAATCCAGCCCATGAAAAGAAGCGTTGCCGTGCCCGCTGCCTCCACCAGTAAGTTTCTGAACCGTAAAGACTTAATTGCTTATTTCTTAGTCGCAGGCACCGGAGCAGTGGTGCAGTTGGTTTGCAGTAGTTTGCTACAGGATTGGTTCGATCTCACGCTTACCCAATCGGTTTGGCCCTCATACATTTTATCGTTCGGGGTTGGCTTTGTTCTTACCAAATTCTTTGCCTTTGACGCCCGCCGTACCAATCAGACTCGCCGCGAAATGGTAAAATTCGTGATGGTCGCGATATTTTCGGGTTTCGTAATGGACCTGGCCGTTCGCTTCGCTGTATTTGTGACCGAATCCAATTTTGACCAAATCGAATATCAAATTCCCTATTCGAAAAAAATAGTTGATGTCACGGGTTTGGCTTGTTATATATTCGGCATGGGGTGCAGCTTCGTTAGCAACTATACCCTGCACAAGACTTTTACTTTTAAAAGTACCGGGTTCTACGACCGCTTAAAATCCATGATCAATTAACTGAACCCGTATTTTTATACTCTCTCCAAAATTACCGCCGAGGCTCCACCCCCACCGTTACAAATCGCCGCCAGACCGTAGCGTCCCTTTTTTTGGTGAAGTACATTGATCAAAGTACCCATAATTCTTGCCCCTGATACACCCAGCGGATGTCCCAATGACACAGCACCGCCAAATAGATTCACTTGATCAGGGCTGAGGCCAAGCTCTTTCATATAAGCCAGTACAACTACCGAAAACGCTTCGTTCACTTCGAAGTAGTCAATATCGGAAAGCTGCATTCCTGCTTTTTCCAGGACCTTTCGGGTAGCGGCAATTGGGGTAGTTGTAAACCATACTGGTTCCCGTTCAGCATCGGCGTAAGCTACTACGCGGGCCAGAGGCTGCAGATTCAGTTCCTTCACTTTTCTTTCACTCGCCAAAACCATCGCAACCCCGCCATCATTGATGGTAGAGGCATTGGCTGCTGTTACGGTCCCATCTGGTGAGAACACCGGACGAAGCGTAGGGATTTTTTCAAAATTTACCTTCCTGAATTCCTCATCTTCGCTGACCAACAGCGGCTCGCCTTTCCGCTGTGGTACTTCCACCGCCACAATTTCTTCTTTCAAATAGCCTTTATCGTTCGCCTCCGCGCTACGCTGATACGAACGAATAGCGTATTCGTCCTGCTGTTCCCGCGTGATTTCGCGCTGCGTAGCGGTACGGTCGCCACACGTGCCCATCGCGCAATGGTCGTAAGCATCGACCAAGCCGTCACGAGCAAGACCGTCTACCAGTTCGCCGTTGCCATAGCCGTAGCCGTAACGGGCTTTCGGTAAATAAAAAGGAATCTGCGACATACTTTCCATGCCACCGGCGACCAGCAAATCAGCATCGCCCAGGCGAATGGCCTGCGTAGCAAAAGCCGCTGCTTTCATGCCCGAGGCGCATACTTTATTCACGGTCGTGCAAATGGTTTCGTTGGGTAGTCCGGCTCCCAGCGCGGCCTGTCGGGCAGGTGCCTGACCAAGGTTTGCGGAAACGACATTGCCCATGAAAACTTCCTCGACCTGCGCCGGATCAAGCTTAATTTTATCAAGCGCTCCCTTGATGGCTTTGGCACCCAATTCAGTGGCGGAAAGTGAAGAAAGTACCCCACCAAAACTACCGATAGGAGTACGCGCTGTGGATATAATGTAGGCTTGTTCAGTCATGATATATTGATAAACGAAGCAAAAATTGGTAAAATGCTTATAAGTTAAGTAGGCAAATCCTACATGCTACTGATTATATCGGGCTACGAACATACCGAACGAATTAACTCCCAATGTCGTGTCTGCGAGCACAACGGATTGGTTTGTTCCGGAGCCCTCTGCTCCACCCACAAAACCAGTAATGTAGATGTTCCCCTTTTTGGTGAGTACAATATCCTCGGGCCTCTCTTGAAAACTAACTCCGTCTCGCTTTACCCAATTCAAAGTGCCGTCTCTGGAAAATCTTGCCAAAAAGATATCGTAGGAGCCCTTTGAAGTGATCGTTTCACCGCCGATAGTTGCAGTCTCGGCAAATGGACCAGTGACGAAAATATCACCGCTTGCGCTTATAGTAAGTGCTGACATGAAAGTCCTGTCAGAAGCTGTTATCACATCCTTGTTCCATTGTAAGGAGCCGTTCCTATCAAACTTGAAAATTGATTTATCGGTAGCCGAATAAACATTCTGGTCTTTATCCAGGGCGATCCCCCGGCTGTTGGCAAACGATCCAGTATTCAGTGCTTTTACCCATTGGACGGCTCCCTTGTCATTATACTTGGTTACGAATTCATCCCACGTATCCGTCGAGATCTGGATTCCACCAAATTCGGCTTTATGCCCGTAGGTACCCGTCACGTAGCTGTTCCCCTGATCGTCCAGAGCGACATCAGTACCAAAGTCGTCTGTGTCTCCTCCCATTTTCTCGGCCCACAGGTAGTTGCCATCAGTGTTAAATGCCGCCACAAAACCATCCCTTTTCCCGTAAAACTTGATGCTCGAAGGGGCCGATACAAGTGTTTTCGGCCCGATGGTTACCTCTCCTTCAAATCCTCCAGTCACGGCCAAAGTACCTTTCTCGTTCACTGCCAAACCCGACACAATAAATGAAGTTGTAGCTTTCGTCCCCCCTCCCTTAGCCCATTGTAAGTCTCCTTGTGCGCTGTACTTGACCAGATAAATGCTCCCTTTTTCCGTGATGGCTGGGTTGCTATTATCTCCGGCATGGCCAAAATAGCCACCTACATACACATTTCCGGTATTGTCGATTACCAAACATCCTCCATAACTGCTCAGGCTAACGTCTCCGTCAATATCTGCACTGATCTTTCGGACCCAGAGAATAGACCCGTTTGAATTATACTTTGCGAGAAAGGCGTAACCTTCAAGCTTTCCAACTGCTGTCAACGTAGACGAGCCAAATGAAACAGAAGGGGCCTCATAATAACCCGTAACGTATACATTGCCTTCCTTGTCTGTCTCGATCGCATTGCCATACGAACTGCTTCCTGTTGTCGTCCAGGCCGCATTGCTCAAAGGTGTCTCCACTTCAAGAGGGTCGGGTTCGTTATGATGCTCTTTGCAAGACAGCAGGGACACACCAACAGTCAGGAGGAGAATAAACGCTGTAGTTCTCATTTTATAGAAGTTTGAATTGAGAGATAAGTCTTGAAAATCATCAGGTCAATGATCAAATCCACACAGATGTCTTTCGGAAATTAATCAATTCAACAGGCTATTAGTAAGGACCTCAATGAAAGAAACCTACTAATAGGCTTCATTATCATATTTTTCCCCAGCAATATAATGAACTCCTTTACACCATTTCCTTGTACTGCATCTGATACAGATTTGCGTAAAAAGCCTCCAACGCCAGAAGCTCCTCGTGCGTGCCTTCTTCCTTTATTTCGCCTTTGTCCAGCACGATAATCTTGTCAGCTTCCTGTATCGTAGACAGGCGGTGAGCGATAACGATAGCCGTGCGGCCTTTCATCAACTTCTCGATGGCCTTCTGAATGAGTTCCTCTGTTTCGCTATCCACCGAGGAAGTGGCTTCGTCAAGTACCATGATTTTGGGATCGTGAACCATGGCCCGTACAAACGAAATCAGCTGCCGCTGCCCGACGCTCAACGTGCTGCCGCGCTCCATGACGTTGTACTGGTAGCCGCCCGGCAGCCGCTCAATGAACTCGTGAACGCCCACTAGTTTGGCCGCTTCCACGATTTGCTCATGAGTGATATTAGGGTTGCCAAGTGTGATGTTGTTCTCGATGGTATCGGAAAACAAAAACACGTCCTGCAACACTACGCCAATGTTCCGGCGCAAAGCCGTTAGTTCGTATTCGTGGATGTCCACACCATCGATCAGGATTTCGCCTTTGTTAATATCGTAGAAACGACTTAACAGATTAATAACGGAGGACTTACCAGCGCCTGTCGCACCCACGAAGGCGATGGTTTCTCCCTCGTTCATGTGAAAGCTAATGTCTTTCAGTACATATTCTTCTTCGTTATAGGCAAACCATACGTTCTTAAACTCTACTTTGCCGCGTACCGTTTCGGGTTCGTAAGTACCATTATTTTCGGTATAGTCTTCGCTGTCAAGTAGTTTGATAATACGGTCGGTACTGACAATCCCCATCTGAAGCGTATTAAACCGGTCAGCAAGTTGACGGATAGGACGAAAAAACAAACTGATAAACATAACGAAAGCCGTCACAGTCCCGAAAGTCACATCCTGAGCCAGAATCTGCTTGGAGCCATACCACACGACCAAGCCCGTTCCGGCAGCGGCGATGACGTCAGCCACGGGAAAATAGATGGAATAGTACAGGATAGAACGGATGTTGGAGTCGCGGTGCGTGGCGTTGATTTGCTCAAATTTTTCGTATTCAGCTTCCTCACTGCCGAATATCTGCACGATATTCATACCCGTAATGTGCTCCTGTACGAAAGAGTTGAGGTTAGATACGGCGGCCCTAACTTCATTAAAGGCATCCTTTATTTTCTCCTTAAATACGTAAGTACTGATGAGCATCAGCGGAATCATTGACAGGCTGATAAGCGAAAGCTTCCAGTCGGTGTAGAACATCACGGCGATGATTAGTACAAGTTGGAGAATATCGCCCGCGATGGCTGCCATGCCATCGCTAAATACGTTGGACAGGGTTTCGATGTCCGAAATAGTGCGGGTCACCAGCCGGCCGATGGGAGTTTGGTCAAAAAACCTCAGCCTCAGGTTAATAATTTTTTCGTAGAGTGTCACCCGCATATCACGGATAATGTACTGCCCCAACCAACCTGACAAATACGTATTTACAAAAGAAACTAACCCCTGCACGATCAGAACGCCGATCATCAGGGCCATCATCAGAGCCAGTTGATTAAAATCTCCGTTGGCAATGGGCGTATCAATGGTATATTTGATAAGAAGCGGCAGCAGAGGGGACAGTACCGCACTCAGCATGATGATGCCGATAAGTCCGAAAAACTGCTTTTTGTAGGGTCCGACGAAGGTGTAAAGCCGTCGCAGAGTAGGGAGGTCAAAAATCTGACCGCTTTTTTGTTCTTGATTCACGGGAATGGGGAATGGCGATTTAGGGAGGGTAACAATGGAATGGGGTAGGAAGGTTCTATTTAATTGTTAAACTGTGTAATCGTGTAATTGATGCTTAACTGTTCCTAGTGTATTTATATAAGTTATTGTTAGATAATAAGTTATACTGAATGTTAGCTAGATATCTCCATCACGTAATTGCACACTTAAACGATCAGACAAATCCAACGGCAATTACACGATTCAACAACTTTACCGAATAGACTTGGAATTCAACGTATTGACAAAAAGAACGTTACCAATTTTATTGTATTCTTCGAAGAATTCGATACCACGATCGGCTTTAATGATACTCTCGTGAAAGCCAATCAGTGTTAGGTCGGCGTCGATGGAGTGTTCATTGATAAGATCGGAACGGCGCCGCCCCTCTTCCAGCGGCAGGACACGGATATTTTTGGCCGAAATGGGCAGTCGCCCCGTGGAGGTAAGGTCGATAAGGTTACGTTGCTCTGCCTTCAGGTTTTCCTCTTTGAAGGCTGCAAAAATTTTGATTTCGCCCTGTTCCCATTCCTTGTGGCCCAGAATGATGTAGGAAAGCAGAATCATCAGATTGGCGTTATCAATGTCCTGTCGTCCGATCCAGATATGAATATCTTTACGGTAGCCAAATCCTTTGTCAGAGCTAGCCAGAATACACAGATCATAACCCGCCGTTTTCAGTACACTGTAATTGTCCACAATGTCACTAAGCCATTCCCGCTCTCCTTTTTTATATTCGAACAGCATTGTGTTATTGGATTGGCCCGAAATGCCCGGCTGCTGAATGGCCTGTACAATAGCCGCCGTATTGGAAGGCGAAATCAGCGTTTCCAGAAACACATTAGATTTGCTGGTCGACGAGATCTTGATGAGTTTTTTTAGCTTCGTTTCTGCCAACTCTTTCGATTCCTTCGAGAAATAAGCTTTTTCAAAATGGATATAAGTACCAAAACCGTAGCGGTCCGACAACCACTTCATCATTTCCAAAGCAGAGTACCGCTCAAAAGTATCTTGTGACAAACAAAGCACAGCTGGACGCCAGTCCTCTTCCCGCATGTCTTTATCGGTCTTTTGCAGAAAAACCTGAATCCGGCGACTGAACTGATGAATCACCCCCTGAAAAATACTCGCCATCCCTTTCTTGGCCTGGCTGTTGCTACCAATGTAAAAATACAAGCCCACCATCATCGCGATAGAGGCAATCGCGTAGCCTGTATTGATTTTGAACATCAGGAAAACACACATGACTGCCCCGAGCAGCGATAAAAACCACTTAGATTTAAACGATGGCCGATAGGAAGGATCAGCGGCGAAATGCTGCATGAAAGAAATCAGGCACAATGAACCGTAGGTGACCATAAAAAACATTGAGATCACCTCTGCAACAGCATTCACGTCGCCAACCAGCACAAAAGCCAGGGCAATAAAACTCGTGAAAATGGTGGCATTGCGGGGTTCATTGTTTTTCTTGCTACCCCGGCTCAGCCAAAAATTTACATAGCGATTCGGGAATACCTTATCCCCAGCAATAGCCTGTAGGGTACGCGGGGCTACCATAAACGACCCCAACGCCGAAGAGATAGTCGCTGCCGCCAGCCCAATGGGAATGATTGGACCCCATATGGCAATATCACTCATAATAAGCTGATTGCCAACCAAATCCGTAGGACTAGCCGAAGCAATGAGCTTGTAGGCGATAAATACATAAATAATCATCCCAAGTATAGTGGCCGAAAGCGTCCCCAGCGGTATGGAGCGCTTGGGGTCGCGCAAGTCACCCGAAAGCCCAACGCCAGCGGTCATCCCGGTAAAAGCGGGAAAAATAATGGCGAAGACGAAGAAAAATCCATTCTCGGATGTGATGTTGGTGAATAGAAATTCGTTGCTGTCGAAGGTTTCGGAATAGGGCGTACTACCCATAAAGAACAACACGAGCGAAACAGCCAAAATAGTCACGACGACGTACAACGCCTTCATGCCCAGAGCTGCTCCTTTTGTTACCATCAGCAGAATAAGTAGCAACAGTGCCGGAATACTGAACAGTCGGTTGTCATAAATGATATAGCCAAATTCCGACTCGATCCACGGCTTCACGGCCTCAAAAGATTCAGCAAAGGCGATTACATAAAATGCTACACTGATGGCTTGCGAAAGATAAAGTGCTATACCAATAGCTGCTCCGATATTCAGACCAAACGAACGCGAAATAATAAAATATTCGCCGCCACCCTCAACTTTCTGGTTAGTGGCTATTTCGGCCAGAGCCATCGCGGTAGGAATCGTGACGAGGTGGCCGATGAAAATAATTAACAACGTACCCACAAAGCCTACTGAACCCACCGCATAACCAAATCGCAGAAACATCACAGCTCCGAGAATGGTAGAAATGGCAGTAAGAAAAACGGGTAGTGTGCCGAAGTTAGGCTTATTAGCGGGTGAAGAGGTATTCATAGTGTAGGGCAAGACTGAATAAAGAACGAATAAATATTCGCGTTCAGTCGTTAAAAACTTTAATTTACGAATAAATTCTGCGACATATTCCCGTTGTGGTCTATTTCCCCTAATTTTGACCTATGGTTTCTGTGCGGCGAGGACTTTTTATTTGCTTATTCCTTTGCGTTGGTTTTTTGAGTAAGACCAGCGCTCAAAAGGTTTACACCTACGATTTCAGTGATGGCCTGAAAAGCTACTCCGACAGCGCTCCCGAGCTTCTTATTCTTGGTACCGAAGGAAAGTACATCGAAGAGGTATTGCCCGAACTGGGCAAGCAAAAGCGGACAGTGTACCAGTTCGAATCCAACTCGGGCCTGCAATTCAATAATCAGGAAGGCTTCAATCTACTAAGCGGCTCCTACACCGTGGAGGTATACTTCCGGTTGGACGAACTGGAAAGTTGGAAACGGGTACTTGATTTCAAGAACCGCAAGTCAGATAATGGATGTTACATTTACGAAGGGCGCCTCAATTTTTTCAACTTTGCTACTGGCGAGAAGGCTCCCGTAGAACCCAAAGAATATGTACATTACGTATTCTCACGCGACGCCGAAACGCATCTTATCAAAATGTATGTAGATGGCGAGTCGAAGGTTGAATTCATTGATCCCGGCGACGAAGCTGTACTTGGTCCCGATCAGGTACTTAACTTTTTTCAGGACGATCTTATTGCCAAAAACGAAGCCAGTCCGGGTGCCGTAGCCCTTATCCGGCTTTACGACCGGGTCATGACGCCCATATTCGTACAGCAGAGTTTTCAGCGGCTGGCCCGCACAATTTCGGAAAAGCCGCGCGTGTCTCAGCCACGCGAAATCCCCCCCCCAAAGCCCGAAGGCAATATGCTGGAAAGAGTCGTGGTGAAAGCGACACCAACGGTCGAACCAGTAGAAGTCACGGGCAAAGTATTCAATGGTCGTAATCTGGATCGCCTGATGAACGTCGATGTACTGGTTCGCCGCTTCAACGGCGATTCGATCATTGCCCGTACCAAAACAGTTGACGGAACTTACCGTTTCCAGTTGCAACCGCTCGAAACCTACCGGATTACCGCACTTAGCCCGGGTTTCGAGGCAAAAAGTGTTACGGTAAGTCCACAGCCCAATGGCGGCGAAGTGAAAACCCTCATGAATCTGCGGGAAGAGAGCTATGACAAGCCTATCTCGACACTCCCCTTTTCGCAGAGTGATTCAAGCCTGACCAGCGAAGCTCGCTCCGCGCTGGATACGCTGACAGATTTTATAAAAGAGCGTACTGATCTGAAATTCAGATTACTAGGACATACCGACAATGTGGGTGATTTTGACAAAAACATCAGCCTTTCGCAGCAGCGGGCACTAATCGCCCGCGATTACCTGATCGGCAAAGGGATTGACGTGAACCGGGTAGAAACCAGGGGTTACGGACCTACGCGCCCAATGGCGAGTAACAACTCCGAAGCTTCCCGCCGCCAAAATCGCCGCGTGGAAGTGTGGGCAGAGCCCATAAAAAGATAAAGCCACTCCAAATGGAGTGGCTTTATGCTGACTATTCCTAAACCCTTAACCTTTATTGTCTTTCAATATCTTCTATTCTAGATAGCTGGCTTTGCGTCGGCCGGAGCTGTGTACAACGGCGTTTCAATCACTACTGGTGTCAGACTGTCGAGATCAAAATTCCAGATAACCTGGATATTGTTGACCGTCTTGGTCAGATTGCGAGACCATTGCTCGGCTTCTTCGCCCTTCTGGCGATTCAATTTTTTGCTCAATGACTTTGCAGCAACTGTAAAGGCCTTTTTGTCTGCAACGGACGAACTGAGTAGCTTAGACGGTGACTGACTATAAGTCGTCACAATTTTTTCTACTGCTTTCCATTCCTCTTTCTTACTGAATCGCGAGAGGTTTTCCTCAACGTACGACGAAAACTGGACTTCGGTTCCTTTATGCAACAATTGCGCTTTTGCGCTGGTATCAGCATTCGTATTATATGAGAAACTGTCAACTGGGCTTGCGCTAAGTATTACTCCCAATACTCCGGCAAAGATAAAACTAATTTTTGAACTCTTCATTGTTTTGTGCTATTTTTATTTTCAGCTTTTGAATACACAAAGGTCCTTATATAGTTTGATATTACCAAATTAGATGTAGATACATCACAAAATATTATTTGGTATCTTATTTCAATTTTATCTCACAAAGCCTAATTTTTGATTTCAAGTTGCCATAAATCCAAATTTTATAAAATTATATTCTGAATTCTGTGCTATTTGATGCGGTCTTTAAATAATGCAAAATTCTTTATAAAGTACAATCATTGGTTGAATATATTCATGGTTTGTTGTAGCCCCAAAGTGCAAAATGACAACACCATATCGCCAGCCTGATCCAGAATGGCTGGAAGTTCATCCATTTCAGGAGCGGAGAAGGGGGAAAGTACATAGTCGACCTGTCGTCCGCGCGGAAAATCATTGCCGACTCCGAAACGCAGGCGCGGATACTGCGCTGTTCCAAGTACTTCCTCTATATTGCGTAATCCATTGTGCCCGCCATGCGAGCCCTTGGGCTTCAAACGCAGTGTTCCAAAGCCGAGTTGGAGCTCATCTACCACAACCAAGACGTTTTCAACCGGAATTTTGTGTGCGTCCATATAGTAGCGGATCGCCTTTCCACTCAAATTCATATAGGTAGTCGGTTTGATAAAATGGATTTGTCGCCCTTTATGTTTCCAGTCAGCAGTATAGGCAAGCCGTTCGAATGAAAATCTGAAGTCATGCTGCGCGGCCAGCCGATCCAACACCATGAAGCCAATGTTGTGTCGGGTAAGGGCGTACTCAGGGCCGATGTTGCCCAGCCCGGCGATAAGGTATTTCATAAAATTTTTCGGAAAGTCGTGGTTAAGACTTTAATTTAGCCACAAACTTAATTGAATGATGAATCATGAGTGATAAATGATGAGTGATTTGCCAAAATCTCTTGAATGCATCACTGTTTTGTCCGACTATCTTGTTCTGAGAATTATTCATTGTTCACTACCCATTCTTGATTGAGTAAATGTCCCAGAAACGCCTCATTCTCAGCAGCCCTCTGCTTGAAATTATGATCAGTCGCCTTTGCCAGCAACTGATCGAAAACCATCGCGACTTTTCGCGTTCGGTGGTACTTGGACTGCAGCCGCGTGGCATTCACCTGGCCGAGCGCGTGACCGCCGAGCTACGCCAACGTACTGGCGAGGCCATTCCGCTGGGCTACATAGATGCTACTTTCTACCGCGACGATTTCCGGCGGCGCGACTCGCCAATTGTCCCTAACAAAACGCATGTCCCGTTTTTGATAGAGAATAAAAATGTGATTCTGATCGACGATGTAGTGGCTACGGGCCGCATGGTGCGCGCTGCCCTCGACGCCATGACCGCTTTTGGCCGTCCTGAATGCGTAGAATTACTGGTACTTATTGATCGGCGCTATAATCGCGATCTGCCCATTGACCCTGACTACGTGGGCATGAAGGTCAATACACTTGATAGCCAGCGGGTTTTGGTGGAGTGGAAAGAACAAGGCTTCGAGGCTGATCATATCTGGCTGGTGGATTAACGCTAATCATGACTCCATCGACCGGAAAATATCTTATCCTGTTAGGCATCGCTATAGTACTTATCGGGATTGCGGTTTATTTCCTGCACGACAAGCTGCATTGGATTGGAAGGCTGCCGGGCGACATCCGCATCGAGCGGGAAAATTCTCGCTTTTACTTTCCGATTACAACGATGATTCTCTTCAGTATTTTGCTGAATGTCATTATTATTTTAATCAGGAAGTTGCTTAGCTGATTTGGCATCGATATCGTAAGAGATCATCGCAGGCTCACGTCGCTTTGATGACTCAGCGCCCCGACTTCTCTGCCAAAACTACCGCACACTAATTTCCGGCTCTGTTCCCTTGTCTTTCAGGCGGAGTGTTCTATTTTCGCGGAAAAAACCCTCTGAAGTATCTTCTCGGCCATGAAACAATTGCTCTTCCTTTCTTCCCTGTTCCTTTTCTCCTTCTTCCTCTCCTGCAAATCCGCCAAGAAATCGCTGAAGCGTGGCGATTACGATCAGTCGGTCTTATTGGCCGTACCAAAAGTAAACGACAATGCGCGGTCTTCATCGGCTGACATTTTAAAAGAGGCTTATCCACTCGCCGTTCAACAACATCAGGACGATTTAAAAAGAAACGAAAATTCTTCTGATCCTTTTCGTCATGAACGCGCCGCCGCGACTTACACGAAACTCAATACGCTCTACAACGCCATTCAGAACTGCGCCGCCTGTGCCAGGCTGGTTGAGGCCCGCAGCTACTTCGACCAGGAGCGCAATGCCCGCGACCTGGCCGCTGCCGCCCGCTACGAAGCCGGGCAGGAGGCCCTTAGGCAAGGTGGACGGGAAAATGCGCGCAAGGCATTTGAGAATTTTGAAGTAGCCAACGAAATGGTGCCCAACTACCAGGACGTCACGCGCAAAATGGACGAGGCTTACGAAACTGCCTCTTTCAAGGTAGTTGTGGAGCAGGTACTTGTTACATCACGCGCCTACCAACTGAGCAATGCGTACTTTCAGGATCGGGTAAACGAATTCCTGCAAACGAACCAACGGTTGAACAAGTTCGTGCGCTTTTATACGCCCCAGGAAGCCACGGCTGATAAAGTAAGCCCCGATCATGTAGTTACGCTTCAGTTCGATGACTTCGTCGTAGGGCAAACGCTCGTTGAAAGAAATACCGAAGAGGTGACCAGCAAAGACAGCGTAAAAACGGGCGAAGTGACTGTGGATGGCAAGAAAGTACCTGTTTATGGTAAGGTAAAAGCCAAGTTGAGCCGCAATCGCAAAACGGTCGTGTCGCGCGGCTTGCTGGATATGCAGATTCAGGATTTCAACACAAAGAAAATCGTATTTCAGGATAAGTTTCCCGGAGAATACACCTGGGTGTCAGAATGGGGCAGCTACAACGGCGATGAGCGGGCGCTCGATGCCGCCCAACTTCGGATGACGAAATCAAGGGAAATCAATCCACCTTCGCCACAGGATCTTTTCGTCGAATTTAGTAAACCGATATACAACCGCCTCACAAGTAAGCTGCGGAGTTTTTATGAGAAGTACTGAAAAGTTCTAATTAGCCGCAGTACTCTTCGCTTCCTGATTCCGCAGATAGAAATTAAAGAAATCATCCAGTTGCTCAATGGGCATTTTGCGAGCAATGATTTTCTTATTTTTATCCAGAACGTAAATTGTGGGCGTAGTATAGACATCGTACTCCGTGCGGAAGTCATGTTTAAACGTGTAGTCGTAGCCGTTGAATAATTCTTCCAGCTTGTAATCCTTCACAAATTTCTTCCAGTCTTCGGGGCTTTGGTCGGTAGCAATGGTGAGTACTTTCGCTCCTTTCGCCTTATTGTTATCATAAAACTCCTTCAACTTCGGCGCGGCGTCCTTACAATGTCCACAAGTAGGTGAGTAAAAAAACAATACTGTGTAGTCGGCCTTGATACCATGAATACTGATAGGCTTCTTTTCGGCATCTGACAGGGTCAAGTTGGGAATGACCTGATTTACCAACAGCGGTTTCATGCTAGCAACGCGCTCACCGATCCGTTTTACGGCATCTTCCGATACTTCCATTTCGCCGGAGAGGTAGTACTTCTCGGCCATATGAACGAATACACCTTCAGTTCCTACCACTTTGGGGTTTTCGTATTCGCTGGTGATGTACCATATGATCTGCGATTTCAGCTCTTTATTCCCCGCCTTTATCGCCTTCTGAACCAGCGCATCGGCATCTTTATTGACCGAGTCGGGTACCTGCACGATCAGCTCTTTTACGTAGCGCTCCAACTTAGGCTGTAGAAACGGAGTCCGTAGCAGGCGCTCATCGGCAAAATCAAAGTTATCCCAGAAATGATTTTTGTAGTAGTTGAAAACCCATACCGAATCCTTACGCCCATTGGCCAGTAGCGGTGCCGGTGGAATTTCGGGATCCATCGTCACTTTGAAAAGCTTGGCGGTGAAAGAGTCGGCGTTGTCAGCCAGAAATTTCTTCTGATAGTCGGTGAATTTTTGCTGCTGATCCTTTATCTTCTTATCAATCAAAGTCGTACTTACCTGGTCAGGTTTTAGCTTTTTCTCCATGTTGAGGGCGTTCATCTCCTCCATTATTTTGGCAAGCTCCTGCTGATATTCGTAGAAAATCTGGTTTTCTTTTGAGCCGGTAACTACCATGCTTTTCATGATACTACTGGTATCAGTTTCTATCGAAAAATCAGTCTCCTTGCCCGAGTATACCAGTTGTACGAGTTTTTGCTGGCCCGGCAGCAAAATAAGATACAAGCCGCCCGGTAGATTTTCTTTCCCCTCAAATACCATGCGTCCATTGGCGTCGGAACGGGCGGTATCTTTAGCGATAAATTGCTGACCGTTGTACTTGTAATGGCCCAGAATGGCGGTCGTATCCTTCAGGCCTTTAAGAGTGGCTTCGATCCGGTAGCTCTGCGCTATGGCCGATGCTCCTGAAAAGAAAGTCAATAGCCCTGCGCATATCAATGCTAATAGTCCTTTTTTCATACTTTTATTCTTTCGGTCAATTTTGTTTTTGGCAAATTTACTTTCAAAACGATACAAACCTTTCCCTCGTACCCGAATGTTCTTCTTTCTGTCCAAGACCATTGATTTTATCTTAATGCCCGTAGGTATTCTTTTTTTCCTGCTGGCTTACGCCTACCTGACCAAAAACCGAACCAAATCCCGTCGTGCCATTCTTTTCGTCCTGTTTTCGTTCTTTATCCTGTGCAATACTTACCTGGTCACCAAGGCATTTCAATGGTGGGAATACCCGCCCAAAGACCTCGCTGATGTACCACCGGTCTACGAGGTAGGCATTGTCCTGACGGGCGGCATGGTTCGGATGGTTGATACCCATATCGACCATCCGGGCCTGGGTAAGCATGCCGACCGTATTTTACAGGCGTATTTGCTATATAAGGCCGGAAAAATAAAAAAAATTCTTATCAGCGGCGGTGGTACTCAATCGGTAGTTCTCAGGAGAGACGACGGTTATCAGTCAGCACTCCTTTTAAAGAAGTGGGGCGTACCGGCGAATGATATCATTTTAGAAAACAAGTCACTGAATACCAGACAAAATGCTCTCTTCACGTCCCAAGTACTTCAACGAAAATTTTCTGATGGAAAGTACCTGCTCATTACCTCTTCGTTTCACTTGCGGCGGGCCGTTGGCTGTTTCACCAAAGTAGGCCTGAAAGTCGATACTTTTCCAACTGACCATTATGGTATCGAACTGCTACCCCGCATCCGCGACATCATCCGCCCTGACCCCGAGGTCTTCGGCTACGCTCATCTGCTTTGGCGCGAATGGGTCGGGTACATTACGTACAGAGTGATGGGCTACTGCTAAATGCTCAATATCTTCACCATTCTCAGCATATCCTCATTGATAGGCTTGGGCAGACGAATGGTGTCTTCGAAAGGCGTGTACACCAGGTCGTCGTTTATTATTCCAGCCATCACGTTTTTCTGACCGGCCATCAGGCCTTCCAAAGCACCGAGTCCCAGGCGGCTCGCCAGGATGCGGTCACGGGCCGAAGGTGTCCCGCCACGCTGAATATGACCGAGTGTGGTGACCCTGATATCTACGTCTACTTTTACTTGCGCCTTAATTTTGTTGGCTATTTCGGTAGCATTTCCTTCCTCCTCGCCTTCAGAAACTACTACGATCGATGAGGACTTGGAGCGGCTCCAGCCCTGGCGAAGCGTTTCTACCACAGTGGAGAGAGGCGTAAGTACTTCTGGCACCATCACTACCTCAGCGCCGCCCGCAATACCCGACTGTATGGCAATGTAGCCCGAGTCGCGGCCCATCACTTCGATAAAAAACACGCGGTCGTGCGAGCTGGCGGTGTCGCGGATTCGGTCGATAGCATCCAGAGCGGTATTGACGGCGGTATCGAATCCAATAGTGTAGTCGGTGCCGTAAAGGTCGTTGTCTATCGTACCGGGTGCTCCTACCGTCGGGATGCCAAATTCTCGCTCAAATATCATAGCGCCGGTAAACGTACCATTACCCCCTATGGCCACCAGACCTTCTATGCCATTTTCCACGAGAGCTTTGTGGGCTTTTTGCCTGCCCTCAATGGTCATAAACTCCTTACTGCGGGCAGATTTCAGGATAGTACCGCCCCGTTGAACTATGTTACTGACTGAGTGCGAAGACATTTCGTACATATCTCCGGCAATCATGCCGCTATACCCTTTTCTTATGCCAAATACTTCGATTCCATGGTAAACGGCTCCCCGTACAACGGCTCTGATGCATGCGTTCATGCCAGGTGCGTCGCCACCGGAGGTAAATACTGCAATTCTTTTCATGTAGGTTGCTCGGGTTGTTGCTATTGTATAATGTGTGGGAGGATTGGAAAAAAATTCTTCACTTTCAATCGAAAGCCGCAAATTTATTGGGTAATTTATATAAATGGCTCAAGAATTAAGCCTTTTGAGAATAAAAAGTTCAACGGCCGATCCGGTGATGGTAGTTCAAACATACACCATTCCTTCTATATTTGTGGACAGTTAATCAAAATTTAACGTACCTACATACTTTTGACGGTCGCGCTCCCGCTGTCCGGCAGAATCCAATTATCGATGAAAAAAACCTTCACCTGGCAACGCATCTGGCCGCATCTGGTAGTTATTGTTGGCTTTGGCATCTTAGCTCTAAGTTATTCCTCCCCCGTTCTGAATGGCAAGCGTCTCAATCAATATGACGACGTGCAGGCAAGCGGTGCAGCCCGCGAAGTTTTTGAGTACGAAAAAGAAACCGGTGAATGGTCGTCATGGACCAACAGCATGTTCGGCGGGATGCCCACTTATCTTATTGCCGGCAATTATCCTACCAGTATTTCTACGGCGCTGGGGCGACTGGCCAATCAAATCCTTCCGGCTCCGGCCAATTACTTCCTGATTACGATGGTGTCCGCCTACCTGCTTTTGCTGGTACTGGGGGCCAATCTATGGCTGGCAGCTTTTGGGGCCATTGCCTACGCTTTTGGCTCTTACCTCACTACGAGCCTGGAAGCGGGTCACGTTTCCAAAATCCTTGCCCTCGCCTACGCGCCGGGCGTCATTGCGGGCGTGTTATTGGCTTTCCGCAAAAACTGGTTGCTGGGGTCGGCGGTCATGGCGCTATTTCTGGGGCTGGAACTTTACGCCAATCACATTCAAATTACCTACTACCTGGGCATTGGCTTGGTGGTACTGGTAGTTTTGGAAAGTATTTCTTATATCAAAACTCAACGTATTCCGCAGCTGGTACTTGTGCTGGCAGGCTTGGGGATCGGGGGCCTCGTGGCATTGGGAACGCACACCACCCGGCTTTGGAATGCTTACGACTACACAAAAGAAACCATCCGTGGAAAGTCGGAGCTCAGCCCTCTGGAAAATACTAATGCGGCAGCAGCCAACGAGCAAGACGGTCTGGACAAAGAGTACGCTTTTCAATACAGCTATGGAATCGTCGAAACGCTTACGCTCCTTATTCCGAACCTTTACGGTGGCCCGTCGCAGGGTTCGCTCGACAACAATTCGGAAACCTACAAGATTCTCGTAAACCGGGGGGTCGATGCCGCCAACGCCGCCAACTTCGTGCAGGCTCTGCCACTTTACTGGGGAACGCAGTATAGCACGGGGGGACCAGCTTATGCGAGTGCTATTATTTTCTTTCTTTTTATCCTGGGATTATTTATCATCAGGGGTCCCTTGAAATGGTGGGTAGCGGGTGTTACAGTACTTTACATCGTGTGGGCATGGGGCAAAAATTTTGCCGGGCTCAACTACCTGTTTTTCGATTACTTCCCGATGTTCAACAAATTTCGGGCGGTCACGATGGTGCTGTCATTGGCGCACTTGCTTATCATCGTGCTGGCAGTGGCAGCCTTACGGGATATTGTGCAACGCAAGTACAGCTTTACCGAAATTTCCCGGCCTTTTCTTATCAGCCTGGGTCTCACGGCGGGACTTTGTTTGATTTTGGCTATCGTGCCAACGCTGTTTTTCAGTTTCCGGGGTGAGAATGACCCGCAGTTTGTCGAAAGCCTGACGCAAAGCAGCCAGAATCCGGCCTTCGCGCAGGAAATCATGAATGCCATTGTGCAGGATCGGATTGGTATGATGCGGGGCGACGCACTGCGTTCCGCCCTCTTTATTCTGCTGGCTGCCGGACTTATCTGGCTCTGGATGAAGGAGAAAATCAAAGCCGCCGTGCTGTATCCGGTACTACTGCTATTGGTAATTATCGATATGTTCGGGATTAGTAAGCGCTACCTCAACAACGACGACTTCGTGAGCAAGCAGGCCGCGCAGGCTCAGCTTTCGCCTTCACCCGCCGACCAGCAAATCCTGCAAGATCCTGATCCCGACTACCGGGTACTCGATGTACTGCGTAATACCTTCAACAACGCCGAGGCCTCGTATTTTCACAAATCTATCGGCGGCTACCACGGTGCCAAGCTGCGCCGCTATCAGGAACTTATCGAGCGGCAAATTGCCAAGGCAAATCCTAATCCCGGCATTCTGAATATGCTCAACACGAAGTACATCCTCACCCGTGACCAACAGGGCAACCCAGCCGTACAACAAAATCCCGATGCCCTGGGACACGCCTGGTTTGTAGATAACTATAAGATCGTCCCCAACGCAGACGCCGAGATGGCGGCCCTTGACACCATTCAGCCTCGCCGTGTAGCCGTGCTTGACCAGCGATTTGCCAAGGAACTGGAAGGTTTAACCATTCGGCCCGACAGCGCAAACGCAATTACACTCACCAGCTACAAACCAAATGAACTAGTGTACGAAAGCAACGCCAACAGCGAGCAACTGGCGGTTTTTTCAGAAATTTATTACAATGTCCGTGACGATTGGAAGGTAACCATCGACGACCAGCCCGCGCCACTTCTTCGTGCCGACTACGTACTTCGTGCCTTGCGCGTTCCGGCGGGTAAGCACACCATCACTTTCAGATTCGACCCCGTTTCGGTCAGCACAGGACGAACCATCGACCTGATCAGTTCGGTTTTGCTGGTCGCGCTGTTTATCGGGGCGGTATTTGTTACGGTGAGGAAGAAGGAATAAAAGTACATATCACGCTTTCAACCGTGGCAGGCCTTGCCTTTATTCTTTCTTATCGCCATCCTTTGCCGGCACATAGTAAAGTACCAGGTTCATCATCTCGCTCGTAGAATCCCAACCGTACGTAATCTCGCGGGCTGGCTGGCTGGGATTCTCGGGATTTTGCGAAGTATTGTCATAAGTAGCTTCGGCGATGATGGTAGAGCCTTTGGGAAGATATAGCAGCTCTTTAAATTGGTAGGTCATCTGCCAGTTATAGTCCCATTCATCAATTTTCACGAACGGAATCAGTTCTCCGTCCGCAGTAATCGCGAAGGCCCGGAACGACTTTCCCAAAAAGTGCATGTGAGGCAGAACCGAGATCAGCGAAATATTCTGCTGAGTGGGGCCGTAGCTCATATAGAAAGTTGGCTTGGTCTCGGCCGGAAGCACAAAAGGCTGATTGGTTATGTCATTCTCAGTCAATGTCAACGTTCGGATTTCCCGATCTACCGAAGCTGAATCCGTGAGGTAAAAGCGGACGCCTGATTGGTCCTTTTCGTCGATGGGAGAAGGTGCATAGTGCACATTCAGTAATAAGTCGGTACCCGCGCGAATGCGCTTGGCCGTACCGGGTGGAAAGTCGATGCGGTCATTTCCCGGTACCCAGCCGTAGAGAAATTCCTCTTCGAGTGGTGTTTTCTGAAATTCTCTCACGCGCGGGTCGTCTTCCCGCATTCCATCAATGCCGCGCATGGTGCGGGTAGTATCGGTCATTATGCGACTGTGGTGCAACACCTTCCGATTACCTACCTTAAATTCAATGGCTTTAATGTATACGTCCTTTTCAAGATTTGTCGGGATATTGAAGTACCTGAAATCCTCCTTTGCATTGCCTTTGACCTCGTAAGGTCTTGTCATATCGAATTCCAAAAACTCCCCTGGCGGGGTAGTTTGTACTTTGTCATTTCCAACTAAAACCGGCTGATGCCTGCTGCGCTTGCCTTCCGGTGCTCCCTGGGCTACCCACGCCTGAATGATCGAAATTTCTTCATTTGATAATCCCCGCTCATTGGCATATTGCTGAAAGCTCCGATCGGCACGAAACGGGGGCATATACCGGCTTTGGGTCACTTTTCCGATAAACTTGGCCCGCTTGGCTACTTCTTCGTAGGTACTCAATGGAAAAGGGCCAATGCCTCCCTTCCGGTGGCATTCGACGCAGTTGTTTTGCAGGATTGGTGCCACCTCCCTGTAGTAAGTGATATTCTTCTGGGCAATGCCTTCTGAGCAAATCAGTAGAAAAAACCCAAGAATAGCTGGTTTTATTAGCATTGCCTTCAATCTGGTTCAGTTTTGATAAAAGCAAAAAAGAGCGAACCCTACGGCCCGCTCTTAAACAATGTGCACAGTATGGTAAAGGCAGAAACTAACGTACCTGCACCGTGATGCTACAGTTGGTGGCCAGGTTTTCGTTGCACACCGAGGGACTCCAGCTTTTGTAAACCAAACCGTTGTCAGCCACCAAATGCCAGGTAACAACCAGATTATCGCCGGCAATAAATTGTGCCGCAGAGGTACGTTTTCTGGCCTCGCTAAATACCGGAACTGCATTGGTTCCATCGTATTTAAAGGTGGCCGACTTGAACAAATCATACACCTTGCTGGCATCTACTGTAAACTTGTTGTCCTCGTAAGCCGCCACCGCGTCCAGCGATGTGAGGAGCTTAGTACCATGATTAGCCACCGCTGGGTTTCCGTCCTTGTCTACATAGGGTTCGGTGAACTGAATATACAATTCAATTTTGTTCACTTTCACCTTGTTGTCAAAGGATGCCCAGAACAGTTTGGCCTGCGCCGGGGTGGTGGCAAAGGAAGCCGGCTTGATGCTCAAAGCATCCGGTCCCCCACGTAAAGTACTACCGAAGGCGGGATTGAAAGGGTCCTTTTGCGCCACACCATTGACAAGAAAGGTACCGAAGCCGCTTGCCGCACCTTCGAATTCCACGTTGGGATTCAGATCAGGATTCTCGCAGGACATCAGAATGGCTAAGCCCGCTGCAAGAAAAGAAGAGGTTAGTCTAAATATTTTTTTCATAGTAAATAATCGATTCTTAATTAGATTATCTTGGATAGCTGAACTTTAATTTATCCCAGAAAAGAGCCGCTTCGGGGCGGTCAAATGCCACCGGAGTCTGGGGTGAATTTTGGTTCAGGGTAGTTTCCTGAGCAGGTTGCGGCAAACGCAACGGAAAGTTACGAATCTGCTGAATGGGCACCTGCATGTTATTGGGCAGGCCCGTACGGCGGAAGGCATTGTAGATCTCGAAACCATTGCCCAGATTGCTGAAGAAAGCCTGCTTCAGGGCGATATTCAGTTTTTGGGTAGCATTGGGAGCATCGTCATAACGCTTCAGGTTAAGGTTCACGTAGCTATCGATGGAAGCCGTTGTGGGCGCTTTGGCGTTGGCATCAGAGGCCAGCCCCAGGGCTACCACCTTAGCAATCTGCTCGCGCATGGCGCTTTCGAAAATTGAGCGGGCATCACCCGCTATACCAAGCGTCAGAATAGCTTCGATCTGATAGTACTTGGTCATCCAGCTGGTAATCAGGGGTGCGATACCATCACCTGCCCGGCTGGCTCCGGTCCCCCCGGTGCGGCCTGCGGATGCATCATAAGCACCACCCGCGGGATAGGTTCCTGGCGAAAGACGGTAGTTCACATCGTTGGGTACCCCGGAAGCATCACCCCGATCGCGGCCAAAGAATCCGGCCAGATACTGACGGTCGGCTGTAGTAAACGGCTTTCCTTTGTCGGTGTACAACTGCTTGACTATGTTGTCGTTCAGAGCCATATAAGCGTAAGTACACCCGGCCAACTGAGAGCAGGGGATCGTCGAGCGGTCCGTGGGGTCCTCGGGATTCAATACATAGCTGGTTTGCCGCTTGAAATAGAAGGGCAGGCGGGGATCGTCATCACGCAACATCTCAAACAACGGCTGGTGCAGGAAATACGTAAAACCGCTTTCCGAATTCACATATGCCGACTGGAACCAGGGATGGCGTCCATCGGGTACTGCCAAGCGGTTGTACTTGAACTGGAAGTCATCCGCCGCTGCAGTGATATAGTCGCCGCCATCCAGAATCGCCTTGATCTCGGCAGCGGCCGTCGGGCGGTCCAGACGCGAGTTAATTAACAGCCGCAGCTTCACAGACTTAGCCAGTTTGCGCCACTTGGTGATGTTTCCGCTGTAGAAAAGATCACCAGCCACCGAAGTAGGTGATGTTTTGGCAAAATTAGCTATTGCATCGTCGCAGAGTTTGATAAGATCTTCGTAGATCACCTTATCGTCATCAAACGCAGGATTGATGTTGCTCTCAGCGTACCCGCCAGCAAACGCCTGTGAATAAGGCACCTCCCCGAACATATCCACCATGATACTGAAAAAATACGCCTTCATGGTTTGAGAAACACCCAGGTAGTGAGGATTCTGTCCCGACGCATTGGCAGCTACAATAATTTCTTCCAGATCTTTCATGGGACCCGAATAGAAGTAGTTCCAGTTACCATTATACGAGTTAAAGTTCAAATCGTAGGTATCGCTACTGGAAAGCCAGCCAGTGAATCCAAGGGCGCTATAATTCAGGCCCTGGAAAAAGTTAACTGCACCCAATTGAGCGGAGGGTAGTAGCAGTGCAAAATCGGCCGAAGATGGATTATTCGGGTCTTTGTTAATATCCAGATCAAATAGACTGCAACTTCCCAGGGAAATAAGCAAACCCAAGGTTAGGAGCCATTTATAAGTTTTTTTGATAAATTTCATAGTTCTAGAATATCGTATTTGATTGATTAACTACTTCCTAGGTTTAGAATGTCAACACCAGGTTGGCTCCCAAACGGCGCGTAGTAGGCTGTGCCCCCAGGTCGAAGCCCTGGATATTTAAATCAGGAAAGGACGACAATGTCTCGGGGTCAAAATTCAGTCCTTTCAGCATGTTGGGCGTAATAAACCACAGGTTACGACCCGAGATGGTAATCCGGGCGCTTCCGAAAGGTGTTTTACTTAATAATACTTTAGGTACTGAATAGCCCAGCGACACTTCGCGCAAACGCAGCGTTGTGATATCATACACGTTTACCTCATCCTGACCGTAGGCACCATATCCGCTCGAGAAGTGAGAGTCGAAGGCTGTGATACCGGTCGTATTTTTGATCGGCTGGCCATCATCGCCCAAAATCGCCTCATAAGTACCCGGATCGCCGTAAACGCCGGGAATTACCCGCAGTCCTTCGCGGTCGGTGGAGTTGGCAAGCTGTCCGCGCAGCAGTAGTGAACCCGCCGTAGCTGAGTACATCTGACCGCCCTGCCGCCAATCTAGCAAGCCTGTGAGTGTGAAACCTTTGAAAGAGAAGGTGTTGGTCCAGCCCAGCGTAAAGTTGGCGTTGGGGTTACCGATGATCTGCGAAGTAGCCATACCAAATGGCAAGCCCAGTGTTTCGTTAATCAGAAGATTGCCTTCCGCATCGCGGGCATTCTTGGTACCAAAAATCTGGCCATACTGCTCGCCTGTCCGGTGGATGGTTCCCAATGCAGAACTACCGGTACCACCCAGGAAGATCTCGCCCTGAGGACCGGCGTCTTTTACGATTGAACGAATGCGGGTAAAGGCAACATTGCTGTTCCACTCAAACCCGTTGCTCAGCCGCACCGGAACCAGAGTAAGACCGATTTCCCAGCCCTTGTTGTTGATCCAACCGGCGTTTACTACTTTGTAGTCATAGCCTGATGATGAGGCGATGCGCTGTTGCACAATCTGATCACGAGCATCAGAATTAAACCAGGTCACATCGATTCCCACACGGTTGTTGAAAAGCTGAGTCTCAAAACCCGCCTCAAGCTCTGTTTTGAACTCAGGCCGCAGCTCGGCGTTGTTCAGCGTGTTGCTGGCCGTGGCATTATAGAAGGTGGCACCGGCGTAGTTTTTATAAGCCGTTCCCAGAGGATACACGTTGAAAATATTATAAGGATCAGTATCCGAGCCTACTTTACCGTACGCAGCGCGCAGTTTCAGATTATCCACAGCAGCCGGGAATTTCACTGCTTCCGACAGAATGAAAGAGAACGTGGCCGCAGGATAGAAATAAGAGCGGTTGTCAACCGGCAGGGTCGAAGACCAGTCTTTCCGGCCGGTCAATCCCAAGAATACCAGGTTATTGTATCCAAACTGCAGATCGGCATACACTCCATAGAGGCGACGCAGCGAGCGGGAGTCTTGGTTCACAATCTGGGTAGCCGTAGCGCTGGCGTTGGAAACGGCTTTGGATATGATATCCGTTCCGGTTACGATCTGACGGTTACGGGCCCGTTGGTTGGCATTACCTCCTATAACGGCGCGGAAAGAAACGGCCTCGCTAATGTCTTTGTTAATGGAAATAATAGCATTGTAATCCTGCTCAGTAAAAGTTTGATTATCGTTCCGGATGAAACCCAGAGGAGAAGAAACACCACCTTTCGCCTGTGAGCGGACACGGGCATCTGTATACGTATTGACTCCCCCCTTCACCAGCACATTTAGCCAGTCTGTGATGTCGTAAGACAACGCCATGTTACCATACGCCCGGTTGACATTACTGGTCGAACGATTGTATTTGAGACTCCAGTAAGGGTTATCAAGCGCCCGGTAGAACAGGTTATCACCCGAAGCAGGGTACTCGTAGGGAAGGCCGTTCAGGTCGAAGTTACGGGGCAGATAAAATATCCGGCCAAAAATGGAGCCTTCGTTACCGTATCCGCCATAATCGGTATAGTAACCAGCACCAATGGGAGGATTGTCAGTCGTGGTATTCACATAGTTAACGGTACCACTTACATTCAGCTTGTTAGCGAGTATGGCGGTACCCCCGAAGCTGATCGAAGTACGGGTACCTTTCTGCGAGGGAACAATTCCTTCGTTGGTCATCCGTGAGAGCGTAGCGTTCAAGCTGGTCTTGTCGCCGGTAGAGCTAATGTTGAGGCCATTCTCAATCAGTTTACCATCCTGGAAAAATCCGCCTACGATATCGTGGGGCACCAAGGCATAGGGAAGCCCATTGCCATACTGGTCGCACATATCGGGGAAGGCCACGCAGAAATTAGGACGGGGAGCCAGTGGGTTTTCCGCAAAACCAGCCGGGTAGGGTTTTCCCTTGTCGGGCCCGAAGCGGTATAAACTTACATCTTTGGTATAACGCTGGCGTCCGCCAAAGTTCTCCTGGTTGACGCGGTCTACTTCCGCCGGAAAAGGTGATCCCCAGTTTCCGATGAAACCACCATTGTAGTTTCCGTTAGAACCCTGCATATATACATCCTGATACTCAGGAAGTTTGGAAATTTGCTCCTGGTTGTACGACGAGTTCAGTGTCACTTCCAGTCCCTTGCGGGCTTTTTTACTACCCGCTTTGGTCGTAATCAGGATGACCCCATTTACGGCACGCGAACCATACAGGGCAGCTGCGGCGGCACCTTTCAGTACCGATACCGACTCGATATTATTAGGATCGATGTCGTAGGCACGGTTCGAGGCACCGGTATTGGAGGCGAAGTCACCCGCTCCGCCAGCGCTTACGGAGTTGTCGAAAGGAATACCATCAACCACAAAAAGGGGCTGAGTGGAGCCAGTGAGAGAGTTAAATCCCCGAATATTGATCTTTGTAGCCTGCCCGGGAGCACCGCCGCCACCCGTAACAGTTACGCCGGGCATCTTGGCCGATAATGCACGTAGCGGATCCGGCTCGGATCGCTGGGCGATTTGATCAGCATCGACGCCCGATACCGCATAGCCAAGCCCTTTTTTCTCGCGCTGAATGCCAATGGCCGTTACCACCACTTCCTGAAGATTCTTGGTGTCGGAAGCTAGCTGTACATTCAAGACGGAGCGATTTCCGACGACAATTTCCTGGGTAGTAGTACCAACAAAACTAAAAACCAGGGTAGCATCAGGCGAAGGCACATTGATGGAGTAGCTACCATCAGCATCGGTGTTGGTACCCGTATTGCTGCCTTTCACAACTACGGATACGCCGGGAAGTCCGCTGCCATCCTCGGCGGCAGTAATCTTGCCCGTCACTTTTCTGTCTTGGGCGTACAGAGCCACCCAAGTCGAGCACACCATTAAGAGGCTCAACAGTAAATTTTTCCTCATTTACGATATAGTTTAGGTTAAAAAATGGTAATTGTTAATGCAAATGTAATATTTCAATAATACAAACCAAATGACCCTTATTAAATTTATTTTCCAAATATATTACAAGGAACCTTGTACACATATAGAAGATTATTTGGAAAAATACTGTGCATTTCAAGTTACAAATGTGCAACAAATGCCTTTTAGGCTCAATTGACAGAGATTTCTTTGGTATT
Source organism: uncultured Persicitalea sp. (assembly GCA_964500445.1). Lineage (GTDB taxonomy): Bacteria > Bacteroidota > Bacteroidia > Cytophagales > Spirosomataceae > Persicitalea. Next base: position 62,621 of record CAZCOG010000014.1, on the reverse strand, counting down.
GCATGCGCCTACAAAGTTGCCTTTCAGCAAGATAGCCGTAGAGTTACCGAAACTTTTTTATTGGAAATGTGCAAAAATCTGTGCCCTGATTTTTTGCGCCGAAATTTGTTTGGAAGAGATGGAGCACAACCTAAATCAAGGCAATGCCAGAGCAGAAGTATCCTGCAAAACCTGACGGGCGTGACGATAACCCAAGACGAAGAGCTCACGTGCCTTACGAAGATCATACACGCTATAATCGCCTAGTTGTGGGGCTTCAAGCAGTAAATTGCACTTCTGAAAACGCTCTTTTGTTTTGGCGTGGACGGCCAGAATGAGGCTGCGATAAACCACCTCGCGTGTATTGCGGGGCGGGTGTTGTAGTTTGAACGGATTACAGTGTACGCCGATGAGGTAGTCGACCACGCCTTCCAGTGGCTCTACGGGCATATTGCTTAACACGCCACCGTCCACCAGATGCCGCTCCTGATACTGCATCGGCGCAAATAGCCCCGGCAGGCAGCTCGATGCCAGCACGGGACGCGCCAATTCACCTTCACTAAAATAGACCGTTTCGCCGGCGAAGATATCGGTCGCCGAAACGATGAGTGGTATTTTCAAACACCCGAACGAATTTTCAGGGATATATTTTCGATAAATCTCTTCCATGCGATCCATCCGTAGCAGACCACTTCCCGCGAAGGTTGGCCGCACATAGCGGACAAAGCTGGTACTTATGATCATTTCTAGGATTTCGTCGGGAGTGTACCCATAGGCCAGTAGTCCGCCGGTGATAGCTCCGGCACTGGTACCACTGATAATGTCGGGACGAATGCCGTGTTCGTGCAGTGCTTTCACTGCGCCAAGGTGTGAAATCCCGCGCGCGCCTCCGCCTGATAGTACGAGTCCTGTCTTCATAGTGCTTTACTTCTTAAAATCGTTGAAAGGCAAAAATGTTTTGACGACCCAGCCTTTCCAAGTACAAGTAATGGTATAAGAAGTTGTTTCGTGCATAGCACGATCATGTATTTTTTTACATTCAGCTCTCACACATTCATTCCACTCAATCTTGTAGCAAAAAATCTCCCAGTGCCCCCCGTGCTCTGATCCTGATCCCCTTCTCCGTTTTTTCCAGAGTGGCTGCCTCGTAAACGGGATCATGCTCAAAAATCAAAATCGCGTTTTCTTCCAGCGCCCGGTTAAGTACCCGCTCTTTTTCTTCCATCGTGAGCAAAGGCCGCACGTCGTAGGCCATCACCCAGGCTAGTGGCAAATGCGCCGATGAGGGAATAAGGTCAGCGGCGTAAATGAGCGTTCTCCCATTGCATTGAATGACGGGCACCATCATCTGCTCAGTGTGACCTCTCACTTTGATAAAGTCGATATTGGGAAATGGCGAACTACCCTCGATAAACTTTAATTGCCCCGATTCCTGTATGGGCAAAATGTTTTCCTTCAAGAAAGAAGCCCGCTCGCGCGGATTGGGACGAAGCGCCCACTGCCAGTGATCAGCCTCTGACCAGTAGGTAGCATTAGGAAAAGTAAGGCTCAGCTCTTCACCATCTCGCACTACCGCTCCACCCACGTGATCGAAGTGAAGATGCGTGAGAATTACATCCGTCACATCTTCGGGGCGAAAGCCCGTCTCTTCGATGGATTTCAGTAGCGTAGCGTAACCGTGCGGCTCGTAGTAGCTAAAAAACTTCTCACTCTGCTTTTCACCCATGCCCGTGTCGATCAAAATCAGCCGATCGCCATCTTCGATCAACAGGCATCGCATGGCCCAGGTACAGAGGTTATTTCCATCGGCGGCATGATGTTTCTGCCAAAGTACCTTGGGCACTACGCCAAACATGGCCCCGCCATCGAGTTTGAAAAGTCCGGTGTTTATTACATGCAGATTCAAAGTAGATCAGGATTAAAGGTTCTGGTTTCTCCGTTCAAAATAGCATTTTTTTGAATAGACTGCATCTTCTCTTTCGAGAAAAGTGGAAACCTCACTGAACTACCAGCTTTCGAGAATATTCCGAACGCGTAGTCTGTAATTTGACTACATAATGCGTTCGCTGAACGCGGCGCAAATCAAGTACCAGTTTATTGCTTTCTACAAGCTGCACTTGTACGGGCTGCATCCTACCCGAAAGATCTACCAGTTCTATACTTTTTAATTCCTCACCCATCGGCCACACCAAGCGGGCTTCGGTCGTGGCGGGATTAGGATAAAGTGCAATCAATTCAGAAACGGGTTCCATGGCGGTGATGGTTTCGCGGAAGATGGGGACCACTTCGTAGTCGCCCCCCAGCAGCACGCGACGCACCGTAGCTTCGTCCACCTCGAACCAGTCGCGCAGGAGGCTGGCATACACCTGCCGAAAATCGTGTTCGATCGCGATGTTGTTCTTGACCAGATTATTCAGGTCGGGACTGCTGCCGATAAACTGGGTCTTAATACCGTGACCAAACACGAACTGCGGGGAAGCCCAGCCGTGGTCGGTGCCTGCGCTGCCGTTGGAATAGGCGCGGCGGCCGAACTCCGAGAAGGTCATCCCTACCACGCGGTCGTCGAGTTTGTTAGTTTTAAGGTCGTCCAGAAAGGCTTTGGTAGCTTCCCCCAATTGCGTGAGCAAATTATTGTGCAAGATCAGCTGATTGGCGTGCGTATCGAACCCACCGAGAGTCACGTAGTATACCTTCGTGCGCAGGCCGCCTTTGATCAGGCGAGATACTATTTTAAGCTGATCGGCCAGCCGGTTACCGGACGGATAGTTGGCATTGTTACCTCCCTTGGTAGCGGCCGCTTTGAGTTGGTCGGCGTAAGCTACCGATAATGTCTGCTGGCTGCGAACGAATTCCACGTAATCGCTGGCTAGGGCATTAAGTGAGGACGATGAAGGAGCGGCGGGCTTTTCACCAATGAGTCGGGCGAAAGTATCAACGTCCTGAATCGCCAGTGCCACCGACTGCTTGGGTCCCAGCAAGGCCGTGGAGGCCACCGCGCTGATCTGAATCGCCAACGGATCGGGCATTTCGGCGTTGGGATAGCCTTCAGGATAGCCCGCGAAGCGCTCTTCCAGGTAGCGGCCCAACCAGCCCGAGGTGGTATCGCTGGGAGTACTATCGCCTTTGAACCAGATGTCGTTAGCCTGGAAGTGCGAGAAGCTCGGGTTTTCGTATCCTACGTTCTGAATGATTGACAGGCGACCATCATTGTAAATATCCTGAAAACCTTTGAGAGCCGGATGCAGTCCGGCCTGCTCACGATAACGGAGTTTCAGTACTTTCGCTTCCTCAATAGCGATGTTGCTCCTTATTTTCTGGTAATTCCCCATTTGGTCCAATGGGATGACCGTATTTAGTCCATCATTGCCACCATTAAGCTGAATCACCACCAGCACGCGGTCATTAGCATTGGCAGTGGTACCCAGGGCATCGAGGAAAGCCGAAGATTCCTGCCCGAAAGCCCGTGCCCCCAAACCATTCAGAGTCCAGGGTAACAGCGCGGTGAGCGATGAGGTTTTTAAGAAAAAGCGACGTTTCATAATTGCAAGTGGAGAGTTGAAAGCTGATAGTTGAAAGTACTTCAACCATCAACTGTGAAGGTAGTATCTAATTTGGTGTGGTTGAAGATGGATGCAAAGAGTAAGAGGTCAGGTGCCCTATTTCAATCTCAACTACCCACTTCTAAGCGAGTTGATATTCTGCCAGGCGAAGCATGTATGCTACCAGTGGGTTGAGCCGGTTGCGGGCGTCGTCCTCCGGGCCTTTGTCATTGTATTTATTCCAGATTTCGGTCCACTCGTAACGGGGGATACCGTCCAGCAATGCATTGTCCATTAGGTTATCGAGTTGGGCTTGCGTAGGTTCCACAGCCATGAGTAGCCCCCACATTTCGCGGACAAGTACCATCGGGTCACTAGGGTCACTGACGAAGGAGGCGACCCATTTCAGCGTGTCTATTTGTATATTGAGTTCCTTTGAACCTTTCACTAAAATATCCGTCAGGCTCCCCCGTAGTCCAAGGGTAGTACCGCTGATCCAGATTTTGTAATATCCGGTATCATAGTAAGGTCGCCAGCCAAAAACCGTCGGCTGCTCCAGTACTTCCATTTCCATTAGGCGGGCACGATTCAGCAGATTATTCGTGAGAGCATCGTACTTGCTGCGTTCCTTCTCGGGTGAGGGTACCGGGTTTTCCAGAGCGATGAAACTACCCATGATAAAATCGAGCGGCGAGCGGAGTTGTCCACCGCGCAGGGCCGAGTCGAAAAAATGATCGCTGGTGAGCATCCGCCGAATGAGTAGCTTGATTTCCAAGTCTTTTCGAAAACTAATAGCCAGGGGCTCGATGAAGTTTTTCTCGACTTCCTCGCTGATTTCGCCCGTAAAGTACCAGCGATAGAACTTGCGGACGATAAAGCGGGCCGATTCAGGATGAGCGAAAATCATATCCACCAGCTCGCCAAGCTCCAGCTCTCCCCCTTTGTCGCCGGGACGACCTTCAACAGTTTTGTTCTGAAAGTTTTCCGAAAATTCCTTTTTCTCCTGATCGTGAAGATTTGGGTTAAACCGCGACGAAATCACTTCGGTAAAAGCGTTGCGGTAATTTATTGCCTGCCAACCCGTCAGTACTCGGGCGGCTTCCTTCACATCGGATTCGGTATAATAGCCCCGGCCCAGCGTGAAAAGCTCCATCAGTTCGCGCCCGTAGTTTTCGTTGGGTTTTTCCCTGGTATTTTCGGTGCCGTTGAGGTACCGGAGCATCGCCGGGTCCTGAGTGATTTCGATCACGAAAGTTTGAAAGTTACCCAGCGCATTGCGGCGTATGGTTTCCAGGTACCGATACAGGAAGCGCACATCCTGTATCGTATCCGACTCGATGACAAAGTGGTTTTGCCAGAAGAGCGTAAGTTTTTCCACAAATCCGCGCGACGGATCAAGCATCAGTCCCAACCACCACTTCTTAATTTGCAGTCGCCGTTGGTTATCAAGCTGATTACGCTTTTGCTGTTCGGTTTCGGGAGCGCCCCAGCCCAAATCGTGGAACGTATTACCATCGGAGTTAGTGGGCAGCGGAGGAGCGGGTACATTCACCAGCACGTCGAAAATCTCGGCAGCCGTACGGCCCTGATATTCTTTCAACTGCGCGGGCGAAGGCCCGAACGATGCCCGCCGCAGGAAATGGGCAATGTCCGCCGGAGCGAGGGGGCGGGTATGGTTAGCGGTCCAGGCCATAGTCAACCTTTTGGATTACACAGGAATTGCCTAACGAAATTGGGATGCCACTTCGGATTCAGAAAGCAGTATAAAGTTTAACCCATTGTCGAAATAAATTTCACGCCCGCAAATTTGAGTAGAAAAGCGCTCAGAAGGCTTATAAAATAGGAATCATACCTACTTCCTATGCCACTAAAACTACTGCTGTTCCTTACTACTTTTGCTACCACGGTTCTTCTCCGCACCGATCCCGTCAACTTATATCTCATCGGCGATTCTACGGTTAAAACCGGCTCTGGCACCGGCCAAAACGGACAATGGGGCTGGGGTAGCGTGTTGGCCAAACACTTTGATACTACCCGGATCAAGATTCACAACCACGCCATCGGCGGCAGGTCGAGCCGTACTTTCGTGAGCGAGGGCCGTTGGGAAACCGTCCTTTCAGAGCTGAAACCGGGCGACTACCTTCTTATCCAGTTCGGCCACAACGATTCGAGCCCGGTCAATGATACGCTGCGTGCCCGGGGTACCATAAAAGGTATCGGGGAAGAAACTGAGGAAATCGATAACCTTATTACCAAAAAACACGAGATAGTTCATTCTTACGGCTGGTACCTGCGTAAGTTCATCGACGAAGCCAAAGCCAAAGGAGCTGTACCTATTGTGTGTTCACCAATCCCGCGTAACCAATGGGAGCAGAGTCGGATTGTGCGCCCCGATGATAGTTACCCGCAATGGGCACGGACCGTCGCGCGTACACAAGGAGCCTTTTTCATTGACTTGTACGAATTGGTGGCTACGCAATATGACCGAAGTACTCCCGCGCAGGTCAAGCAGCAATACTTTACAACTCTGGACGACACCCACACGGCCCTCGCCGGTGCCGAACTCAATGCCGAAATGGTAGTGAAGGGAATAAAGTCGCTGAAGAAATGCGGGTTAAGAAAGTACCTGCGGTAGTTGTCCTATAATCTTTCAAAAAATAGTGTACTTTTCAATGAAATTCAGGTCAGCTCACAACTTTCTTCCCGGAATTCTCTGCCTGTTAGCTGCCTGCACTTCTCCTCAGAACGACTCATCTCAGAAGGAAGTACTTTACCAAATTTCAACAATCGACGCGCTACTCGTCGGTGATTTCGACGGAGAAGTTACGTACGGGGAGGTTCGACAACATGGCGATTTTGGTATCGGTACTTTTAACGGCCTCGATGGAGAAATGCTGCAATTGGATGGAAATGTATATAAGATTCGTTCTGACGGAAATGTATACCCCGTTCCCGATTCTACCCGCACGCCTTTTGCGGCCGTTACCTACTTTGAAGCCGATACGGTATTGTCACTTCCTCAATCTATCAGTTTTGAAGCACTTTGTACCCTGATCGATAGCCTCATACCGACCGAGAATATTTTCTACGCCATCAAGATAACCGGAGAGTTTGATTATGTAAAAGCCCGAAGCGTTCCCCGCCAGTCGAAGCCTTATCAACCCATGGTAGAAATTGTAAAAACGCAACCAACATTTGAGTTTCAGAACGTCCGGGGTACTTTGATGGGATTCCGAACGCCTCCATTCATGAAAGGCCTGAACGTGCCCGGTTATCACCTGCATTTCATCACCGACGATCACAAACGGGGTGGACACGTGTTGGCCTGCACCATCGGCCAGGCTACCCTTTCCATTGATTACACCTCGGCCTTCCACATGGTTTTACCAAATTCCAGCAGTTTCAGCCAAATCGACCTCACACAAGACAAGCAGGAAGAGTTGGAAAAGGTGGAGAAATAGTTAATTACCTGCCACTCGGTTCATTTTAAACCACCCTCAAAGTAGAGACATCTAATCTGTACACAAACACTAAAAAGTCATGAAATCATCCACCACAATCCGCCAGTATAGCGTTCAGAAAACCCCACTGGCAAAAAAAGAGAAAATCAATACTACAGAGTCTTTCGAGCAGCTTATCCTGAAATACTATTCGGTGAAGATGCTGAGCTGAGGTAGTATTTCGTCAGCAAAAATTTTATCGGTCGTACACAGAAAGAAATCAACCTCTATTCTCCCGAACGGGTTGATATCATCAGTACACCATGTGACAAATGAGCCTTAGCGGATGAGGGAGTAACTTGGAGCTTAAAGAGTCAAGTAGTTGGCACGGCGAAGAGATCGTTCACGCTGATTTCAAAATCCGGCAAGACAGGTTGGGCGGAACAAAGATCATCCTCGGTACAGATTTTGACATTCTTGCGGGAAGTGTAAACATATACGACCTTATTCTCGGGATAGACGTGCCAAACTACCTGTACGCCGCACTTAAAGTACTCTACCAGTTTTTCTTCGATTTTGGTGGCGTCGTCCGTGGGAGAAACTACCTCAATGGTGAAGGCGGGAATCAGACCTTCTTCGGCAGATAGGCAAACATTTATCTGATCGATGCTGAAATATGCCAAATCGGGCCGACGCATTTGAATGCCCGTCAACATGACATCTTGTTCTGGAACCAATTCTCCCCCACGCTGATAAGCCATTGTCTTAGAAAAAAGGCGAGTAAGTATTTTGATAATCAACAAATGCCGCTGTTTCATACTTTCAAATCTAATGACTTCGCCATCATTCCATTCATATTTGTACCCGTCAGTAGGTTCCCAATCTACAAATTCCTCCCAGGTGCGGGGTAGTTGCTGAATTTCAGTTGAGGTTCTCATGGTCGTTCTTCTTGTTTTACCAAATGTAATGTTTTTAGTCAAGGTATTAAAATTCTAGTTTGGTCCAGAATTACCCTACATAGAAAATCCCCCGACGCTTGCGCATCGGGGGACATTCACTTTTCAGGTTTATCAAAAACTACCTCAATTCCAACCACCACCCAAAGCCCGGTACACATTCACGGTGGCATTCATCTGCTGCATCTTGGTCTCAATCAGATCAAAGCGCGATTCGAGGGCGTCGCGTTGGGTAAGCAGAACTTCCATGTAGTCAGCACGGGCCGAACGGAACAGGTTATTCGAGATCGTGATCGATTGATTAAGCGCCTGCACTTCCTGGTATTTCAGGTCATAGGTATTTTGAAGATTACCAATATTTGAAAGCTGGTTAACTACTTCAATGTAAGCATTCAAAACCGTACGTTCGTAACTATAAATCGCCTGAATCTGCCGGGCATTGGCGCTATAATAGGTAGCCTTGATGGCATTCTTGTTGACCAGGGGCCCTGCCAGGTCACCCACCAGCGAAGCCAGCAGCGATTCAGGTAGTTTAGCCAGATAAATGGGATTGAAAGCACGGATACCCAGGTCGGCGGTAAGGCCGAGGGAAGGGTAAAAATTGGCCCGTGCTACTTCCACGTCAATTTTGGCGGCAGTGAGTTCCAGCTCGGCCTGCCGAATATCGGGACGATTCGATAGCAGTTGGGTGGGCAGTCCTGCGTAAACTACCTCGGGGACAAGCGTCTCAAAATTCTGGCTGCTGCGGGCTACGGGTTGCGGATAACGCCCCAGCAGGAAATTGATTCTGTTCTCTGTTTCCCTGATTCGCTGCTGAATACCATATTGCAGGCTTTGGGTATTAAGTACCTGGGCCTGGAATCGCTGCACGGCCAGCTCGGTCACTTTGGCGGCATCCTTCTGCATCCGCACGATTTTCAGAGCGTTGTTCTGGATCTCGATATTGTTTTGCAGAATAGCCAGTTGCGCATCAAGCGACAACAGTTCGTAATAAGAGGTAGCAATTTCGGCGACGATGTTGGTCGTCGTGAAGTTCCGGCCTTCGCGGGAAGATAAGTACCGGAGCGCGGCCGCTTTTTTAGCGTTTCGCAGCTTGTGCCAGATATCCACTTCCCAGCGGGCATAAAGGTCCACCACAAAATCAGGGAGCGGATCGGGGGTTTCCAGACCCGGTTTGATGTCGGTGGTAGCTTCGGTAGAACCGGGGTGAGTGTAGCGCGCAGCTTTCTCGACACCCGCTCCACCACGCAGGCCGACGAAGGGCCGGTATTCCCCGGCTCTTGCCAGCACCTCGTTTTGAGAAATAGCGATCTCCTGTAGGGTAATGTTCAACTCCTGGTTACCATTGCTACTGAGCGCAGTATCGATCAGGGCAGTCAGATAGGGGTCAGTGAAGTAGTTCCGCCAGCTGACCTGTCCCGAGTTGGTAGAATCCAGCGATCCGTAAAAGCTCGCCGGAACCTCTTTGTTCACTTCCCTGGTCATCAGGGCGGGGGTTTTACAGGCCGACACGAAAAGGGTTACGAATACTACGGCCAAGTATCTATATCTGAGTTGTTTATTCATGATTGGTGCTTATTTCAGTAATAGGGAAGCTATCTACCTGATGAGCCCAGTTTTCGGATAGTGGCTCATCATCTTCTCCTTTAATCATCTTCCGGCCATCGGCCAAATGGGCAAATATGAAGTACAGTCCAGGAATAATGATTACCCCGAAAATAGTACCGAACAACATCCCCCCCAGGGCAGAAGCACCAATGGTTCGGTTGCCGATAGCGCCTGCTCCCGTGGCGATAATCAGCGGAATCAAACCAGCCACAAAGGCGAATGAAGTCATCAGAATAGGGCGGAAACGGACCTTTGCCCCTTCAATGGCGGCATTCAGGATGGTTTCGCCCTGTTGCCGCTTCTGCACGGCGAATTCCACGATCAGCACGGCGTTTTTACCCAATAGACCGATCAGCATGATTAAGCCAATCTGGGCGTAGATATTGTTTTCCAGCCCCATGAGTTTGAGCATCAGAAAAGAACCGAACACACCCACCGGCAGAGAAAACACTACCGCCATCGGAATGATGAAGCTTTCGTACTGGGCAGCCAACACAAAGTACACGAACACCAGCACGATCAGGAACACGTAAAGTGACTCATTTCCCCGGATCGATTCGTCGTAGGAAAGACCTTCGAAGGCGATGTCGTAGCCTTTGGGCAAAGTCGTGGCGGCCACTTCCCGGATGGCAGCGATGGCATCCGCCGTGGTATAGCCCTTGGCGGGCTGTCCCTGAATAGCAGCCGAGTTGTACAGGTTGAAGCGAGTAATCTCGTTGGGGCCCTGTCCTTTTTTGAGCCGCATGAACGACGAGTAAGGTACCATTTCTCCCTCATCGTTTTTGACGAACAGATTCAGAATGTCGGAAGGCAGCTTCCGGAAACTTGGATCGGACTGCACATAGACTTTGAAGAACTGGTTGAATTTGATGAAGCCCTGTTCGTAGGTACTTCCGATCATGATATTGAGGTTATCCATCGCTTTTCCGATCGATACGCCTTTCTGCATGGCCAGGTTGTTGTCAAATTCCAGTTCGTACTGCGGGTAGTTGGCAGCGAAGAAGGTGAACATACCCGCCAACTCCTTGCGAGCGCGCAGATTGTCCATGAACTGCTGGTTGATCCTATCGAACTCGTGGTAATCGGTATCCGTGTTTTTATCCAGCAAGCGCATGGAAAAACCGCCCGAAGTACCAAAGCCAGGAATGGCCGGTGGTTCGAAGAATTCGACGGTAGCCCCGAGATTTCTCGACTCTTCCTCCAACTCTTCCATGATTTCCTTCACGTTCTGGTCGCGCTCCGACCAGGGTTTCAGGTTAATCAGACAGGTACCCGCGTTGGAACCACGTCCCTCGGTCATGATCTCGTAACCCGCCAGGGACGACACCGATTCTACCCCTTTGATTTCTTCGCAGATTTTCTGGAGCTTTTGCGAAACCTGGTTGGTTTTTTCCAGTGTGGAGCCCGGAGGCGTCTGGATAATGGCATAGATGGTACTTTGGTCTTCGTTCGGAATAAATCCGGCGGGCAGAATCTGGTTTTCGTAGAATATGCCGGCGCAGAAGGCCAACAGTATCGCAAAAGTCACGACTCGGCGGCTGACGATCATTTTCAACAAGCCCACGTACCATCCGGTCATTTTGTCGAATCCGCGGTTGAAGCTGTCGAGTGCTTTGGTCAGCAGATTTTTCTTCCGCTCATGTCCATGATGATTTTTCAGTAGCATGGCGCACAGAACGGGCGTCAATGTCAGAGCAATCAGGGCCGAAATCACGATAGAACTCGCCATAGTGATGGAGAACTGCCGGTAGAAAGTACCGACCGGACCCGACATGAACGAGATGGGCAGGAACACCGATACCATTACGGCCGTGATGGCAATGATAGCTCCGCTTATTTCACCAAGTACTTCTTTGACGGCCCTGTAAGGTGATATATTGGGTTTTTCTTCCATTTTGGCGTGGACGGCTTCCACCACCACAATGGCATCGTCCACCACAATACCGATGGCCAGTACCAAGGCGAACAGCGTGATCAGGTTAATCGAAAGCCCGAAGAACTGGATGACGAAAAATGCGCCAATCAGAGATACCGGCACCGCCAGAATAGGAATCAGCGTGGACCGCCAGTCGCCCAGGAATACGAAAACTACCAGGGCTACCAGGATAAATGCGTCCCGCAGCGTATGAATTACCTGCTCGATGGAAGCGTCCAGAAACTGAGATACGTCATAGCTGATCTTGTAATCTACGCCCGGAGGAAAAGAGGTTTTCATCACCTCAAGCTTATTTTTCACTTCTTCGATGACGTCGCTGGCATTACTACCGTAGTTTTGGCGCAGCACGATGGCCGCCGAAGCCTTACCGTCGAGATTGGAATAAATATCGAAGAATTCACTGCCCAGCTCGACGTGGGCTATGTCTTTCAAATGGATACTTTCTCCCTCGGCATTGGCGCGGATAATAATATCCTCGTACTCTTCGGCCTTGTTGAATCGACCTTTGTAAGTGAGCACGTATTCCAGCGACTGAGCCGCAATACCGGAACTTTGCCCAATTCGGCCGGGTCGGCCAATGATACTTTGCTCCCCGATGGCGTCCATCACTTCTTCTACCGAAATGTTGTAAGCCCGCATGCGGTCAGGATTGAGCCAAACGCGCATAGCGTACCGTCGGCTACCCAATATTTGCGCCCGCGCGATACCCCTGGTCCGCTGAATTTCGGGGATCATCTTTACGGTTGCATAGTTGAACAGGAATTTTTCGTCGATGCTCTTATCCTTGGAATAAAGGTTGACGTACATCAACATACTGGGCTGGATAGGCGTAATGATTACCCCTTCACGCTGCACCAGTTCGGGCAAAAGCGGCATCACCTGGTCCACCCGGGTTTTTACCCGGATTACCGCATCGTTGGGGTCGGTTCCGGGTTCAAAAATAATCCTGAGAGTAGCTTCACCAGCGCTGGTGGCGTCCGTGGCAATATAGCGCATATCCTGTACGCCGTTGATCGCCTGTTCCAGAGTAATCAGCGTGGATTTCACCAGCACGTCGGCACTGGCACCGGGGTAGGCTATGAAAATATTGACGGTGGTGGGGGCAATGTCCGGAAATTGGGAGATTGGCAAACTTCTGATCGCCAGGCCGCCCACGAAAACGATCATGACCGATATCACAATTGCGAATACGGGCCGGCGAATGAATGTACTAAACATGTGCTTTGCTTTTTAGGTTGACCTCGATTATTCTGCGTATAAATCCAGCTGAGACAGCATCTTGGCAGGCTGCACGAATTTGGGATGTATCTTTTCGTTTTCCCGAACCAGACGCAAACCTTCCAGCAGAATCTTGTCATCCTTATTCAGGCCTGACTGCACGACAAAAATGTGCGGCAACTCGGCGGAGATGGTGATTTCCCGCGATTTGATCTTATTATCCTTGTCTACTACGTACACGTACTTTTTCTCCAACACCTCGAAGGTGGCTTTCTGCGGGATGAGCAGGGCATTTTTGTAGGGTACCGTCACCAGTACGTTGCCCGTCTCCCCGTGCCGAAGTAGTCCGTTCGGGTTTGGGAAGGTAGCGCGGAAGGCGATGTTACCCGTTTCGTTGTTGAAGTCGGCTTCGACCGTCTCCACCTTGCCTACATACGGAAATTTCTTATTGTTGGCCATCAGCAGATTTACCTGCTTCATGTTATCCTGGCTGGCATCAGACTTATAATCCAGGTATTCTGCCTCAGGTACATTAAAGTACACCCACATTTTGCTGTTGTCCGAGAGGGTAGTTAGCAAATCACCCTCGTCCACCAGACTACCCAGCCGTACCTGGAAGTGATCCATGATGCCATTAAAAGGCGCCCGAATTTCGGTGAATCCCAGATGCACGTTGGCCAGCGACAGTTCGGCGTTAGCCTTTTCCAATTTAGCTTTCGCCATCGCCAATTCATTTTTCGACACGATATTGCTGTCGGCCAACGACTTGGTGTTTTTATACTCGATTTCGGCGAAGTTGGCCTCAGCTTTGGCTTTCTGCTGCTCGGCCTGGTAGAGCATGGGCATGATCTGAAACATCATCTGGCCCTGCTTGACGTGCTGACCCTCATCCACAAATATTTTCTGCAAGTAACCCCGCTCCTGCGCCCGCAACTCAATGTGGCTGATGGCGTGTATCTGACATACGTACTCTTTGGTAACCAGGGTATCTTTAACGACCGGGCTGGTCACCAGAAAATTGGTTTCAGCTTCCTTTTTTTCTTCTCCTTTGGTTTCACAGCCAGTTTGGAAAATTAAAGTGCACAGGCTCACGAATAAGAGTGTTCTTTTCATATCTGAGTACAGTTATTATAAAAAATTTAGAAGAGTTGACTATGTACCCTTTCTTGCCCTTATGGAATAGGATTTAAAGAATACGGCGCAAGTATCAACCCGCGCCTTAATCACAAGTTAAAAGCAGATTAAAATAGGGTTAAAATCCTGATTTTGCTGTTTTTGCTATTAAAAACACTACCCTATGAGTTCGTAGACACCTATTTGATAGTTACTACCAAATAGTAGATAATTGATAATCTACCCTGGAAGCGGAAGAATCATTGTGACAAATACAACCCGGGAAGAAAAGCGATGAACTTAGGCCTTGTCACGGAAAGGATAAGACAAAAAAGCCCCTGGCAGATGCCAGGGGCTTTTGAAATCTGTGGGCCCACCAGGGCTCGAAGACGTACGCGCCCCCGGCTGTGGCCATCTGATCTGGTATCGAAAGGTAGTATACGGTTCGTCCTTTAACTCAGGATCACTGAATTCTAGGAGCGTTGCTGGATTCTTTATTTATCTGCATCATACCCAAAAGTCCTGTTTACTTGTAGAAGATAACGCTCCTTCATACCGCACTACCTGCTACCCGTGCAATCTAGCAGATTTCAATTTTCATGTAGCGAAAATCCTGATTCTGGTAATGAAATTCGGAACCAGAACTACTTTGCATTATAAGCCTGCTGTACTTTCTCCTTATATTGTATCCCTAATAAGACTATTTACCCAACCACACGAATGAATACCCACCAGGAAATCTCCTCTTTTATCTGGAATGTCGCTGACGACGTACTACGCGGACTTTTCAAACAACATGAATACGGCGATGTCATTTTACCCTTTGTTGTACTCCGAAGGTTGGATTGTGTGCTCGAACCTAAAAAAGATGAAGTACATACGCTCTGGGAGCAGTACAAGGACAAGATCGATGACCCCACTCCCATTATCGAAGGTTTCATTGGTCTCAAATTCTTCAACTACTCGCAGTTTGATCTTTCCCGTTTGACGGCCAATAGTCTTAAACTTAATTTTCAGAACTACCTCAACGGGTACTCCAAAAACGTGCTGGAAATCATTGACAACTTCCAGTTGGAGAAACCCGTCGATAAGCTGTTAAAGAATAATCGGCTGTACCTACTCATCAGTAAGTTCAAGGAAATTGACCTGCACCCTGATGTCGTCAATAACCACACGATGGGTCAGGTCTTTGAGGAACTACTACGGAAGTTTTCGGAAATGAGTAACGAAACCAGTGGAGAACACTACACCCCGCGTGATGTGGTGAAACTACTGGTATCGTTCGTGTTCGGGGAAAACCGGGAAGACCTGATGGGGGAAGGTAAAATCAGGAGTATCTACGATCCGTGTTGTGGTACGGGGGGTATGCTCACCATTGGGAAAGAGTGGGTGGTTGAAAATACCAATCCGAACATCGACCTTCTTCTGTACGGTCAGGAACTCAACCCCCAGACCTACTCGATCTGTAAGTCGGATATGCTGATTACCGCCGAAAACCCCAGTAACATCCGTTTGGGTTCATCCCTGTCAGATGATCAATTTCCTGGTTTCCGGTTCGACTACATGATTACCAATCCACCTTTTGGGGTAAGCTGGAAATCAGAACAGGAATTTGTGGTTTCAGAGTCACAGAATCCAAACGGTCGTTTCTTCGTGGGGACTCCCCGTAGTTCCGATGGTTCGTTGCTGTTTCTGCAACACATGATTTCCAAGATGGAACCACGGGGAAGTCGTATTGGAGTCGTGTTCAACGGATCACCACTATTTACGGGTGATGCCGGAAGTGGAGAATCAGAGATCAGAAAATGGATCATCGAGAACGACTGGTTGGAAACGATTGTCGCCCTACCCGATCAACTGTTCTTCAATACCGGAATCAGTACCTACATCTGGATTGTGACCAACAACAAGAAACCGCACCGGAGAGGAAAAGTACAACTCATTGACGCAACGGGTTTTCATGGTACCATGAAGAAATCGTTGGGAAGTAAACGTAAGTTCATCACTGATTCGCAACGGGAAAGCCTGTTGGAAACCTACCAATCTTTTGAAGAATCAGAAGTTTCGAAAATCTACCCCAATGAGTACTTTGGGTTTACCAAAGTGACCATCGAACGTCCGCAGCGCAATGAAGCGGGTAAAGTGGTGATGGATAAAAAGAAGAAACAACCCAAACCTGATTCCTCGTTACGGGATTACGAACGCATTCCTTTACAGACTGACATCGACGCGTATTTTGAGAAAGAAGTACTTCCTCACGTCCCGGATGCGTGGATGGAAACGGATAAAAATAAGGTGGGGTACGAAATCAATTTCACCAAGTACTTCTACCAGTACAAACCCTTGCGCAGTTTGAGTGAGATTACGCAGGATCTGTTACGATTGGAGGAAGAGAGTGATGGTCTGATGGCAAAACTGATTGGACAATGAAGCTCTACACCATCGACGGGAATCGACTAAAAAGCGTGGACAACCATGCTTTCAAGTTAGAGAAAGAAATACAGACCCTGGTGGAGAACAACCTGGACGAACTCTTCAACCTGGAATTGGTCAGGTCAGAACTCAGCATCAAAAACTTCCGGTTGGATACCTTGGCGTATGACCAGGAGAACAATTCGTTTGTGATCATCGAGTACAAGCGGGATCGTAATTTCTCGGTGATTGACCAGGGATACACCTATATGTCCATTCTGCTGAACAACAAAGCAGATTTCATTCTGGAATACCACGAGCATTGCGGCATTACTTTAAAAAAAAACGAAGTGGACTGGTCGCAATCGAAGGTAATTTTCATTTCCCCTTTCTTTACAGAGTACCAGAAGAACTCCATCAACTTCAAGGATGTCCCTTTCGAGTTGTGGGAAATCAAACGCTATGCGAATGGACTGATTGGATTGAACCAGCACAAAACTACCTCGGAGGAAAGTATCACCACTACGTCAAAGTCAAAGGATGATGTGGTGCTGAATGTAACGAAGCAGGTTACCGTGCATACGGAAGAGTCACTCCTCAATAAAAGCAAATCGAGACCGGAATGGGTGGTGGAAATCTACAAAACGCTCCGGGAACGTATACTGAATCTGGGTGAAGTAGAAGTAGTACCCCAAAAACGTATTATCAGTTTTCAGAGAAAGTACCCAATTCTGGGCGTGTCGATTCATAACGAGGGACTTTATTGTGTGCTCAATATGAGTAGGGGTACTTTACGAGATCCATCTAATTTTTCAACTCTTTTTGAGGAGGAAGCAAAACATGTGGGTGTGGGAGATTACTACTTCAATATTCACCAGGACACCGACCTTGAATACATGATGTTCCTCATCAGCCAATCTTACAAGAAACAAGAAGCATGAAAAGATATAATACCTATAAAGATTCTGAGGTTGAATGGATTGGAGAGATTCCTGAACATTGGAAGACATCTAAAATAAAATATCTTGGAAATATTGGGAGCGGAGATTCATTAGATTCAAACAAAATTGAACCTGAAAGAGGAGAAGAGGACTACCCAGTGTTTGGAGGCAATGGAATATTGGGTTATTTCTCAAATTACAATCGTGAAAATCCGATATTAATCATTGGAAGGGTTGGAGAAAAATGTGGAAATGTACATTATTCGAGTAAAAAAGTTTTTGTGAATGATAACTCACTTATTTTTGACCCAATTAGTTACACTAGCAATCTTTACTATTTGTTTCACTGTTTGACTCAAAGGGATTTAAATGTACTCAGAAATAAAAATACCCAACCACTGATCACTGGTACGCTAGTCAAAAATGAATCTATTCCACTTCCCCCACTCCCCGAACAACAAGCCATCGTCAATTACCTCGATGAAAAAACTGGGCTGATTGACGACCTGATCAAAAAGAAACAGGAGAAAATTCAACTACTCAAAGAAAAACGCACTGCCCTCATCAACCACGTCGTCACCAAAGGTCTTGATCCTGAGGTGAAGATGAAGGATAGTGGAATTGAGTGGATTGGGGAGATACCTGAGAGATGGTTGAAGAGAAAGCTTGGTCATATTGTTAATATACAAGGAAGGATTGGTTTCAAAGGATACAAAAAGACTGATTTTGTAGATGAGGGTGAGGGATGCTTAGTTATAGGAGGAAAACACATAGATGCTTTTAATAAAATTAATTTAACTAATCCAGATTATTTACATTGGGATAAGTACTATGAGTCTCCTGAAATTATGGTAAAGCAGGGTGATTTAATTTTAAGTCAAAGAGGAACGCTTGGTAAAGTCTTATTTATCGATGATGATTATGGTGAATTGACTATAAATCCTAGTTTGGTTTTAGTTAACAAAATTCAGGAAAATCCAAAATACCTCTGGTATTATTTGCAATCTTTTTCAATTTTGACTCAAATAGACCTATTTAGTTCTATCACAACTATACCTATGTTAAGTCAGGATGTAATATCAGGTTTTCAAATAATACTTCCCCCACTTTCCGAACAACAACAAATAGTCACCTACCTCGACGAACAAACCCAGGTCATCGACCAAACCATTCAGCAGGAAGAACAGAAAATTGAACTCCTGAAAGAATACCGCCAAAGTCTGATCTCCGAAGTAGTCACGGGTAAAATATGCGTACTCGAAACTTAAAATTCCTCAACTTCTCCCCTCAGCACATAATGACCGAAAAACGCTTCGAGGACAACATCGAAAACTACCTTACCACCACCGAAGTAGGAGGTTTGAAGTATGCATCGGTTCACCACACCGCCTATGATCGTGATCTGGGTCTGATTCCTGCTGAATTCATCGCGTTCATTCAGGATACCCAACCCAACCAATGGGAGAAGTGGCAGGTACAGTTTGGGGAGCAGTCAGAAGAGAATCTGGTCAAACGACTTTCGTCCGAGATTCAGAAGCACGGAGTCATTCATGTACTCAGGAATCAACTACGCGACCGGGGCGTGTACCTGGACCCTGTTTATTTTGAACCCAAAACCGGACTCAATCCCGAACATCAGGAGAAGTACCTGCTGAATCGTCTGTCGGTGGTACGTCAGTTGCACTACTCCAAAAACAACGAAAACTCCATTGACCTCATGCTGTTCATCAATGGAATACCCATTGTCAGCATCGAGTTAAAAAATCAACTCTCGGGTCAGAACATCGGTCACGCCATCAAACAGTACCAGTTCGACCGGAATCCGCACAACGAACCCCTGTTACAATTCAAAAGGTTGCTGGTTCATTTTGTGGTAGATAACGACACCGTGGGCATGACCACCCGACTCAACGGAGCAGACACGAAGTTTCTACCCTACAATAAAGGAATCGTCAACCCCATCGTACCGGATGATTATAAGGTATCGTACCTATGGAAAGAAGTTCTGACGCCTAACTCTGTACTTGACATCATCGAAAACTTCGTGCTGGAAACTACCGAATCCGAAAAAGAGTGGAGCAGCATTCAGGGTAGAGTCATCGAGAAGAAAAAAGACCTGTTGATTTTCCCGCGCTACCATCAGCTGGATGTCATTCGTAAACTGCAAAACCAAATCAGACAGGAAGGAACGGGTCATAACTACCTGATTCAACACACTACCGGATCAGGAAAAAGTTATAGCATCGGTTGGTTGGCGCACACCCTCACTTCTCTTTACAGGAGTAGTGCAGACACGACGCGATTATTCGATACCATCATCGTCGTGACGGACCGGAAGGTACTTGACCGACAACTCCAAAAAACGCTGACCGACCTGGAACAAACCTCAGGGGTAGTTAAAACCATTGATAAAAACTCGGCACAACTCAAAGCATCACTCGGAGTAGGGAAAGACATTATCGTGACCACCATTCAGAAATTTGGGGTGATTGCCAAAACGATGTCTAAGCTGAAAGGAAGAACCTTCGCGGTCATTATCGATGAAGTACATTCGTCACAAAGTGGTGAATCCTCCAAAAATTTAAAGAAATCACTTTCTGTCAACGAATACGGCGACGAGGAACCCGAAGACTACCAGGACGTACTCGAACGGGAAATAGGAAGTCGGGGAAAACAGAAACACATCTCCTTCTTTGGTTTTACGGGTACTCCCAAAAACAAGACGCTCGAAATCTTCGGACGTAAAAATGAATCGGGTCAGTTCGAGTCATTTCATACCTATTCCATGAAACAGTCTATCGCGGAAGGGTACACCCTCGACACGCTGGAACATTTCACCCAATTCAAACGCTGGTTCAAACTACGTACCGACGATACTAATGAAGAAGAACTGGAACTACCCGAAGGAAAGGTAAAACGTGAACTGGTATCGTACGTAGACTCTCACGAGGAAACCATTCGTCAGAAAGTATCCATCATTCTGAATCAATTCGTCAATCATACCTCCAAACAGATCAACGGTCGTGCAAGAGCAATGGTGGTGGTACGTTCGAGGAAACACTGTGTGTTGTTCCAGATGGAGATGGTCAAACAAATGAACGAACTCCAACTCCCCTACTCGTGTCTGGTGGCATACAGTGGTTCCATTCAGCACAATGGTAAGGAACATACGGAACACTCGTTAAACACTGAAAATGGACTACAAAACGCGGTAAGTATTCCTGATGGATTGAAAGATCCCAGGTACCGGATTCTGATCGTGTCCAGTAAATTCCAGACCGGATTTGACGAACCGATGATTCATTCGATGTTCGTAGATAAAAAACTGGGGGGAGTACAATGCGTACAAACTCTTTCCCGATTGAATCGAACCATGAAGGGGAAGACGGATACCTTCGTTCTTGACTTTGTAAATGAACCGGAAGAGATTATCGACGCATTTCAACCCTTCTACGACTCCACGATCCTCACCGGAGAAACCGACTCGTACAAACTCTACGAACTGGAAACCGAAATCAGAGGCTTCAATCTTTTCACGAAATATGAGGTAGAAGAATTCTGCAAGCTGTTTTATTCAGAACGGGAATCCGACGAAAAACTACAACCCTACCTGAATGCAGCAGTAGAAATGTGGTTGAAGATAGAATCACAGGAACAGCAGGAACATTTCCGGTCGCTGATCAACTCCTACTGTCGGTTGTACAACTACATCACCCAGGTCATCAGTTTCCAGGACGCCGAACTCGAAAAACTGTTCATCTACCTCAAATACCTGAAAAAGAAACTCCCCCACCGTAGCTTAACCTCCATTGATCTCTCCGACTCCATTGATCTGGACTCACTACGTATCCAAAAAATCGGTGAACTGAAACTTACCCTGGAAGATATAAAAGGAGAACTCGACCCTATGTCAGACAGTGGTAGTACGGGCAACATGGTAGAAGAACCCCTTGAACTGCTCAGTACCATCATCAACAAGTTGAATGAAACCTTTGGAAGTGGACTGACGGAAGAGTTCAAACTTGACATTAACAATGTCTTCAAACGGATACGCGATGAACCCAGCGTTCAAAAGGTGATGCAGGGAGACAACACCGACACGAATAAGAAAAAGTACGTGGAGGAAGTTATGTCAAGATTCTTTCTAGACTTCGTCAACACCAAGTTGGAGTTATAC
Organism: uncultured Persicitalea sp.; assembly: GCA_964500445.1. Classification (GTDB taxonomy): domain Bacteria; phylum Bacteroidota; class Bacteroidia; order Cytophagales; family Spirosomataceae; genus Persicitalea. The sequence continues at coordinate 41,302 of CAZCOG010000014.1, read as the reverse complement.
CGCACGGTCGAATCTCCCCAAAACAAACCCGTCCTGTTGGACATGATGTTCAATTACCTACGGAAGACGATGGGAGAGTGAAGTGGGGTATTAATTGATCGTACAGATTATCAAGGCTTACTGAAAAATGATTGAAGACATTACGATAGAACGACTCAAACGTCTGAGAGAGTCAGAAGATAAAGTTGAGTTCAAGGAAGCGAAAAGGAATTACCCTTTCGCAGGAGGACAACATACCGATCAAGTTGAAAGACGGAAATGTTTTCTGGGATATGTCGTAGCACTCGCAAATGAGCGTGGTGGAACACTAGTACTTGGTATGACAGACCCATATCCTCATAAGGTAGTAGGTACTGACTTTGGTGAAGGTAAACTTGGGCAATTAGAGGATGAAGTCTATAGGCGCATTCATATTCGTATAGACCTCAAAGAGCTGTACGAGGATTTAATGAGAGTTTTAGTGGTAACAGTACCTTCTCGTCCAATTGGGAAACTGATGAAATTTGAAGGGGTACCACTTATGCGGGTGGGCGATAGTTTGACTAATATGTCAGATGAGCAGATGTTAAAAATATTGTCTGAGACAGAACCCGACTTCTCCGCAAAAATATGTGATGGTCTTTCTATAACTGATCTGGATAAGAATGCTATCGGTATTTTGAAGGACAAATACGCCTTGAAACAGAAAAATTCTGGTTTCAGAACTTTGCCTGATGAACAAATACTCTCTGATTTGGATTTGAGTCGGGATAACAAACTGACGTATGCCGCATTAATTCTATTGGGAACTAAGACTGCAATTAGAAAATACCTTCCCCAAGCTAAAATCATTATGGAATTCAGAGATTCAGAAACGTCCATTCCTCACGATTGGCGTGTTGAGGTAGATGATGCTCTGTTTGTAGGAATCGAGAAGGTTTGGTCAGAGATACGAAATAGTAATGCTTCAATCAGAATCGGACCCTACATCTATTCAGTACCCTTCTTTAACGAGGAGGTTATCCGTGAATCACTTCTGAATGCTATTGCCCATAGAGATTATAGTCTTACCGCTGAAACGGTTATCAAACATAACCCCTCAAAAATAACTCTAACCAATCCAGGTGGATTTCCCAAGGGGGTCACGCTGGAAAATATCCTGACTATCAATAGTACCCCTAGAAGTCGCTTGTTAGCTGACATACTACTCAAAACTGGTTTGGTAGAGCGTTCAGGTCAGGGGGTAGATAAGATATTCTCATTAACGCTCTCCGAAGGTAAACCTACGCCCGACTACTCAGGATCAGACCTTTTTCAGGTTTCTCTTACGCTAGATGGAAAAATCTCAAATCCTGCTTTCTACATTTTTATATTCAACGCCCAGAATGAGCGTAGTCAGGATAACAAACTCGGTGTTCACGATATAATCACATTAGCGAAAATAAGAGACGGACACCAAGCTGACCTGAACCCCATCATCGTTGAGAAGCTCGAAAATGAGGGATTGATAAGAAGGACTCATGCTCGACTAGTACTTAGTGATTTCTATCAGAAGCTAGTCAAGGACGAACAATCTCCGTCAATTGGAACCTACCAGCTCAAAGAAGTGAAGATCGTTGTTGACGCAACTGAGAAAAATGAGAACGTGAAGATGGGGATGATTGTCGATTCCTTTAATAAGGCGCTAAATCGTGAACAGGTTAAATACTTAGTAGATAAGCTTGTTGAAGATGGTGTTTTGGTAAAGAAGGGCAAAGGTAAAGGAACAACTTACTCTTTGAATAAGAGAATCAGTGTTGCAGAAGACAAGATGAGAGAAGTAGAAAATCTACTAATAGAGAAGAATGAAAATTAATAATTCCACAAAAGAATTCTCAAATTCCACAAATGACAAAGTAGATAGATAAAACTAGTACAATAACAAAAGAGAAATAGAGGTAAGTATATTGCTTAACAAGGTTTAGAGCAACTTTTAAAGCTGGAAGAAATAGGTAGAAATCAATCGACGAACATTAAAAGAAGATTTCACGATACATACAATTCCACAAAACTCTACAAAATTCCACAGAACAGCACAACACAGAACTAAAAAGCATAGACCAGAACAGTATAAGTCTGAGTAAATCAATTTTGTGTCTCAAATTGTGTATTAAATAAAAAAGCACTTACGAGTTTTATCTCATAAGTGCTTGATTTTTAAGTGGGCCCACCAGGGCTCGAACCTGGGACCACCTGATTATGAGTCAGGTGCTCTAACCAACTGAGCTATAGGCCCAACTCTTGACGAGTTTGGAGCGCAAAAATAGTAGTTGCGTTTCTATTCGCCAAGCGTATTGTGTAATTGTTTAATCGTGTTATTGTTAAAGCGGCACGCTGCCCCGCTGCTTTTTCATATTTTTTGTTTCTGTCTGCTCCATTTTACATTTGTGAAACGTTGCTGACCATTGCCCAGTTAAACAATTCCACAGTTCCACGATTCAACAACCTTCCATTTGAATAAAAGAAAAATCCTCAACGATCCGGTATATGGTTTCATCACCATCCCGTCGGAACTGCTGTTCGATCTGGTGGAGCACCCTTATTTTCAGCGGCTGCGACGTATTAGGCAGTTGGGTATGGCCGATTTGGTATATCCGGGAGCGCTGCACACGCGCTTTCATCACGCCTTGGGAGCCATGCACCTTATGGGCCAGGCGTTGAAAACTTTGCAGGACAAAGGGCACCTGATCTGGGACGCGGAGTGTGAAGCAGCGCAGGTGGCTATACTACTACACGACATCGGCCACGGGCCCTTTTCGCACGTGCTGGAAAAGACGCTGATGACGGGTATTCCGCACGAAGCACTTTCGTTGCTGCTGATGAAGGACCTCAACCGTCAGTTCGACGGACGGCTCGACTTGGCGATTCAAATGTTTGAGGGCACCTACCCAAGGCCACTTTTCCATCAGCTTATTTCCAGCCAGCTGGACATGGACCGGATGGACTACCTCAACCGCGACTGCTTTTATACGGGCGTGGCCGAAGGGACAATCGGCGCCAGCCGACTTATTAAAATGCTGGATGTCCATAAAGATGAACTGGTAGTGGAGGAAAAGGGTCTTCTGAGTATCGAAAACTTCCTCAATGCCCGCCGCCTGATGTACTGGCAGGTGTACCTTCATAAAACTTCCCTTTGCGCCGAGGCGATGCTCAGCCAGGCCATTCGCCGAGCCCGTGATCTCACCGAGCAAGGGGCAGATTTATACGCCTCGCCCAATCTGGGCTTTTTTCTTCGCTACCGCTCCACCCTGGCCGACTTCCGGGAACGCCCCGAACTGTTGCAAACCTTTGTCCGGCTGGATGATTACGATATGTGGGGCGCCATCAAAGCCTGGGCGCAGGAAAGTGACCCGGTACTTTCCCGGCTCTGTCAGCGTCTGCTCGACCGCCGTCTTTTTAAAATTCAACTCCTGGACGCTCCGCCGACAGAAGATCTGTTGTCTACCCTGCGTGAAGATCTGCGGGCGCAGGGATTAACCGAGGAGCAACTTTCGTATTTTTTGGTAGAAGGCCAAACTACTAATTCGGCCTATGTGACGGGTGAAGATCAGATTCGCATCAAAATGAAGGATGGTCGCGTACTGGACATTACGGAAGTTTCTGAGCTGCCGACTATCCGCGCCCTCAGCAAGATTGTCCGCAAGTATTACGTAAGTTGGGCTAAAACTGTATCTTTGCGCCTGTAGTCGCACTGCACGGATTTGGGACATAGTCGCTTAGCACCCGTGGCCTCGGTAATGAAGCTTCTTCGCAGCGGTGCTAGTCCAAGTCGTTTTAATTTTCTATGGAGTTTACTGTCGGGCAGATTGCTCAATTATTGAACGGAAAAGTGGTCGGAGACAAGTCTGCCATCATTCGTTCCGCCGCCAAAATTGAAGAGGGTAGGCCCGGTTGTATTTCGTTTCTTGCCAATCCCAAATACGAGTCCCACCTCTACGAAACCGAATCTTCGGCTGTATTGGTCAACCAGGACTTCGAACCGAAACAAGAAGTCTCGACTACTCTTATTTACGTAGAGAACGCCTATTCAGGCTTCACGCGCCTATTGGAAGAGTACCAGAAGTTTACCCAACAAATCAAACGTGGCGTAGAACAGCCTGCTCATCTTGGTGAGGGAAGTTCTGTCGGCGAGGATGGCTACCGGGGCGCATATTCTTATATTGGTAAAAAATGCACGATCGGTGAGCGTGTCAAAATTTACCCCCACGCCTACATTGGCGATAACGTAACCATTGGCGACGACACGGTGATTCATCCCGGTGTGCGTATATATGACAATACGGTGATCGGCAGGCAGTGCGTCATTTTTGCCAATAGCGTCATCGGTAGTGATGGCTTCGGCTTTGCTCCTCAGCCCGACGGTACCTATAAAACTATTCCCCAACTCGGTAACGTCGTCATTGAAGATCACGTGAGCATCGGCTCAAATACCACGATCGACTGCGCCACAATGGGTTCAACCATTATCCGCTCGGGTGTCAAGATCGATAATCTGGTACAGATTGCGCATAATGTTGAAGTAGGTAAAAACACGGTTATAGCGGCCCAATCGGGTATTTCGGGTTCCAGTAAGATTGGCGAAAACTGCGTTATAGCCGGACAGGTAGGTATCGCCGGACACCTTACCCTGGCTAACGGTACCAAGGTTGGAGCACAGGCGGGTGTAGGAAAAAATATCAAGAAAGAAGGGCTTGCGCTAAGCGGTTCGCCTGCCTACGAACTGAGTGCACACCTGCGCGCTCAGGCGTTGGTTCGGAAATTTCCCGAAATAGAAAAAAGAATTCAGGATTTGGAAAAAGAAAAGGCAGGAGCCGGAAAAACAAACCGGGCCGACTAGTTCTTAACCTAATATTTCACAGAAAAAGCCTACAGCGTACCGCTTACAGCCGATAGCTTCTTCCCAGCTAAAATGAACGAAAAACAACAAACCATTAAAAAAGCGGCGTCAGTTTCCGGCGTCGGACTGCACACAGGCGTGTCGGCCACGATGACCTTCCTGCCTGCCCCGGCCAATCATGGCTATAAGTTTCAGCGCGTTGACCTGCCCGGACAACCGATTGTGGACGCCGACGTAGACAACGTCGTGGACTTGTCACGCGGAACTACCATCGAACAGAACGGTGCCCGCATCAATACCGTGGAGCATACTTTGGCCGCACTGGTCGGTTTGCAAATCGACAATGTACTTATTCAGCTCGACGGCCCCGAGCCGCCCATCATGGACGGTAGTGCAATCAAGTTTATCAATGCCCTCGAAGACGCCGGCATCGAAGAGCAGAATGCTTATCGCAATTACTTCGAAGTACCCGAATACGTCCACTATGTCAACGCCGATAAGGACATTGAGATGGCAGCCATGCCACTGACCGACTACCGTCTTACGGTGATGGTGGACTATAATTCCAAGGTCATCAACAGTCAGCACGCTTCGCTGAACGACATGACGCTTTTCAAGGCAGAAATCGCTCCCTGCCGGACGTTCTGTTTTTTGCACGAGCTGGAAGCACTTTACAACCAAAACCTGATCAAAGGCGGCGACCTGACCAACGCTATCGTCATCGTGGACCGCAAGGTGAAGGATGGCGAACTGGATCAGCTCGCTAAACTACTTGATAAGCCCAAGGTAAGCGTCGACGAGTCTAAGGGAATTCTGAACAATGTCGATCTGCATTTTCCTAACGAAATGGCCCGGCACAAACTACTGGATCTGGTGGGTGATCTGGCCCTGGTAGGCCGTCCGCTCAAAGCCCAGATTCTGGCGGCCCGGCCTGGTCATGCCGCCAACGTAGCGCTGGCCAAAAAAATCAAGAAACTGATGAAGGCCGCCAAAGACGGCATTCCGCAGTATGACCCCAAGAAGGCACCGATTCTGGATATCAACCAAATCGCCAATCTACTCCCTCACCGTTATCCTTTTCAGATGATCGACAAGATCATCGCGCTGGATGAAATGAGTGTGGTCGGCACCAAGAACGTGACGATGAACGAGCAATTTTTCCTCGGTCATTTTCCCGGCAACCCGGTTATGCCGGGCGTGATGCAACTGGAAGCGATGGCGCAAACGGGCGGCATCCTGGTCCTGAGCACCGTCCCCGATCCTGAAAACTACTGGCCTTACCTGATCGGCATCGACAATTGTCGCTTCCGACGCAACGTTGTACCGGGCGACACCGTTATCTTCAAATGTGAGTTCACTTCCCCTATGAAGCGGGGCATCGTCAAAATGAGCGGACGCGGCTACGTAAGCGGACAATTGGTCTGCGAAGCCGATATGATCGCCAGCCTGGTCAAGAAAAAATGATACAACCCCTAGCCTACATTCACTCCGAATCCAAAATTGCCCGCAACGTGGTCGTCGAGCCATTCGCCATGATCCACAAGGATGTGGAGATCGGCGAAGGTACCTGGGTGGCGTCGCACGCGGTCATCAACGAAGGTGCGCGCATCGGCAAAAACTGTCGCATCTACCCCGGTGCGGTCGTTTCGGCCATTCCGCAGGATTTGAAATATAATAATGAGTACACGCTCACCTACGTGGGTGACAACACAACAATCCGCGAGTACGCCACCATCAGCCGCGGCACCGAGGAACACTGGAAAACCGAGGTTGGGAGCGACTGCCTGATTATGGCGTATGCCCACATCGCTCACGACTGCATTATCGGCAACAATTGCATTATTGGCAACAACGTGCAGATGGCCGGACATGTCCACGTCGGCGACTGGGCCATTGTTAGCGCGATCAGTGCAGTCCATCAGTTTGTCAAGATCGGCCCACACGCCTTCGTATCGGGCGGATCGCTGGTGCGCAAGGATGTACCACCCTTTACCAAGGCGGCCCGGGAGCCGATCTCTTACGCCGGTATTAATTCCGTGGGTTTACGGCGACGTGGCTATACCAATCAGCAAATCGCCGAAATTCAGACCGTCTACCGCTATATCTATATGAAGGGCCTCAATAATTCCGATGCCCTCAATCAGATCGAACTCGAACTACCGCCTTCCGACGAGCGCGACGAAATCGTGAACTTCATTCGTACTTCGGAAAGGGGGATTATGAAGAGTCCGTTGCAGTTCGGGGAGCACGGGGAACATGAGTAGTTGACTTGTCGCCGCTCCCTATTCTCTATCAATCGTCGGACTTGGTGGCCATTAATAAGCCGCACGGTCTGCTGGTACATCGCTCGCCCATGGCCAGTGACGCCAGCGAATTTGCCGTACAAAGCCTGCGGGACCAGCTCGGCCAGCGCGTGTGGCCCGTCCATCGGCTCGACCGAAAAACGGGGGGGGTATTGCTTTTCGCCCTATCCGAATCTATAAATTCAGCTATGCAGAGGCAATTTATGGAAGGGCATATCCAGAAAAAGTACCTTGCCATCGTACGCGGCTACACGCCCGATGAACAAACCATCGACTACGCGCTGCGGCATCCAGATACGGGTGTAATGCAAGATGCCCTGACTTACTTCAAAACGCGGCAACGCGCTGAGATTCCGCTCCCTTTTGGCAGGCACGCTACTTCGCGGTATTCATTAGTAGAGCTCACGCCTACCACGGGTCGGATGCATCAGCTACGTAAGCACATGGCCCACATCCTCCATCCTATTATCGGTGATCGACCGCACGGTTGTAACAAGCAGAACAAGCTTTTTCTCGAACAATTTGGCATGAGTACTATGCTGCTTCATGCGCAGCAATTGACGTTTAAGCATCCCGAGACTGGGGAAGAAATTACAATTTCAGCTCCCATTCAGGCGGAGTTCGCGCGGATGATGGAAGTACTGTTTGGGTCAGTACCTCTTTTTTAATTCTCCACAGTCTCCTTATTAATCCAGGTAGAAGCCGTTGCAAACCAAACTACGGTTCCGGCCAACAAGGCTATGTTCATCTGACTCTGGGTCAATGCATCAGCGTAAAAAAGAATAGGCGCGAGCAGTACCGTAAGCAGACATAAATAGGAGATAATTTTGATAATGCTCATATTCTTTTGTGTAAAAATTTACTGAAAATAAGGTACAAAGCCCCGCAGGAAAGCCAGGCAGGTAAGGTCAGGAAGGAGAGGAACACGCCGCCGAAAGCAGAAATGGAATAGAATATCGCCATGCTGATACCCCACGCCAGCAGGACCGCAAGGTTGAAATTGATTCCTGCTTTTTCCGCATAATTCTGCACGATGCCCGCTGAGCTGGCAAAGTAATGATCGAAAACAATAATGGCACCGATGGGTGCCAGAATAAAGCCATAGACCGCTACGAAGTCCAGTAGTTGCATGGCAAAGGCGGGGAATAGTCCGGCGATGGTAGCGACCGCCCCCGCAATCATGGTAACTCGGGCCGTCGAGAGTTTCGGGGCAATCGCCTGAAAAGCCAGTCCGGCGCGGTAGATGGTAGGGTTGGCGGTAGTCCAGCCCGCGACAACCACGCAAATGAGTCCAGCGATACCAACGGCCTGGTAGGCCATAGGGCCGGGCGCTACGGGCGGCGCCTGTCCGGCCGCGAGCATGGCCTGGGCATCGCCCGTACGAATATACAGTGCATAAAGCAGGCAGGCACAAATCCAGGCCAGGTAATGCCCCACGTACATACCCGCTGCTGTGGTCCAGCCCGAACGCGGGTGGCGGGCGTAGCGAAACACCGACAAGTCAGACATACCAATGTGCATGGCGGCATTGCAGAACCACGACCAAAGTACCACGTGCCAGAAGGTGTACTTGATTTGGCCAGGAAAAGGCTCGCTGCCTTCCCCGAATATATTCCAGAAATCGGCAAAAGAAGCCACGCCCAGCCCTTTCAAAGCGACTACGCCGCAAGCCAAGAAAATAAGTACCATCCAGGGGGAGGCAATGTTGGCGAACTTCGATACCATGTCGTAGCCCCGCGCCGCAACGATCGATATGACGGCTCCAATCGCCACCACAACGATAATCCAGGTGATGCCGTTAGGCATGGTGTCGGTCAGTTTGGGCATTTCCATGTCGAACGGAATGCCCACCGCCGTGGCCGATACGGTGATCATGGCCCCAGCCAGGAAACAGAAGAGGATGCCATTGGCCAGATTGTAGGCCGTCACCAGCCGCCTTCCACAAATCTTTTCCAGCTGGTAATAGAGTGTCAGGCGTACATCGGTGGCGACGGCGGCAGTGATGTACCGCCAACTCAACACGGCCAGCAGGTTACCCAGAAACAGGCCAACCAATAGATCGAAGGCACTTACGCCTGCCGTCAGGAACAGGGGCCCGATCACAAATTCGGTACCCGCAGCGTGTTCTCCGGCGTACATTCCCAGAAAACTTTTCCAGCCTTTCCAGGCAGAGGAGGGTACGGGTTCGCGTTCGTATTCGTGAACTTCGGCAGGGATGACGGGAGCTTCGGGCGGCATTATTTTAAGGAGGAAAGGATAAAGGGTTAAAGATTCAGGGCAAAAGGCAATGGCCATACGCCATTTGCCTTGAACACTTGACGAATAAAGACACATTTATACCTCAATCCTACTCATATATTCCTAAACTATCTCTTTCCCTAGTTCCTTTAAATCCAGGCCACCGAAAGTACCTGAACTCATCATGAGCAAGTTGGTACTCTGCCAGTTTTGGGATTTCAGGAAATCTTGCAGAGTGGTGGGGTCAGTAAAAATTTTCAAATCCGAGCGCTTGAAAGCGGTGCGGATATCTTCTTCTGAAAGGGGTTCCAGCCGTTTATGTTCGATAGTTTCGGGGCTGTAAAATACTACGGCTACGTCGGCAGCATCCATTTTGCGGCGGTATTGATTCAGGAAAGTCTTGTTCAGGCTGCTGAATGTGTGCAGTTCGGTGCATGCAATGAGGCGGCGCTTCGGGAATTGTTCTTTCACAGCCAGGGTAGTTGCTTCCACCTTGGAAGGTGCGTGGGCGAAGTCGCGGTAGGCGTTGGTCGTTGGGCCTTTGGCCAATAACTCCAATCGTTTGGCCGCACCTTTGAAGGTCTGGATGGCACGATAAAACTCCTCGTCGGTTATGCCCAGTCGCTCGCAAACGGCCCTTGCCCCGCTAATATTCTTCATATTGTGTTCACCGAATACGTACAGCGGTATGTTCCCCTGAGTTTGAGTAATCAGGAAGGTCTGTCCGTTCGTGATTTTGTGGGGGTGCGCTTCGTAAGGAATTTTGGTCACGTCGGGTCGTTCCTTCTGACCGATGATATCGAGCATGTTATCAGTTTCGTCAAAAGCGATGACACCCGCCTTGGGCAGCGAATCGGCCAGCATTTCGAACTGCTTCACATAGGATTCCCAGGTCGGATAGACATTGAAGTGATCCCAGGCAATGCCGCTCACCAGCAACAAATGGGGATTATAATGGAGGAACTTGGGCGTCGGATCTTCCGGCGAGGTGAAGTACTCGTCGCCCTCGATGACGATCACCGGAGCATCGGCATCCAGGCGCACCATGGTATCGAAGCCCTCCACCTGCGCGCCCACCAGGTAGTTGAAGGTACGTTTGCTTTGCTGTAGTACATGCAGAATCATGGAGGTGATGGTCGTTTTGCCATGACTTCCCGCAATGACCACCCGCTGCTTGTCGGTACTTTGGCCCGCAATAAACTCGGGATAGGAACATACATCCAGTCCCAGTTCCCGCGCCCGGCGCAATTCGGGATTGTCATTGCGGGCGTGCATCCCCAGAATGACGGTATCTATGTCATCCGTGATTTTTTCGGGAAACCAGCCCATCGAAGCGGGCAAAAGACCAGCCTTTTCCAGACGGCTGCGGGAGGGTTCGTAAATTTCGTCGTCAGACCCCGTAATTTCGTGCCCCTGCCGCTGAAGTTCGAGGGCCAGGTTGTGCATCACGCTTCCGCCGATGGATATAAAGTGGATTTTTTGTTTGCTCATTCTATCAGTCATTTTTCGCCGCCCAAATTAGGGAGTTTTTTTATCAATTCCCCGCTGCCTCCTCATCCAGCATCACCAGAATCCTGTCATCCGTCTGGACCAAACTAGCCGGAAAAGCTTCCGAAACTTCCCCTTCCAGCGCCCGTTTCATTACGGGGGCCTTGGCTTCGCCACTGGCCATCACGATGAGCTGCTTCGCTTCCAGAAAATGGCGGAGACCAAGGGTAATGCCTTCGGTGATTGGTGTTTGCTTCTTAAAATACTTCTGCCCGACTTCCGCCGTCAGGGGATCAAGGGTACTTACGTGGGCATAAATATCAAAGGAAGTACCGGGTTCATTCAGCGCAAGGTGGCCGTTCATACCTACCCCCAGCACGACAAGATCAAAGCCTCCCAACGCCTCTATTTTCTGATTGACCCGCTTGCACTCACCGGGCAGATCGTCGCTTTTGGCATCAAAGGCAATGATTTGCTCAGGCCGAAAACCCAGGGGATTCAATAATTCTTTGTCAATCCAGTAACGGCAGCTTCCTTCGTCCTGCCCGTCCATCCCCAGCCATTCATCGAGCAGTACGAAGGTGCAACGGGAGAAATCTATCTCGCCGATTTCGTGTTGATTGACCAGAATCTCGAAGAGCCGCAACGGTGTATTGCCCGAAGGTAAACAAATTACGGCCTGGGGTTTGTCGCGCAGTACCTTCGCTACGCGCTCGGCAACGGCCTGGGAAAGGATTTCGTGGTTTTTGTAGATTAAGAGCATTATACTTTTGCTTCTGTAAGTTGCTTTGTACTTGGAGCTTATCGTGATTCTTTTTCTCGTATCCGTACGCAAAAGCTACCGGCAAGTGTCTTCGGATCCGCTAAGACTGACATGGTCGTTGTCAGTCTGAGCGGAGCCGAAGACCTCCTTCATTTTTCATACAACAAGTACTTCTCTCGCTTTTCCTTAAATTCTTCCAACCCCGGCGTAAAGGCAGCCCTGATTTCAGCTTCGGATTTCCCGGCGATCATCATCTTGCGGATCATGTCTGTGCCGGCCAGATTGTCGAAGAAGCTGGCGCTGGTGAAGAATTTCGATTTATCAGGAGTTTTGTTGTAGAAATCGAGGACGTATTTCAGCGTGAAGCCCTCCTGCCGGGTGTTTACTTCACGCAGATCCAGGCCATAACAAACCTTCCCCTCATTGGGCGGATTCTGCGCACCGGGCTTGTCAACAGGTGTAAACTGGTAAGGACCATACACTTTATCAGGAGCACCTATGACCTGAAACTGCGTGTCGGTACCACGCCCGACGCTCACGATGGTCGGTTCAAAAAGGCAAATCGAAGGGTATAGACGGATGGATTGCAGATTGGGCAGATTCGGTGAAGGTTTCACGGGTAGTTCGTACACCATGCGGTGGTTATAGCCTGTGCAGGGTACCACGGTGAGGTCACAGCTTTTTTTACCCTCCAGCCAGCCTTCGCCGTTGATCATCAGCGCCAGTTCGGCGGAGGTAAGGCCATGCACGACGGGAATGAGGTTCAGGCCTACGAATGATTTAAATTTTGGGTCAAGTACCGGGCCGTCTACGTAGTCGCCGTTAGGGTTGGGACGGTCGAGAATTATGCAGGGCTTGCCATTCTCGGCGCAGGCTTCCATCACGTAATGCATCGTGCTGGGATAGGTGTAGTAGCGGACGCCGACATCCTGGATATCAAAAATCACGACATCGATGTCCTTCAACTGCTCCGCCGAGGGCTTTTTATTCTTGCCATAAAGCGACACGATGGGTAGTCCGGTTTGGGCATCTTTGCCGTCTTTGATCGTAGCCCCGGCGTCGGCCTGTCCCCGAAAGCCGTGTTCGGGGGCAAAAATGGTCTGAATTTTGACACCCAACGCCAGCAGGCTATCAGCCAGATGAGTACCGTTGGAAAACAGGGTGGTATGGTTCACGACCAGCCCCACGCGCTTACCCGTGAGCAGCGGCAGGTACTCGCCCGTGCGGTCAATTCCCAGTTTCAAGTCTTCCGTTTTATTTGTCTGGCTGGTATTTTGGCTGGAAGTGGGGGTATCATTTTGGGGTGTGTTGCCGCAGGTACTTAGCAGGAATACCAGCAGCACCGAAAGAACATAGTTCATGGGAAGGGTTTTTCGTTAGATTTGCAAATTACGACATAAACCTAAAAACCTCCGCCCGCTTTGCGCTTTCCCGCTTTTATCGCCGACCGCATCCGCCACAATGCCGTGGGTACTTTCTCGGCCACGGTGACCCGCATCGGTATTGCAAGTATCGCCGTCAGTACCGCCGTCGGGATTCTGGCCTTCGCGATACTATTTGGTTTTAAGGAAGTTATTCAGGATAAAGTTTTCCTGTTTGGAGCGCACCTGCGGGTCAATTCACTGACGCTCAACAACAGCTACGAGGAAGCGCCGATGCCGCTGAAAACTACCCTTTCGGAGGATCTCTCAACAATGCCCGAGGTAGCGCACTGGCAGGCAGTGGCCCACAAATCGGGTATCCTCAAAACCCCCGACGAACTGAAAGGCGTGGTACTGAAAGGTGTCGGCCGGGACTACGACTGGAAACTATTCGAAGAAAGCCTGGTTTCAGGCCGGCTGATTCAGTTTCCCGACAGCGGCTACGCGCAGGAAATCATTCTGAGCCAAAAAATAGCCAGCCAACTCCGCCTCAAAGCAGGTGACGACGTGCTGATGTACTTTGTGCAGGATCCGCCCCGCGCCCGCAAGCTGAACGTGGTCGGTGTCTACGAAACGGATATGGAGGAGTTTGACAATTCGCTGATTATCGGCGATCTGGCTCTTATCCAGCGTCTGAACGACTGGGGACCTGACACGGTTGGTACTTACGAGATCTACCTCAAAGATTTTTCCCAGATCGATGCCAGCGCGGAGAAGATTTTCAACTACATGGACCCGGATATGTTTCTGCAAAAAGTCACGGAAACTTTCCGGCCTGTTTTCGACTGGCTGCTCATGCTGGACCGCAACACGGCGGTATTTATGACACTTATTCTGTTTGTGGCCAGCTTCAATATGATTTCCATTTTGCTGGTAATGATTATGGAGCGCACGCCGCTGGTTGGCCTGCTCAAAACCCTGGGCAGTCCCGACCGGCAGATTCGGGCCATTTTCGTGCGCGTAGGGGTGTATATCGTGCTGCGAGGATTACTGATTGGTAATATGGTGGGTCTGTTTTTAGCGTGGCTGCAGTGGCAATTCCACCTTATTCCGCTCGATCAGGTGAATTATTTTATGGATACCGTGCCGATTGTTTTTGATTGGGGGACTGTACTGCTTATCAATCTTTTGACACTAGTGCTGGTTGGGCTGGTACTTCTTATTCCGACCTACGTGATTACCCGCATTCAGCCGATTAAGGCTTTGTTGTTCAAAAAGTAGCAAAGGCACAGAGGTCCAAAGTTGAAAAAGTCCGCTGGTTCTTTTACCAGAGAGTATTAGGCCAATTCTTTTTGAATCACACACTTTGTGCCTTTGTTGCTTTGTACCTTATTATCCTATGTCCCAGGAAAACCAACAGCTAAAAAAATCCCTCACCCCTACCCTGCTCTGGGGCCTTGGGGTCGGCTACGTCATTTCCGGCATGTACTTTGGCTGGAATCTGGGCTTGCAGGAGGGCGGGACGCTGGGCATGGCCGTCGCCACGGGACTTGTCATTGCCATGTACCTGGGCTTCACGCTCAGCTACGCCGAGTTGGCCTGCGCCATTCCGAAAGCGGGCGGGGCGTTCGACTACGCCAGCCGGGCCATCGGTGAGCGAGGTGGTTTTCTGGCGGGCATGGCGCAGAATATCGAATTTTTGTTTGCTCCCCCGGCCATCGCGGCGGGCATCGGGGCCTATGTTTCGCTCTTCGTGCCGTCGGTGCCGCCGCTGGCGATTGCGGTGACCGTGTATATTTTATTTACGGTACTTAACATTCTGGGAACCAACGTCGCCGCCACCTTCGAGTTGCTCGTGACGGTAGTAGCCGTGGTAGGTCTGATTCTGTTTGCCAGCATTACTTTACCAAATTTTTCGCGCGAAGCCTTTACCACCAATGCTTTACCCAACGGCTGGGGCGGTGTGTTCGCGGCCATTCCGTTTGCCATCTGGTTTTTTCTGGGCATTGAAGGGCTGGCCAACGTGGCCGAAGAAAGCCTGAATCCGCAGCGCGACCTGACGCGCGGCTTCCTGCTCGCGATGGCGACGCTGGTGGTACTTTGTGCTTTTACCTTTGTGTCGGCGGTAGGCGTATCAGGCTGGGAAGGGGTAGTTTTCGACGAAGGCGGACTAGCCTCTGACTCACCGCTGCCGCTGGCTTTGCAGCAGGTTGGTACTGAAAAGCATCCGCTGTACAGTGTCATTATCGGTTTCGGAATTTTTGGATTGGTAGCTTCGTTTCACGGGCTTCTGCTAGCCGCTGGCCGCTCTACCTACGAGTTTTGCCGATTGGGTAATGGCCCGGCTTTGCTTGGTAAAATCCACGTAAAGTACCGGACGCCCGCCAACGCGTTGTTGCTCAATATGGGCATCGGGCTGGTAGCGCTGCTCACGCAGTCCACCGCCGAAATCATCATTCTCTCGGCCTTCGGGGCGCTGACGATGTACTCCTTTTCGCTGGTTTCTTTTATTATGCTGCGAAAAAAAGAACCCGAGTTGGAGCGCCCCTTCCGTACGCCGGGCTACCCGCTGGTACCTTGGCTAACACTGGTTATCGCGGTAATATCTTTAATCGCCCTGACGATTTACAACCCGGTTTCGGCGTTGCTTTTTGTGGGCGTCATGGGGGGTAGTTTTATCTTGAAAAAACTGCTGGGAGCCTGAGCCACCAAATCGGGACGCCAAACGGGGCCACGTGACGGAACAATAAAGCTTTGAGGGCTCAATCTGACAAACTTTGTGGCTTTGTGCCTTTGTCGCTTTGTGGCTTTTCGTACTTTGCAGCTATAAACCCCCACGTCCCTCCCGTATGGCATTAAACTACATTTTCGTCTTCTTCTTTGTCATTGCCTTCGTCATCGCCCTGGTGAAGTTTATCTTTCTGGGCGACACCCTTACCTTCAAACTCGTTGTCGAGGGGATGCTCGACATGGCCGAAGTGGCCGTGATGGACATTGCTTTGCCGCTGGCGGGTGTGATGACGTTCTTTCTGGGTATTCTGAATGTCGGCGAGAAAGCCGGGGCCATCAACGTGCTGGCGCGGGTCATCGGGCCTTTTTTCAATAAACTGTTTCCCGAAGTACCCCGCGACCATCCCGCCAACGGCGAGATGATCATGAATTTTGCCGCCAACATGATCGGCCTCGACAACGCCGCCACGCCCTTCGGCCTGAAAGCGATGCAGAGCCTGCAGACTCTCAATCCCGACCCCGACACGGCCTCCAACGCGCAGATTATGTTTCTGGTGCTGCATACGTCGGGCTTGCAGATCATTCCGTTGAGTATTATCGCCCAGCGTGCCATTCTGGGCGCCGAGAGTCCGTCCGATGTTTTCATTCCCTGCGTGGTAGGTACTTACGTGACCACGGTCGTGAGTATGCTGATCACAGCTACCTGGCAGCGGCTTAATATCTTCAACCGCACGATCATGTTTGGCCTGGGCGGACTGACGGCGTTTATCGCCATTGGACTTTTCTTTCTTTCGCGACTACCCAAGGAGCAAATCGAGACGGTTTCGATTGTCTTTGGCAACTCCATTCTGCTGCTCATCGTGGCGGGTTTTCTGCTGGGAGGGCTTTACAAAAAGGTCAACGTGTTCGACTCCTTTATCGAGGGAGCCAAAGGTGGATTCAGTACTTCGGTGGTGATTATTCCCTACCTCGTCGGGATGCTGGTGGCGATTGCTGCCTTCCGGGCCTGCGGGGCGATGGACTACCTTGTGGACAGCCTTAAATTTCTGTTTTCGTTTGCCAGTTTTAATACCGAGTTCACCGACGCGCTGCCCGTGGCCTTGATGAAGCCCCTCAGCGGCAGCGGGGCCCGCGCCCTGATGATCGACGCCATGAAGGAGTTCGGGCCGGATTCGTTCATCGGGCGTATGGTCTGTATTTTCCAGGGTTCGGCCGATACCACGCTGTACATCGTGGCGCTGTACTTTGGTTCAGTCGGGATCAAGAATACCCGCTACGCCATCGTCGCCGGACTGATCGCCGATTTTGTGGGCGTGCTGGCGGGGATTTGGCTGGGGTACCTCTTTTTTCATTAGAGCTTGTGGTATGGGCCGCCGGCCCGTCGAACCGTTCTGAGTCGATCTTTCAGGACTCTTTTCGTTACATTTGTAAAAAACCAGTAGAGCCATGACTCAACCCATAGAACGCATCACCATCAACCCCAGCGTATGTAATGGTCGCCCGACTATTAGGAATATGCGGTTTACCGTGGCGCAACTCCTCCAATTGCTGGCTGCGGGGATGAGCGAAGAGGATATCCTGAACGATTACAGTTACCTTGAGGCTGATGACATCAGGGCTTGTCTGCAATACGCCGCCCACATCGCGGATGCCAGAACAATTGTTCCTCTGACCCAAAAAGCAGCCTGACTGTTTTCGAATGTCTCGGTTTCTCGTAGATACCCAATTACCTCCCGTCTTAGCCACCTACCTGAGAAGGAAGGGCTGGGATGCCGTTCACACCACAGACTATCCGAAAGCGCAATTTCTCGCAGACGCCGAAATTCGGAGTATAGCCACCGCCGAGAATCGTATCGTGATAACTAAGGATGAAGACTTTGCCAACTACTTTTGGACGAAGGGAAGTCCTCCGCGCGTACTTTTACTTACAGTAGGAAACATAAAAAACAATGCTCTGATCGACTTATTTGAAACTGACTTCGACAAGGCAATCCAATTGTTTGAGCAAAACTGCAATTTGGTGATATTCGGAAATGTCAATCTGGTGGCATATTGAAGGTTTTTCGCCAGTTTTTCCATTAAATGAAAAGTTTAGCTTCTATTCAGCTTCACAGGGTGGCGACTACCCTGTCATCCACAGGATCATCCTATATTCATCAAGAAACGGGCTAGCAGCCCGTACCACAAATATGCCTGAAACTACCCCCGAAACTGACATCCGCCCGCAGATCAACGCCTTCGATGTAGGCATGATCGTCATTAGCCTCGTCATCGGCGTGGGCATTTTTCGCACGCCCGTCATCGTGGCGCGGCAGGCGGGCTCACCCGAAATCTTCTTTTCAGCCTGGGTCGTGGGCGGAATCGTCAGCATGATCGGCGCGCTGGTCTTTGCCGAAATCGGGTCGCGGCACCACTTTCCGGGCGGATTTTACAAGCTCATTTCCACCGCCTTCCACCCGCTCTACGCCTTCATGATCAACTGGGTGCTGGTGCTCACCTACGGGGCAGGCATGGCCGGGGTGGCGCTGCTGGGGTCGGAGTACATCAATCCGCTGCTACCGGAGGTACTGCACAGCCGCCGGGGCATACAGGGTACCGCCATCGTCACGCTGATGCTTTTTTACGTCATCAACTTTCTCGGCATCCGGGCCGGTTCGCGTACCCAAAACCTGCTGAGCGGTTCCAAAATCATTATGATGCTGGTACTTTGCCTGGGCATTTTCTCAACCGGCTCGTCCGACGCCGTCCCGTATGCCGTCATCATCCCGCCCATGCCGGGTACCTCGTGGTTTACGGCCTTCGGCGCCAGCCTCATCGCCGTGTTTTATACCTACGGCGGCTACCAGCAAACGCTCAACTTCGGGGCCGACATCAAAGATCCCGTGCGCAACACGCCGCGGGGTATTTTCATCGGCATGGGACTGGTGCTGGGCTTGTACCTGACCATCAACTTTGCCTACTACCGGGCGCTGGGCTTCGTAGGGCTCCAAAGCTCCAACCTCATCGCCGCCGACCTGGCGCGGGTACTTTTCGGACCGTGGGGCGAAATCTTTTTCTCACTGGCCATTTTTATGTCGGTGCTGGGGTTCATCAACGCCAATATGCTGGCCATACCGCGGGTGTACTACGCCATGGCCGACGACAACATTCTGCCCGCTTCCTTCAAGAAAATCAACCCCAACACCCAGACGCAGGAGTTTGCCCTCACCTTTCTGGTGGTGACGGCCATCGGCTCGCTGTGGTGGCTCGATACCTTCGAGAAGATCGTGAACTACGTGATGTCCATCGACAGCCTCGCCATCGCCAGTGCCGCCGCCACGCTGTTTGTGTTCAGACGGCGGGCAGGTACCTCCGATCCGCACCGGGGTTTCAAAATCTGGGGCTACCCCTGGCTACCCGCTTTCTTTGTGCTGTTTCTGCTGGTGGTGGCGGCCAATGTGATTATAACCGATCCCTCTTCAGCTTTGATTGGCTGGTTGCTGTTTCTGGGAGGCGCGCCGTTGTATTGGGTGTTACGGCGGGGGAAGAAGTGAAATTCGGACGTAGTCGGCCGTAGTTTAGACAATTGAGATTAGCCCCAAAATCTATTATTTGGGTGTAATTTTCGTAATCATAATTACTTAAACGTTTCTTGGCCATGCAGCTTGATAATTCCTACAAAGACTGGTTTGAGCAGTTGAAAACCAAGATACGATCTGCTCAACTCAAAGCTGCTGTTGCTGTAAATTCACAGTTGCTTCAGTTATACTGGGATATAGGAAGATCCATTGTCACGAAACAGGAGCAGGCGAAATGGGGAGATGCTATTTTAGACCAATTATCCCTAGATTTGAAGTTGAGCTTTCCAGAAATCTCCGGATTTTCAAGAAGAAACCTGTATGCCATTCGCCAATGGTATCTGTTCTATTCGCAGCAATTCGAATTTGTGCCACAGCCTGTGGCACAAATTCCCTGGGGACATAACAGACTACTTCTTTCAAAGGTCAATCGATGTTGCTCTATTCTATGCTAACGAAACCATTCGTCAGGGCTGGTCGAGAGATCAGCTTGAATCGCAGATAAAATCGAATCGCTTTTTAGCACAAGGCAACGTCCTATCCAACTTCCCATCCACCCTCCCCGCATTACAATCCCAGCTCGCTAGGGAAACTATCAGGGATCCGTATAATTTTGACTTTCTGGGACTGGAAAACGATGCGCTGGAAAAAGAAATAGAATCGGGCCTGATGAAGCATATAACACGATTCTTAATGGAATTAGGTAAAGGTTTTTCTTTCGTAGGTCAGCAGTATTCTCTTCAAGTAAGCGATACAGAATATTTCATCGATTTGCTTTTCTATCATTTGCATTTACGATGCTTCGTAGTAATCGAACTGAAAGCAGGAAAATTTAAGCCTGAATATGCTGGAAAACTAAATTTTTACCTCTCAGCCGTTGACTCTCTAATCAAGCATGCCACCGACCAGCCCAGTATCGGCTTGATTCTATGCAAAACAAAAGATAAAATTGAAGCAGAATACGTTCTTAGAGATATTCAGAAACCCATTGGCATCAGTGAATATATCCTTACCCAGGCACTGCCCAAAGAACTGGCAACTGAACTACCCACCGTAGCTCAGTTAGAAAATCAATTGAATCAATTAGATCAAGACGAGTAAATATCATTATCACCGATCCTTCTTCGGCTTTGATTGGATGGTGGCTGTTTCTGGGTGGCGCGCCGCTGTATTGGGTGTTGCGGGGGAGGAAGTAGTGCGCAAACGGCTCAGTATGAAGATTAGTGGGACCACTAACTACAGATTTTTCTCTAAAAATCTAAAATATATTTAAATACTCAAGATATTGCAATCGAAGAAATATAATAAAAGAATGAGAGACGTAATAAAAAATAGAATTACTTTAATAGTTGAAATCGTAGGGTTTATCGGTGGTTTGTCTTGGGCATTAACGACTGGTTTCGACTATGAGCCTGTAATTCTTACATTGGTTTCTCTAATTGGGATAATTGCCCATTTCATAGTACCTGATTTAGATTCAGATATAGTCAAGGAAAATACGAATAATAATCGACAAAGTGTAAGTCTAAATGTTAATATAGGAAACAATCCACCTATTCAGCAAGAACCAGTAATTGTTGACCAACCAAGTTTGGACAGATCCACGATAATAGACAGTATGCTTTCAAAGACCTCTATTTTATTTATTGATGATGATAAGAATTTTAATATAGTGAAAATTCTTAAAGATAGTGGATGGAAAAAAGTAAAAACTGTAACTGATATTCGAACATTAAACGTACCATTCGTAAAAGAATCTGATATAATATTTGTTGATATAAATGGTGTTGGAAAACTTTTGGAGTTAGAATATGAAGGTCTTGACTTAGCATTAATGCTTAAACAAAAATATCCTATCAAAAAAATAGTAATATATTCAGCAAATAGAAATAGTAATTCATTTCATGAGGCTTGGGATATATGTGATTATAAGCTTGAAAAGAATGCTCTACCCTTCCAATTTCAGAATTTAGTTGAAGAATATAGTATTGAAATTTACAAATCTAGAAAATGAATACTCATTACTTTGCCCTAAACTCAGAAGGAGAATATTTATTTGATAACTTCCCTTCTAATTTAAAGTATTTGATTAGTAATTATAAAGAAACTCTATCTCCAATCGAAATCTTTTTAGGCGAGTCAAAAGTCAAAGCACGATTAGGAAAGAAATCGAATTCCTTTGGAACAATTTATACTTTAACTTTTGAAGATAAATATGTGAATCGTTACAAGCTATTTAAAGAATTACTTGGTTTCAGCATACTTGCACTCGAGTCTCTCTCAAATTTTAAAACGTCAATACTAATATCTCAATCAGCGAAAACGGAAGAATTGATTCATAATATCACATCTCTGAACACGTACAGTATTCAGAACTTATATTCTCTAATTCCTCAAAAAATATTATCTGAAAATATTAATACTCAGAAAGATATAATTAAAAATCTTATTTCAGAAAAGCCAAATGTAACAACCGAAACATTATTGAAACTAATCAAATATAGTTTATCTATGAAATTGGAATTTTCTGTTTTCGAAAGAACACAGAACCCAAACGCCCCGATTAAGAAAATTTCTCATTCAATTAGAAATATAGTATTATCGATTTTACAAATATTTATAGATGATTTTGAAGTCAAAAAAATAGATGTTTCACTAGATTCTGGATTAGATAGTGAAAAAAGACTTGAAATTGATGATGATTCCTTATTTGTATCTCTATTTTATCTACTTGAAAATTCGATAAAATACTGCTGCCCATATACTAAGTATAAAATAATATTTAAGGAAGAAGCTGACTGTTTTTCTATTTTGTTCAATATGATTTCTATTAAAATCGAAAACTACGAAATAGAAAAATTAACAGACTATGGGTATAGATCTAATTTAGCAAAGAAGATCAATATAGAAGGAAAAGGCATTGGAATGTTTCGGATAGTAAAAACTTTGAGATTTAACAATGCAATACTTGAAATAACTCCTAGAATTAGCGCATATGAAAAGATAAATAGGGATATTATTTATGAAAATAATCAGTTTAAAATTAAGTTTATGGGTCAACAAGACTGGTTCAAACAATCCTGATCCTAATCCGTGGTCTGTGTCTCCCCAGACCTGAGCACAACGCAACTCTCAAAGTACTTTAAAACATGGAGCATAAGCCGAGCCATTATCGCAATTCACGTATGGATTTTGGTGAAGTGTACTTTTTAATCCATGGTCTGTGACCCCACAAAAGGTTCGTACATTTACCAATTAGGCACCCAAGGTCAAGGCTCAACACCAACTTATGTCCCAAGAAATTACTCTGGAAATAGTGCTCCAAGATCCCGTCGACGGGGCGATGTATGGATTGCAAAAAGGAAAGGGTTCTGATTACGAGACCGTGCAGGCGCAACTGGGAAAGGGCCACAACCTGACCTTTGCTTTAGTTGTTTCCGTAAAACAAGCAGGCGGGTCAGGTATCACCCTTGGCGGTCCGTTTGTCCAGGGCTCGCCAGGGAACCGCTTCATTTA
This sequence comes from uncultured Persicitalea sp., assembly GCA_964500445.1. Classification (GTDB taxonomy): domain Bacteria; phylum Bacteroidota; class Bacteroidia; order Cytophagales; family Spirosomataceae; genus Persicitalea. The sequence continues at coordinate 18,491 of CAZCOG010000014.1, read as the reverse complement.
TATCGGCATCGGCAGCTATGCTGGACAAATTGGAGCGCCGTGGAATGGCCGCATGAAGATTCCGCTTCCCGAAGCCAGCTTCCAGTACATGATTTTAAATGGCGGTGAGAATGGCTGGTCCTGCACAGTTGCTGGCAGAACGGAGGACGGAAAACCTGTTTTTGCGACGGTAAAACCTTTTGGTGGCTGGATTATGAGCGAGCTGTCATAGTCTTCGAACGGTAGCTAGTACGTGGTTAATCCATAGGACCATGGTGAACGTTACAAACAACCGCTTCTCGCAAAGGCTGTGCCGCCCTTTTTTCCTTATATTTGAGAAAAAACGAGAGAGCTATGTCAGCACGAGATTTGAAAGACCTGCTACACAAGCAAATCGACTCGCTTGAAGATCCGGACGATATCTAGGATTTGTTCCTTACGGTCAACGATTTTTTGGGGCATCGCCACCTATGGGATCAAGAGACGCCGGAATTCATGGAGCAACTCCGGCGCACGCTCGAATCGGTTCGTGGGGGTTCGGCCACTATTCCTAATTCCCAAGTCATGCGTGAGGCCAAGGAATGGATTACGAAGTAGAGTGGACGGAAGAAGCGCGAGAGGATTACCGAGCTATCGCCTCTTATCATCTGGATCATTAACGAAAATGCTATGACTGACAATAAAAAAGCAATACTGAAAAAAGCCAACGATGCGGTTGCTGCTGGTAATTATGAAGAATTTCTTACATACTGCACCGATGATACAAAATGGACATTTATCGGAGACCAAGTTCTAAACGGAAAAGAAGAAGTGCGAAACTGGATGTTAAACGAATACATTGAACCACCAAAAAACGATGTGAAACGTTTAATTGCCGAGAATGAATATCTTACGGCGCTTGGTATTATCACCGTATTAAACAAAAATGGAGAAACGGACACATTTTCTTATTGTGATGTCTGGAAGTTTCGCGATGGAAAATTGGCAGAACTTATAGCGTTTGTAGTTGAATCAGATGAATTAAAAGATAATAATTTTTAAGTAAAAGTAGCACAGCAAAAAAACTATCGGAAATATTCTAAGCCAAAGTTGTTTCCATGAGCTCTCTGAAAGTTTTTGTCTTTCTGCCTATTAACCGCTCCAAATCGCCTGATTGATATGCGAATTCATCTCCTTCCATGGCCAGTACCCAACCCGTTATAAATTCGGCAACCTGACGAGGAACCCCTTTCGCAACTCTCTCATCTATATATTCTTCTGCGGTAATGGTGGTAAAATCAACAGATTGTCCTTTTGTTTCCGCAAGGATTCTTGCCATGTCAGAAAACGAAATAGTATTGGAACCACCTAATGAATAGGTTTTATTCTCGTGCCCTGGGGTAGAAAGTATTACCGCATGTGCTTCCGCCAGTTCATCTCTTGATGCCGGTGCCATTTTTCCATCTTTGGCCGGTACTTTTATTCCATTTTCATAAGGATTGGGACCATAGTAAAGAGGCAAAGCATCCATAAAAGGCGGGTGGTATACAATGGTATAATCAAGCCCTGAGGATTTAAGTACTTGTTCCGTAAAAAGGTCTGATTCCGTGACTTCTGGTATAATACGTCCTGAACCTTCTTTACGCATAATTGCCATATACACTACGTGCTTAACACCAGCTTGACGGGCAGCGGTAATCGCATTGTAATGTTGGGTAAATCGGTCTGTAAAAGCCACTGAACTGGTAAGCATTACTTTCTCAACGCCTTCAAACGCACGAAGTAACGAGTCATAATCAAAATAATCACCTTCGCGTACTTCCACGCCTTTTGCAGCTAAGTCTTCCAGACTTTCTTTTTTTCTGGAAAGTCCGATGATCTGACTTGCGGGGACACCTTTTTTTAGCAAATGCTCAACTGTTCTTTTTCCAATTGCTCCGGTAGCTCCTGTTACCAACATTTTTGTCATGATGTACTATTTTACTGTTTCAAATGATTAAATTGCTTTTGATATGCAAGTGATAAAGAAAAATAATACTTGCATATTGCAAGCACAAAGTTAAATTTTTACTTTCGATATGCAAGTAGAAAACCAATAAAAAAGTTATGGAACCAACTGAAATGCGCTCCGATTGTCCAATCAGTTCTTCATTGGATATTTTCGGAGACAAATGGTCGCTATTGATAGTGAGGGACTTAATGCTTTATAAATCTCGGACGTACGGAGATTTCAGGAAGTCCAAGGAAAAAATAGCAACGAATATATTAGCGAACAGATTACAGCTGCTGGAAGATAATGGGATAATCATCAAATTACCATATCCAGGGAATCTGGTAAAAGGACTTTATAAGCTCAGCCCAAAAGGTATTGCTTTAATACCTGTTTTAACTGAAATTGCTCTATGGGGAGAGAAGCATCTCTCTAACACTGACGATAGTTCGTCGTTTCTCAAAGATGTGAAAAAGAGCAAAACAAAATTTCTAAAAAATATTATGGATGACCTTTCGGCTGATAATGAGGCCAATACGAATTAATCATTTTCCTTATAAGTCACTTTTCGGCTCTCCTTTAAGAATACAATTTCTATCCTAACCAAATATTCTTAAACCATGGAATAGGTTGGCGATAGATGAAACATTTCACATATTAGTTTTGATGACCTCAGCCTCACGAAGCAAAAACCGAATCTCCGGATAGATGAATACATCCACAGAATTTGAGAAGGAATTAGCGGCCAAAGAAGCAGTCAAACTGTTGTCTGACGGCCAGATCGTCGGACTCGGTAGCGGCTCCACAGCCGGGTATGCAATCCGGGAAATAGGCAGGCTGGTCAAAAACGGCTTAAAGATCAGGGCGATCCCTACCTCCGACCACACCCGGGATCTGGCCGCCTCCCTGGGTATTCCTCTGGTAGACATCAATACGGTCGATGCTATAGATATTACCATCGACGGCGCCGACGAATTCGACCCTTCCCTCAACTTGATCAAAGGAGGCGGCGGGGCACTACTCCGGGAAAAAATTGTCGCTTCTATGTCCACCGACCTCATCATCATGGCCGATTCTACCAAAAAGGTGGAGGTGCTAGGTACCTTCAAACTACCGATTGAAGTGATTCCTTTTGCCTCCAACTTCGTCTTGAAGCGGATAAGCCAATTGAAAGGTGAAGGGGTAGTTAGAAGGGCAGGAACGACCGAATACGTGACTGACGAGGGAAATTACATCATCGATGCCGACTTCGGCCAAATCAAAGATCCCTCTTCCCTTGCGGCAGAATTGAACGGAATCGCAGGATTGGTTGAGCATGGATTATTCGTGCAGATGGCGAAAAAGTTATTATGGGGGTCGGCTCAACGACAAAAACTTTCGAAGCTAATCCGCGGTCACGATTCCCACAGATCTGAGCACAAGTAATTATTCAATTGCATTCATAAAGCCGCACTCCTTCATGATTATTCTCTTCAAGGCATGCCTCCATCTACTGGTTTTTCTGTCATTCTTTTGTGGCAGGTTTAGTACCCCGTTTGGACCATCAATGCCTACGGAAGTAGTCCCGCCCTTCCACGGTACCATCTTTCTCGATCCTGATATACTTACCAGTTCTGATCCGACGGCATTCAGCAGTAGTACCTATGCCGGGCAAGCCTCCCGATCTATGTTTGACAGGCGGGTGAATAAGTGGACTAAGGTGAACGCTTTTCTTTTTGAGGCAAATTTTGAAGATGGTCTGAAAATAGAAATTCAGGTAAATCCCGAATTTCAGGATTCGGCGGTGGCCGCAAAGGAATCGTTGAAATATGCCAGAGAAATCGGCCGGCTACCCACGGTGTTGCGTGAGGATATCAAAACGGTTTGGATTCATCAGGGTACCCAACCTTTTGGAGGTGGCAACAACAACATTCTAATCCATACCGGGCAGTCAGATCTCTATGAGAAGGATGGGATTCTGGAAGAAACCCTGATTCATGAAGCCTCTCACACATCGCTCGACAGGGATCATGCCAGATCATCGGGCTGGAAATTGGCTCAAAAAGCGGATACGAATTTTATCTCGACCTACGCCCGCGACAATCCACTACGGGAAGATATTGCCGAGACTTTCCTGTTGTACCTGGCCATTCGATACAGGACCGAAAGAATTTCTCCCGAACTCGGAACTACCATCGAAAAAACAATCCCGAATCGGCTTTCGTATTTTGACAAGCTTTACCTAGAACTGTATCCTATGAAATGAAACCGGAGGAGGTTTTGAAGAAATCCTAATCTGTGGTTTCTATGACAGGATCAAGGAAAATTCATAGTTTACTATTTCATTACAACCATAGCCTACAATGAACAGAACCCAAGCCCTCAAAACTATTTCAGGTAGTCTGTTCATTACCGGGACCCAACTACCGGAAACAACGGCTTTTTCTACTGATAGTGCCTTCCTCAATGATTTCCTGCCCCGCTGGAAAACGGCTCTGTCGTATAGTCTGAAAGTACTTGACAAAATGCCGGCCGAGCTGTATTCGTACAAACCGACACCCGCGCAGATGACTTTCGGCAAGCAGTATACCCATGTAGGCCATTGGAATACCTTCTTTATCGGGAACATCGTCGGGCAGTCGGCCTTAGCCGAGCCCACCCAAATGGACAAAGCCACGGTAAAAGAGTACTACACGCGCTGCCACCAGCACTGCACGAAAATTCTGGAAAACCTGGACGAAAATCTGCTCGATAAAACGGGCTTTGGTGACAACGATTATTGGAAAAAACACAGCGGACGCGATTTTCTGCTTCGTGCCTTCATGCACGTCGCCCATCACCGGGCCGAAACGCTCGTGTACCTCCGCCTCAATGGGATTGAGCCACCTTTTTTTGAGTTTTGAGGGCGGGAAAATGGTAGAGCAGATTGTGGATAAACAATGGTTATCTGAGTCCAAGCAGTAAACTCCTTGGCAATTAGTAGTCATAAGAATACCGCACCGGTACGCATTGTCAAATTTCTCCAACCTGTCAATGAATGACACCCAAGTCGTGTGGCATCCATGGACAGGTTGGAGATTAATTAACACCTGATAGTCTGCATTTATAGTTGTAAATGCTTTCCCTTGGTTTTTTAGTAAGCAAAATGAAAGGGCAAACAGCAGCGTCAGGACGTCCGACAACTTGCAAATCGGTTCAGGTTATATCATTGGTCATCAGTATCCCGGATTATTCTCTTGGATCGCGCTGTTTCGGTCGATCTCTGCCTGAGGAAGAGGAAAAACCAAGTGCTTGTTTACATCAAACTGAACAGGAGAAGCCAGGTAGGTACTGAAATCATTTATCCCGCCGTCCCATCCGGCCAAGTCGATGTCTCCACTTTTGTGCCACCGTACCAGGTCCCACCACCGGTGGCCTTCTCCGGCCAGCTCCACAAAGCGTTCATCCATGATCCAGTTCATGATTACAGTTTTGTTGGTTTCGCCCGATGGTCGTGGCTCGAGGGAGGAGCTTCCTGCCAGGCCGGTCGCGATGCCCCATTCTCTGGCCCGTTGCCTTACATCGTTAACATGCTGGATGGCCACGGAAGTTTGCCCGGTTTTCAAAGCCGCTTCGGCCGCAATCAGCTTCAGGTCGGCATAGCGTAGAATACGCTCGTTATTTACTGATCCTCCGTTAAAGCCAGACAATTGGTTTGCACCATCGGGCTTGTTGTACTTTTGAAAAATACGCCCCTCAAAACCGTCAGATTCGGAAAGGAATACTTTAATCCTTGGATCTTGCTTATGGGCTGATAGCAGCTTTGCTGTAATCAGAAATTTGGTAGAGGCGGCATCGTTGAAATCTCCTTTACCGGCAAATTCCATCATGTAGCCCCGGTAAACACTCATGTTTTCTACGCCCCGCCACGGACCATCGTTACGAAGGCTCAGATTGTTGTTACCGCTGCTGGGTACGGCAGCCTGTACCTCAAAGAGTGACTCCTGGTTATTTTCGGTCGCAGCCCGGAAATTATCCACGTAGTTGGGCACCAGACGGGCAGTGATAGAGTTGAATATCTGCAAAGCCTGGGAGTAGTCTGCGGCATTTCCTGTATAATTCCCTCTGAAAACCAAAGCTTTGGCAAGAAGGCCACGGGCAGAATTTTTGGTTACTCTTCCGGTGTAAATCGACGGCCAGTTTTCGGGTAGTATCGGAATTGCAGCTTGAGTGTCCTCAATAACCTGATCGAGAATATCCATTGCAGGACTTTTGGGCGTGTTAGTTTCGCTTTCGGTCTGGAGCCGCTTTGTAACCAGCGGTACAGAACCAAACAGATTAAATAACTTGTAATAAGCATATGCACGCAGAAAAAGAGCTTCTCCCTCCATACGGGAAATCTCCTCCACGCCCTCAGGAAATCCTGAATAATCTATGGTGCGGACTTTTTCGATGGTAATGTTTGCCCGGGCGATCATTTTGTAGCATGAGGTATATTCATATTGCAGTTGAGCGTTATTAGGGTTCAGCGTCCCGTCAAACAACTCCACGGAAGTACGTACGCCTCGGGATTCGGTGAGGTCGTCGCCCGGCAATAGCCAGGTAGAAGTGACCCAACCATTGTATCCCGTAGCCGCAAAATGATAGTCATCATACAGCGTGGCGTACACGCTGGTAAGTTGCGACCTGAATTCTACTACATTCGAAAAATAACTATTCTCGGTAGGGCTGAAAGTGGGCTGATCTACCAGCGTGGGATCGCAACTCAGCAGCGCAGGAACCAATATTATTAGAGTGATTTTCAAATATCTTTTCATAATGTTTTCTTTACTAGGCTGTTAAAATTGCACATTCAAACCAACGCTGTAGGTCCGGGGAAGAGGAAAAGATTCATTCACAGGGTCGATTCCAGACCACTTGAACCAGTATAGATTGTTCTCCCCGCCTACGTACACCCGTAACGACCTGACCGCATTGTTGACTTTGGAGAGTACCGATGCTGGTAACGTGTACCCGAGCTGCCAGTTATTGAGCCGAAAAAAAGCCGCGCTTTCCACCCAGCGGTCAGAGATACGGTTGTTCCCAGCCGGATCGCCAAAAACAGCTCGGGGCATGTCGGTTTGGCGGTTTTCCGGGGTCCACCGGTCCAGGGTAGTAGCCCGGTAGTTTGGCCCACCTCCCGACATGGCTTCCATAGTTCGTCTTGCTACATTTATTTTCTGGACGTCGCCCTCGCCATAAAAGCTAGTGGAGACATCGAACCCTTTCCACGCCAGGTTGAGATTCAAACCATAGGTAAAGCCAGGGATAGTATTACCGATTTCGGTACGGTCATTGTCGTTGATACGGCCGTCGGGGGATTTGCTGTAAAAAGGCTCTTCACTGGTCGGATTTCCCTGAATGTCAAGAAAGTACATATCGCCAGGTTCTACATAATCCGGGTTCCCAACGTTACTGTCCGGATTTTTGGTAAAATAGGCGTCTATCTCGTCCTGTGACTGAAAAATGCCTCCTACCTTGTATCCCCAGATGACTCCAACGGACCTGCCTTCTTCGATACGGGCGACGTCAGAAGGGTCTCTTTCCAGCAAACCAGAAATGAACAAAGGCTGTCCCTGGTAGAGTTTGGTAACTTTATTACGCACAAAACTGATGTTTCCAGAGACGTTGTAGGTAAAGTCACGCACCCGGTCGGAATAGCCAACCAAGATATCAACTCCCTTATTCTCCATTTCCCCAATATTGAAGAGTGGGTTGCTGGTACCTACCGAAAGAGGCAAATCAACCGTTTGAAGAATACCACTCGTCACGCGATTGTAAACCTCAAACGTCATATTCAATTTGTTTTTCAAGAGATAGGCATCAAACCCCAGGTAGGTGGTAGTGGAAACTTCCCAGGATAAGGACGGATTGGGGAAATCACCTACCACGGCGCCCAGGCTCAGATTTCCCAGGGCATTTCCAGCTCCCGATCCCCAGCGATAGGAAGATAAACCACCGGATACCCGTGAAAGGAAGGCATACCGGCCAACTGCTGCTTGGTCGTTGCCGGCCTGTCCCCAGCCGCCCCGAAGTTTCAGGTCATCGACAAAGGGAACATTGAAAAATGACTCGCTGCTGATGCGCCAGGCTCCGGCAACGGAATAAAAATTCCCCCAGCGGTAGTCCTTGTCAAAACCGTTGCTGGCGTCTCGCCGATAGGAAAAGTCTAGGTAGTATTTTGAGTCATAGTTATAGCTGGCCCTTCCCACTAACCCAAACCAATAGCGCATCGACCAGCCGTAGATGGAGCTGTTATTGGAGAGGTCGTTGGGGTAGCCCGTATATTTGGGATCATCGGTGAGGTTGGTCAAATTATCAGAGCTCAGATTCACCAGTTCCCGCTTGTGGCGCTGATCCTGAACGGCCGCGGTGAGGTCAAGATGATGCTTTGTGGCAAAGGTTCGGGCGTAAGAAGCCGTAAAATCAGACTGGTAGTTGAAGATATTGTTGATACGGTGCTCCATGCTTCCCAAACTATTGGGAGCATTGGGGCTCTGCGTTTTGGGGTCACGACCATCGATTCGGAAGACATTAGCAATGCTGAAAACATTTCTGCTAAACCGGTCCTGTTTGGAATAATCCAGGTTCAGACTTCCCCGTAGCCGCAGGCCTGTCAGTGGGGTCAGTTCGAGGTAAAACTGTCCCAGACTACGGTTAATATCGAAACTTCCATAATTGAGGTCGCTCAATGCCAGAACGTTATTTCTGGTTCCCTGCCCATAGATTTTTATACCCTGCCAGGTGTTCCCCAGACGGTACGGATCCAGCACGGGAGCATAGCCAAACCTATTGGTGGGGTCGTAGAGCGGCTGCCAGGGTGGCACGCGGGCTATTTCCTGAAGATCTCCACCGTAATCTGTCGATAGCTGGCTGGTATACTTATAATTCACCCCAACTTTCAACCAATTGGTTACGCGGACATTGAGGTTGATCGCTCCGGTATATCTCCTGAAATTGTTACGATTGATCAGCCCCTCCTGGTCCAGCAGACCAGCCGAAAGGTAGTAATCGACCCGGTCATTGGCTCCTGACACCTTCACGTCGTAAGTCTGATTCATCGCATTCCGGTTAACAAGCTCATCCTGCCAGTCGTACGTAGTGGTATTGCCAATATAGTAAGGGCTTTGCGGGTCGAACTGTGGATTATAACTTGTCAAACGCACGGCGTCGTTGGGTTCCTGCCTTCCGTACAGGTTTGTTTCCAAAGTCACATCAGGGTTGGTGGAGTTGGTATACATTTCCCGGGTAAGGTCGACGAACTGGGAAGTATTCAGCATGGAAAAGGTAGGAGAATTTTTAATCCCCAAACGGGTACTGAATTCAATCGTGGGTGCACCCCGCTTTCCTTTTTTAGTTGTGATCAGTACCACTCCGTTGGCGGCCCTGCTCCCATACACGGCGGCGGCTGAGGCATCCTTAAGTACTGATATGGATTCGATATCATTTGGGTTTATGAGGTTGAACAGGTTGGGCGGCGTACTAAGACCACCACCACTGATCTCATCTTCGTTCCCCGAACGGGGTGGTTCAAGGATCTGACCATCAATGACGTACAAAGGCTGAGAATCCCCATTCCAGGTACCGATTCCTCTTACGAAAATCTGCGGTGCATCGTTTGGATTTCCGCTCGTGTTAATCACCCTTACGCCGGTGGTATTGCCCTGAAGGGCAAACTGCGGTGAGGCTGTCCCGATTTTTTCGATTGTCTCAGCGGTGACAGTAGATATAGAGCCTGTCAGATCCTTTTTTTTCCGGGCACCAAACCCTACTACGACCACTTCCTCCAGCGCTCTTTCATCAACTGCCAGATTGACACCCAGGGTAGTTTTGTTACCCACTTTTATTTCCTGGCTCACGTACCCGACAAATGAAAAAACCAGGATGGAGTTTTCATCGGGAACTTCAATTTGAAATTTCCCATCACTGTCGGTCGAGGTTCCCTGTGGGGTACCTTTGATGAGGATATTTACCCCCGGTAAGGCGTTCCCTTTTTCATCACTCACCTTCCCGGTTATACGAATCGCTTCGGGTTGGGGAAGCTCGAAACCCGGCGAAACCCGGCGTAGCAGCTGCGGTGAAATAGGCAAGTTGGGTCGAGATTCCGGCTCGATTGACTGGACTGAGCCCGGCTGTTCTTGGCCCGGAGCGGGCAGCAGTTTGTCGTTCTGGATGACGATCCGGTTATCCAAAACGCGGAAGGTGAGGCCATAGGGCTGCAAAAGCTTAGGTAAAATGGTTCCCAGCGGTTGTTGTTGGGCCTGCAGGCTAATTGTTTGCTGGCGTATGGGTTTGGTACCCACAAATACAAATTTTACGTGGGTCTGCCGGGCAATCCGATCCAGTGCCTCGTCCAGGGCTACCTCGTTGAACTTAAACGAAACGGGAGTATCAAGCAATTTTTGTCCGTAAGATTCTTCAGCCATTGACATGGTGGCTACTGAACACACGAGGGCAAAAAGAAAAGCGCTGTACCTCATGGCTGATTTGACATAACGAAGAACTTTACCTGGTTGGGTAAGTGTTTTTTTCATAATTTTGAAATGGTTAAAGGTTAAACTGTTGGGTTCAGGGACAGGATCAGTCGGTTCCAAGCTAGTGACCTGTCGTTAAGAACTTTTAGTCTTTGACTTTACCCGGCCGTATGTATGGTCGGGTTTTATTTTGAATTCGTCTTTCATCTATTCATAGGCAGGTACTTAAGGGTTTGGGATTTGAGGCTGACAGGCAACCGTGCCTTTCAGGTGATATTTTCCTTCACCGGTTTCTTCTACCCTGCCATTGACCGAACTCAACAAGGTCTTCAGGATATTTTTGACCGGTTCGGTCCTTTCAAAGTCGGCGAGAATGATCGGGCAATTTTCAAGAAGCGGATCATACGTGATACGGACATTGTAGCTGCGCTGCAAAATGGCTGTCACTTCGGAAAAAGTAGTATTCCGGAATTGGAATAAGCCATCTCGCCAGGAAGCAAGCCCGGACGCGGACACCTGCTTGTTCTTATTTAGCCGACGCTCCTTCTTATCAAAAACGGCCTGCTGGTCCGGGATCAATTGCACTTCCGACTGGACGTCCGGTGCCGCTACCCTCACCTTACCGGTCACTACGGCGACGGAAAGGGTTTTGTCTTCTTTGTAAGCACGAATATTAAAGCTGGTACCCAATACGGTTGTTTTGAGTTCGCCGGAGCGAATGACAAAGGGCCTGTCGGCATCCTTGGCCACTTCAAAAAATGCCTCACCCTCCAATGCCACTTCTCGAATAGCGGGGTCAAATCTATCGGGATATTGCAACCGGCTGGCTGCATTTAGCCAAACTACCGAACCATCGCCAAGGTCTACCCTTTTCCGTTCGCCAGGACGCGTAGCAATCTCTGAGAAACCAGCCGACCGCGATTTTGTCCGGTAGGTATAGAACAGCGCTCCAATTCCCAATACAATCAACAGCCAGGTAGCAGCCTGCGCAGGGCGGGTCAGCCAGAAGGTCTTAGGTCGCTCCGCCCTGACGGTACTCTCAAAGGTTTTATGAAATTCAGCTACGGCATCAATGCTCGCTTTACCTACGGAAATTTCCTTTTCAAATTCCTTATGGATCAACTCCCGGATCTCTTTCTCATCCTCTTTCCGGGTAAAATAGGCTAATACTTTCTGAGTCTCCTCAGGGGTGCATTCCCCTGCGAGATACTTGGCAAAAAGCCTTCGCATGGTATCATTATTCCTCTCCATGACCCTTCAGAATTATTAGTTCACGACCTAATGACGAACAGTACTTCTTTGTACGTATTTATTGTAATTACGTTTGTGGGGAGCCTGACATCTGCTCCTGCAATAATTTTTTTCTGATTTTTTTTGAAGAAGTAGAAAAAGGAGCCCAAAAGGCCCTTTCTCAAATTTGCCGTCTTCGTATTTGGCTCTCCTACGATTGCAGTTAAAGCCAAAAGACACCCTCCCAGAAGAGATTGCGCAAATGAAGCTAAAATGTAGATTAGAAATGGCCAGAAATGACCGAAGGGTAACTAGACCCACATAGACAACAACCAGGCGAGAACGAGGTCTGTGTACTTGGCCAGGTAAGTTTTTAAAAACCGATTTGCTTTCACAATATGGTCATTGATGGTGGCGGTGGATACCCCCATAAGACCTGCAATCTCGTCATAGGTCTTCCCCTCTGTTTTGGAGAGCAGATACACTTTTTTCCTCACCGGGGGAAGTTGTTCAATGGCTTTTTGTACGAGGAGCAAACTTTCTTTGTAAAGCAGGTCGTTTTCCGCATCGTTGTGAAATTGGTCCAATGATAGGGCCAGGCTATCAGTTAAGCGCTTCTCACGGCTGATTTTCCGGAAGTGATCGTACACTTTGTTTTCAGCCATGCGGTAAAGGTAGCCGCCAAAGGATTTGTCAGGATTTATCTGCCGGCGATTTTCCCAGATTTTCATAAAAATATCCTGGAAAATCTCTTTGGCAGCTTCATCGGATTTTACCATACGGAGCAGGTGCGCATGTACCTTATAGCCATACCGGTGGTACAATATGGTAAAAGATTCAGCATCACCTTTCCCCAGATTTACCAGCAACTGTTGTTCGTCCTCAGCATTAAAACAGTCTCCTTCCATTTTTGCTTGCCTAATGAAAATCCTGTAAACAAACTTACAGAATTTCACTATTAAATTCTAAATTAGTACAAAACAAGTACTCAGAGAGACATCGGTCTTGCCGAAAACATGAGTGGGCAGAAGGAATTTGTTTCATCCCCTCGCGCTTGCAACGCAAATACCCGCAAAATGAAACAGCCAAAAAGTACTCAAAGTCATTTCAAGCAACCTGCCCCTTACCGAAAGCAGCGACTATTTCTACCAATGGTACTTTCTGGCAGGATACCAAATACCTCTATTCCGGTAATCCGGTTATTGCCCTCCCTATTTCAGAGTTAAGGCATTAGATTAATCTGCTATTCAGCTTACTGACAGGAAAGGGTATAATCCATTCTAATAATACGCATTTCCGACATTGACTTAGTACCGATATGAAAAGTTTTGGGTACATACTGCTGGCTAGCTTGTTTTTCTCCGGGGCGATCATGGCGCAGGATCGAGGGGTACCTCCCGTCAGGAAAAATGTACCGTTGGATTCGATCGTACTGAGTGATCCCTTTATTTTGGCCGATTCGGCAACCAACCGGTACTACATGACGGGCACCGGCGGCCTGCTTTGGAAGAGTAAAAACATGAAGCTGTGGGACGGCCCCTACCAAGTCACCCAGACCGACCCGGACTCCTGGATGGGTCCCAAACCGATGATCTGGGCGGCCGAGATTCATCCCTACCGGGGCAAGTACTACTATTTTGCGACCTTCACCAACCGCGCCGTCAAGATCGACACCGTCGCGGGCAACGTGATCGAACGACGGGCCTGTCATGTGCTGGTAAGCGACCGACCGGACGGCCCCTATGTACCTATGCAGGATCCTACGTACCTGCCCGCCAACATGCCTACCCTGGATGGTACCTTATGGGTCGATACGGATGGGAAACCCTACATGGTCTATTGCTACGAATGGCTGCAGAACCTGAACGGAACTATGGAGAAAATCGAACTAAAACCTGACCTGAGTGGCACGATTGGCAGTGGCCAGGTACTGTTCCGGGCCAGGGATGCGCCGTGGAGCCGGGAAAAAGATGAAGCAGGCAACGACCGCCCAAACAAAGTAACGGATGGTCCCTACCTCTTCCGCACCAAAACCGGGCGATTGGGTATGATCTGGACCAGCTGGATTTACGACGTGTACACGCAAGGGGTAGCCTATTCGGAAAGTGGCACTCTGGACGGTCCCTGGGTCCAGGAAAAAGAGCCCATCACCCCGCCCAACTTTGGCCACGGCATGCTGTTCCGTACCCTCGAAGGTAAACTACTCATGTCCATTCATAGCCACAAAAGCATCAACGGGCGCTACCGTCGTATCCCGCATTTATTTGAGGTAGATCTATCCAGTGATAAATTAGTAGTTAGGAAACCTTACACTCCTTAGGTATTTATTAATCAAAAATGACTTACTGACTGTTTCGGTGAATTCAAGGTCGAAAGTAGAGCAAACCGAAGCCAACTACTCCCGATCAAACTCCGGCGTCAGTCTTTCATCCAGCCCATAGAGGTCGGGACGAAAATTGAGCCTTCCTTCACCATCTTCGAAAGCCGTCAGATACACGATATACACCGGGACTTTCTGGTCCAGTTCTACCCTTTCCCACTGGCGGTTATTCATTTTTTCGGTCACTTCTTCGCGATTGAACTGCGGCAAAATCCAGTCGGCAAACCAGGCGGGGTCGGCGATGCGGATGCAGCCGTGACTGAAGGCCCGGCGGTTTTCGTCGAAGAGTTGATCAGAGGGCGTGTCGTGCAGGTAGATCGCGTACTGATTGGGAAACATGAACTTGACCTGTCCCAGGGCGTTCCACGGGCCGGGCTTCTGCCGGATGCGATAGCTGCGCAGGTTGCTCCAGTCCACGCTGCTCCGGCTTACCACCCGCGCGTTGCCGCCCCAACCGTTCAGAATCTCCATATGCTTTCGGTCGAGATACGAGCTACTCGCCCTGATCTGCGGCCAGAGCTCGGCAGTAGCAATGCTGGTAGGCACGTTCCAATAGGGCGAGAATTCGACGTATTCGATTTGGTCTTTGAACACGGGCGTGGCGTTCATCACCTTCCCGACTACTACCGGCATCACCTTGACTTCTTTTCCATCCTCCACTACGTGCAGCCGGTACTCCGGCACGTTCACCATGGCGTAGGTAGCTGGCATAGGTCCGGTCGAAATCCAGCGGATGCGGTCGAGATTGAGCATGAGTTGCTTGATGCGCGTCTCGGCGGGAACATTCATGGTCTGCACCATCCGATCGGTGATTTTGGCCTGCACGGGAAGTCCATTCCGTTGCTGATAGCGGTTGACTGACTGGATCAGGCTGGAGTCGTAGCGGGCATTTTGCTGTGGTTGGGCGTCAAGGTCACCCGAGACAGAAAGCCTGTGCCGAATGTCGACGATCCGCTGGCTCGAATCGCCCGGTATCAGATCGGGCCCATCTTCTACCGTGGGCCAGCCGCCCGCCGCCGCCAACCGCTGATACTGTGCCAGGTGCCGCCGTAACTTGGCATACTGGCCGAAGCCAGGCCGGAGCGAAGAAAGCGACTCCTCTACCTGCCCGGATACGGCCCTCTGTAATTGAGCCACCAGCGTGTCGGGTACTTGCTCCATGATATGCCAGTCGTTCGACAGTTGTTCGGCCTTAATTTTCCCGGTAGCCAGCAAGTCGGCCAGTTTGAGGTAACTAGCCGATAGCAGCAGGTCGAGTCGTGCTCCCGCTTCGGCAGATACCTCTCCACTCCTGGCGCTGTCTGCCAGAGGCCGCAGTTCTTGAATCGGAAAATTGTTGGGATTCAGGCCTTCACGATTAATCTGACTGATGGTTTCAATCAGTTTTTGCGAGGAACCGATGCCCCATGCGGGGCTAAAATTTCTTCCCTTATAAAAAGCGTACAGTTCAGAAGCGCTGTTTTTTTCATCTATTTTCGGGAAATCTACCGTCAGGCTAGTCGAATCTACCCAGTCTTTCAGAAAAGTACCTGCTTCCTTTTTATCGTAGGTATAGGCCGGGTTAGGTTCACTCTGGCTTTCAGAGCTTTTACTGACGTCTTCCGACGCCGTTTTACTTCGGTCGCTGGAACAGGCTACCATCAGCAGCAGTCCGCCGCACAGCATCATACGGAAAAGAAAATTCATAACTTTGAGGGGTTGGGTTTGTAAAAATGTGTGCTGGTACCGGTTAAAAAGTGGTGCCATTTGATTGACAAGCCCGTTCTCCCTTTCTCTTAGATTTGATTTCTTTCCATAATCGGTTCCGCTAAAGTCCTAATGGTTGGTTTGCAGCTGCGAAGACAGCTGGCTCCTGAGAAAAATTTCAAAAACTACCCTACACCGTCTCGGGTGAGCTGAAAAGTGCCAGCCACGAACGACGCGCAAGGCGGTACGCCAGGGGCGTCATCAGCACGAAAACCGGTACCAGTGTGACTAGGAAGTAGTCATAATAATCACTAAAAAAGTAGCTGAACAATAGAAAGTACGCCAGCATCAAGCCGGTATACAAGGCGTAGCTCATGTACAAAGCGCCCTGATAGAAGCCTGGCTCGGGCACCAGATTTTCGCCACAGTGGGGACAATGCCGGTGCATTTTGTCAAAGTTTCGGGAAAAGGCGGTTTTGGTGACGAAGAAGTCGCCCTGTCCGCAGCGCGGACATTTATTGAGTAGTACGGAACGGAAGCGGTTGTTGGCAGACATGGCAGTAAAATTTTTGCTAGGCGGAAAAATGATTTATTTCCTGCTACAAAAATAGGCCTACCTTCCCGCCTGCGCTAAGACGGTTTCGCGATCCAATGGCACAAATCAACGATCTTTTTCATCCGCTCCCGACTGGCTCTGGGCGTGGCGGAATTCCTCCGGGGTCTGGCCCGTATATTTTCTGAAGAACCGGGTAAAATAGGAATTGTCGCTAAAATTCAGCGAGTAACCTACCTCCGCCACGTTCAGGTCCAGGTTGACCAGTAAACGCTTTGCTTCCAGAAGAACACGATTCCGAATAAGCTCGCCGGCCTGCTTGCCCAGCTGTGCCTTGCAAAGAGCATTCAGATGGTTGGAGGAAACTGCCAGCAGGTCGGCATATTCTTTGGGTCGGCGGAGCGTAAGAAAATTCTTTTCAATCAGCTTCTGGTAGTTTCTTAGCAACGTATAGTGATGAGGCGGAATAGCTTCTGCTTCGCGGGCCATTGCGCCTTGTCCGAGCTTCATAAATAAATCCAGCAAAACTACCCGCAGTCGATCCAACCGGAATGGCCCCTTATGGTCAAACAGGGAAAGGAGTTTTTCAAAACTACCCACTGCTTCCTCTCCCAATGGCGCCGGCAAGTCGATGACCCCGTTGGCCGCAATGCCCCTGAAAAATGGAAAATTTTCGAGATAATCGGCTTTCAGCAGGAATGACTGAAAAAAGGATTCTGAGAAATTGACCACATAGCCATCCACCTCCCCGGTGAAGTTCCATGCATGTACCTGCCCCGGAATCATAAAGTAGATTTGATAAGGCTGCAGCGCAAACGTGGTGAAGTCGATGGTATGGCTACCAGCACCTCTGGTAAACATAACCAGATGATAAAACGAATGACGGTGGGCAAAATCCAGATTTTTGTGATGCTGCAACAGGTACTCCCCAAAAGGCCTCACCAAAATTTCCGAATGCGGGGTTTCGTTCAGGCGGGTAAGGTCAATGGTCGGGATGGGTTTGTGCTCCATAGGCGAGGCGGTGCTCTTAAAAGGAATCTTAACGTGATTCCAACCAGTCTTTTTCCTGAATCAAACCAGACAGTGCTGCTCCTATTTTGGCGTGGCCACGGGCATTGATGTGATCATCAATGGTAAAGTAATCCTGCCGATTCAGCAAAGCGTGTACGTTCATGAAATATACCTCCTCGGCGGGATGAATAGCCTGGTAATCCCGAAATTCTTTTACTATGGGATAATTGTAGACGCCCAGGTCAAAAACGATTATTGGCCCTTTATATCGCTCCCGTATGCGACTCAGATACGGGAAAAAGGCTTCGGCGTGTTCAAACTTTGTCGCTTGAGAGTTGGAATGTTGCGGAGGAGAAGCCCGAGGAGCGGGTTGAGAGGCACTACTTATACCGCTGGTAATCAGCCAGCGGAGGCTCAGAAAAATACCTTTGAAGGGGAAATATGTTTTATTGATCGTGTTCCGTTTCTCCGCCGCCCTAAACGCGACATTATCAATCCCAGGATTCCGGGCCGTATCCAGATTCGCTTCGTTCTCCGCCAAATCGTTGTCGCAGTACTGAATAATGAGCAGTTGACAAGAATCCAAATCAACCTGGCCAAGCAATTTGGCCTCCCGATATGTACCATAAGAGGTGATGGCCGTGTTGAGAACTTTGACGTGAAGCCGCTTTTCAAGTACTCCCGAAAACCGTTCCTGCTGTTCTACCCCCCAGCCCATTCCGTGCGAATCGCCTAAAACCACGATGTCCGGATTCTGAAGACTGGCTTCGTCATCCCGCACCCCAAGCGAATTGGTCCTGATCTGCACATCAAATTCAGGATTGGTAAATCTACCCGTGATATTGGGCCGAAAGCGATAAGTGAACGCGGTGTCGTATCGAGACAAAGCCGAATCAAAGTTGGTAGTACTTTTGAAATAGCTGTACTGCTGCCGAACCCAGATATAGTAACTGTCCGGCAGCGGCGTATAACGCTGATAATGGGCCATGTAGATGACGCTACCCACCAATGCGGCTTCGATACCTATGAAGATGCCCACTAATACGCCGAACCGGATTAAGCGCCGGCCGGAAAAGGACCATATTATTACGATTAACCCAATGGGAAACAGAAAAAAGTAGAGTGGAAAGATCGTGCGGTGTGCTACAAAAAATTCCTCACGAAAAATAGGTAAACATAGTAGTAAAAATCCGACGAGAAAGCGTATAATAC